>JBPOIJ010000111.1:0-106061 GCA_052034585.1 Myxococcota bacterium
CGACTGCCGTCGAGCCGCCGGCTGTCGAGCCGCCCGCTGTCGAGCCGCCCGCTGTCGAGCCGCCCGCCGTCGAGCCGCCCGCTGTCGAGCCGCCCGCTGTCGAGCCTCCCGCCGTCGAGCCGCCCGCCGTCGAGCCGCCCGCCGTCGAGCCGCCCGCTGTCGAGCCGCCCGCCGTGCCAGCGTCGGGGCCGCTCCCGCTCGGCCCGCAATTCGCCAGAGCGCTTGCGGCGGTCACAGCCAAGACCCATCTCGAGAATGTCAAAGTCATTTCTGCTCCTCAGTCTCGGTCGCTCGATGGTTGCAACACGCGCACCACCTTGCCGGCAAGACACTCGGGGGAGCGCGTCAGTCTCTCGCGTCAAGTGGCGCTCGTCACTCCGCGCCTCGACGCTCCAGTTGCGTCCACTGCGACCTCGTCGTCCAAAATATGGAGGCAGCACGAGTTGGCCACCACTCGCGCACTGCGCCTCGCAGCAGAAGGCCAGAAGCCGTGATGCCTCACAGCCCTCGCCCGTCCCTCGGTCATTGGAGCGGGTGAAGCGAGAAGCCAGTGCGTCGCGCTGTGGAGATGTGCGGTACGGCTTCTCCGTCTCTGCCGCCCGTCGCCGCGCAGGGGCAGAAAAGAGCAGGGGCGCTCACTCCCGAAGAAGTGAACGCCCCGAGACCTCGAACCACCAATCCGCTTACGGGTGGCCTGGCGGCATGCCCGGAGGAGCGGCCGGCTTCGGCTTCACCTCGATCAGCTCCACCTCGAAGACGAGCACCGAGTTTCCGGGGATCGTCGGAGGCGCACCACGCTCGCCGTACGCGATGTCAGGCGGGCAGACGAGCTTCGCCTTCCCACCCGGCTTCATCATCCCCACGCCTTCGGTCCAGCACTTGATCACGCCGTTGAGCGGGAACTCGGTCGGCTCGTTGCGCTTGTACGAGCTGTCGAACTCGGTGCCGTCGAGCAGGGTGCCCTTGTAGTGCACCTTCACGGTGTCTTCCGGCTTGGGGAGGCTGCCGGTGCCGGCCTTCTGCTCGATGTAGATGAGGCCCGAGGCAGTCTTCTTGGCGCCCTTCTCCTTGGAGAACTTCGCCATGTCCTTCTCGGCCTGCGCCTTCGCCTTCGTCGCGCGCTCGGCGGCCTTGGCCTGGAGGAGCTGATCGACCTTGGGGCCGTAGTCCTCGAGCTTCACCGCGAGCTCCTTGCCCTGGGCGGCGTCGGAGAGACCCTTCATCACCTCACCGAGCTCGGCCTCGGACAGTTCGGCGCCGGCGATCGGCGTGCGCTGCGCGACGAAGGTGCCGAGCACGTAGGCCACCTTGTTCACGTCCTCCGCGGAGAGCGGGGGAGGCGGGGGCGGCTTCGGGAGCTCGGCCGGGTTCACCGGCGGCACCTGAACGTTGGTGGGGTTCGTCGGGTTGGTCGGAGTGGCGGTCGTCGTTCCACCCGAGCCGCCGCCGTCCTTGTTGGGGCAGCCGGAGAGCACGAGCGCGAAGGCGGCGAGGGCGCCGATCAGCGAGAGTCCGAACTTCATTGGGCACCTCCGGGGGGCGGCATGTTCATCGGGGGCGGCGCCTTCTTCACCTCGATCAGCTCGACCTCGAAGGTGAGGGTGGCGTTGGGCGGAATGGAGGGCCGGCCCATCTCTCCGTAGGCGATCTCGGGCGGGCAGATCAGCTTGGCCTTGCCGCCGGTCTTCATCTTGGCGACGCCTTCCGTCCAGCACTTGATCACGCCGCCGAGCGGGAACTCCGCGGGCTGGCCGCGCTTGTAGGAGCTGTCGAACTCCGAGCCGTCGACGAGGGTGCCCTTGTAGTGCACCTTCACCGTGTCGGAGGCGGCGGGCTGATCACCGGAGCCGGCTGTCTGCTCGATGTAGATGAGGCCCGACGCGGTCTTCTGCGCGCCCTTCTCCTGCGCCATCTTGGTGGCGTACTCGGTGCCGCGGGTCTTCTCCTTGGCGCCGCGCTCCTCCTGCCGCTGCTTGAGGAACTGGCCCACCTTCGCATCGAACTCCATGGCGTTGACGGTGAGCGGCTTCTTCATCGCCGCGTCCATCAGGCCCTTCTTGAGCTCGGCCAGCTCGGCGTCGTTGAGGTTCGCCATGCCGACCGGGGTGTTCTTCGCGAGCAGCACGCCGAAGGCGTAGAGGGTCTTGTTGAGCTCCTCACCCTTGGGCATGGCGGGCGGCTTCGGCGGTTCGGGCGCCTTGCCAGCCTGCGCCAGGGCCACGCTCGAGGCGAGGCACAGCGACAGCAGGAGGTTCTTCACGTTGGGGACTCCGGGAAAAGAACTGCGTGGGACGACGGAAGAGACTTCAGGACTTGAAGACGTTCATCACGTCCTTGAGGAGCGAGAGCGCCTCGCTGCGCGGCCGCTGGAAGGCGTTGCGGCCCATGATCGAACCGAAGCCGCCACCTTCCTTGATGCCACGGATCTCCTCGAGCAGCGCGGGCGTGTCCTTCGCCTCGCCGCCGGAGAAGATCACGATGCGCTTGCCGTTGAAGGCGCTCTGCACGACGTGGCGCACGCGATCGGCCATGGTCTTGGTGGGCACGGAGTACTTCTCGAAGACCTTCTTCGCCTCGGCCTGCTCGAGGTGATCCTTGGGCGGCTTCACCTTGATGACGTGGGCGCCGAGCTGGGCCGAGATCTGCGCTGCGTAGGCGACGACGTCGACGGCGGTCTCTCCGTCCTTCGACATGTTGCCGCGCGGGTAGGCCCAGAGCACGGTGGGCAGGCCAGCGTCCTTCGCCTGGGCGATCAGATCGCGGAGGTCTTGGTACTGCTGATTGCGCGCGCCCGAGCCGGGATAGATCGTGTAGCCGATCGCGACGCAGCCGAGGCGCACCGCGTCCTTCACGGTGCCGGTGAGCGCGGACATCGGGTCATCGACCTTCGCGAGCGTGTCGGAGTTGTTGAGCTTGAGGATCAGCGGGATCTCGCCGTGGAGCTTGCCGGCGACGGCCTCGAGGAAGCCGAGCGGCGCCGCGTAGGCGTTGCAGCCGGAGTCGATGGCGAGCTGTGCGTGGTAGTCGGGATCGTAGCCGGCCGGGTTCGGCTGGAAGCTGCGCACCGGGCCGTGCTCGAAGCCTTGATCGACCGGGAGGATCACCATCTTCCCGGTGCCGGCGAGGGTGCCGGTGTTCATCATGCGGGCGAGGTTGGTGAGGACGCCCGGCGTGTCCGACGGGTACCAGGAGAGGATCTGCTTCACGCGATCGGTGTAGGCCATGAGGGGCGGCTCCTTGATGAGAGGACCGCCCCTTAGCCCAGGGCGTGCACAGCGTCATGCGTCTCGTGCGGGTGGCGCCGCAGTGCGGCTCGTGCTGTCGGCTGCGCGGTCGGACGGGCGTGTGGATGTTCCGCTGGGTGTGTCCGGATCTCACGCGTGGCGGCGCTTGAGAAGCTCGATGCAGGCTCCGCGCGGCTCCGGGAGCAACTGCCGCTGAAGTCCCGCTCCGACGAATCATCAGCCCAGGCCGCAGACCACGGCCGGCTTCGACGAACTCACGACTGCGGTGGCACGATCACTTCGCTTCGATCTTCAGCGGGAAGGTGCCGAGCGGGTTCCCACCGATCCGCACCAGCACCTGAAAATCGCCGGCCGTGCGAATCCCCGTCGGATCCCAATCGACGGTCCAATCCTGCTCCTCGGTCTTGAAGCTCAGCTGACCGTTCGCGCTCATCACGGTGTCTCCGCGCGGGTCGAGCACCGCGACCTCGATCGACGTCGTCTTCTTGTCGGGCGCCTTCACCCGAATCACCGTGGAGAACTTCTCGGTCATCAGCGGCGCTCCGGTGGCGGCGACGGACGAGTAGGGCGCGCTCGGCTTGGCGCCGGTCGGGGTGCGGAGAAACGCCTTGCCGTGCTGCACGCTGACGATCGAGTACGAGGCCTGGCCCTCCGTCGTCGTCGGCCGATCGGCGACCGGCTTCTCCTCGACCTTCTTCATTCCATCACCGGTGGGGATCGTCCCGAAGGTGGGGAGGTCGAGCTTGATCTTCGGCGCCGACTGCTTCACCGATCCCTTGAGCTTCGGCTCCTTGGGCTTGGGCTCTTCAGCGAGCGCGGAGCAGGCGAACAGCGCGGCGACGACGAGCGTTCGGGACATGTCAGCCACCTTACCGTGGGAACGGTGCTTCAATTCAAAGGCTGTGTGCGCTACGTGGCCGCCGCCCGTGCGTCTGTTCACCCTCAGCGTGATTCTCGCAGGTTCCATCGCCGAGGCCGGCCAGCCGCTGACCCTCCCCGACTTGATCGAGCGCGCGCGCAAGCACGACTTTCGCGTGAAGGAGAGCCAGGCGCAGCTCGACTGGTTTCGCGCGAAGTACGAGGAGGCGCGGTGGGCCTGGTTTCCCCGCGTGGAGTCCTACGTCGCGGTCGCCGGTCCCACGCCCGAGGCGCGCAACGACGCGCTCGGCGGCCCTCCGTCGACCAAGGCGTCGCTCATGTACGACTTGGACTTCGGCCAGGTGGGCGTGCAGTTCCGCGCCGGCGCGGAGGCGCTCTTGCCGATCTACACCTTCGGAAAGCTCGACGCGCTCGAGCGCGCTGGCGCGAAGGGCGTCGAGGCCGGAGAAGCGCTCGCCTCTCGCGCCGCCGACGAAGCCGAACAACAAGTCGCCCAGGCTTACTGGGGCCTCACCCTCGCGCGCGCCGGCGTCACCGTCATCGACGACACCTTGAAGCGCCTCGACGAGTCGAAGGCGACGCTCGAGCGGCTGCGCTCGCAGGACAGCGCGCAGGTCACCCAGATGGACGTCTACAAGCTCGACTTCTATCGCCAGCAGGCCGAGGTGCAGAAGGCGGCGGCGAAGCAGGGCGAGTCGTTCGCGCTCTCGGCGATTCGAGTGCTGATCGCGGCGGGGCAGGACGAGGTGCTCGAGATCGAGACCGCTCCGCTGCCTGAGCCGCGTGGCGAGCTGGAAGCGCCCGCGTCGATGCTCGAGCAGGCCCTCGTTCACCGCCCAGAGCTCCGCGCCATCGAGGCCGGCGTCGCCGCGCGCGAGCAGGAAGTGCTCATTCGCGAGCGCATGTACTACCCCGACTTCGGGATCGCCGGCTTCGCCCGCTGGGTGTGGACGACGAGCGCGACGAGGCAGCGATCTCCGTTCGCGTACGATCCCTACAACGATCTCGGCGCCGGCCTCGCGCTCGTCTCCCGGTACACCTGGGACTTTCCGCAGAAGTCGGCGCTCCTCGCCCAGGCGCGGGCGGAGCTCGACAAGATGAAGGCCCAACGCGATCTGATCCGTGCGGCGGTGCGGCTCGAGATCGAGAAGGCCCACTCCGAGACGATCGCGGCCGTGCAGCGAGTCGAGCGGCAGACGATCGCCGAGAAGGCGGCGCGGCGCTGGGCGACGGCGGCGTTCGCGGCCTTCGATCTCGGCACCGGAGACACCCGCGATCTGGTCGAGGCGTTCACCGCGCTCGCCTCATCGTCGGCGCAGCGGGCCCAGGCGCTCCATGACGTGCAGGTGGGCCTCAAGAACCTCTCGCGTGCGACGGGGCAGCCGGTGCTGCTCCAGGTGCCGCTCGATCGCCCGCAGCCGCTCTCGCCCCCGTCTCCCGCGCTCACGCCGCGATGACTGACTGACGACGGGCAGTCGCCGTCGCGCGTCTCACGGAAGGAACTCGCCTCGCGTGCGCCATCGGGTACTCCTGAGAGTCGATGTCGCCTCCCCTCGTGCTCTGTCTCGAACCCCGCCCCGCGCGCTTCATCCAACTCGAAGACGCGCTCTTCATGAACGCTCAGCTCCTCTGGGTGGACACCGAAGCGAAGGCGATCAGCGCGCTCGAGTCTTGGGGGCCTTCCTTCGTCGCCGTGCTCGTTCCCTCGCTCCGGCTCTCCAGGTTGCTGCGCGATCACCTCGCGCGGTTCGGCCTCGACGCGACCGTGCACGGAGACGGAGCCGCGGTGACCGCCTCGCTCGTCGAAGTCCTCCTCGAGCAGATCGCCGCCGCCCGACCGGATCGGTGACAGCCCGAGGTTGATCGTTTCCCTGGTGAATGGCATCTGCTCTTTGGAGTCGAAGGTCCGACGCTTCCGGAGGTCTCCATCGTGCTGAGCCTGTTCGCCGCCGCCATCCTCACCGCCTCGCCGGGGCCGCTCGCGCTGGTGAAAGCCGCCGACGCCGACGTGCAGAAGGTGCTCGGCAACGACGCCACCATCGAGAAGCTCGCCACCGTCGCCGACTCGTACATCGACTTCGGAGAGCTGGCGAAGCGGGCGTTGGGCCAGAAGGAGTGGGGCAAGCTCGACAAGAAGAAGCAGGAGGAGTTCAGCGCGACGATGAAGGGGCTCTTGCGCGCGAGCTACGCCCAGAAGGCGCTCGGTGATGGCAAGAGCGGCGCCAAGTTCGAGTACGCGGGGGAGAAGCTCGAGGGCAACGAGGCCACCGTCGCGGCGACGCTGGTGACCGAGAAGGACAAGTTCCCCGTCAGCTACAAGCTGTACCGCGGCGATCCGAAGGCGACCTGGAAGATCTACGACGTGATCACCGATGACGTGTCGCTGGTGTCGACCTACTCGGATCAGTTCCGCAAGGTGATCGCCCAGAAGGGCTTCGACGGCCTGCTCGTCTCGCTCAAGGCGAAGAAGGAACAGCTCGAGAAGCCGCCGCCGGCCGAGGCGAGCGGGAGCGCGGGCGCCTCGGGGAAGTGATGAGCGCCGATCGGTTCGCCTCCGTCGCGAACTGGCTCGAGCCGCGGCTGTTCCGTGCGCAGGCGTCGGCGAGCTGAGACGTGCCGAATCCTCCGCGGCTCAGCGTGCATCTCGCCGTGGTGCGTTGGCTCGCGATCTTCCTGACGGGCTGTGCGGGCCTCCATCGAGCGGTCGACGTGCGGGCCTTGAAGGGGACGGCGCAGGTCGCGGCCGAGCGAGGGCGCATTGGGGCCGAGGCCTGGCCGTTCACCGACGCCGAGACGCTCGAGCGATCGACGACTCCGCGCTCGCCGCCCGTGTTCGTCGAGCGACTCCCGATCGGGGCGCGGTCGCTTCAGCGGCCCCAGCTCATCGAGGAGCAGCTCGCCTTCCGCAGCCAGGTCAGCTTGCACGGCGTCGAGTCGAATCACGCGAGGCTCTACGTGTACCGGCGAGGCGAGTGGGGGGAACGCCCCGTCTTGCTCTGGGTGCCCGGGCTCGCCGTCTCGGAGCTCGCGTTGGTGCTGCTGCGTCCACTGCTGCATGACGCGATCGATGCCGGCTTCGACGTCGTCTTCTTCGTGCCCCCGTACCATCTCGAACGGAGTCCGGCCGGGTTCGCGAGCGGTGATGCGGTGCTGGCGACCGAGCTGAGCGATCACCTCGGCGTGATCCAACAAGGCGTCGCCGACCTTCGAGAGACCATTCGGCTCCTCCGCGCGAAGAACGTGAAGCAGCTCGGCGTCTTCGGTGGCTCGCTCGGGGTGAACCTGGTGCTCAACGCGGCGCGCTTCGAGAGCGCAGCCGGACAGCCCCCGCTCGACTTCCTGATCGCGATGATCCCCTTGGTCGACTGGAGCGCGCTGCTCTTCGATCGTCCCGAGCTCGAGCCGGTGCGCGCCCAGCTCGCCAGCGCTGGCGTCGCGGATCGGCTGCGCACGCTCTACTCCAACCTCGAGCTGTCGCAGTTTCCGGCGCCGCTCCCTGCGCAGTCGATCTCGGTGATCGCGGCTGCCCACGACCAGGTGACGCCGGCGGCTCCCCGGGAACGGTGGCAACGCGCGTGGGGGATCGAACGAGTGACGATCCTCGAGCGAGGGCACGGCACCATGCTGCTCGGCTCGACGCTCAGGGAGGAAGCACGGCGGCGGCTCGAAGAAGAACGGGGGCGGCTCGAGCGCTGAGTCCCGAGGCCGACCAAGACGCGCCGAGTGCTGATCACCGCCGACGTGCTCGATCGACCAAGGCCCGGAGCGCATCGGCTCCTGGGAGCCGACGGAGCTGCCCCGACTGCCCACTGGCGAGCCGCCAGGTGAGGGTCTCGACCGTGTCGAGCACGCGCTCCTTCACCGAGCGGCCGTCATCGATCGGGCCACGAGCTGGCGCTTCCGAGACGGGCAACCACCGCGGATGACACGGTGTCGCGATCGCGAATGATCCCGGGCGAGCGATGGTCGCGGCGCGTGGGGCCTCGGCGTCGAGGCCGGGCGGGGCGCCGAGCTTCTTCTCCACCTTCTCCAGCGCCTCGATGAGCTGCCGAACCTGAGCGTCCACCATCGTCGCAGGGAGCGAGAGGATCAGCCGAGATCGCGGGCCGTCGAGGAGCCCACGACAGAAGATCCCCAGCTCGCTCAGCTGCCGCAGCCACCCATCGGTGAGCCCTTCGTCCCCCATCCACACCGGAACGATCGGCGTGACCGACGGGCCGGGATCGAACGAGTGGACTCGCAGCGCCTCCTGGAGCGCCTCGGCGAGATCGAGCGCGCGGGTTCTCCGGTGGGCCTCCGCATCGAGCAGCTCGAGCCGCTTCACCACCCCCGCCGTCGTCGCCGTCGCGATCCGAGCGGGGAGAAAGGGAATGAAGGCGTCGACGACCGCCCGCATGCCCGCGAGCGCGACGCTGCCCGGCCCCAAGGTGCAGACGAGCAGATCGGCCTGCCCGGCGAGCTCGAAGTGATCGAGCACGCCACCGCCGCCGCTCCCCAGCGCGCCCGGCCCCAGCGCGTCGATGACCACCACCGGCACATGCTGACGCTGCGCCACCTCGAAGAGCCGGGGCAGGGGAGCGAGATCGCCCTCCCACATGCGCACCCCGTCGACGACGATCACCCGATGCTCGGCGCGTGAGGCTTCGAGCAGCATCGAGAGCTGCTCGACGGAGGCGAAGGCGGTGCCAGACGCTCCGAGCCGTCGCATCAGCCGAGCGTCGACGAAGCGATCGGCTTCGGTGTGCTCGATCGCCCGCAGCACCGTTCCCACCGAATCAGCGAGCGCCGCCGCGTCCGCCCGGAACCTCGCCGCGAGCCGGCCCTCCAGCTGGCCGACGATGGTCGAGGAGCGCGGGAGCTCGAGCCCGAACCGCTTGAGGGCACTCGTCGCCGCTTCCTTCACCCGCGCATCGGCCGCGAGCCCGAGCAGGTCATCGGTGGACACGTTGAGCAGCCGCGAACCGTCCGTCTCGATCTCCGCGGCCGACGGAGCCGCGTCGACGCGCGCGTTAGCGACGAGCCGAGGACCTCCGTGGGGCAGGGCGAGGCTGAGCGACATCGCCGCCCCTCTACTACGCTTCAGGCGCGGACGTTCTCAGTCGGTCCCCAGCGGCCTTCCTGATCGAGCATGCGCACCACTTCTCGCGCATAACGGACGAGATCGAACTCGGTGACGATGCCCACCAGGGTGTGATCGGTCTTGCTCTTCACCACCGGCAGACAGCCCCACCGGTTCTCCACCATCGAATCGAGCGCTTCCCGAAGGAGCGTCTCGGGGTAGACGACCTTCAGCTCGCGGATCATCACCTCGCGAGCGAGCGTCGTCTCTGCCGGGCGAGTTCCTCGGGCGGCCGCAGCCTTGAGCACGTCACGGTGGGTCACCAAGCCCACCAGCCGCCCCTCCCGAACGACCGGCAGGTGCCGGAGCGCCAGGTGGCTCATCTCCGCCGAGGCGAGCCCCAGGTTGTCGTCCTCCCGGAGCGTCTTCACGTTGCGGGTCATCAAGTCGTTGATCGTGTGCATACGAACCTCCTTCGAGGCCGGGGGTGCATCGCCCACACCTTCCTGCGATCGCGTGGAGTTGGATCGAGGCGACCCTGCATTTGGTGCGGTTGTGCCGACAGCTGCTCCGATGCTTGCGCTCCCGAGGGTGGCCTGATATCCGCGCGCCCCGCTTGGGCTTTTCCAGGCAGATCACCGCACCTCTGGCCTGACCCCCTCAGGCGCCACGTGCGAGAGAAGGCGAAGGCACATCATGAAGGGTCTCATCGGCAAGAAGGTTGGCATGACGCAGGTCTTCAATGAGGAAGGCAACGTCGTGCCGGTGACGGTCATCGACATCAGCTCGTGCGAGGTCGTCGGTCACCGCACCCAGGAGAAGGATCAGTACACGGCCGTCATCCTCGGCTTCAAGGACGCCAAGGAGAAGCACCTCACCAAGGCGCAGGCCGGCAACTTCAAGAAGGCCGGCGCGAAGGCCAAGCGCATCGTTCGCGAGTTCCGCGTCGACGCGGCCGATCTCGCCAACTTCAAGATCGGCGAGCCGGTGAAGGCCGACGCGCTGTTCAAGAAGGGCGAGCTCGTCGACGTCACTGGCATCACCAAGGGCCGCGGCTACCAGGGCGTCGTCAAGCGCTGGGGCTTCCGCGGCTTCGGCCAGACGCACGGTACCCACGAGTACCGCAAGCACCCCGGCGCCATCGGTCAGCGTAAGACGCCAGGCCGCGTGTACCCGAACAAGAAGCTCCCCGGTCACTACGGCGTCGAGCAGGTCACCACCCAGAACCTCACCCTCGTCGACGTCATCGCCGACAAGAACCTCCTCCTCATCAAGGGCGGAGTCGCCGGCCACAACGAGGCGATGGTGGTGGTGAAGCCGGCCATCAAGCCGCAGATGCGCGCGGCGAACTCGAAGAAGAAGTAAGCAACCTCGAGCAGGGAAAGCGGCCGGTCAGGCCCGGTGACCGGCAAGAGGAGCATCGATGCGCGTTGGAAGCTCTGTGGTTGGAAGCTGCGCCATCGCGCTCGTGCTCAGTCTGACGTCAGGGTGCGGCTCGACCGATCGCACGGTGCTCATCAACATGGGCGAGCCGTGCACCCCTGGCGACACCGCCGCGATCTGCCGCGACGGCCTCTGCATCGCGCTCGACGATCAATCGGGCTTCTGCACCGCCCAGTGCACCGACTCCTGCGCCGACGGCTTCATCTGCGAGGGCGCGGGCCGCTACGGGAAGATCTGCAAGAAGCTGTCGGGCTGCAAGACGAACGTCGACTGCCCGGCAGGCCACACCTGCAACGCCGAGACGGGCAACTGCTACATCGCGGTGAGCCGATCGATCTGCTCTCCCTGCCAGGACGTCTCGCAATGCCCGATGGGCGGAGCGTGCTTCAAGGCGATCGGCTCCGGCGAGCAGTTCTGCACCGGGCCCTGCGGCGCGGGTGACGCGTGTCCCTCGGGCATGAGCTGCCGCGAGATCCCCTCCGGGAAGGACAACGCGCTGGTGAAACAGTGCGTGCCAGCGAACGAGACCTGCAACGCCGGCCGCGCGCTCTGTGACGCCTGCCAGGGCGACGACGAGTGCGGAGGCCCGTTCGATCTCTGCGTGCGCAACGTCGTCTCGGGAGAGCAGTTCTGCGGGCGCGACTGCAACCCGGCGAAGAACGTCTGCCCGATGGCCGGCTGCGATCCCAAGTCGCTCGACGCCGCGCAGAACCCCGAGTGCCCGATGGGCTTCTCGTGCGTGAACCTGAAGTCACCCGCGGCCGAGGACGGCAAGGGCCCCTACCAGTGCGTGCCGAACTCCAACACCTGCAAGGGCTACTGCGATCCCACGCGCGATCTCGGCCAGCTCTCGAGCCAGTGCGGAGTCGGCAAGCTCTGCCAGGCGGGCACCTGCCAGCCCGCGCTCGACGGTCGCCAGTGTTCTCCCTGCAGCAACAACGACGACTGCCGGCGCGGAGGCTTCACCGAGAACCGGTGCATCGTGAACGACTGCCCGAGCTGCCCGTTCAAGGGCGAGTCGTTCTGCTCGACGCCGTGTGCCGATGACGCGGCCTGCGTGCGCTCCTACGGCACCGGCTTCGTCTGCAAGGACGTGACGGACACGACGGGGCCGACGCGGAAGTACTGCATGCCTCAGCGCGGCTCGTGCAAGGGCGGCCTCAAGCGCTTGGGAGAAGACTGCAACGGCAACGGCGCCTTCGACTGCCTCACCGGCGTCTGCGCCAAGGCCGGGGTGAACGCGTTCTGCTCGAACACCTGCACCCAGGACTCGCAGTGCGGCGACACCCGCTACCGCTGCTGTGAGTCGTCGGCGCAGGGCTACGACTGCTCGCCCGAGAAGCGATCGGGGAACGGCCCGGCGAGCGGCACCGGCGTCTGCGCGCCCTTGGGAGGCCTCTTCGGAGACGACTGCACGCCCGGCCGCCCTCCCTGTCAGTCGGGCACCTGCCTCGATCTCGGCACCGCGCGCGTCTGCAGCGTCACCTGCACCAACGGCCAATGCCCCCAGAACTTCGCCTGCCGCAAGGCGCAGCGCTCGGCCAACAGCATGGAGACGGTCGACATCTGCTTCCCCTCTGGCGGCGGTGGCCCAGGCGCGAGCTGCACCTTCGGTCCCGCGGCCTGCGAGAGCGGCCTCTGCATTCGCAAGGACTCTGGGCCGGTGTGCACCCAGGCCTGCATGAGCGACCCCGACTGCCCCACCGGCTGGATCTGCGACATGCTCGCGACCGTCGACAACCGCTCGGTGCAGGCGTGCCTGCCACCGGCGCTCCAGGACGGGTGAGGTCACTCGGCCATGCGCGCGCCGGCTCTTTCTCACGATCTGAGGACCACGCGTTCTTCGCGTGAAGCCCCTTTATTCCCACGAGGGCTGTGCTAGCACCGCGCACCCTCGACGACACCGATGCGCACATCAGCTGTCAGGTTCCTCGCCGTCATGGCCTTGGGTGCCCTGGCCGGCTTTGCGTGTCAGGATCGCCAGCGAACGCGGCGGGTGATCGAGTCCTTCGTCGTGGTGCCCGGCACTCCGAGCGTCGACGAGAAGTCTCCCGCGGTCGAGCAGGACCCGACGCGCGCGACCGACAACTTCAGCGTCAACGTGCCTCGCCAGTGCGACACGTACACCCAGCTCTCGGTGCGGAAGGTCGACATCTTGTGGGTCGTCGACTCCTCCGGCTCGATGGGCCCCAAGCAGGCGCGGCTGGCGGCGAACTTCCAGGGCTTCATCAACCAGCTCGTGGCGGCGATGCCCCCGATCGACTTCCACATCGCGGTCACCACCACCGACACCGACGACTCGGCGACGCGCGGCAAGCTGCGCCAGTGGATGCTGGGCGGCCTCCACGACGATCACATCGCCTGCTCGCCCGACATGGCCGGCAACGTCACCTGCAACACCGGCGGCAACACGGCCACGGCGGTGATGGCCTTCAACCAGATGGCGCAGGTCGGCACCTCAGGCAGTCCGCAGGAGCGGGGGCTGCTCGCGGCGTACCTCGCGCTCACCAACCCGCTCAACCTCTCCACCGACGCGGTCACTCGTTTCGTTCGGCCGGAGGCGGCGCTCTACGTGGTGTTCGTCTCCGATGAAGACGACGCATCCTGCACGCCGCTCACCCGCCAGCCGGTGTGCACGGCCGACCCCGGCTGCCGCTGCGCGAACGATCTCATCCTCACCGCGGCGGGCAACTGGGGCGCGACCGACTACTTCACCCGGTTCTTCGAGACCTACAAAGGCTACGGGAATGGCGAGGCCGTCGCGGTGGCGGCGATCACCGCGATCGATCCCGACTCCGGAGTTCCCGCCCAGTTCGGCGACCCGAGCCCGCACGTCGGCTGCTGCCGCAACCAGCGCGATCCAGACGCGGGCTGCCCCACCGCCTTCACCCTCGCCGACGGCGGCGTGGGCGTGAACGACGGCGGCTTCGAGATCGCGTACTACGGCAGCCGCTACGTGCAGGTCGCGGCGAACACGGGCGGCGTCTCGGTGAACATCTGCCAGGACGACTTCTCTGGAGCGCTCGCCTCGCTCGGCTTCTCGGCCTCTGGGCTGCGCCGCGAGTTCAGGCTCACCCGCGGCCCCGACGTGCGGCCGATGGCTGGTGTCGCGACGGGCCTCGAGGCCTTCGTCTCGCCTCCCAACTCGATGATGTGCACCGTCGACGGGAACTGCCCGGTCGATCAGTTCTGCCGCTCGGGCCGCTGCGCGCGCAAGGTGCCGGTGCGAGTCGACGCGCCCGCCAACGGCGCCCAGTACGTCCTCTGCGACAACGCGGGCCTGCGCAACATGGTTCGCTTCGAGGGCACCTCGGTGCCCGAGTCCTTGAGCACCGTCGAGGTCTGCTACGACGTGCTCGCCAACTTCCAGACCACGTGTCCTTGAGAAAGGTGCCATGAGCGTTCGAAACGTGTTTCAGGTGAGTGCGCTGATGCTGGCGATGGTGGCCGGCGCTGCGTTTGCTCAATCGGCGGAGGACGAGGCTGAGCTCGTCGAGAAGGTCGCGGTGCGAAACCGCCTCTTCCTCGTGGAGAAGCGGTTCGAGGTCGGCGCGAACGTCGGCATCACCCTGCTGCCCCGGCTGACCGATCACTACAACCTGAACCTGTCGTTCGGGTACAACATCGCCGAGTGGTTCGCGCTCGAGGTGCGCGCTGGCTACGCGATCTCTCGCCAGACCTCGCTCGCCGATCAGGTGAAGGACGCGTTCCTGACGCAGGGCGCGAGCTTGCCGCGCATCAACGACTTTTCCGATCTCTGGCAGATGGGCGTCAACGGCGTGGCGGGCATTCGGTTCCAGCCCATCTACGGGAAGATCAACCTGCTCGCCGAGCTGCCGGTTCACTTCCAGCTCTACCTGTGGGCGGGTGGCGGGGCAGGGCTCTTCAACCGCGAGTCGATCCTCATCTGTCTGCAGCGCACGGGCAGCTCGTGTGGGCAGTACTTCACCGAGACGAAGGTGAGCCCGATCGTGTCGCTCGCGCTCGGCTTCCGCTTCTTCGTCCACCAGAAGCACGCGGTTCGGCTCGAGGCGCGCACCTGGTCGTTCCTCGATAGCTACTGGGTGAACGTCGATCGCGCCAACATCACCCCCGCCAACCCGACCGCGGGCGGCATGCAGTCGCGCGACGCGGGCATCAGCACGATCAGCCAGATCGACCTCGGCTACAGCTTCGTCTTCTAAAGAGGCTCCTCGAACATGCGCACGATCTTCCTCCTCGCCGCTCTCACGTTCGCGACTCAGAGCCTCGCCGCTCCGCTCCCGACGCTCACCACCACGCTGCTCGCCCAGGCGCCGAAGCCCAGCACCTCGAGCGACGACGACGAAGACGAGCCGCCGCCGAGCACCACGCCGACGCCGACCGACAACAAGGGAACGACGCCTCCGCCGGCGAGCACGACGACTCCGCCGCCCGCGACGACGACGACGCCCGCCGCCACCCCGGCACCGGTTGGCAGCGACGATCAGATGAAGCTGGTCAATGGCGCGCCGCTCTTCAACCCGAACGTCGGCGTGCACATCGTCGAGCAGAAGCGCTTCTCCGACTCCGGCCGCTTCGAGGTGACGCTGTACCCGGTGGCGATGCAGGTGAACGGCAAGTTCACCCAGCACTTCGGCACGATGGGGCAGCTGACCTATCACCTGCAGGAGAACTTCGCGTTCATGGTGACGGGCGGTGGCAACTGGTTCAACTCCGAGTCCTCGCTCAACGGTGAGCTCGTGGACAAGGCGCGGGTCGAAGCGCAGGCCGCCTCGTCGCTCCTGTGGACCTGGGGCGTGCTCGGCGGCGTCGAGGTGACCCCGTTCTACGGCAAGTTCGCCTTCTTCGAGGGCACGCTCGCCCAGTTCTCCTTCGTGCTCAACGGCGGCGCCGGCATCGGTTCCACCCGTCACCAGCTCAAGCCGGAGAGTGCACGTCCTGATGGTTCGATCTCGCCTGCGACCTACGGTGACACCGGCTACCGCTTCAACGCCGGCCTCGGGGCAGGCTTCCGGCTCCAGCTTGGCAACCGCTTCGCTTTCCGCCTCGAGGTGCGCGACGTCGTCTACACCGCGCGTGTCGAGCGGGTGAACGGCTGCAACCGCGAGGATCTGAGCGCGATGGACATGGCGCTTCGTGGCGGGAAGCCTGTCACCTCGGTGAACGTCGGTAGCGGCTGTCGCGTCGACACCTTCGACGGCACCGACCCGGACACGGGCCTCAAGCGCTCGAACGACGTGCCGCTCGCGCTCGGCTTGGTGAAGAACCCCTCGTCGGACGTGCTCAACAACGTCGGCCTCTACGCCGGCATCTCGTTCATCTTCTGACGGTGAAAGCACCCATGACTCGCGCACTCTCGCTCGCCGCTCTGCTCATCGCGACCCTCGCGTCGGCGCAGGATCTCGCCACCTACAACAAGGCGCTCTCGGCCTACAACGGAGGCTCGTTCGAAGACTCCGCGCGCCTCTTCTACGACGTCTACAACACGACGACGGACAACGATCTCAAGCTCAAGGCCGAGTACTACCTGGCGAGCTCGTTCCAGCGGCAGAACCTGCCGTTCACCGCCTTCGTCTTCTACTCGCCGATCTTGAAGGCTGGCCCGTCGCACCCGTTCCACGGCAAGGCCGTCGAGGCGCTGGTGACGTTGCAGGAGCAGCTCAACGACGACTACCTGATCCCCTCTCAGCTCAACAACCTGTACGACAAGTTCGCCGAGGCCTGGGCGACGCTGCCGCTCGAGGTGCTCTCACGCATCAACTACCTCATCGGCCGCATCGCGCACCGCAAGGGCAAGCTGGACGAGTCGAAGCAGTTCCTCGAGGCGGTGCCCGACACGAGCCAGGTCTACGCGAAGTCGCTCTACCTCCAGGGCATCGCGCTGTCGGATCCCCGCTACCCGGCGACGAGCGAAGACGAGAAGCGCAAGCACCAGGAAGAGGCGGTCGAGATCTTCGAGAAGCTCCTCAAGATCGACCCGCGCGCGAAGATGATGGACCTCGCCGAGATCCAGCAGCTCTCGTACCTCGGCCTCGGTCGGGTGCACTACGGGCTCGGCAACTACGACAAGTCGGTGAAGGCCTACGAGAAGATCAACCGCTTCTCGAAGTACTGGGATCAGTCGCTGTTCGAGAACGGCTTCGCCCGGTTCCAGAACGACGACTACGGCGGTGGGTTGGGCTCGCTCCAGGCGCTCTACGCGCCTCAGTTCGCGGGTGCCTTCCAGCCGGAGTCGTGGGTGCTCACCTCGACCATCTATTACTTCGCCTGTCTGTACGAGGAGTCGAAGTCGGCGCTGGTGCAGTACGAGAACATCTACCTGCCGATGGCGGAGGCGCTCAAGCCGCTCGTCGAGGGCGAGGCCAAGGACAACTCGTTCTACTTCAAGCTCGTCGACACGAACGACAGCGACAAGCTGCCCAAGCCGGTGCTGAACTGGGTCCGCTCGAACGAGCGCATGCTCGGCCTCTTCGCGATGCTGAAGCAGATCGATCAGGAGAAGACGACGATCGACGGCATTCAGTCGTGGAAGTCGGCGAAGCTGTCGAACGAGCTCGTCTCCTACCTCGATCAGAACCGGGGCACCCTCGAGCAGGTCGCCGGTCAGACCGCGAAGAACCGCCTCCAGGAGGCCTACCGCACCATCAAGGGCTTCGCCGACCAGGCCGAGATCATTCGCTTCGAGGTCGCCAAGGCCGAGAAGGAGTTCGCCGAGTCCGGCGCCGATCAGGGCTCGCTGCTCCGCAAGCAGACGCTCTACCGCCCGGGCATGCCAGCGGAGAACTGGAACTACTGGCGGTTCCAGGGCGAGTTCTGGCGCGACGAGATCGGGTACTACCAGTACACGCTCAAGAAGGGCTGCCCTGTCGGGAAGAACTAGGGCCAGCGGGCTCGCCTGTTTTCCGAGTTGGAGGGCGATGACGCGCCTTCTTCTCGGGGCCACCCTCGTCGTTTCGGCCAATGCTGGTGCGGCTGACCAGCGCCTCGAGCTGGTTGCCTACCCTGCGGTGGTGCAGGCGAACGGGAAGTTCGTCGCCCAGGTGGGCAGCACGGCCCAGCTGAGCCTCCAGATCCAACAGGGCTTCGCCGTGATCGTGACGGGCGGCGCGAACTGGTTCGTCTCCGAGTCGGTGATCACTCGAGAGTTTGCGACGAACTCGCGGCTCGGCGTTCAGCCGGCTGCGTCATCGCTGTGGGCGTGGGGCGTGCTCGCTGGTTTCGAAGTCGTTCCGGTCGAAGGGCACTTCGGCACCGTCGCTGGGGTGGTGGGAACGGTGTCGTTCTTCCTGAAGGGCGGCGCCGGAGTCGGCTCGACACGGGTTCGCCTCGCTGCACCGGGGACTGCGGGAGAGGAGTTCGCCCTGGGGCCCGTGTACGGCGACACGGGAACTCGTTTGACCGCGCTGGTGGGGGCAGGGGTGCGGCTCGAGTTCGGGCGACTCGCCCTTCGGCTCGAGGTCCGGGAGCTCGCGTACGCCATGCAGGTGGACACGGTGAACGGGTGCACTGGCTCCGAGCTCGAAGCGATCGCCGCTGCCCAACGAGGGCCTC
This sequence comes from Myxococcota bacterium, assembly GCA_052034585.1. Lineage (GTDB taxonomy): Bacteria > Myxococcota > Myxococcia > Myxococcales > Myxococcaceae > Xiheimicrobium. Next base: position 18,160 of record JBPOIJ010000111.1, read on the forward strand.
GCCCACGCTCGGAGGTTGCGGTGAGCCGGGGCTGTCGTCCCGAGGCGTTCGTGACGCCGTCGAGCGCCCCCGTGGCGGCCGCGCTCGCGAAGGAGCGCTCGTCAGACATGGTGAACAACCTCGGCCTGTACCTCGGTCTCGCGTTCTTCCTCTGAACGCCCGATAGGGTAGGGCCCACACCTCGCGCACCGGATCCAAGTGCGCTGTTCTCATTCGGTGAGACCCGTCGTAGGGGTCACCTCGGCGCCCTTTTTTTCGGTCAAACCCCTGGTATAGGGTCCCGCCGTTTTTATGTCGTCCTCCTTCCCGGAGCCGAAATGAAGCTGTTTTCCCGACTGCTGACCCTCGTCGCTGCTGCGCTGCTCATCACTTCTTTCGACGCGAACGCGCAGGCGAAGGGTGGGGCGAAGGCGCCGGCCAAGGCCGACCCGAAGAAGGACGCCAAGCCCGGCGACGCGAAGAAGGCCGACGCCAAGAAGCCCGAGGAGCGAAAGGGCCCGGCGAAGCTCGACGATCGCGGCGGCGCCATCAAGGCCGAGGACGTGGAGCGCGAGGCCGTCGCCGACAAGAAGCGCGACGAGCAGATCGAGTCGGCGAAGAAGATCATCCCGAAGATCGAAGACGGCAACCCGCAGAAGTCCGAGCTCCTCTTCCAGCTCGCCGAGCTCTACTGGGACAAGTCGCGCTACCTGTACCGGCGCGAGATGCTCAAGTTCTTCGACGATCAGAAGGCCGCCGACGAGAAGAAGAACCGCGGCGAGAAGGTGAGCGAGCCCAAGGAAGATCACCGCGAGTCCGAGCTCTACCGCTCGGAGACGATGCGGCTCTACGAGACGATCCTCCGCGAGTACCCGTCGTACGAGCGCAAAGACGAGGTGCTCTTCAACCTCGCCTACAACCTCTACGAGACCCAGAAGCGCGATCAGGCGGTCAAGCGCTACGAGGAACTCCTCAAGAGCTACCCGGGCTCGAAGTTCGTGCCCGACACCTACGTGCAGCTCGGCAACCACTACTTCGACGTCGCCAACGTGCTCGACAAGGCGCGCAGCTACTTCGAGAAGGCGTTCGCGACGTCGAACCCGCGCATCAAGTCCTACGCGCTCTACAAGCTGGCCTGGTGTGACTTCAACGCGGGCGAGCACGAGAAGGCGCTCAAGAAGCTGCAGGACACGGTCGATCTCGCGGAGAAGGGCGGCAAGGACAAGGTCTTCACCGATCTGAAGAACGAAGCGCTCCAGGACTCGGTGCGCATGTTCGTGCAGCTCAACCGCGCCGACGACGCGATCGCCTACTACAAGGCGAAGGCCGGCAAGAAGAAGCAGACCAACCTCATCGGCAAGCTCGCCTACGGGCTGCAGGAGGCTGGTCACCACGACAACGCGATCAAGTCGTTCCGTTACCTCCTCAACGACAACCCGAACTCCGAGTCGGCGCCCGACTTCCAGCAGGCGGTCATCAAGTCGTACGAAGGGCTGCGCCAGCGCGATCAGGTGAAGGCCGAGATCCGCAAGCTGGCCGAGCTCTACCGCCCGGGCAGCACCTGGTGGGAAGCCAACAAGTCGAAGAAGGACGTGCTGCGCAACGGCTTCAACGTCGCCGAAGAGGCGATGCGCACCAGCGTGACCGAGTACCACAACGAGGCGCAGAAGACGAAGTCGGTGGCCACCTACCGGCTCGCGCGCGACATCTACAAGCAGTACGTCGACGCCTTCGCATCGTCGGAGGACGAGAACTTCGTCTCCGACTACGCCTTCAACCTGCGCTTCTACTACTCGGAGATCCTCTGGGCGCTCGAGGAGTGGGAGCCGGCGGCGCAGCAGTACGACGTCGTCACCGCGTTCAAGATCCCCAACCGCCCCGAGGCCAAGGAGATCGCGCAGGAGAAGTACCGCCAGACGGCCGCGTACAACGCGATCCTCTCCTACGACAAGCTGGTGAAGATCGAGCGCGGCGTTCTCCAGAAGTCCGACATCAAGGACGAGGCGAAGGTCGACGAGAACAAGAAGAAGGACAAGGTCGAGCGGTCCAAGAAGGTCACCAAGCGCACGATCAAGGAGCTCGAGGAGAAGCCGATCACCAAGTTCGAGCAGGCCCTCATCGCCGCGTGCGACAAGTACAACCAGCTCTACCCGAAGACGGCCGAAGAGGTGGACATCGCCTACCAGGCCGCCGTCATCTTCTACGACAAGAACCACTTCGTCGAAGCCGCCCGCCGCTTCGGTGACATCATCAACAAGTACCCCGAGGAAGGCCGCTCGGCCGAGGCCGCCGACCTCTCGATGGGCGTCCTCGAAGAGAAGGAAGAGTGGCTCGAGCTGAACAAGCTGGCCCGGCTCTTCAAGGCGAACGACAAGCTGATGAAGAAGGCCAAGCCCGACTTCGTGTCCCGCGTCGGCAACGTCGTCGAGGGCTCGCAGTACAAGTACGTCGACGAGATCGTCTACAAGAAGGAAAAGGACGTGAAGAAGGCGCGCGACCTCTTCCTCGAGTTCGTCAAGGAGTTCCCCAAGTCGCGCAACGCCGCCCGCGCGCTGGTGTACGCGATGGAGATCTCCCGCGAGGCCAACGAGCAGGACAAGTCGATCGAGATCGGCGAGCGGGTGCTCAAGGAATACCCGAACTCGATGTTCGATCTCCGCGTGAAGAACGGCCTCGCCTTCTTCTACGAGAAGGTCGCCGCCTTCGAGAAGTCGGCCGCGATGTACGAGAACTTCATCGCCACCTACGACCTCGCCACCGGCGACAAGGCGATCGGCTACGAGAACATCAAGCAGCTGCTCAAGGACGAGAAGGACGCCCGCGAGAAGGCCGAGAAGGCCGCCAAGGCCGCGAAGAAGGACCTGCCGAAGAGCGAGGTCGTCACCACCTTCCAGCTGCCCAAGGCGCCCGCCAAGTGGGCCGACGGCACGGTGATCTCGGGTGACGAGCTCAAGGCGCTCGAGACCGAGCGTGAGGCCCAGAAGAAGAGCGCCGCCGACTGGGTCGCCGACGCGCAGTACAACACCGGCTTCTGGTACGAGGGCGTCGGCAAGTTCGACAAGGCGATCGCGGCGTACAAGCGCTACGTCGCCCGCTTCAAGGACAAGAAGGACGCGCCCGACATCGCCTACAACATCGGGCTCGTGCTGGAGAAGACGAACCAGCTCGCCGAGGCCACCAAGCACTACGACGCCTTCCTCACCACCTACGCGAAGGACCCGCGCGTCACCGAGCCGCGCAAGCTCGACATCAAGTACCGCCAGTTCCTCATCGCGCAGAAGCTCAAGGACAACGGCACGATGGATCGGCTCGCCAAGGACATCACCACCGCCTTCCCGAAGCTGAAGGACGACGAGAAGAAGAACGACCGCGCCATGCTCGCGGCCGCCCACACCCGGTTCTTCCAGCTCGAGCCGACCTTCAACGCGTACGTGAACTTCAAGATGAAGCAGATCGCGACCTTCAAGAAGGACCTGCCGGTCAAGCAGAAGCAGCTCACCGAGCTCGAGAAGAGCTACACCGAGGTGCTCACCATCGGGAATCCCGACTACGGCATCGCGGCGCTCACCCGAATCGGCCTCCTGTACTCCGATCTCTCCCAGAACCTCGTCGACCTGCCAGACCCGAAGGGCTTCGACGAAGATCAGCTCGCCATGTTCCGCGGCGAAATCGAGAACCGCTACGTCTTCCCCCTCGAAGAGAAGGCGGTCGAGGCGCTCGAGAAGGCGCTCGCCAAGTCGAGCGAGCTGACGCTGTACACGGAGTGGACGCTCCTCGCTCAGGACAAGCTCAACAAGTACAAGCCCGGCAGCTACGGCAAGACTCGAGACGTCACCTACCGCGGCTCGGAGTTCTTCGTGACCAGCGGCTTCGAGAAGCAGCCGCCCGCCAACGACGCACCGCTGCCGACCGAGCAAGAAGAGGTGAAGGTCGCTCCCGCGCCGACGCCTGCTCCTGGAACTGGAACCAACCCTCCCGCCCCGAGCGCTTCAGCCACTGGCGCCGGCGCCGGCAGCCGCTAATTCGACGAGGACGACACCCATGAAGCTCAAGCTCTCGCTGCTCACCATCGTCGCCATCACCGGCTGCAAGACCGTCGAAGAAGAGGTCAAGAAGCCGCCTCCGCCTCCGCCCACGGTGCAGAAGCTCCCGTCGGTGAAGGAGAACTTCGACGCCGCGGTGAAGGCCTTCGACGCCGGCAACCTCGACGAGGCGAAGACGCTCTTCACCAAGGTCGCCGACAAGGTGCCGACCAGCCTGGTGACGCAGTACAACCTCGGTGTCATCGCCGAGCGCCAGGGCCGCCTCACCGACGCCCAGAAGCACTACGAGGCCGCCAACAAGATCGATCCGAAGCACAAGCCGACCCTGCTCAACCTCGGCCGCGTCTACCGGCTCCAGGACAAGTTCCAGGACGCGATCACGCTCTACGAGGGCGCGCTCAAGGACAACGAGTTCGACGTCGAGCTCAACAACAACCTCACCGTCGCCTACCGGCTCGCGAAGAACTACGGCAAGGCCGAGGAGACGGCGCGCCGCGTGCTCTCCCGCACCAAGGACAACCCAGACGCCTACAAGAACCTGGCGCTCATCTACTTCGATCAGGGCAACTTCCGCCTCGCGGAGTTCATCTCGGCCAACGCCAAGAAGCTCGATGACAAGGATCCGGGCGTCTACAACAACCTCGGGCTCATCTACCTGAAGCTCGACGAGAAGCGGCTCGCGCTGGCGCAGTTCCAGAAGGCAGTCAGCCTCAACAAGGACTTCGCGCCCAGCCTCTTCAACATCGGCGCGATGGCGCTCTCGTACCGCGACTACCTCACCGCCGAGAAGTCGCTCGGTCGCACCACCGAGCTCGATCCCACCCGCTACGAGAACTTCCTCGCCTACGCCTGGTCGCTCGACGGCCAGAAGGGCAAGGACGGGAAGAAGGGCGTCAAGGCGGGCGAGACGTTCGAGAAGGTGCTCGCGCTCAAGTCCGACAACAACGACGCGCTCTGCGGCGCGGCCTGGGCCTACGCGTCCGACAAGGCGGGCTGGGACAAGGCGCTCGGCTACTTCGAGAAGTGCAAGGCGATTCCCGGCACCAGCCAGCAGGATCAGCAGCTCATCGACAACAAGGTGAAGGGCATTCTCGCGATGCAGAAGTCGGGGCAGCAGCAGGCCGCTCCCCCTGCGGACAAGCCGAAGACCACCGCGCCGGCCGGCCCCTCGATGCTCGACAAGGCCGAGAAGGAAGCCGAGAAGGACGCCCCGGCCGAGGGCAGCACGCCACCGGCCGATCCGAACGCGCCCCCCGCCACCGGAACGCCCCCCGCGAGCGGCACCACTCCAGCGCCAGCGCCCGCCCCAGCACCGGCCCCCGCGCCCAAGGCCGAAGAGAAGAAGTAATTCTCACCAGTTGAGAATGCGCGGTGTCTCCATCTTGGAGGTTTTTCGGCTCCCAGGTGGGCTTCACAACGACTCGTCGATCCCCTAGTGTCCGGCAACTTTTCAGGAACCTGACCCCTGCCACTGCTGTCTACAGGGGCGCATGGAGGCAGCACCAATGAAGCGTTTTCTCGTCCTCGCCGCCGTCGTCGCCGTCGCCGCTCCCTCGTTCGCCGAAGAGAAGGTGATTCGCGAGGCGGATCGGGTGGTGACGCGCAAGAAGACGGTCATCGACTTCACCGACGTCGCCATCGACGGCGAGCTCACCAAGCCCGAGGGCAGCTACTCGGTGAGCAAGAAGAAGACGACCTTCCGCACCCTCATCAAGGTGCGCGACAACTTCAACCCCGAGCTTCAGAAGTCGGTCGACAACCTCTGAGTCTTCTCCGAGTTCCTTTCCGCCGGCCGGGCGGGAGGCGCTCACCGCTGCTCTCTTCACCCACCGTAGCTGCTGCACGAGGTTCCCATGGCGAACAAGGTCATCTTCGAGATCACCAGCCCTGACGGCAAGATCTCCGAGTCCACCACCGAGCTCGAGAGCGTCATCCTTGGCTCCGGCGATTCGGCGAACGTCAAGGTCGCGGACCCCAAGGTGTCGAACCTCCACTGCATGGTGAAGGTCGCCGACGGCAAGCTGATCGTGATGGATCTCGGCTCGGCCGAGGGCACCAAGGTCGCCAACGAGTCGGTGAAGGAGAAGGCGATCACCTCGGGTGACGTGCTGACCCTCGGCGAGTCGAAGGTGAAGGTGACGTTCAAGAACGGCAACGAGAAGGCCGTCGAGGCCAAGCCGGAGCCGAAGAAGGACGAGCCCAAGAAGGACGAGAAGAAGGGCAAGAAGGAAGCCCCACGCGCGCTCGCAGGCACCGGCAAGAACGCGGCGGCGCTGTTCTCCGAGCCGCTCCCGGCCGAGGCGATCCCCACCGAGACCGAGAAGGTGCTCCAGGTCGCGCTCCTCTGGGGCGACACCCTCATCAACGTGCAGCACTTCGGCGACGGCGTGCCCGTCAGCGTCGGCGAGAACAAGGCGGCGCGCTTCAACGTCTTCTCCCCGGGCATCGGCGATCTCTTCACCCTCGCCCAGAGCCGTGGCTCCGCGGCCATCGTCAACGTGCCCAGCGAGGCCGGCGTCATCGTCACCACCAAGGGCGACAGCCACAAGTCCAAGGAGCAGCTCAAGGGTGAAGGAAAGCTGCGTGCCGCCGACGGTGGCGTGCGCGCCGACGCCGTCGAGATCGCGCTCCACGATCGCGCCCAGGTGAGCTTCGAGCAGGTCGCCTTCATCATTCGCTACGTGCGCCCGAGCGCGGCCGTCTCGCTGAACACCCTCGACGAGCACGACTTCACCTTCTTCAAGATCGTCAGCATCTGCCTGATGGCGTTCGTCGCCCTCGTGGCGGCGATGATCATCACTCCGACCGACCTCTCCGGCGACGGCGACGACCTGTTCGCCAACCCGTCGAAGTACGTGAAGATGGTCGTCAAGCCCGAGAAGAAGCAGGAAGTGAAGCCGAAGGACAAGGCGGGCATCAAGGAAGGCGAGAAGGCCAAGGAGAAGGAAGGCAAGTTCGGCAAGCAGGACGCGAAGAAGAACGAGGCCGATCCTTCGAAGAAGGGCGCTCCCGTCGTCGACGTCAACAAGCGCGAAGAGGACCGCAAGAAGGTCAGCTCGCTGATGGCCGGCATGTTCGCTGGCGGCGCGTCGTCGAACGTCTTCGGCCCTGGTGGCCTCGGCACCGGCATCAACAACGCCCTCGGCGGACTCCAGGGTGGCGCTGGCGTCGGTGATGCGCAGGGCGTCGGCGGTCTCGGCTCGCGTGGCGCTGGCGCTGGTGGCGGCGGCAACGGCCTCGGCCTCGGTGGCCTCGGCACCAAGGGTGGGGGGCGTGGCGCAGGTGGCTACGGCTCGATCGACCTCGGCGGCAAGGGCAAGGAAGGCACCCGCGTGATCCCCGGGAAGACCACCGTCGTCGGCGGTCTCGACAAGGACGTGATCATGAAGGTGATCAAGCGTCACCAGAACGAGATCAAGTTCTGCTACGAGCAGGAACTCCAGAAGAACCCCTCGCTCGCTGGCAAGGTGGCCGTCGCGTGGACGATCGACCCCACTGGTGGCGTCTCCGAGGCGACCGTCTCCGAGAGCTCGATCGGTAACGCGAACGTCGAGTCCTGCATCGTGCAGCGCATCCGTCGCTGGAAGTTCCCCGAGCCGGCCGGCGGCGGCATCGTGAACGTCACCTTCCCGTGGATCTTCAAGGCCGCGGGCGACGACAGCGCCGAGTAAGCGCGATCGCTGCTCGGTGAGTGGACGGCGTGATCTCTTCGGAGGTCACGCCGTTTTTCGTTGGGGGAACGGCTCGGAGCGGGGTTTGCGAGCGGAGCCGCGATCTTCGTCGATGACCGCCTCATCGACCTGGCTCTTCGTGGGTGGGGTGTGCGCCGGCTGGCACCAGCGGCAACAGGGCTCGACTTGGCGCTTCTTCGGCGACGACGCGCGACTCTGGTGGAGCCTCCGGCGGAAAGCCGCTAGACACCCCGAGGACCTTTCCGAGGCACTTCGCGCATGGACTTCGAGCTTCCCGACGACGTCAAGGCCCTCCAACAGACGCTGCGTGACTTCTGCGAGCGGCGCGTGAAGGACAAGGCGCGCGAGTGGGACGCGGCCGAGAAGTTTCCGCTCGAGGTGGTGCGCGAGCTCGGCCAGCTCGGGGCGCTCGGCATTCGCATCTCCGATCAGTATGGCGGGGCCGCGATGGGCGCGCTCGCGGTCGCGGTGGCGGTCGAGGAGGTGGCCAAGTACGACGGCTCGCTCGCGCTCACCGTGGCCTCGCACAACGGCCTCGGCACCAGCCACATTCGCGTCTTCGGCAACGACGCGCAGAAGGCGAGGTACCTGCCCAAGCTGGCGACGGGCGAGTGGCTCGGCGCCTGGGGCCTCACCGAGCCGGGCTCGGGCAGCGACTCGGCTGGCATGCGCACCACCGCGGTCAAGAAGGGTGATCGCTGGGTGCTCAACGGCTCGAAGATGTTCATCACCCAAGGCACCGTGGGTGATGTCTTCGTGGTGCTCGCGGTCACCTCTCCCGAGAAGCGGCAGAAGGGCATCACCGCCTTCATCCTCGAGAAGGGGCTCAAGGGCTTCTCGCAGCGTGCGATCCACGGGAAGTTGGGCATGCGCTCGTCGGACACGGCCGAGCTGCACCTCGAGAACGTCGAGCTCCCCGACAGCCAGCGACTGGGCGAGATCGATCACGGCTTCATCGACACCATGAAGATCCTCGACGGCGGCCGGATCACCATCGGCGCCCTCTCGGTGGGCTTGGGCGCCGGCGCGATTCGCGAGGCGGTGCGCTACTCGAAAGATCGCGTCGCCTTCGGCCAGGCGATCTCCGAGTTCCAGGCCATTCGGTGGATGCTGGCCGACATGCAGACCGAGATCGACGCCTCGCGCATGCTCGTCTATCGGGCGGCGGCGCTGGCCGATCAAGGCAAGCCGTACACGCGCGAGGCCTCGATCGCGAAGCTGTTCGCCTCGGAGGCGGCGACGCGTTCGTGCAACAAGGCCGTGCAGATTCACGGTGGCTACGGCTACACCCGCGAGATCCCGGTCGAGCGCTTCCTCCGTGACGCGAAGCTCTGTGAGATCGGTGAGGGGACCAGCGAGATCCAGCGCTCGATCATCGCGAGAGAAGTGCTGAAGGGCTGAGCACCATGGATCGCGCCTTCCTCGAGGGCCTGGGGCTCAAGGTGTCCGACACGGACGGCGTCGTCGAGGCCGAGCTCGAGCTCTCGTCGGGCATGGCGCTCAACCCGCTCACCCGGCAGGTCATCTCGACGGTGAACTTCACCGTCATGGGAGATCGGCTCCTCTACGTCGGGCCGCCCGAGTTCGTGGGCGCCCAGCCGATCAACATCGCCTTCCTCACGCCCAGCACGCGCCTCGAGGATCTCGCCGTTCAGACGCTGAACGATCACCTCTACCAGCTGGAGCGGCGCTCGAACGAGCTCTCTGCGCTGGGCATCGGCGCGCACGTCGACCCCGCCACCCTGCAGCTGTCGGCGGAGCTCGCGCGCGGGCCCTTCAAGTTCTCGTTGGGAGCGAGTCGCTCGGGGCAGTTCCGCGTCACCCGCTGCATCCACGACGGCCGCGAGCTCACCGCCCCAGGCACGCCGAGCTCCTTCGAGCTCTCGGAGTTCCGCGATCGCGCCGCCCTGGAGGACTTCCTCTACGCGATGTTCAGCGATCTCGAGGCCTCTCGGGAACCTCCGCCGCGCCTCGAGCCAGTGCTGAGCGAAGACCCCGCGCTCGCGGTGAAGGCGCTCTTCGAGGCCTTCGGCGACGCCACCATTCCGCCGCGAACGCCAGTGGAGATCTTCTGCGAGCTCAAGGTGGGCGACGAGATCGTGCGGTTCGCGGCCGCGAGGCTCCGAGGGCAGACCTTTCGCGGGCTGCTCGCCAACTCGGCAGGGAAGATCTGGGCCGATCGGTTCGAGCTCGACGAGTTCCCCGGTATTCGCGCGCTCGTCTCCGAGTTGCTCGACGTGCCCATCGAACAGATCGAGGTGGTCGGGTGAGCGGGGTGGATGGACGGACGCTGACGGAGCGGGTGTTGGCCGGTGACGTGCGAGCGGCGTCGCGGGTCATGCGGCTCATCGACGATCAGGAGCCCGTGGCGACCGACATTCTCAAGCAGCTCTTCCCGAAGACGGGCAAGGCGTGGGTGATCGGCATCACTGGCTCTCCCGGCGCCGGCAAGTCGACGCTGACCGATCGGCTGATCGCGGGCTACCGGGCGCAGGGCAAGACGGTCGGGGTCATCGCCGTCGACCCCACCAGCCCCTTCACCGGAGGCGCGATCCTCGGTGATCGCATTCGCATGCAGGGGCACGCGTCGGATCCGGGCGTCTTCATTCGCTCGCTGGCGACCCGAGGAAACCTGGGCGGCCTCTCGCGCGCGACGGGGGACTGCCTGCGAGTGATGGACGCGATGGGCCGTGAGGTGATCATCGTCGAGACGGTGGGCGTCGGGCAGGACGAGGTCGACATCGCCCAGTTGGCGCACACGACGGTGGTGGTGCTCGTGCCGGGCATGGGTGACGACATTCAGGCGATCAAGGCCGGCATCCTCGAGGTCGCCGACGTCTTCGTGGTGAACAAGGCCGATCTCGATGGCGCCGATCGAATGGTGCGCGAGCTCCGAGCGAACCTCGAGCTGCGACATGCGATCAAGGCGCCTCCGCTCGATCACGACGCCCACCACCGCATGGTGAGGGCCAAGGCGGAAGGGCGGGCGATCGAGGCTCCTCGGGAAGGCCCCGTCGAGTGGGAGCCGCCGATCCAGAAGGTGATCGCGGCGAAGGGGCAGGGCGTCGACGAGCTGATCGCGGCGATCGGCAAGCACCAGCAGCACCTGATCGACTCGGGCGAGAAGCCGAAGCGGGAGCGCACGCGGGCGCTGACGCAGTTCCTGAGCCTCTTGCGTGATCGGCTGCTCCGTGCCGGCCTCGAGCGCCTGGAGCGGGAGCGGGGAAACCTCGATGAGGTCGCCACCCGCATCGCCGATCGCACTGCAGATCCGTACGAGCTGGCGGACGAGCTCGCGAGCCTGCGCCGGTGACGACGCGCTACGTCGCCTTGCTCCGAGGCATCAACGTGGGTGGGAACAACGTCATTCCGATGGCCGAGCTGCGCGCGTCATTCTCGGGAGCTGGCTTCACCGACGTGACGACGTACATCGCCAGCGGGAACGTGGTGTTTTCGTCGCCCAAGCCAGTGAAGCCGTCACGCATCGAACGGTTGCTCAGTGATCGCTTCGAGTACGACGCGAAGATCGTGCTCCTCGAGGCCGCGCAGTACGCCGAGGTCATGGACGACGTCCCACGTGGGTTCGGGGTCGACTCCGCGAAGTACCGATTCGACGTGCTCTTCGTCCGGCCGCCCGCGAAAGCGAAGCAACTGGCGAAGGACGTCATGCGGCGAGAGGGCGTCGACGAGCTCTGGGCGGGACGCCACGCGCTCTACTTCCGCCGGCTCGAGGCGGAGCGGTCGCGCAGCCTGCTCCCGAAGATCATGCAGCAGCGCGCCCGCTTCTTCGACGAAGGCTCCACGCGCGCATCGAGGAGGCCGCTGATCGCCAGGGTCGTGTTCCAGTTCCGAACTGTGAGCTCTCGGTAGAAGGGCTGAGTTTCGAGCGAGCCGCCTCGAGGCGGGCGAGCTGGGTCCTCAGGTTCTCGATCGCCTCGGCCCGTCGTGGCTCGTCACGATCGGAGACCCACCGCGAGAGGTGCGCGGACAGCTCGCGGTGCCGATCGTCGAAGTACTGCGCGAGCATGCGCGGTTCACGCGGCCGATAGGTGGGGCCACAACAACCACGAGACTCGAACGTCTCTCCGGCTTCAAACAGGCTCGAGGCCACGGCCCAGGCTCGCAGATCGTTCTTCTTCGGTGCCTTGAAATTCAGGCCCATGTCCGCGAGCTGGCGCCGGCAGTGAGGGCACAGCGGAGGGTGGGACGAGCCGCGATGCCCAATGTCGCTCGCGAGTCGTCGTTTGAAGGACTTGCGGCACGCGAAGCAGGCGAGGTGCGGTTTGTACGGCGGCAGGTTGCAGTTGCACATGACGCGCTCCTCTCGAGTTGGATGGGACGGTCCGCACCCTGACGCCTGACTCGTTCCGGTGATCATCGAGGAGGCCGAAGCGCGCGTGGAGCCTTCGTCGAAGAAGCGGGCGCGCTGAGTTTCGAGCGAGCCGCCTCGAGGCGGGCGAGCTGGGTCCTCAGGTTCTCGATCGCCTCGGCCCGTCGTGGCTCGTCACGATCGGAGACCCACCGCGAGAGGTGCTCGGACAGCTCGCGGTGCCGATCGTCGAAGTACTGCGCGAGCATGCGCGGTTCACGCGGCCGGTACCCTGGACCGTTGCAGCCGCAGGAATGAAAGGTCTCTCCCGCCTCGAAGAGGTTCGCCACCGTCGCCCAGGCGCGCCGATCGGTCTGCTTCGGTGGCTTGAAGTCGAGGCCCATGTTCGCCAGCAGACCTCGACATTGCGGACACCGAGCCGGCATCGATGGACCGTCATGGCCGACGTCGCCGGCGAGCCGCCGCTTGAACGACTTGCGACAGGCGAAGCAGGCGAGGTGCGGCTTGTACGACGAGGTGGCGTAGCGGCACATGAGCAGCCTCGCTTCACTGTTCCCGAGGTGCGGCTGGTCGCTGGGCGAGGTGCGTGGTCGACTTCGCCCAGCTTCCTCCAGCGCTTCAGGAGAACAGCTTCCCGAGGACACCGGACTGCGCGAGCGCTCCGCCGATCTTCATCAGATCGCCCGCGCCGAACCCTCCCGCCGCCGGAGCCGCGCCGCCCGCCACGGCCTGGTGCTCCTGCTGGAGCATTCCGGAGAGACCGCCAGCATCGAGACCACGCTGCTGCTTGATCGTCCCGAGCGCGCTCATCACCATCGGCGCGAGCATGACGACGAACTTCATCATCATTCCCGAATCGACTCCGCTCGCCTGGGCGGCGTTGTTCACCACCTGCTGCTGATTGCCGCCGAAGATGTGCCCGAGGATCCCCGCGCCGTTGAGGGCCTTGGGGAGCCCGGCCTGGCCCTGGCCACCGCCGTTCATCATCGAGAGCGCGGCCGGGAGGAGCGCGCCGAGTCCGCCACCAGCGCCGCCGCCACCGGCACCACCGAGCATCGCGCCAAGTCCACCGCCGCCTCCGCCGCCACCGCCTCCAAGAAGGCCACCGAGCGCTCCAGCGAGCCCGGCGCCGCCACCACCTCCGCCACCACCACCTCCCAGGAGCGAACCTGCGAGGGGCCCGAGCTGGTCCATCAAGTTCGGTCCGTGATCTCGATCGAGAGCGCCCGCCAGTGCGGTCGCGCCCTCTGGCTTGGCGGCGTTCTGCGCGAGCCCGGAGATCAGCGCGGGCAGGGCGGCTCCGGCCATCGCCTGGGTCTGCTGCGGCGTCGCGCCAATCGAGGAACCGATCTGCTGCAAGGTTCCGCCGCCGAGCTCGCCCAACATGGTTTCGACAATCGAGGACATGGTTCCGCCTTTCGCGCTGGAGAGGAGGAGCGTCGTAGCAAAGAACGCCCGCGTCGACGGCCGTCTCGCGTCATCGAAAACCGCAGAACCTCAGCGCTTCTTCGAAGGCGCGGTCAGATCGAACCCGGCGTTCGAGAGATGCTCGCCGCGGCTGGTTCCGAGTGCGGCGCTGGCGTCCTTGGGAGCGGTGGCGCCGAACGCGTCTCTCTTCAGCTGCCGCAGCCGGCTCAGCGGGCCACCATCGTCTGGCAGGGTGGCCAGCGCGCCATCGATGCGATCCTGAATCGAAGCCAGCGCGCCGATGATCGCGTTGGCTGCCTCGACCGCGCCGTGCTTCTCCTGGAGGACGAAGGCGAGATCGGCGAGCCCGAGCACCGCAGCGAGCAGCGACTCCGGCTTTTCCTGTTCCTTCAGCTTGGCGAGGAGCCGTTCTCCCATGATGGGAGACGGCCGCACCGAGTCTCCCGTCTCGTCGAGCGACTCGAGGGCGAGATGAACGAGCGGATGAGCGTGGGCGGCGTCTTGAATCTCTTCGATTCGCTGATCGCGCTCAGCCATGCATCACTTGGGGCGCGACGGGCCGCTCGAGGGACGCTCCGCGGGCCGGCTTCCTCCGCCGTGGGTGGTCGTCTTTCGCTTGTGCGGCATGAGGGCCTCGAGGGACTCGGCGAGATCGCCCTGGCCGGCCTTCTTGAGGGCGGCGAGCGAGGCCTTCCGCTCGGACGGCGTCAGTTCGCGAAGCTCGGCGAGGAGCTTGTTGATCTTCCGCTCCCGGGGCGTGGTGGTGGGACGAACGCGGTTCGACGAGCTGATGCTGTTGCCACCCATGGTCTCGGTCTCCATCAGGAATGCGGGGAACGGGCAGTTAGGCGTGCCGGAGAAGAGGTGTCAAGCCTGCCTCCACGAGGGCGACGGTCTCGACCGTTCGATCCTCGGCACGGGTGGCGAGCACCCGCTCGATCACCCCCGACGGGTCGGCCTCGAGCGCGGGGTAGTACTCGCGCAGCCCGTACGACAGCGCGGCGATGCGCGACCGGGTGACCGCGGCGGCATAGGCGTCGAGGCTCGAGGTGCCCGCGGCGAGCTCGAGCAGCCGAGGGAGATCGACCGCGCCAATCTCGAGCCCGGTCGCGAGCGCGTGGTGGCCCATGCCAGCGGCATCGCCAAAGAAGCAGACGTTCTCTCCGGCGACGGGCCGTTCGAGCAGTTGCTGCTCGAAGCGAAAGGTCCCCCGCAGACCTCCAGCGCTGGGTTGGGGTGGCCGGGAGGTGCCGAGGAGCAGCATCGCCCCGAGCTCGAAGTACGCCTGGTCGATTCGCGCGCTCGGGCTGCCTTCATGGAGATGCGGAGGAATCTCGAGGACGAGCCAGGTGCCGCGGTTCGGGTCGGCGTGGCCGACCGCCCAGTAGCTCACCGCCGAACCATCGACGACGGTGTCGAGCCGGCGAGTGACCGGGCCGATGGACGCGTCGAGGTGCACGCTGACGTAGAAGCGAGGCGCCGAGAGCTTGATCATCTCGAGGCCGAGCTGCTTGGCAGTCGGGCTCTTGCCGCCCTCGGCGATCACGATCAGCTCCGGCACGGGCAACACCCGGCGACGATCGGGGCTCTCTTCGACGGCGACCCCGAAACGAGGCCCAGGCCCGTCGAGCACCAGCTGTCGGCTGAGCTCGAGGGTGACGCGGGGCAGCTCGGAGAGACGGGCCAGGAAGACGCGCTCGAGCTCGTCGAGCCGGACGTGCACGTGCGGCGCTGCCTCCAACCGGCGGATCACCGGATCGAGCTCGACAGGGGGCGGTCGTCTGGGCCGTCCTCCCAGGTGCTCGACGGTCTCGATCGGCCGAGCGATCGCGCGCACCGCATCGAAGAGCCGCTGATCGAGCCGGCGCACGTCGTCGAGCCAGGTCTCCCGGAGCGAGAGGTGAATCGTGCGGAGGTAGCTGGGCCGACGCTCGACGGCGGTGACCTGGTGGCCGGCAGCCTGGAGCGAGAGGGCGGCGAAGAGCCCGTTGGGCCCCAGGCCCGAGACGACGACGTTCGCCATCAGCCGAGCTCCCCGAGGATTCGATCGACGAGCTTGGGTGGGAGTTCGAGGCCGGCGGCCGCGAGGCTGGAGTCGACGGTGGCGCGCCGGCCCGCTCCCGGGAGCGGCACGAGGTGCGGGGCCACTCGGAGGATCGTCGCGATCGTGAGCTCCTCGGGCGTGACGCCCAGCTCGTCGGCGACCTCGAGGATGATCGGCGGCGGAGGTGGCGGCGGCTTCACGCCTTCGCCAAAGAGCCCCCAGGTGACCAACGGGCGCCCGAGCGCGGCAGTGCGATCGATCACCGCCCGCGCACGTCGGTCGGCGAGGCTGTGGAGCGAGAACCGGTTCTGGACGACGTCGATGGGCCCCGCGTCGGAGAGCTCGGAGAGCTCGTCGGCCGTCACGTTGGCGATTCCCAGCGACACGACGGTTCCGTTCCGGTGGGCCTCGACCAGCGGCGCGAGGGCCTTGGCGAGCCGGCGAGGGCGATTGACGACCGGCGTCGTCGGAGTGCTTCGGACGACGAGATAGACGAGGGGAATCGGCGCTCCGAACTGGGCGAAGCTCTCGGCGAGCTCTCGCTTCAAGAACTCGGGGTCGAGATCGACCATCCACCGGCCGTCGTTCTCGCGCCGGTAGCCGACCTTGGTGGCGATGATCAGCCCGGGTGGATAACGAACGCCCGATCGGGACGGCGTTCCGAACCAGTCGCGGACGAGGCCTTCGGCGGCCCCAGGCCACGGGCCATAGCCACGCGCGAGATCGATCATGCGAACGCCAGACACGCGCACGGCGTTGAGCAGCGCATGACGAGACGCTTCCGGAGAGCGGGGAATGCCGATCGCGCTGACCGCGCTTCGACCGACCGTGCCGCCTTGGCTGAGGAGCCGCATGCAGCCCAGGCCGAACCTGGGGATTCGCAGCGTGCCGATCGTGACCGACTCGAGCGCGTCGAGGGTCGGGGCCTTTCGATCGGGCACGAAGCGCATCGGGGCGGCGAAGGGGAGCGACCCCTCACAATCGGAGTCGAGCAGCCGGCGAACGATCGATCCCGGCGCGGGGCGAGGACTGCCGAGTTTCCGGTGGGCGGCGAGCATCACCTCGGCGGTCTCGATCGTCGTCAGCCCGAAGCGATCCTGCACGGCGCGCAGACAGTCCCCAGCGGCCCGGGCGACGTCGAAGTTCTCGAGGACGAAGGAGAGCGCAGCGCGAGGAGCAGTCACGACCGAACCGCAAACCACCGCACCTGGGATCGGTCAACGAGAGGTTCCCAGGCTGAGTTTACATAACGCTCATTATACGAAGTTGTCACGGTGGTCGAGGGGCGGGCGAGGCCGACGTCTCCGGGCTTCCTTCACTTCACGTAGCGCGCGAGCACGCAATCGAAGATCGCGTTCTCGAAGCGATCGAGGTCGGCAGTCGGCATCGACACGATGTTGAACGACACGCGCGCGTTGCCGGCCTGTTTGACGGCCGCGACGACCTTCGACGTCCCTGTCACCGGCTCCTGTCCGCCGCCGATTCGGAGCGAGAAGCGCACTTCCTGACCGACCGTGAAGTTCCCTGGAACGAGCGTGCTGAAGCCTCCGCCGGACACGTCCCTGGTGAGGCACTTGTACATGCCGTCGAGCTCGATCTGCCACGCCTGGGCGATTCGGAACGTCTTTCGAAAGGTCTGCCCATCTGGAACCGTGAGGCCCTGGGCTGAGACCAGCGATCTCGCCAGCTCTTCCTTCATCTGGCGGTGCTTCTCGTCCGCCCCGTTCTTCTTCGCGAACTCATGCACCTTCTTGAACTGCTGCATCCACTCAGCTGCGTCCATGTGGCCGAATCTAGCCAACCGAGTCCGCTGCCTCGACGTGGTTGTCTGGCGTACTCGTAGGTCTCACGCCGCCATGTCGGGCTACCGCCACACGGTGACTGGCAGGCTCGCAGCGATCTCGAGCACCGCTCGCGGAACGAGCTCGGTCGGCGGTTCTCCAGCCGCCAGCGCGCGTCGAATTTCGGTCGACGAGACCTCGGCGAGCGGCGGCCCCAGGGCTCCCGTGGCTGGGTGGCCGGCGCGGTTGAGCACGACGATCGTCACCAGGCTCTGAATCCGGTCCCAGGCCTTCCACTTGGGCAGGTCGGCGAGAATGTCGGAGCCGATCACGAACTCGAAGCGCACCTCGGGGTGCCTCGGGATCAGCCACTCGAGGAGCTCGATCGTTCGCCCTTCCTTGCCGACCTCCGACTCGGCGCGGCTCACCCGGAGCCAGCCGTCGCAGTCCCTCGCCATCGCCTCGCACATGCGCACGCGGTCGTCGAAGCTGGCGAGCGCCTTCCCAAATGGGTGGTTGAACGCCGGAACGAGCCAGACCTCGTCGACCGCTCGAGTCGCCCGCACGTAGACCGCCGCCATCAGGTGGCCGACGTGTGGCGGGTTGAAGGATCCTCCGAGGAGCGCGACGGTCTTCACTTGACCGCCAGCTTCGTCTTCGCGCCCACCGAGATCGGCTGCTTGTCGATCACCGTCTTCCCATCGAGCGTCCAGGCCGAAAAGACGAGTTGCTTGTCGACGAGCTCGAGCAGGCCCACCGTCGACTTCGGGGCGCCTCTCACTCGGCCCGGCGTGAT
This sequence comes from Myxococcota bacterium, assembly GCA_052034585.1. Taxonomy (GTDB): domain Bacteria; phylum Myxococcota; class Myxococcia; order Myxococcales; family Myxococcaceae; genus Xiheimicrobium. The sequence continues at coordinate 36,253 of JBPOIJ010000111.1, forward strand.
GAAGTACCGAGGGCCGATCTGCACCACCTTCGGCTCGGGCGCGTTTCCGTGCACCAGCACCGCGGCGTTGATCATGTCCTCCTTCTGGAGGTCGTTCTTGTCGTGCACCACGCAGCACAAGGTGTCACCGACGATGTCGACGGCCTTCTTCGGCACCGCGGGATCCTGATACTGCAGGCTGCCTTTCTCGGGGGTGCGCACGACCCGTTCCTTGGTGCGCATGAGCTCTTCGATCGCGCGGGCGACCTCCCAGGCAGTGCCGAAGGCCGCGGGCCGCTCCTTCTGATCGAGGCCGATCAAGAACCGGGTCACGTCCTCGAGGAAATCGGAGTTCGAGTAGTCAGCGAGGGCTCGCGCCTGATCTCGCTTGGTGCGGATCCACTCGTCGAGATCGTCGTAGTTGCCGCCCGCGAACAGAAAGCGCTTGGCGCCCCGATCGGCCAGGAAACGGAGCGCCGCCTCGAACGCCGCGAGGTCTCCGCCGGTGTCTCCGAAGATGCCGATGGCGTTGGCCATGATGCGCGAGGGTCAGTCGTACAGCAGGTGCTTCTTTCGAACCGCGAGGAACGGCTTCAGTTCCTGCTCGAAGCCGCCCACGATCTTCTCCAGCGGGCGGCCGGCTTCAATCCCCTCGCGTATGGTCGCATTTCCACAGAGCAAGTCGAACGCGGGAAGGTCCTCGACGAACTCGTAGGCATCGGCACGCCAGGCGAAGGCAGGGCCGCCCAGATCGAAGCAGGCCCTGAAGACCGCGATGCCGGTGCGGAACGGATCGAAGCGGCGCGGGTCGGTCACGTGGAGGAACGCGCCCTGGCAGGACTCGCCCTTGAACTTGTCGAAGGTGGGCGTGAAGGAGCAGGGGCGAAAGGTGACGCCGGGGAGGCCTGCCCGTGTGAGCGTCTCGGCGATCGCGTACCCGTCGAGCCAGGGCGCGCCGAACTGTTCGAAGGGCCGGCAGGTTCCCCTGCCCTCGCTCACGTTGGTCCCCTCCCCCAGGCACATGCCCGGGTAGACGAGCGCGGTCGCGGGCGACGGCATGTTGGGTGAAGGCGAGATGAAGTCGCGGCGCAGTTGGCTCCAGGTCGTCGAGCGACGGAGGCCTTCGCAGGGAATCACCTCGAGTTCACAGCCGAAGCGCTCTCGCTCGTTGAGCAGGCGCGCGATCTCTCCCGCGGTCATTCCGTGGCGGGTGGGCAACTCGTAGAGGCCGACGAAGGAGCGGTACTTCTTGCGAACCAGGTTGCCCTGCACGAGGTCGAGGCCGATCGGGTTGGGTCGATCGAGGACCCAGAACGGGAGCTTCGCCTTCGCCGCCGCCTTCATCGCGAGCGCCATCGTGTAGATGTACGTGTAGTAGCGCGCCCCGACGTCCTGGATGTCGAAGACGAGCGCGTCGAGGCCTTCGAGCGACGCCTGGGTGGGCGCGAGCGACTCGAAGGTGCTGCCGTAGAGCGAGTGCACCGGGACGCCCGTGCGCCGATCGCGCGCCACGTCACCGACCGCCACCATGTACTGGGCCTCGCCGCGAATGCCGTGCTCGGGACCGAAGAGGGCCGCCAAGGTGACGCCGTCGGCCTCGTGGAGCAGATCGACGAGGTGCCGGAAGGTCGCGTCGACGCTCGTCGGGTTGACGATCGCGCCCACTCGGAGGCCACGGAGCGGCGCGAACCGGCGCTTCACCAAGACGTCGATGCCGAAGCGCACCCCCACTTCACTTCCCCTTCTTTCCCGTCGGCAGCCCGAGATCGAACTCGAACACCGGCTCGCGGCGCTTCTTCTCGAACTGGGCGTCGCGCAGCGCAAAGGCGGCGTGCCCGGCGAGGGGCGTGTCTCCGACGGAGTCCTCGACGACCTCCGAGCTCTCCACCACGCCGTCCGCGGTCACCTTCACTCGCACCTTGATCACGCCCTTGAGCTTCGGGTTCTGCTTGCGGCGCACCCAGAAGAAGGCCTCCAGCGACTTCGACACCTCGGCGGAGATGTGATCGACACTGCCCTTCGCCGGCGTGGGCGGGATCTTGAAGTACTCTTCGAGCACCTTGGCTTCGGTGCGGCACTCCTCGGCGTGGGGTGACGAGAGGGCGCCGCCGCGCCGATAGCGATCGAGCGCGATGATCGGCTGCACCTTGGTGCTGCTCAGCTTTCCCAGCCGGTACCAGGTGTCGGCGAGCTCCCGGTTCCGCTCGAGCGCCTCGAGGAGGATCTTCTCGGCGCCGTCGACGTCCTTCTTCGCTTCGCGCAGCTCGGCGATCCGAAGCAGCGGCGCCACGTTGGTCTTGTCCAGGCTCGCGACGAGGTTGGCGGCGCGCTCTTCACCGTCGGCGTCACCCACCTCTCGATAGAGCGTCTGCATGCGGTTCGCGGCCTCGAGGTCGGGGTTGCCCAGGCGAATCAGTCGCTCGTAGGCCGCGAGGGCGCCCTTCTTGTCACCGGCCTCGAACGTGGCGGCGGCGACCGAACGTTGAACGTCTCGATCTTTCGGCTGCAGCTCGGAGAGGAGCGCGAGGTTCTTCGGAAACGCGGGATCCTTCGATGCCTGCTGGAGCTTCACCAACTCCCGGAGTGCGGCCGGTTGATCGGGCCATTGCTGAATCGCGCGTGCGAGCTCTGGCTGGGCTTCGGCTGCCTTGTTCTTCTTCAGGAGCACCAGCCCGAGGCCGGCGTGCGCCTCGGGATCATCGGCGATCGAGAGCGCCTGGCGGTACTTCGCCTCTGCCTCGTCGAGATCGTCCTTCATTCGCGCCATGTCGCCGAGCGCGATGATCGCCGGGTAGAAGGAGGCGTCCTTCTTCATCGACGCCTCGAGCTCGTTCTTGGCGAGGTCGCGCATCTTCCAGCCGACGTAGATCCGCCCCATGCCGTAGTGAACCCAGGCCAGGTCGGGGTGGATCTGGGAGACGTTCTTGAGCTGATTCCAGGCATCGTCGGTCGGCATCGAACACCACGCGATGTAGACCCGGAGCATCGGATCGCTCGGTCGATCCCTCGCGACGTTCTGCAGCTCGATGCGAGCGAGCTCGACCTTCCCGTGCCAGGCGGCGCTCTCGATGCGGCGCAGCTCCTTGAGCACGTCGCCGATCGGTGCGGTCGCACCTGGTGGCTCCGCCCACGCCAACGCCGACAACAGCAGCCCCCCAGCGATGATTCGTGCCGTCATGACCGCGCTCCATAGCCGATCCGGGTCGGCGGGGAAGCGTGAGCGCGTCAGCGAGCAGAGGGCTTCAGCGGGCGCATCGTTCGGCCGGGTCCGCCCAGCGTCGCCGCCAGCTTCGAGGCCTCTTGATGGCGTCCGATTCCTTCGAGCAGCTCGATCAGCTTCCGCGTCGCGGCCAGCTTCGTCGAGTCGATCTTGAGCAGCTTGCGCAGCTCGGCTTCGGCGGCCTTGAGGTTGCCGCTCTGCGAGAGCGCCTGGGCGAGCTGGAGCCGGGCGCCGTGCGCGGTGGGCACCTGGGTGAGGTAGCGCTGCCACTCGGTGACGGCCTCCGGGAAGCGCTGACGGGCCAAGAGGAGGCCTGCGAGCCGGAACCGAGCGTCGGGGTAGTCGGGGCGGAGCGCGAGCGCGACCTCGAGGGCACGGATCGCCGCGTCGGGACGCCCCGCTTCGTCTTCGCCGAGCGCAAAGACGTAGTGCGCCCGCGGGTTGTCGGGCGCGAGCGAACGCGCGACGTCGGCATCGAAGGCAGCGAGTTCAATCCCCTCCCCCGACTTGATGCGGAGCCGCGCGGCCTCGACCCGGCACAGCTCGCAGATGGGGTCGGCCTTCACGAGCGCGTCGAGATCGTGGAGCGCGCGCCGATCGTCGCCTTGTCGCTCGAGCTCGAGGGCGGCGCTGAGCCTGGACTCCGGCGGTCCAGCAGCGAGCACGAGGAGGAGCGGGACCAAGGACACGCGTCGCCGCGTAGCACAACCTCGTCGCGGTTGACTCGCGAGTCGTCGCCGCCAATAGTTAGCCATATGGCTAACCGTGAGGCACGGCAGCTCGACGAGGTCTTCCTCGCGCTCTCCGATGCGACGAGGCGCGCGGTGTTGGCGCGGTTGAGCCGGGGCCCGGCGACGGTGAGCGAGCTCGCCGAGCCGTTCGACATGGCCCTGCCTTCGTTCCTCAAACATCTCCGGCTGCTGGAGCGCTCGGGGTGCATCGAGACCGAGAAGCAGGGTCGGATCCGGCGGTGCGCGCTCACCCCCAAGGCGCTCGCTGCGCCGAAACGCTGGCTTCACGATCAGCAGCGCAGCTGGGAAGAGCGCACCGATCGGCTGGAACGCTTCGTCACCCACCTTCAGAAAGGAACCCCATGAAGCCCCCGTTCGATGACGAGAGAGACCTGCGGATCAGCCGAATCATCAAGGCCGAGCCGAGCGTCATCTGGAGCGCCTGGACGAACCCGCGAGCCTTCGAGCAATGGTGGGTCCCTGCGCCGGGCCGGTGCAAGGTGATCGAGTTCGATCCCCGGCCGGGCGGCGCGTTGCACACGAACTACGCAGAGGCCGACGGCGACTTCGGCCCGCACCTCGAGGCGTGCTTTCTGGAGGTCGTGGAGAACGAGCGCCTCGTCTTCACCAACGCGCTGGTGAAGGGCTGGCGGCCGGCCCAGCACGCGTTCATCACCGCGATCGTGGAGCTGAAGCGGGTCGCCGGCGGCACCGAGTACAGCTCGCACGTGATGCACAAGGATCGCGAGGAGCGCGACAAGCACCAGCGCCTGGGCTTCGAGGACGGCTGGGGCACGGTGATCGCGCAGCTCGCGAAGCTCGTCGAACCTCGCTGAGCCGTACGCCCGTCAGGTCCCTCCGAGAACGGGCGTCGCGGCTCAGGCGCCCGCACGGCCAGGGTGCTAGACAATCGCCCTCCTTCGCTGGTCGGAGCCTCTCGTGGACGTCTCAGATCGCACTCTCAGCTCGCTTGGCTTCGACGACGTTCGAGCCGCGATTGCCGCGCGCTGCCGCACCGAGGTGGGCAAGGAGCGTGGCCTCAAGCGCCCCTTCCTGGACGGGCTGCAAGACGTGCTCGCGAGCCTCGCCATCATCGAAGAGAGCCGCGCGCTCAAGCAGGAGCCGCTGTCGCTGCCCCTGGGTGGGCTCATCGATCTCCGGCCCTCGCTCGATCGCGCCGGCAAGGGCGGCATGCTCGAGCCGAGGGAGTTGATGGCCATCTGCGCCGCGCTCTTCGCGTTCGAGCGTGCCTACGAGGTGCTGCAGGAGCGGCGGGAGCGGGTGCCAGGGCTCGCTGCGTTGGGGCGGCGGTTGCCCTTGCTGGGGCGCTTGGCGACGCGGCTCGATCGCAGCTTCGAGGCGTCGGGAGAGATCTCGGACCGCGCCAGCGACGAGCTGCGAGAGGCGCGAGAGCGTGCGCGCGGGCTCCATCGGCGAATTCGGGCGCGCCTCGATGATCTGCTCGGTGACGAGAAGTTCTCGGTGAACCTCCGCGAGAGCTACTACTCGGTGCGCAACGATCGGTACGTGGTGCCCGTGCTCTCGAGCCATCAGCGCGAAGTCGAGGGCATCGTCCACAACGCGAGCCAGTCGGGTCAGACCCTCTTCGTCGAGCCGCAGGAGCTGATCGGCGTCGGCAACGAGCTGGCGATCGCGCAGTCCGTCGTCGTCGAAGAAGAGCGCAAGGTGTTGATGGAGCTGTCGAGTCAGGTCGCGCGGGAGGCGGCGAAGATCGGCGATGGCTTGCTCGCCTCGGCGGAGCTGGACGAACTCGAGGCGATCGCGGTGCTCTCGCACGAGCTGCTCTCGTCCTCTCCGACGGTGCACCCGGCGCATGGCCCGCTCAACGTGAAGGGGCTCCGTCACCCGCGCCTGGTGCTCAAGGGCGATCAGGTGATCGCGAACGACGTCGATCTCTCCCAGGGGGCACGCGCGCTCGTCGTCTCTGGCCCCAACGCCGGCGGAAAGACAGTGACGCTCACTGGCATCGGGCTGTGTGCGCTGATGGTTCGGGCCGGGTTGCCGATTCCCTGCGATCCCGGCTCGTCGATTCCGCTCTTCAATCAGGTGCACTCGGCGATCGGCGACCTGCAGGACCTGGAGCAGGGCCTCTCGACCTTCTCGGCGCACGTCACGGTGCTCAAGAGCGTCGTCTCGACCGCCAAGAAGGGCGCGCTGGTGTTGATCGACGAGATCGCCGCCGACACCGACCCGCGGGAAGGCGCCGCGATCGCCACCGCGGTGCTGGAGGATCTGCTCGAGAAGGGCGCGCTGGTGCTCGTCACCACGCACCTCGAGGAGCTGAAGGCCCTCGCCCACCTCGACCCGCGCTTCGTGAACGGCCGCGTGGGCTTCGACGCCAAGCGCATGGCTCCGACCTATCGGCTGCAGCTCGGCGCCGCTGGTGCCTCGTCCGCGATCGACATCGCGCGACGGGTCGGGCTGCCCGAGACGATCTGTCAGCGCGCGACCCACCTCGCCGAGAACGCGGGCGGTGCCCTGTCGAAGGCGCTCAAGGCCGCGGAAGACGAGCGCCGCAAGATGCTCGATCAGCGCGACCAGGCCGAGCGCGACGCGAAGGAAGCGCGAGCGATGAAGGAGACCGCCGAGGCGCAGCTGGCCGAGGTTCAGAAGAAGAAGAAGGAAGAGGAGCTCAAGTTCCGCGAGTCCTTGCGCGCCGAGCTCGAGTACGCCCGCGCCCAGATTCGCACCCTCGTCGAGAAGCTCGAGGCCGACCGGAGCGACAAGGCCCTGAAGGCCGCGAAGGACGCCGCCTCCGAGATCAGCAATCGGATCAACGAGCAGACGGTCGCCGAGCGGACGGTTCGCAGCGAGCTGAAGACCGGCCCGGACACGTTTGGCCCGCTCGAGATCAAGGTCGGCGCGAAGGCCCGGCATCGTTCGCTCGACGCCGAGGTGGAGATCGTCGACGTCGCCCAGGACGCAGTCGTCGTCACCATGGGCGCGCTGCGCATGCGAGTGCCCGTCTCGGAGCTGCTGCCTCCGCGGAAGTCGGCCGTCGCGCCGAGCAAGTTCCCCTCCCCCGCCGCCCGGAAGGACGATCAGCTCAAGCGCGCCGAGGCGACCTCGGCCAAGCCGCTCACCCTCGCGAGCCCGACCTTGGATCTCCGTGGCCAGCGTGCCGAAGACGCGATGCGGGAGGTCGAGCGCTTCCTCGATCGGGCCTCGCGCGACGGTGAAGGCGCGGCCATCTTGCTCCACGGGCACGGCACCGGCGCCCTCAAGACGATGATTCGCGACTACTTGCGCACCTCTCCGTACGCGAAGACCTTCCGGCCAGGAGACGGTGCGGAAGGCGGTGACGGCGTGACGGTCGTGGAGCTCGCGTAGTCGATGAAGCTCGGAGCGCTCGATCTCACCTCGCCCTTCTTGCTCGCGCCGCTGGAGTCGGTGAGCGACTGCGCGTTCAGGCGGCTGTGCTGGTCGCTCGGCGCTGGCTTCACCTGGACGGAGATGGTCCGCGCGCGCGGGCTGGTGCGAAACAACAAGGCGACGATCGAGCTGATCGACACCTTCGACCCCGACGTTCCGACCGGCGTTCAACTCATGGTGGTGAACGAGAAGGAGCTCGAGGGCGCGCTCCAGAAGCTCGAGTCGCTGCCGGTGAAGAACGTCCGCGCGATCGATCTGAACTTCGGGTGTCCGTCGCCGGAGGTGATCAAGATCGGCGCGGGGCCGGCGCTGCTCAAGCGGAAGAACAAGCTGCGAGCGCTCTTCGAGATCCTGCGGACGTGGAAGCAGGCGACCACCCTGCCGATCGGCGCGATCACCGCGAAGATTCGCCTCGGCCTCAACCGGCAGGAACTCGACGACAAGGTGTACCTGCCGATCGTCGAGCTTGCGGACGAGTTCCTCGATGGCCTGATCGTGCACGCGCGGCATGCCCGCGAGGCGTCGACGAGCCCGGCGCGATGGAGCGCGATCGCCGAGATCAAGCAGCGCGCGAAGGGGCCGATCATCGGCAACGGCGACGCTTTCACCGCCGACGCCGCGAAACGAATGATGGAGGAGACTGGCTGTGACGGCGTGCTGATCGCGCGCGGGGCAATTCGGTCTCCCTGGATCTTCCGTGAGGCGACCGGACGCGGCGCTGGCCAGCCAACGGTCGAAGAACTCGACGCCGCCGAGAACGCGTGGACCGCTCGCGCGACCGAACTTCACAGCAAGCCCAAGTACTTCGAGTGGCATCGCGAGGGCTTTCGCCGCATGCGTGATCGGCTCGCTGGACGCGCGGAGTCGACGACGCTCCCCCCGAACGACAACCTGGGCTGACGCGAGGCTCGACCGGGCTGCGCTGGGGCCTCATGCTGCGGGCGAGTGCGTTCACTTGGCACCAACGGCAGCAGCGAGCTCTTCGTCGCCCCACCTCAGCGAAACGTCCCGTTCCCGCTCGTGCGCGAGGTGGCGCTCCCCTTCGTGGTGAACGCGCCCGAGGAGACCCGAGTCGAGGTCGATCGGCGCCTCGAGGAGTACCCGCGTGGACGGCCCTGGCTGCGCATCGTCTCGATCGATCGGAGCGACGACCGGCTCCAGGTCACCCTCGAGCGGTTCATCGGGATCTCCGCGGCGCACCTCATCGCTGAGCTGACGAAGCGGAAGAGGCTCCTGCCGTTGGCGACCTGGGCCACCCTCTTCGACGAGGTGCTCGGGGCGATCGACTCGTTTCCGCGGCGGAACGGAATGTTCTCCCCCTTCTCCTTCGGCTGGTCGATCACCGGTGAGCTGACGTTCAGCCTCAGCGAGGTGAACTCGGTGCTGGCCGATGCGTATCCCCACATCGGCCGCCACCGGACCCGCTACGCGTCCTTCTCGCCGGAGGCAGTCCGCGGACGGCCAATCACCAGCGCATCGACGGTCTTCGTCGCTGCCGCGGTCGGCTCACACCTGCTCTCCGGCCGCGCTCCATTTCGAAAGTCGACCGATATCGCGACCCTCGATGCCCTTCGCACCGGCGCCTTCGACCCGATCGATCACCCCGAGTACGGCCCTGCGCTCGACGCGTTCTTCCGACGGTGTCTGGCTCGGGAGCCAGCCGATCGCTTCCCAGATGTCGCCGCGACGCGAACTGCGCTGAGGCAGGCCGTCCCCTTCGAGGCTCGGAGCGACGCCTTTGGCCAGGTCCTCCTCGCTGGCGAGGGGCACTTTCGGGAGATCCTCGAGCAGTTGAAAGCCGAACCCGAGCTGCTCCCCGAGGCATGGCAGGGCCTCTACGCGGCTGGAACCACCGCACGCGACGGTCTGGCTGTCTGGGAGGATCGGTTCCTCGAGTTCACCGGCGCCGTCCGTTGAAGGACCGACGTCACGATCCGGCCCCATCGACTGGAGCCTTCTTCATCGCCGTTTCCGGTCGTCTCGGCGTCCACCCGAGCCGCCCTGCCGTCCACCGCCACCGCTCTGCTTGCCGCCGCGCTCCCGCCAGAGCCGATCGAGCACGTCACGGGGATCGAACGACTTCGGCCGATCCTGCTCGTTCCGGGTCTCCTTCGGCTCCGAGCGCTCCCAGGCCTGCTTCGGCGGCCCCTCGCGGCGCTTGGGCTCTTCTCGCTTCTTCCCCTTGCCTTGCCAGTCTCGCGTTTCACGTGCGGGTTCGGCTCGGCCGCCCCACTTTCCCCCCTTCGCCTCACGATCGAACGGCCGAGACTTTCGATTCGCCGCGTCTCGCTCGAAGGGCTTCTTCTCGTGCCCCTTCTTCCGATCGTCGAAGCGCCCGCCCTTCTTCCCCTTCTTGGCAGGACGCGCCTCGTACGGCGTGAGCTCCTCGTCCTCGTCGGCGAAGCCCTCGACGACGAAGTCCATCTGCTTCTTGGTGAGGTTCACCGCCGTGAGCGTCACCGTGCAGCGCTGGCCAACCTTCACCTCGCGCCCGTTGCCGTAGCTGATCCGGTAGGTCGCTTGATCGAACTCGAAGTCTGGGTAGACCGTCTCGCCCTTCACCAGGCCTTCGACGTACAGATCGTTCAGCTCGACGAAGAAGCCGTGCTCGGCGAGCGACGACACGGTGGCGGCGAACGACTCCCCGACCTTCCCCTTCATCAACAAGCAGCTGTAGAGCGCGTTCACTTCCCGCTCGACGAGCATCGCGGCGCGTTCCCGTTCGCTGGAGTGCTGCGCCATCGACTCGAGCTCTTCCAGCTCTCCGTCCGACAGCTCGTGCTTCAGCTTCCACCAGTGCTTGAGCAGCCGGTGCACGAGGAGATCGGGGTACCGCCGAATCGGCGAGGTGAAGTGGAGGTAGTCGCGAGCGCCGAGGCCGTAGTGGCCGCTCGTCTCGGACGAGTAGACCGCCTGCATCATCGAGCGCAGCGCAAGCTGATGGAGCGCCTTCTGTTCCGGGTGCCCTTCCAGCTCCTTCAAGATCTGGTTGAGCTGCTTGGAGTTCACCTTCCCGCTCGACGGAACCGAGATGCCGTAGGCGCCGAGGAGGGTGAGGAACGAGCCCAGCTTGTCGGCGTCGGGCTCTCCGTGGAACCGGTTGACGGTGGTGCGCTCGGCCTTCCGGAACTCGCGCGCGACGGCCTCGTTGGCGGCGAGCATGCACTCTTCGACGAGGCGATGGCTCTCCCACCGTTCACGACGAACGAGCCGAACTGGGAGCCCCTGCTCGTCGAGCTCCGGGCGCGTCTCGGGGAGATCGAAGTCGACCGCGCCGCGATTGACCCGCATGCGGTTGAGCACCTTCATCAGCCGGTGCGCTTCCTCGAGCATCGGCTTCAAGAACGTGCGGTGCGGCACGGTCTCGCCGTTCAGCACCTGGTGCACCTCGGTGTACGTGCAGCGGGCGTGGCTGCGCATCACCGCCGCGTAGACCTCGGTCGTCTGGGTGATGCCGTGGTGATCGATCACCATGTCGGCCACCATGCAGAGCCGATCTTCGTCGGGCTTGAGCGAGCAGAGGCCGTTGGAGAGCCGCTCCGGCAACATCGGGAGCACGCGCCCAGGGAGATAGACGGAGGTGGCCCGATGGAGGCCCTCTGCGTTCAGCGCGCTCCCGGGCGTCACGTAGTGAGAGACGTCGGCGATCGCGACGACGAGCCGCCAGCCGAGGTCGTTGGTCTCGACGAAGATCGCGTCGTCGAAGTCGCGCGCGTCCTCTCCGTCGATGGTGACCAGCTGCATCGTGCGCAGATCGCGCCGGCCGTGGAGATCGCGCTCGCTCAGCTCGAGCGGAAACGCGTCGGCCTCGTCCATCACCTCGTCGGGGAACTCGTCGTGGAAGCCGCGCGAGAAGGCGATCGAGAGCACCTCGACGGAGTGATCCGACTCCGAGCCGAGCGAGCCGGAGACTTCACCGACCAGCCGGTGCTCGTGGCCGTGGAGGAGCTTCTCCCCCACTCCCAGCCGCACCTTCACCGCGTCGCCCGACCGCGCGAGCTGGGTCTTGGGCACGTCGATGAGCCCGAGCTCGGCTTCTCTCGGCTCGACCCACGCCCGCCCACGCTGCTCCCAATAGGTGCCGACGACGTGCTGCCGGGTGCGCCGCTTCACCTCGACGATGCGCCCGAGCGTTCGACCGCCGCGCTGGGGGATCACCTCGACGACGACCCGATCGTGATCGAGCGCCTTGCGGGCCTGATCGGGCGGAATGAAGACGTCCTCCGACTTGCCGGTGAGGGCGCGGACGAAGGCGAACCCGTCGGGGTGGTGGTTGATGATGCCTTCCATCAACACCTGCTTCGGCTGCTGCGGTTGGTGGGCGGGCTTCGTCTTGTGCTCGGGGAGCGCGCGCTGGGGCTCCTTCGCGGGCGGGCGGCGCTTGCCGAGTCCGAACGGGAGCGCTTCAGGCCCAGGCCCGCCCTTCTTTCGACCGCCGCTCTTGAGGCCCTCGACGACGCCAGTCCGCGCGCGCACGCCGGCCGGCTTGCCTTCCCACGCGGGGCCCGACTTTCGCGCGTGTTCCTTGCCGGGGAGGCCGAACCGCTTGCCGTCGCGCTCGAGCGCGCCACGCTTCACCAGATCCCTCAGCGCCCGCTTCAAGGCGGTCTGCTCTCCGGGATGCACTCCACCAGCGCGCATCAATTCCTTGATGCCCACCAGGCGCCCGGCGCTCTGCACCAGGGCCAACACCTGCTCTTCATCGATTGCCAAACGAAACTCCAAAACGAACGAGGCCAGCGCCTGCGACGCTGTCGAGCGCCGCTGCCGCTGGCCCCAAAGTGTGAATGGAGGAACGAACGTCGTCCCTCCGGGTTGTCACGCGCGCCGGCGAGTCAGTGCCGTGGTGCGCGAATGCGAGGATAACCGGCCGACGCGGCCGCCGCCGCTCCCTGACTGGGTTCAGAAGTACCAGGCGGCTCCCACTGCGGGGGTGAAGGTCGTCAGGGTGAAAGCGCCACTGTTGAACGAGAGCGCGAACCCCAGCCCGATGCGGCCGGAGAGGGAGAAGCTGGGGCTGAAGAAGTACTCCGCTCCACCGCCGACCTGTCCGAAGAGGCCCATGCCGTTTCCGATGTTGTTGGCGATGGGGGCGCCGATGCCGACCTGCAGGTTGATGAGCGGCCGGAGCGCGTCGGCCGCGGTGCGGAAGTGGTAGTCCATGCCGAGGGTCGCGCCAAAGCCGATCCCCACTCCGCCGGTGATCGACATGCCGAAGCCCAGGTCGAAGAGGAGCGTGAACTGCTCGGTCGCCCAGTACGAGAGGCCGATCGTGCCGGTGGGGAGCGCGAGGTTCCCCGCGCCGCTGGACACCGGAACGCCCTGACCGCCGAAGGTGGCGCGAATGCCGAAGGCGCCCTTCTCCGCCGAGCCACCCGACGCAACCGGGGCCGCCTTGGGCTTCTCAACCGGCTTGTCGCCTTCCTTCGGCTGGGTGGCGTAGGGGTTGTCGTTGGGCTGGGGGTTCTGCGTCTTGTTGTCCGGGGTCACCGGAGTGATCTCGGTGCCGATCTCCTGTGCCTGCACCGACGCGCCCGCCAACACGACCAACATTCCCACCACGGACAATCGCTTCACGGCGTTCCTCCAAAGCAACGCAGCCGTCGTCGGCCGCATGGTTTCGACTCGGTGGCATCACCCCGGACTCCGAGGCGATGCGCAGAATTACGGCAACACGACCTCGAGCGGCTTCACGTCGACGGTGACGCGGAACTGCTTCGAGACCTGCATCGGGTTGTGGGTCTTCGCGAGGAAGAAGTCGACGTCCATCACGCCGGGGTTGCGGGGCGTGAAGAAGAACTCGCGAACGGGGCCGTTGGGCTCCAGGTTCACCTCGCGCAACGACATGCGCTTGGCGGTGGCTGGCTCGATGCTCCACACGTAGCCCTGCTTCTCGGGCAGGCGCACGGTGAGCCCGTGGTTCACCTTGACGGTGGCATTCTTGGGCGCGCTCGAGGCGCCCTCGACGCCGGTGACCTCGAGGACGCTGCGATCGACGGGCGGGTGCTCGGGCGCACGAGGCTCGCAGACCTCGGCCTGAATGGTGCCGCCCCAGCCGGTGGTCTTCTCGATGACGCCGGTGGCCACCATGATCTCGCCGACGAACTTCTTGAGGCCCTTCTGCGCCTTGCCCTGGATGGTGAAGGCGACCTGCTGGCGGGTGCCGTGGTTGGTGACGACGAGGTAGAACTCCTCGCCGCTCATCTCGAGCCGGCCGCGGAGCGTCGCGTACCCTCGCTGGCCGACCGACATGCCGGGTTGGCTGATGGTCTCGACTTCTCCCGGGGAGAAGAGCCGCAGCTTGGCCTCTTCGGGCACCGGCTCCGGTGCTGGCGCGTCGCTCTCGACCTTCTTGGCGGAGTACTTCCGCACGTCGACCGCGCCGCCATAGTTGTGGTGCTTCTTGATCAGGCCCGAGACCGAGACGCGGTGATCGACGTAGGCCGGGAGCACTTCCTGATCGGGCCCTTGGAGGAGGAACCAGAGCTCGCGCTTGTCGCGGCCGATCACCTCCAGGTACGGGAAGCCCTGGTAGACGATCATTCGGCCCTTGAGCGAACCCTCGCCAAAGACGCCGCGGGCGCCGACGGTGAGGACCTGCTCCATCTCACGCTTGGTGAGGGGCTCGAGCTCGCTGGGGAGCTTGGTCGCTCGCGGCATCGGCTTGTCCGGCATCGGACCCGCCCAGCCATCGGCACGACGGGTCGGGGCGCTGAGCGAGGGGGCGGGAATGGGGGCGCTGGGCTTCGGGCCAGCCTTCCCCTTCTTGCCCTCAGCCTTCGCGACTTCGGGCGCTTTCGCGGCCTTGGGGGCTTCGGCCGGAGCCTTCGCCTTCGCGGCCGGGGGGGCCTTCGCGGGTTTGCTCACCTTGCTCTTCGCGATCGTCGCTGGCTTCGCCGCCTTCTTGGCCGGCTTTGCAGGTTTTTTCGCGGGCTTCGGCTTGCGGGCAGCGGACGCCTTCTTTTTTGCCAACGCTGGTTCCTCCGAGCGCTCCTCTGGGAGCGGCGAGGGTGCACTACCGCACACCTTTCCGGACTGTCAACCCAAACCCTCCAATTTCTTTCGGTTTTTCAATTCTGACGAGGTTCCAAGGGGTTGCCCGTTCCGTCCGAGCCTCCAAGTGGGTATTCGGCTGGCCTCATGGGCTTGGTCTCGGTGGAAGAGGCGGTGGAGCGGGTCTTGGGGCTGGTGTCCCCGCTTTCGGCGGAGCGGGTGCGGCCGACGGCGCGGCCGGTTCGGGTGGTGGCGGAGGACGTTCGAGCCCGGCGGACCCTTCCGCCCTGGGACAACTCGGCGATGGATGGCTACGCCGTGCGCGCGGCGGATCTCACCAAGGGCGCGACGCTGCGGGTGACCTCGACGATCCATGCGGGCGATCGTCCGACGACGCCGGTCGAGGCGGGGTGCTGCGCGCGGATCATGACGGGGGCTCCGATGCCGGCCGGCGCGGACTCGGTGGTGATGCAGGAGCGCGTTCGGGTGCTCGCTGACGGGCAGGTGGCGATCGACGAAGCGCCCAAGCACGGCCAGCACGTTCGCAAGCGTGGGGAAGACGTGACGGAAGGGGCGGTTGTCTTTTCGGCGGGCACTCCGCTCTCGGTCGGCGCGCTGGGGGCGCTCTGGGCGCAGGGGCTGAGCGAGGTCGCCGTTCATCGCCGGCCGACGGTCGCGATCGCTTCGAGCGGCGACGAGCTGTGCGATGTCGAGGAAGAGCCGAACGGGCGCATCGTGGACACGAACACGCCGGTGTTGGCGCAGCTGGCGGAGCTCGCGGGCGCTCAACCGACGATCCTCGGTCGGGCGAAGGACCGCTTGGAGGAGCTCACCGCCCTCTTTGGCCGCGGGCTGGGCTTCGACGTGCTGCTCACCGTCGCGGGTGCCTCGGTCGGCGAGCGCGACTTCACGCGAGACGCCTTCGAGGCGCTCGGGGTCTCGATCGACTTCTGGAAGGTGGCGATGAAGCCGGGCAAGCCGCTGGCGGTGGGCCGCAAAGGCCACACGCTGGTGATCGGTCTTCCGGGCAATCCGATCTCGGCGATGGTGACGTTCAGCCTCTTCGTCGCGCCCGCGCTCCGAAAGCTGCAGGGGCTGGTGCCGACGCCTCCCCTCGTGCCCGCGCGGCTGGCGGAGCCGGTTCGCAAGAGCGCCGGGTTGCGGCACTTCGTTCGCGGTCGCGTCGAGCGTCGCGGGTCGGAGCTCTGGGCAATTCC
This sequence comes from Myxococcota bacterium, assembly GCA_052034585.1. Lineage (GTDB taxonomy): Bacteria > Myxococcota > Myxococcia > Myxococcales > Myxococcaceae > Xiheimicrobium. Next base: position 51,786 of record JBPOIJ010000111.1, read on the forward strand.
CCTGTCGAATCAGTCCTCTGGAGCGCTCTCAGGCGCGGTCGGCGCGACCCACTTGATTTCGCTTTCGCCCAATGCGACGGAGGTGGGGTCAGGCGAGTTCGTCGACCTGGTCCCCGTCGATTGGGGAGCCTGAACCAGGGATGTGCAACGTCTTCGGCCGCTGCGCATCAGACCGCCGTACCAGCAACGCGCCCAGGCACCCCCGCCGTCCTCGCCTGGGGCCACTCTGACGAGGGTTTGATGACAGCCGAGACGAAGGTTCTGCCGACCAAGAAGCCGACAGCCTTCCTGGAGCTCTATTCCGAGGCACCTCTTCCCACCGAGCGCGGGCAGTTCCGGATCGTGGTGTTTCGCGATCGCCGCAACGGCCGCGAGCACGTGGCGATGGTGAAGGGCGAAGTGAAGGGGCTCGAAGGCGTTCCGGTGCGAGTCCATTCGGAGTGCCTGACGAGCGAGGTCTTCGGCAGCCTCCGGTGTGACTGCCGGGCGCAGCTCGATCGCGCGATGGACTTCATCAACCAGCAGGGCTGCGGCGTGCTGCTCTACCTGCGGCAAGAAGGTCGCGGCATCGGGTTGGGCAACAAGATCCGCGCGTACAAGCTCCAGCAGGAAGACGGGCTCGACACCGTGGAGGCGAACGCCAAGCTGGGCTTCGCCGACGATCTGCGGCGCTACGACGTGGCGGCCGAGATGCTGCGAGCGCTCGACGTTCGCTCGGTCGATCTCATCACCAACAACCCGCTGAAGATCGCGGGGCTCGTCGACGAAGGCATTCCGGTGCGGCGGCGAATTCCGTCGCGGACCCTGACGAATCCGCTTAACGTCGACTACCTCAAGACGAAGCGGGATCGGTCAGGTCACCTCATTGAGTTCCTCGACGAAGACGGCGCGGAAGCCCAAACGGGCTGAGACGAAGAAGCAGTCGCCCGTCTTTTCCGTGCGGTTCTGGGGTGTTCGAGGGTCGATCCCCTCTCCTGGGCCTGAGACCAGCCGCTACGGAGGCAACACGCCGTGCCTCGAGGTGCGCGTCGGGCAGGAGTTGATCCTGTTCGATCTGGGGACCGGCGCGCGGGAGTTCGGCCAGGTCGCTCCGCGCCCCGTCGAGGGGAACATCTTCATCTCGCACTACCACTACGATCACCTGCAGGGCCTGCCCTTCTTCGGGCCGATCTTCGATCCGCGGAGCCGGTTCGTGATTCGGGGGCCGACGCGCGAGGGGCGCACGGTGAAGGACGTGATCTCGTCGCAGATGCAGCAGCCGTTCTTTCCGGTGACGGCCGAGATGGTCTTCCGGGCGCAGATTGAATACCAGCCGTTCGCCGCGGGAGATCGTGCGCGCATCGGAGAGGCGCTGGTGACCGCGATCGAGACGCATCACCCCGGTGGAAACCTGGCGTATCGGATCGACGTGAAGGGGAAGTCGCTCGTGTACGCGACGGACACCGAGCACGGGACGGCGCGTGACGTTCAGCTGATCGACTTCGCGCGAGACGCCGACGTGTTCATCTACGACGCGATGTACACGGAGGACGAGTACCTGGGGCGGTCGGGGTCTCCGAAGATGGGTTGGGGGCACTCGACGCTCGAGACGTCGGTGAAGGTCGCCGATGAAGCGAACGTGGGCATGCTGGTGTTGTTCCACCATGAGCCGACGCGCTCCGATGACGCGATGGATGAGCTGGTGAAGCAGGCGAAGAAGCTGCGCAAGGCGACCATTGCGGCGAAGGAAGGCCTCGTTCTGAAGTTGTGAATCAGCCGGAGGGTCTCTTCAAGACCCCGGTGAACCCGCACCACTCCGGGAAGTCACCCGAGAAGAACATGCGCAGCTCTTCGTTCCGTGAAGCCTACGACACAGCCTCAACGTCGATGACGATGTCTCTACACAGACAAACGAAGTCGCGTTCGGTGTGTGAGGCAAATTCAAAGCGAATACCCTCGAGTCCGCGATCGGACACATCCTCGATCTCGAGTTCGGGGAGAAAGAGGAGCTGACCGATCGTCGGAAGCACCAACTCACGAACTCCAAGACAGCGGACGATGAGATCCTGGTTGCCACCGACGAGCACGAGGACGAGGTCGCCATGCGAGTCGTCCTGCCATGTGACATTGACGCTCCGGACTCGCGAGAACGAGTAGAGATCAAGCGAGTGATCCACGAGCCGGAATGCGTCGGCGCTGAACATGTGCTCGAGATCCGTCAGACGATGAAGTCCCATGCCTTCCCTCGCAAGCCTGCTGGCGGATTCGTCTGGCTCGATTGTCGACGGGAGCGAATGGATTGGTCAGTCACAGACTCGGTCCCACGCGAGAGTCGAGCTTCACCGATCGGAACCGACGTCTGCTGAGTACGAAGACAAGGCGAGCAACAACGAGCAGTAATATTGCTACGCCAAGCGCCGTTGGCGCGACAAGCCACCACGGAATGGAAGCAGAACGGCCAACGTCACCTTCTCTCGCGGGCCTCGTGCCGAAGCACTTGCTCGTAAGGAACGAGTGCGGCCCGTCGCGCGCGCCCGCCACCAGGTATCGTGGCCCCAAATCGAAAGAGCCGCACGAGCCCGAATCTGATGCGACCAGTAGGATGCTGGGAACCTCCCCTTTCACGACACCATCAACACGCGTCAGGTAATAGAGCGTGTCGCCCAGTCTGCAATGGTAGGCGAATCTCCCAACAAAGACGTCGTCAAATGACTCCGGCGGCTCAGTCTGACAAGCGCACGCGACCGATCTTGTCGGCGAGAAAAGAACGACCACGACCAGCCACGCAAAGCTGCGCACGTCGAGCACTCCTACTTGCGGGGACAATCAGCAGCTCCCGGGCCTTCTCCGTTCAGTTGACCATGCATTCCTGGTTCCTGCCCAAGAATACCCGGCATTTCTTCGCCTGCAGCGCAAGAGTTCTCAGTTCGCCCGCGTGCCGTTTTGATCACACCCACGCCCCTCGAAATGGCGCGCAGATCGGACTCGGCCGTCGGGAGCTCTCCTACGACGACCAGCTCGATCTTTGCGCATTCCATGGCCGGTCAAATCGGTACAACTGACCTACGCAGCAATGAGGACCCGAATTGGGCGATCACAGCGCGTCGAGCGAGCTCGGGCCGCCGAAGTCTTCGCCCTCGATTGGCTCGTCTCGGTCGAGCGATCTCAGACCGTCAGCCTTCAGCGTGAGCCAGTGAGTGAACGTTCCGACGCAGACACACGGCGCGCCGTCTTCGACTGTCCAGACGTGCGGCTCGGCGTCGGGTGACGGGCCAAACGCCCAACCGTGAACGTCGGCGAGGTTCCACGCCGCGAACATCACGAAAGGGAACGTGCTCCTTCCGGCGAGACGCTCGGCGACCACCACGTCCCAGCGGCGACCGGTCTCTCCAGTGGCGCGAGTGAGCTGCGCCGCCGGGATCGGAGGCAGAAAGGCGAACGACTCCATCGCGTTCGGCAGGCTCACGAGCTGGAAGCCGTGGCGCTCGATGAAGGCGCGATACGAGTTCGGTTGACGAGCGGCGACGAGGGCAGCGGGCGGCATCAACGCCGCAGCGCGAGCTGGATCCGAAGGTCGATCGTAGAGCGCGAGCGTGGCGTCGTTGGCGAGGGTGATGAGCTGGCCGCCGAGGCGCTGGATCTGTTCGGCGACGCGCCTCCAGCTGACTTCCGTCTCTTCGATCACGACGACCTCAGGGCTCGAGTGCTCACACGGCTCGCGGGCCGCGCGCAAGGCAGTCTGCCCAAATTTCGTTCACGAGGGTCGGGATCTCCCGGTCCGGCTCGTGTGTCGCGGAGATTGTCTCTTCAACTCTCGAAATCACGCCTGCTGCGCCGACTTGATCGAGAAATCGCCCCTCGCATGTGACGGACCATGCCCAGCCCCGTTTCGTCGGACGCCTCACATCCACCCAAATCCATCTGTCGTCCCACGCGTACACGCGAAGCCGAACGGTTGCGCCATCGAGACTGTAGGAGACCAACACCTCCACCGATGCGTTCGGCTTCTCTGGTGGGTGCGCTTTCACGACGTGAAATTCAACGCGTGCGCCACGCTGCTTGATGGCCTTCGACCTCTTGGCAAGGCAGGAAACGACGTTACGAACGAACTCTGGAACGTCATCTTCTGAATGCCGTTGGCGCCTCAGGGCTGCGTGCACCCTTCGAGGATCCTCAGCTCACTGAACCGATCACGCAGCTGCCGCTCCGCCCTCGCCTTCTCGTCCTTGAGCTGTTCGGCGCGTGGGCCCTTGGCCTGCCGGAGCTCCTCGTCGATCAGCCGCACCTTCCGCTCGAGCATCACCGCCCGCCGCTCGAGCCGCTCGTCGACATAGCTGGCGAGGATCTTCTGGCAGATGAACCGCGCCACCTGCGGATCGTCGAACGCCACCTCGACGTCGAGGATCAGCGCCTGCCCGCGTCGCTTCACCGTCGTCGCCTGGCGGATGAGCGGGTAGCGCTTGGTCGCTTCCTTCGGCAGGCCTTCCACCCGATCGGCCTCGCGATCGAACGCTCCCAGCACGTTGTCGCTCAGCACCACGCCAGCCTCCGTCTGCATGAGGATGTCGGCGAGCGCCGCCGGCTGAGACTCGAGCGAGATGATCGACGGATCGAGCACCGCCGAACCATGGCTGACGAACTTCGTCTTCCCCTGCGAGAGCAACGCGAGGACGAGGAGGAAGGGCATCGGTCACTCCCACTCGATCGTGGCGGGCGGCTTCGACGAGATGTCGTAGACGACGCGGTTGATCCCTCGAACCTCGTTGCAGATCCGCGTGCTGATCTTCCCGAGCAGCTCGTAGGGCAGCCGCGCCCAATCGGCCGTCATTCCATCGACCGACGTGACGGCCCGCACCGCGCAGGTGTTCTCGTAGGTGCGCTCGTCGCCCATCACCCCGACCGACTGCACCGGCAAGAGCACCGCGAACGCCTGCCAGAGCTCCTTGTAGAGCCCGGCCTCGCGGATCTCCTGCTGCACGATCACGTCGGCCTTGCGCAGCACCTCGAGGCGCTCCTTGGTGATGTCGCTGATGACGCGAATCGCGAGGCCCGGGCCAGGGAACGGGTGCCGGGAGATCAGCTCGTCGGGCATGCCCAGCTCACGACCGAGCGCGCGCACCTCGTCCTTGAAGAGCTCGCGCAACGGCTCCACCAGCTTCAGGTTCATCTTCTCGGGCAGACCGCCGACGTTGTGGTGGCTCTTGATCGTCGCCGACGGGCCCTTCACCGACACCGACTCGATCACGTCGGGGTACAGCGTGCCCTGGGCGAGGAACTTGGCGTCGGTGAACTCCTTGGCCGCCTCTTCGAACACCGAGATGAACTCGTAGCCGATCGCCTTTCGCTTCTTCTCCGGATCGGTGACGCCGGCGAGCTTGCCCAAGAAGCGATCTCGCGCGTCGATCGTCTTCAAGGGCACGTGGAACCGGCCGACGAAGAGCGCCTCGACCTGCTCCCGCTCGCCGTGCCGCAACAGCCCGTTGTCGACGAAGATGCACTGGAGCTTGTCGCCGATCGCCTTGTGCAGCAGCAGCGCCGCGACCGAGCTGTCGACACCACCCGAGAGCCCGCAGATCACCCGCCCGTCGCCGACCTTCTGCCGGATCTCGCCGATCGACTCCTCGATGAAGGACTTCATCGTCCAGTCGCCCTTGCACTTGCAGTCGGTGAAGAGGAACGACTGCAACATCTCGCGACCCTGGACCGTGTGGACGACCTCCGGGTGAAACTGGAGCCCGTAGATTGGCTTCGACTCGTGCGCCGCCGCGGCGAAGGGCGCGTTGGGCGTCTTCCCGATCGCGGTGAAGTGCGGCGGCAGTTGCTCGACGCGATCACCGTGGCTCATCCACACCTTGAGGGCGGTGCCTCGACCGAAGGCGGCGAACGGACCGCGCGACACGACGACCTCGACGGACGCGGGACCGAATTCACGATGCGCGCTCTTGTCGACCCGCCCACCGAGCAGCTTCGACAGCAGCTGGAGCCCGTAACAGATGCCGAGCACCGGCAGGCCCAGCTCGAACACTTCCGGCGTGCACATCGGCGCGCCCTTCGCCTCGACGCTCGCCGGCCCACCCGAGAGGATGATGCCCTTCGGCGCGAACGCCTTGATGTCGGCCAGCGAGAGATCGGGCCGGTGGATCTCGCAGTAGACGCCCAGCTCACGAACGCGCCGGGCGATCAGCTGGGTGTACTGGCTGCCGAAGTCGAGGATGAGGATCTTCTCGTGCGCGGCGTGCATCGCTTGGGCCTTTCGTGAGCGGTGCTTCTCGTTGACTTGGGCCTCTACCCCTTCAAGACTCCCCTGGCCAATGACAACGCGACCCGTGGCCGTGATGTGTGCGCTGATGTTGTCCTCCGCGTGCCCCAAGGAGATCACCTCCGACGAGCGCCTCGAGCGAGAGACCGCCCGGAGCGACGCGTTGAGGTCGAACACCGCGGCCGAGCTCTCGAAGATCCAGTGCGACGAGCTCAACGGCGATCTCGCCAAGGCTCGCGACGGCGCCCGCTCCGAGGAGGATCGGCTCAACGGCTTCGCCGACGTCTACGAACGCCTCAAGAACCGCACGACGCGCTTCGAAGAGGCGATGTCGCGCAACCCCGATCTCGCGTTCCAAGAAGGCAGCCAGGATCTCGTGACCGCGCGCGAGACTTGCGTGCAGATGACCGCCGACGTGAAGAACGAGCTCGAGACCCTCATCCGCGACATCATGCAGCTGCTCGTGGTCGACGAGATCAAGGGCGGCCAGACGGTGAAGGTGGCGCGGCTCGAGTTCAGCCCGCTCCGGAACGCGATCGAGAAGCTCGAGCTCGACGATCGCGAGTCGCTGCTGAACAAGATCACCAACGCCGAGAAGCAGGTCGACGTGAAGGCGGGGAACCGCTCCCGCCCGAAGTGAGTCACTCCACCCGGTAGTTCGGCGCCTCTTCGGTGATGATCACGTCGTGCACGTGGCTCTCCTTGAGCCCGGCCGAGGTGATCTGAACGAACTGGGCCTTCGTGCGGAGCTCGTCGATCGACTTGCACCCCACGTAGCCCATGCCGCTGCGAAGCCCGCCGAGCAGCTGGAACACGTTCATCGACACGGTGCCCTTGTACGGCACGCGGCCCTCGATGCCTTCGGGCACCAGCTTGCTGTCGTTCTGCACGCCGCCCTGGAAGTAGCGATCTTTCGAGCCCGCCTTCATCGCGCCGAGCGAGCCCATGCCTCGGTACGCCTTGTAGGAGCGGCCCTGGTACAGGATCACCTCGCCGGGCGCTTCCTCGGTGCCCGCGAAGAGCGAGCCGATCATCACCGTGTTCGCGCCAGCGGCCATCGCCTTCACCACGTCGCCCGAGTACTTGATGCCGCCGTCGGCGATGATCGGAACGCCGGAGCCCATCGCCGCGCGAGAGCAGTCGTCGATCGCGGTGATCTGGGGCACTCCGACGCCGGCCACCACGCGAGTCGTGCAGATCGAGCCAGGTCCGATGCCGACCTTCACCCCGTCGACTCCGGCTTCGATGAGCGCGCGGGTCGCCTCGGCCGTCGCGACGTTGCCAGCCACCAGCTCGAAGGGGCCCTTGAAGTTCTTCCGGGTGTCCTTCACCGCTTCGATGACGCCCCGCGAGTGCCCGTGCGCAGTGTCGATGACGATCACGTCGGCGCCGGCCTTGAGGAGCGCCTCGACCCGAGCCTCGCGATCCGCTCCGACGCCCACGGCTGCGGCCGCGAGCAGGCGTTGCTTCGAGTCCTTCGCCGCGTTCGGGTAGACCCGCCGCTTCTCGACGTCCTTGATCGTCATGAGCCCCTTGAGCTCGAGCTGCTCGTCGACGATCAGCAGCTTCTCGATCCGGTTCTTGTGGAGGAGCTCGATCGCCTCTTCCTGGGTCACGCCCTCGCGCGCGGTCACCAGCTTCTTCGTCATCACCTGCTCGACGCGCTGGCTCAGGTTCTTCTCGAAGCGCACGTCACGGCTGGTGATGATGCCCACCAGGCGCCGCCCGTCGACGACCGGGATCCCGTTGATGCCGTGCCGCTGCATCAGCTCGAGGCACTTCGCCAACGGCGCGCCCGGCTCGATGGTGATCGGATCGAGCACGATGCCGCTCTCGTGCTTCTTCACCTTCGTCACCTCGGCGGCCTGCTGCTCGGGCGTGAAGTTCTTGTGGATGATGCCGATCCCGCCCTCCTGGGCCATCGCGATCGCCATTCGCGCTTCGGTGACGGTGTCCATCGCCGACGAGAGCAGCGGGATCGGCAGCCGCAGCTTGCGGGTGAACTGGGTGGACAGCTCGACTTGATGGGGAAGAACGGTGCTCTCAGCCGGGACGAGGAGGACGTCGTCGAAGGTGAGGCCCAGGCGCAGATTCGGAGTCAGCATGAGCGGGCACTAGGTCAGCTCGTGCCCATGCGCAACAGCCCCTCGAGCGAGTCGATGTTGACGTAGACGAAGGCCGCGTCACCCAAGGAGAGCACCTCGCCGTCGCTCAAGATGGCGAACTGATCACCCACCTGGGCGCCGTTGATGAAGGTGCCGTTGGTGGAGCCGAGATCACGAATCGCCACGACTTGCGGGCCCGACTGCCAGGTGAGCTCGGCGTGCTTCGACGAGACCGACGGATCTTCGACCTGGATGTCGTTGTCGGGCGTTCGTCCGACGGACTCGATGCGATCGGTGCCGGCGCCGACGGGCAGGACGACCATCTGCTCGAAGCCCAGCACCAAGGCGAGGGCGTGGCGGGCGAGCTGCGGCTTGCCGGTGAGCACCGTCGTCTTGGCCTGCTGGAGCGCCGCGCGGCGAACGAGCTCGTCGGCCGGACGCTGCACGAGGGCCGCGAAGGGGATCGCCGCCCGAAGCTGGTTGACTTTCGCGAGCTCTCGAAGCTCCAGGACCGTCAGCCTCGGCACCATGGGAATCACCATAGACGTGAGGCAGGCTGGCGTCATGTTCGCGCTCTCGCTCTGCCTCGCCGCTGCTCCACTTTCGCTCGATCAAGTCGTCCAGCGGGTCGATGCGGCGGTGGTGACGGTCAAGGTCGCGGAGAAGAAGTCGACCGAGAACTCGGTGAGCATCATGCGCGCCTTCGGCTCGGGCGTCTTGGTGCACCCCGACGGGTGGATCGTCACCGCCGCGCACGTCGTCGAGGAGGCCGATCTGATCGAGATCGAGTTCGTCGACGCGCCCAAGACGACGGCCGAGGTGGTGTCGCTCTCTCGCACCGAGGACATCGCGCTGCTGAAAGCAGAGACCCCGCCGAAGAAGCCGGTCGTCGCCACGCTCGGAGACTCCGAGGCGCTCAAGCCAGGCATGCGCCTGTTCGCGATCGGCACCCCGCTCGGGCTGACCCACACGGTGACGTCCGGCGTGGTGAGCGCGCTGCGCACCGACTCCAGCCAGGGCCTGCACCCGAGCAAGCTGTTGCAGACCGACGTGCCCATCAACCAGGGCAACTCGGGGGGCCCGGTCTTCAACGAGAGCGGCGAGGTGGTGGGCATCGCCAGCTTCATCGCCTCGAAGTCGGGGGGCTCGATGGGCCTCAACTTCGCGATCCCCTCCAGCACCGTACGGAGCCGGCTCTTCGACTCGCCCCTGCCGTGGGTGGGCGTCGCCGTTCGTTCGGTGCCGAAGGGCTTCGCCGAGGTGATGAACTGGCCGCCCGAGGCGGGCATGTTGGTCGAGTGGGTGAAGCCGGGCGGCGCGGCGGCCAAGGCCGGCCTTCACGGTGGAATGATCGAGGCCGAGGTGAAGGGCACGGCGGTGAAGCTCGGCGGAGATCTCGTCCTCAAGGTCAATGGACTGCCTGCGACCGATGCTCCGGCGATTGGCAAGGCCCTCGCGGCGATGAAGGCGGGCGACTCCATCAGCTACGAGGTGCTCTGCGCGGGGACGGCGAAGACGATCGAGGTGCCGCTGCCCAAGCTGCCGAGGGTCCCTGCGCTCCCAGCGGTGCCGAAGGCTGCCAAGGTTCCGTGAGAGTGGAGGATTCCGGCGCTGACGCCGGTCGGCGGGGCGTGCGGCGGTCGCGGGCGCTTTCGGAAGTCGACTGGAGCGGAGGGTGCGGTTAACTGGGCGCTCTCGTGTCGAGCGTGAAGCCGATCCACCTCTCGGTTCGCCTGCCCTTCAACTCGGCCGAGGAGTTCCTCCAGGGCTACGGCGCGAACATCAGCCGCGGAGGCATCTATCTCCGCGCGCGGCAGCTCCACCCGCCAGGCACGCCGGTCACCCTCGAGGTCAAGCTCGCCGACGGCAAACGGCTGCTCTACGGCAACGCGACGGTGTCGTGGGTGACGGGGACGCGCGGTGAAGGCGTCACCGGCATGGGGTTCAAGTTCATCACCCTCGACGGACCGAGCCGCCGCTTCCTCGAGGCCGCCGCCGCTGCGATGCCTCACGCGCGCAGCCCCGAGCCGCCGACGCCGAAGAACGTGGGGCCGATCGACACCCGCCCCGACGCGGTTCCGCCGCCCCTGCCCCCAGCGCCGCCGCCCTCGCAGGCCCAGGCCGAGCTGCCGTCCGAGCAGAGCGGCCGGCTGGTCGTTCAAGGCGCCGCTCCAGGCACCGTGCACGCGCCCGAGTTCGAGCTGCCCGCAGGAGAGCCTCCACGCGACGGCCCGATCATCGGCATCGATCTCGGCACCACCAACTCCTGCGCGGCGATCGTGAAGGACGACAAGCCGATCATCCTCAAGAGCCGCGACGGGCAGACGCTCATTCCATCGGCGGTCGCGCTCACCTCGCGCGGGAAGCTCGTCGTCGGCGGCGCCGCGAAGAGCCAGCTCGTCACCAACCCGAAGTGGACCGTCTCTGGCTTCAAGCGGCTGCTCGGCCGTGACTTCGATTCTCCCGAGGTGCAGGCGCTCTTGCCGCGCTTCACCTGGGAGGTCGTCGCCCTCGACAACGGCGAATGCGGGGTGAAGCTCGCCGATCGCACCTACTCGCTCGAGCAGATGTCGGCGCTGGTGCTGCGAGAGGTGAAGGGGCTCGCCGAGCAGGTGCTCCAGCAGCCCGTCAATCGCGCGGTGATCACCGTGCCCGCCTGGTACTCGGAGCGGCAACGGCTCGCGGTTCGTGAAGCGGGTCGGCTCGCGGGTCTGCACGTCGAGCGCATCGTCAACGAGCCCACTGCGGCGGCGCTGGCGTGGGGCTATGGGCGGCGAAAGACCCAGCGCGTGCTCGTCTACGATCTCGGCGGAGGCACCTTCGATGCGTCGGTACTCGAGCTGTCTGACACCGTCTACGAAGTCGTCTCGACCGGCGGTGATCCCTTCCTCGGAGGCCTCGACTTCGATCACGCGATCGTCGGCTGGCTGCTCGCCGAGTTCGAGCAACAACACGACACCCTCTTCAACGATCGCGTCTCGATTCAGCGGGTCCAGGACTCGGCGGAGCGGGCGAAGATCTCGCTCTCCGAGAAGACGGAGGCGCGCATCAACGTGCCCTTCGTCACCATGGTGAAGAACCAGCCGATCGATCTCGACATCAACCTGAGCCGCCACCAGCTGGTGATGCTGACCCGGCACCTCGTCGATCGCACCATGGAGGTCTGTCAGGAAGTGCTCGAGGCGCGGTACCTGCGCGCCGATCAGATCGACGAGATCCTCCTCGTGGGCGGCCAGGCGAAGGCGCCGCTGGTGCAGGAACGAATCACCCTGCTCTTCGGGCGGCGGCCGATGTTCGGCGTGAACCCGGAGGAAGCGGTCGCCCAGGGCGCGGCCTTGCTCGCGCACTCGCTGGAGACCAAGGGCGGCGTGCTGCTGATCGACGTGCTGCCGATGTCGATCGGCGTCGGTCTGCCGGGTGGGCGGTTCTACCCGGTGATTCCCCGCAACTCCGCGCTGCCGATCACCCGCAAGTACCGAGTGCAGACGACGAAGGAGAACCAGACCGAGCTCGAGCTGTCGGTGTTCCAGGGCGAGTCGGCGGTGGTGCGCAACAACCAACTGCTCGGCGTCTTCACGATCGCCGCGCTCCCTCCAGGGCCCCGCGGGGCGGTGAGCGTCGAGCTGTCCTTCGAGCTGTCGAACGAGTGCATTCTCACCATCACCGCGATCGAGCAGTCGACGGGCCAGACCGTCAGCGCGAGCTACGCGACCCAGAACACGCCACAGAAGGCTCGCCAGCGCGTCGCGGCCCTCGAAGCCGAGCGGCCGGAGCTGAGCCCCGAGGAGCTCGCCGCCGCCAGGCCAGCGGGAATTCTCGGCTTCATCAAACGGTTGTTCGGAGGCTGATTCGGCGCTCTGCTCCGCGTCGCCTCGTCGTCCTGGGAGAGTTCGATGACCGCCACTGCCGACTCCGCTGAAGCCGTCATTCGCCAGCATGTGATCTGGTCCGTGGGAGCAGGTCTGGTCCCGGTGCCAATCGCCGACTTCGTGGCGGTGACGGCCGTCCAGCTCGATCTGATCCGCCAGCTCTGCACGGTGCACGGCGTGTCGTACGAAGAAGGCACCGGGAAGATCTGGGTCGGCGCGCTCACCGGCGGCGCGGTCGCGCGTATCGGTGCCTCGGCGATCAAGGCGATCCCCGGCATCGGCTCGATCCTGGGTGGCGTGTCGATGTCGATCGCCTCGGGAGCGTCCACCTACGCCGTCGGACAAGTCGTGAAGGCCCACCTCGCCGCGGGCGGAACGATGAGCAACCTCGACGTCGAGGCCGCGAAGCAGAAGTACGCCAGCGAGTACGAGAAGGGAAAGACGGTCGCCAAGGAAGCCAGCGAGAAGAACGACGGCGCGGGCGACGTGTTCGAGAAGCTCACCAAGCTGGGGGAGCTGCGCGACAAGGGCATCATCACCCCGGCCGAGTTCGAGGCGAAGAAGGCCGAGCTGCTCAAGAACGTCTGATCAGGCGCGCGGCGGCGCTCAGAGCAACCCTGCGTGGGGGTTGGGGCCCCAGGGTGTGCGGGGAGCTCCGGCGGCCGCGGTGAGATACGCCCACAGCCCCGAGTAGCCAGGCGTGTTCGCCGCGAGCCGGTAGCCAGCGTTCATGCCTGGATCGAAGCGGCCCGTCGTGCCCTGCCGAACGCGTTTGCCGAAGACGGTCGCGCTGACGCCATTGGCGTGCTCCGAGCTGCTCGCGGTGTTCCCGCCGATCCTCGCGAAGTCACCCCAGAGGACGGTCACCACGTTCCGACCCGTCAGCCCGAGAGTGCGGCTCAGGAAGACGCCGAGCGACGGCAGAATGCCGGTGCGCATCATCTGCCGCGAGACGTCGCCGGTGCCGTCCCCGTGAGTGTCCCAGTTGTGGAACTCCGCTCCCAGCTTCACTCCCGAGCTCGTGACGCAGACGACGTCGGCGCCCGCCTTGATCATCACCTCGGTGCCGGCGAGGTGGGAGGTGAAGCTGAGGGCAGACGTGTCGGCTGGATCGATCCCGTAGGCGCTGGCGATCTCGGTCCAGTCGATCTCGTTCGAGCCCGGCCGCCGGAGCGCATCGATCAACGAGTGCGTTCCCTCCCAGGTCTTGGCGAGCGCGTGCGGGCTGTGACGGTAGCGGGTGGCGCCGTAGGCGAGCGAGGCCTCGAGCGCACGAGCGGTCTGCGCTCGACCCGGACCGCGCGTCTGATTCGAGACGAGTGCCAGCGCAGCGGAGAGATCGGGCACTGCGGTCATCGGAACGCCGTCGACGGGCCGATGAGGAGCTCCGCGCGCCGGCGCCTGACCGAAGTGCGCGCACCGAAACGGTCCAGTCCCACCCAGGGCGCTCGCCAACAGGAGTGGCACGCTCCGGCCCTGGTCGAACCACGCGTACTGAAGGGCGAAGTCGTGGCCCGACGCGCGGTGGGCGACCCCAACCGTCGCCATCTTCTGGAGCACCGGATCGGGCAAGGTGCCCATGGTGGAGGCGTCGACGACCACCCCGTTCGAGAGCTCGCGCACGTTGCTCGTCTGGCACCCGTAGAGGCCCTTCGGGACGTAGCCGTCGGCGGCCGAGAAGAACGCGTTGTAGCCGCCGTCGAGGTAGATGAGGACGATCGCTGGACGCTCCGAGGGTTCGTCGGCACGCACGCTCGGCGCCAGGAGGGCTCCGGCTCCACTCAACACGAGGTCACGTCTCGACAGCGTCATCGTCCGCACTCCTTGTCGGTCCTAGTTCGCCAGGAAGCCCGGCGAGGTGAAGACGGACGCGCAGACCAGCGCCCACCGCTTCTTCAGATCGGGATCGTCGAGGGCGAGGGCGAGCTCGACACAGGGCGCGAGCTCGTCGGGCCCCGGCGCGCGCAGCCACGCGGCGCGCATCGTGCGGGTACAGAAGGCTTGGGCCCGCTCGGTCGTCGGGGCCGCAGTGGTGTGCTCGAACCAGCCGTTTCGGAGCGAGGGCGTGGTGGTGTTCGAGGCGCGCTCACAGGCCTTCGCGGCGTACTGGAAGGTGACGTAGACGGCGAACGCGCCGACCTCGCTCTCCTCGTACCAGCCGTTGGGGACGACGCCGAACGCCGCACCCACGCCCGCGTTGGTGAGTTCTGGGTCGCCCATCGACGTCGTGCCCAGCACGCGCGCGATCTCGGTGATGACGCTCCAGTACGGACTGTTGGGGTCCTTCTTGTTGCGCAAGGGCCGATGGGTGTCGATGAACGCCGCGACGTCGTCGCGACCGGCCTCGAGCGACTCCCCGCCGAGCCCACGGTAGCCACGCCCCGACGGCGCGCTGGTGCAGGTGGCGGCCGAGGGCAACGGCGGAGCAGCATGGGTCGTCCACTCGGTGCCCGGAGCGCTCGGCGAGGGGCCGGCGACCGGTGACGGCTCGCTCGCGGGATCGGGGGCCTGGCCCACGAGGATCGCTCCGTCGCAGCCGGCGAGCAGCAGCAGGCACAGCCTCGCGCGCGTCATGGCACCGCCTCACAGAAGCTGGGGTCCTCGAGGTACGAGGCGAGCGCGTCTTGCAGTTGGCCGGTTCGAGTGAAGGCCTCGACGCAGCGATCGAACGCAGGCGCTTCACACGCCGACTCGGGGCGCCCATAGGCGAACTCGAACGCCAGCCGGCAGGTGCGGAAGGCGAAGGCCTCGCTGGAGGTGAGGACCTCGAGGAGGTGCTCGTGATCGCGCACCTGCAGGCCGTTGAAGATCGTCTGCGGGGTGACGGGGACGATCGTCGGCTTGGCCGCGCCACCCGTCCCCATCTTGCGGGGCAGGAGCCTCGCGACGAGATCGAGCCCGTAGGGAGAGTCGAAGTGGCACCCGCGGCACTCGGCGCGTTCACGGCCCGTCGCGGTGGCGTCACCCTCCCCGTTCTGTGCCGACGGCACCAGCTTGAGGCCGATGGTGTTCTGCATGGTGCGGTAGGCGGCCGAGAGGAGCAGTCCGTCTGGAGCGTTGCCGAGGTAGCGGGTCTGCCAACCGATGCTGCCGAAGTACCCGAGGGCCGGCGCGGTGGGATCGTCGGTGATGATGTTGTTGGTGTGGTTGATCCGAAAGCGGCCGGTGAAGAGCGTCTTCCAGGGCTTCTTGTTGACGAGGACGTACCGAACCGCGGCGGGCAGGTTGTCTTGGGCGAGGTTCACCCCCGGCGCCGAGTTGAAGCGGGAGTTCATGAAGCCGCCGATGGTGGCGATCGCGTCGGCCGACTCGAGCCAGGTGCGCACCTTGGACTGCGGCGTCGCGCCGGCGAGCGACTGGAGGTTCGCGCGGTAGCCGGTGCCGAGGACCTGGCTGAGCCGCCGCGTACAGCGTTGGGCGCTCTCGTCAGGTGGGGTCGTCTGGGCGAGGACTGCGGCCACGACCAAGGCGGGGAGCGGGGTCATGCTCCCAGTCATTCCGCGAGGTCGCAGAACCCTTCCTGCCTCCCGACAGGCCATGCAACATCATGAAGTTGCTTGGCTCATCCGACCTCGGCGCGGGCACGGGCGGCTTGCTTCTCTCGCTCGCCCAGCGCGGCCTGCAGGTACTTGCCCGAGAGCTTTCGACCGATCAGCTCCTGGGCGAGCTCTCCCGCCTCGACGAGCTTGTTCAGATCGATGCCGGTCTTCACCCCCATGCCGTGCAGCATGAAGACGAGATCTTCGGTCGCGAGGTTGCCCGCGGCTCCGGGTGCATAGGGGCAGCCGCCCAGCCCACCGATGCTCGAGTCGAAGGTGGTGACGCCGAGCTGCAGCCCGACGAGCGCGTTCGCGAGCGCCGTGCCGCGGGTGTCATGGAGATGGAGCGCCAGCTGCTTCAACGGCACGATCTTGGACACCTGCTCGACGAGCTCGGCGGTCTGGTTCGGAGTCCCGATGCCGATCGTGTCGCCCAGCGAGAGCTCGTAGAACCCGATGTCGGCGATCTGCTTCACCACCTCGACGACGCGGCTCACCGGGGTCAGGCCCTCGTACGGACAGCCCCACACCGTCGACAGGTAGCAGCGCACCTTCAGCGCGCTCGCCAGCGCGTCCTTCGCGACCTCTCGCGCCGCCGCGATCGCCTCGGCCACCGTCTTGTTGATGTTCTTCTTCGAGTGCGCCTCGGTCACCGAGAGGAAGACGTTCGCCTCGCCGAGCCCCACCGCCTTCGCGCGCTCGAGGCCCTTCACGTTCGGCACCAGCGCGGAGAACGCGACCCCCGGCGGCGCCTTCACCAGCCCGAAGAGCTTGTCGGCGTCGGCGAGCTGAGGAATCCACCGGGGCGAGACGAAGGAGGACACCTCGATGCGGGTCTCTCCCGACGCGGCGAGCGCCTCGATCAGCCGCGCCTTGTCGGGTGTGGAGAGGATCCGCAGCTCGTTCTGCAGCCCGTCCCGAGGCCCCACCTCGTGAATCTCGACGCGAGCTGGCAGCGACGGGAGGCTCATGCGCGCGCGGGGATGTACTCCTGGATCCACTTCACGATGTCTTGCGTGTTCGAGCCCGGCGTGAAGATCGCCGAGACGCCCTGGGCCTTCAGCTTCGGAATGTCGTCGTCGGGAATGATGCCGCCACCGAAGACCTTGATGTCGTCGGCCTGCTGGCCCTTGAGCAGCTCGATCACCGCGGGGAAGAGCGTCATGTGCGCGCCCGACATGATCGACATGCCGATCGCGTCGACGTCTTCCTGCACGGCGGCGCTCACGATCATCTCGGGCGTCTGATGAAGGCCCGTGTAGATGACCTCCATGCCGGCGTCGCGCAGCGCGCGGGCGATGATCTTCGCGCCTCGGTCGTGTCCATCGAGGCCAGGCTTTGCCACCAGGATCCGGAGTTTTCGATCAGCCACGTTTCTGCGCTCCCACGATCAGTTCCACCGACGCGTCCGTGAAGGGGCTCGCGTCCACCCCGCCATGCACCCACCGCACCTCGAGGCCCGCTGCATCGAGCAAGGCCTCCCACTCGGAGAGGGCATAGTAACGAATGAAAAATGATGCAGCCATGAAGCGCCCATCGGGCAGGCGAAGCGTGCGAGTGAGCGCGTCACGGCGCGCCAGGGGATCGTAGGAGACCCGCTCCTCCAGGTGGGAGCCGTCGGGCAAGTCGCCGTCGTAGCTCGCGGTCGGCTGCCACTCGGCCGACTGGGGCGCGGTGCCCTGGATGATGAGGAGGCCCCCGCGACGCAGGGTGCGCGTCACCTCGCCGAGCGCGATCGGAACGGCCGCGTCCTCGAAGGTGCCCAGGGTGTTGTACCAGCAGTAGGCCGCGCCGAAGGCCTCGGCCCGAAATGGCAGGGTGAAGAAGTCTCCTCGGGTGACCGGCGCCGTCCGCTGGGCCTCGGAGAGTGACAGCGCGTCGAAGTCGACGCCGATGAGCCGGCGGGGGAAGGAGGGGTCGAGCCCGCGGAGGTGCCGTCCGTGTCCGCAGCCGAGATCGAGGACGAGGCCCTGCGTGCCCGCCTCCCGAAGCCGTTCGCCGAGGTACCGCGACTCGGCCTCAGTCACCGAGGCGGGCTGGAACGGCCGCGTCGAGCGCAGGTACAGCTCTCCGAAGAAGCCCTTGGGCCCTTCAGTCGAGATCGTCATCGTCGTCGGCCGCGGTGTGCGCCTTGGAGGCGTCGATCCTGAGCAGCCCCTCGCCGTTCCACTCGAGCCGCACGCCAGGCGGGAGCGCCAGGTACTTGATGATCTCGGGCGCGCGCTTGGCGACCGCTGCCAGCGTCACGGTGCCTTCGCGCTCGGTCGAGCCCTGCTGGCTGAAGCGCCAGCCGGAGTCCTTCGAGGCGATGGGCTCCTCGCGAACCGCGCTGATCGAGACGAGGGCCTCGATGGTTCCCCGCACCCTCGCGGTGGCGGTGTGAAACGGCGCATCGCCGGTGAGATCCTGCTCCTCGAGGACCATGCGCTGCTCGAGGGCCCGAGTGAGCACCTCGGTGAGCGGCTGCGGCGGCGCGTTCGAGTCCTCGTCGACGGTGCGCACCTCGAGCACTCCGACGCCAGGGAAGATCTCCGGCGGGA
Organism: Myxococcota bacterium; assembly: GCA_052034585.1. Classification (GTDB taxonomy): domain Bacteria; phylum Myxococcota; class Myxococcia; order Myxococcales; family Myxococcaceae; genus Xiheimicrobium. Next base: position 70,077 of record JBPOIJ010000111.1, read on the forward strand.
GCAGCTTCTGGATCAGCGGGGAGTGCCACCCACGGAACGGCCCTCCGGGCGTGCCTTCGGCGGCGAAGAAGGTGAGCCGATCGAAGCCGTAGGCCATCGACTGGCCGTGTCCGACGCGCTGACCGTGCTCCATCGCCCAGTCGGCGAGGTGGCCGCACATGAGCGCCGCGTCTTCGAGCAGCTCACGCCCGTGGAACTCGAAGCTGATCTCGCGCTGGTCGAGCTTGGAGAGGCCGACCGTCTCGGCGCGAAAGCCGTGCTCGCCCATCTCGGTGAAGCCGACCGAGAAGAGATCCTCCGCGAGGGGATCTTCGGGCAGCGCTTCGGAGGCCTGGGCGAGGGGAAACGGCCAGAGCCGGAGCACGTCGAAGCCGTACCCCGACAGCCCAGCGGTGGCCTCGAGGAGCACCCGGCGCGTCTCGGCGAAGAAGTCTGCCGCGCCGCCTTTGACCGCCTTGGAGAACGCCAGGAGAAAGCCGCGCTTGGGGGTGAAGCGCGCGAAGGTCTGCACGTGGGGCCCGAAGAGCTCGTCGGTGCGCGCGGGGACGATCAGCTGCGTCAGCTCGGCGAGCGCGACGCGAATCGACGGATCAGGCGGCGTGAAGGCGTCGTGAGGTGCGCCGCCGTCGGTGTAGATCACGTAGCTGCAACGAAGCGTGGGCACGGCGCGATCGACCTTACTCCGCCCGCCAGTGAAGGCGAGTGATCGTCAGAAGATCCCGCCTTCGCGGTACTGGCCCCACACCTTGCGGAAGACGTCGGAGATCTCGCCGAGCGTCGCATAGGCCTTCACGGCTTCGAGCACCGGCGGCATCAGGTTGAGCGCCTCGTCACGGCAGGCGGCCTCGACCTTCTGGAGCGCCACCTGCACCGCCGCCTGATCGCGCTCGGCCTTCACCTGCTGGAGCCGCGCGACCTGCTCGTGGTGCACCTGCTCGTCGATCTTCAGCAGCTCGATGTTCGAGTCCGCCGCGCCCGACTTGAAGGCGTTGACGCCGACGATCAGCCGATCGCCCTGCTCGACCTCGCGCTGGTAGCGGTAGGCCGACTCGCCGATCTCCTTCTGCGGGTAGCCCTCTTCGACCGAGCGAATGATGCCGCCCATCTCGTCGATGCGGCGCAGGTAGTCGAAGGCCCTTCGCTCCATCTCGTCGGTGAGGTGCTCGACGTAGTAGCTGCCTGCGAGCGGGTCGACGACGCGATCGACGCCCGACTCGTGGGCGATGATCTGCGGGGTGCGCAGGGCGATGGTGACGGCGTCTTCGGTCGGCAGCGCGTAGGTCTCGTCGAGCGAGTTCGTGTGGAGCGACTGGGTGCCACCGAGCACCGCCGCCATGGCTTGGAGCGCGACGCGGGCGACGTTGTTGTACGGCTGCTGGGCGGTGAGCGAGACGCCGGCGGTCTGCGCGTGGGTGCGGAGCATCATCGACCGCGGATCCGATGCGCCGAAGCGATCGCGCATGATCTTCGCCCACATGCGGCGGGCGGCGCGGAACTTGGCGACCTCCTCGAAGAAGTCGTTGTGCACGTCCCAGAAGAACGAGAGGCGGCCGGCGAACTCGTCGACGTTCATGCCGCGCTTCACGCACTCTTCGACGTAGCCGATGCCGTCGGCGATGGTGAAGGCGAGCTCTTGCACCGCCGTCGCTCCCGCTTCCCGAATGTGGTACCCGCTGATCGAGACCGGGTTCCACTTCGGCATCTCGGTCGCGCAGAATTGGATCATGTCGGTGACGATGCGCACCGCAGGGCGCGGGCCGACGATCCACTCCTTCTGGGCGATGAACTCCTTGAGCATGTCGTTCTGAATGGTGCCGCCCAGCTTGGCCATCGGAACGCCCTGCTTCTCGGCGACCGCGACGTACATGCAGAGCGCGACGATCGCCGAGGCGTTGATCGTCATCGAGGTGGTGACCTGATCGAGCTTGATGCCCTCGAAGAGGATTTCGAAGTCCTTCAGGGTGGAGATCGCGACGCCTTCCTTGCCGACCTCACCCCGCGACATCGGGTGATCGGCGTCGTAGCCCATGAGCGCGGGCATATCGAAGGCGGTCGACAGGCCGGTCATGCCCTGGCTGATGAGGTACTTGAAGCGCTTGTTGGTGTCCGCGGGCGTGCCGAAGCCGGCGAACTGGCGCATCGTCCAGAAGCGGGCGCGGTACATCGTGGGCTGGGTGCCGCGGGTGAAGGGGAACTCTCCCGGGAGGCCGAGCTCGTCGTAGCGCTCGCCCTTGCGATCGACGGCGGTGAAGAGATCGGGCAGCGGAATGCCGGAGTCGTTGACGAAGCTGGGCCTTCGGTTCGGCACCTTCTCGATCGTCTTGGCGAGGGTCGTCTTCTTCCACCGGGCGAGCTCGGCCGCGGTGCGCTTCGAGGTGGCCGCGTCGTAGACCTGGCTCGCCGGCTTCGGAGCGCGCTTCACGCTCTTCTTCGCCGGTCGTTTCGCGGGCTTCTTGGACTTGGTCTTCGAGAGGGTGACCTTCTTCGCGCTCTTGGCCATGGGCGGTGCAGATAGCATCGCGACCTCCGCCCGGCCACTGGAGCGCCGAGCCCGTCAGCGGGCGCCCCAGGCCTCGAGTCGAGCCGCGCCAGCCTCGAGCACCGCGTCGGTCTTGCAGAACGCGAACCGGGCGAAGCCGTGCATGGCGCTCGCGTGCTCGGGCGAGAAGAAGACGGACGGCGGAATGGCGGCGACGCCAGCGTCATGAATGAGGCGACGGCAGAAGGCGACGTCGTCCTCCCCTGCCCTGCGGTGCCGATCGGTGCGCGCGAGGATGAAGTAGCTGCCGTGGGGAACGACCGGCTCGAAGCCAGCGCGACGGAGGCCTCCGCTCAACCGATCGCGCTTCTTGCGGTAGTCGTTCACGAACTCGACGAAGTACGAGTCGGGCAGGCGCAGCGCGGCGGCGATCGCGATCTGGAACGGGTGAGACACCGCGAAGGTGACCCACTGATGGGCCTTCTGGGTCGCGCGCACCAGCGCCTCGGGGCCCATCGCCCAGCCGATCTTCCAGCCGGTGAACGAGAACGACTTGCCACCGCTCGACAGGGTGAGGGTGTGCTCGGGGCGCAGCGTCGCGGGGCGGAGGTGCTGGCCCGGCCCGAACACCAGGTGCTCGTAGACCTCGTCGCTCAGCAGCACCGCGCCGTGCTTCTCGACCAGCCGATGCACGAGGCCGAGCTCCTCGCGGGTGAAGAGCTTCCCCGTGGGGTTGTGCGGCGTATTGACGATGCAGAGCTTCGTCTTGTCAGAGAAGGCGCCAATGAGCTCCTGCTCGTCGAACCACCACGCGCCGGTCGGGTCGGTCGGAGGTCGCAGGGGCACGAAGCGCGGTACGCCGCCCGCCATCTGCACGCTGGCGAGGTAGGAGTCGTAGTACGGCTCGAAGAGCACCACCTCGTCGCCCGGGTTCACCAGCCCCATCACGGCGTCGAAGATGCCCTCGGTCGCTCCGGCGGTGACCGAGACTTCCTTCTCGGGATCGAGGGTCTGGCCGTAGAACCGCTTCGCGTGGTCGGCGACGGCCGCACGGAGAATCGGGCTGCCGGTGCTGATCGCGTACTGGTTGAGGCCCCCGTGGATCGCCTCGATCGCGGCCTGCTTGATCTGCGGCGGCCCATCGAAGTCGGGAAACCCCTGCCCCAGGTTGACGGCCTTCAGCTGCACCGCGAGCCGAGACATCTCGCTGAAGATGGTGGTGCCGAAGGACGCGACCCGCTGGCTCTCGACGCTCATTCGCGGGTTGTCGTTGGTTTGGGCGCGGCGTTCAAGCCGCTCGGGAGTCAGCCCGCCCAGGTGAGCCACAGCAGCACGAGCCCGACGAGCACCAGCACGAGGCCGGCGCCGATGGCGAAGAGCCCAAGGGACCGCCGTCGGTCCGCCGCCCGGAGCGCCTCTCGACGCGCGGCTTCGTCGAGCGCCTGATCGCGGCGCACCACGGAGGCCGACCGGGTGATGGGGTTGTCGACGAGTGGTGGGGCCTGATCGTCACTCACGCCCAACACGTCTCGCACGTGCTGGATGAAGCGGTCGGCCCCTCGGTACTGCTTGAGCGCCCGGCCGATGCGATCGAGGCGGTCATCGAGCGGCCGCTCGTCGAAGGTGAGGCCCTCGGACGGCCGGGGGCGCTTCGCTCCGAGGTCGGTCGATTCGCCGGTGCGCAGCTTCCCCTCGGCCCACACCACGACGTCATCGAAGAGCGCGAGCTCCTGGCGGGTGACCCGGCCGCTCGCGTCGACCTCGCTCAGCAGCTCGGCGCCCTTGAGCCCGCGGTGCCAGATGGTGCGAATGCCCGCCAGATCCGGCGGAGACTCGACGGCGCGGATCCGGAACATCGACTCCACCGCCGAGATCCGATCGTCATCGGTGCGAATCGTCGACACCCGCGAGAGTGTAGCCGCCTCGCTCGGAAACCCAATCGGGAGAGTGGGAATCGGGCCCGCCAGCGAGAACTCGGCACGCGGTGCTACGGTGCGCGCCGTGAAGAACTTCGCCCTCCTCGCCGCCCTCCTCGTCCTCGGCTGCCCTCCTCCCAAGCCACCGCCGCCGCCGCCCACGCCCACGCGCTGCGAGGTGAAGCTCGACGACCTGGGCCACTTCTCGAAGCTCGGCAACGGCGCGACCGCGAAGCTCGTGGAGTCGACCTCGGACCTGATCGGCGGAGGCTTCGCCCAGGGCCGGGTGGGTGACGTTCTCCTCTCGAACGACAAGATCAAGGTCGTCATCCAACAGCCCACCCGGGTGATCGCACCCAACCCGTACGGCGGCACCATCATCGACGCCGATCTCGTGAGGCCGGCCGGCCAGCCCGGTCGCGACGCCTTCGGGAAGATCGCACCGCTCTACGCCTTCGGCCGCACGCCCGCGGTGTCGGCGGTCGAGATCCTCGCTGACGGCTCCCAAGGGGGGTACGCGGTCGTCGCCGCCACCGGCAAGGACGCCGTCAACGACTACATCAACGTGAAGAACGTGCTCTCGGACTTTCTGGGAGAAGTGACGCTCCGCACCGATCCGAACGAAGCGCTGCCGTTGCTGATCACCACCTACTACGTGCTCTCGCCTGGCGAGACGCGGGTGCGCATGCTGACCGCGTTCTGCAACCAGGGCAGCAAGCCGATCACCACCATGACCGGCGATCTCATCGATTCGGGCGGAGAGACCGAGCTCTTCAACCCGCAGAGCTGCACGGGGGGCGTCGGCGTCGACGGCTGCCTCGTCGATCCCTCTCCCTGGTTCGGCTACCAGGCCAAGGGCGTCGCCTACGGCTACCGCTCGTACTCCTTCAAGGATCGCAAGCTGCCGACGGTGAACGCGATGCTCACCGTCGTCGGCGTCGTGGGCGTGATGGCCGACGGCAAGGATCGCGACGGCCTGCTCTCGTGGACCTCGACGACCCGCGAACCCGTCGGCGCTTTCGGCATTCTCCCCGTCGAGCCGCGGCTCTTCCTCCGCGACTTCTTCGTCGAGCAGGATCTCGCGCGCGTGCAAGCGACGATGATCGCCCTCGACGGCACCTCGCGTTCGCGGCTCGACGTGACGGTGGTGGATGCGGCGGGCCAACCGGTTCCGGAAGGGCGAATCGCCGTCGTCTCCGCCGAGACGAGCAAGCCGGTCGCCATCGCCGTCGCCGATGCGCAAGGGAAAGCGCGCTTCGACGTTCCGGTGGGAAATTACCGGGTGTCGACCGGCGCCCTCGGCACCGCGCTCGAGAACCCGACCGACGTCTCCGCGCCGAGCACGGGCGAAGCCCAGGTGACCGTTCGTCAGGGAGCCAGCCGGCGCCTCACCGTCGTCGCGAGAGATCCCTTCATGCAGCCGCTGCCCGCGCGGGTGGTGGTGAAGTGCCAGTCGGGCATCTGCGCGAACGAGCTGGTGAAGTACCGCCCCTTCCAAGCCGTGGAGGCCACCCCGAGCACCGTCCAGGCGATCGAGTTCGTTCCTGCCTCGGGGACGACGAGCGTCTCGCTGCCGCCAGGCGTGTACGAGGTGTTCGTCACCCACGGCCCGGAGTTCTCGGCCTGGCCCGACACCTTCCCCACCCGAGGGGAGACCATCGATCTGATGACCCAGGACGCGACGGTGACGGCCACGCTCGCGCAGGTCGTCGACTCGACGGGGTGGATCAGCGCCGATCTCCACGTGCACGCGGTCGGGAGCCCCGACAGCTCGGTGCCCAACGCCCTGCGGGTCGCCAGCTTCGCCGCCGAGGGCGTCGACGTGATGGTCTCGACCGATCACGACTTCGTCACCGACTTCGCGCCGATCGTTCGTGACCTCGGCCTCGCGAGCCAGATGGCGTCGCTGATCGGCGTCGAGGTCACCCCCTTCGACTACGGGCACCAGCAGGCGTTCCCGGTGAAGGTGGGCGACGGACCGGCAGGTGCGCCCTTCGACTGGGCTGGTGGTGACGGGCCCTCGCTGAGGCTCGATCAGCTCTTCGGTGGGCTCCGACAGCGCGATCCCGACGTGGTGGTGCAGATGAACCACCCGCGCGGCGGCCAGGGCTCGTCGCTCACCCAGCTCAAGGTGGACACCGCGCGCGGAACGTCGGCCGCCGATCCCTCGACCTATCGAATGGCGCCGCACCCCGAGGCCACCGCGACCGACACCAAGCTCTTCTCGCTCGACTTCGACGCGATTGAGTTGATGAACGGCACCTCGGTGAACCTCGCGGTCGCCAACGACTGGATGACGTTCCTCTCGCGCGGCTGGGTGAAGACCGGCACCGCGGTCTCGGACACGCACGATCGCCACTCGACGAGCGGAGGCTATGGGCGCACCTGGCTGAGGCTCGGCGCGTCGGCGACGCCGGCAGGGTTCTCCGACCCCAAGTTCATCGAAGCGATGAAGGCGCGGCGCGCGGTGGGCGGATCGGGGCCGTTCCTCACCATGACGGCCAAGCGCGCCGACGGCATGGGCTCGACCGCGGCGGTGGGAGACACCCTCTCGGTCCCAGCCGGCACCCAGCTCGTCCTCACCGTCGAGGTCCAAGCCCCCGAGTGGATGCAGTTCGACTCCGTCGAGCTCTATTCGCACGCGACCGGCCGCGAGTCGGTCAACGGCGTCTCGAACGCTGACTGGCCCGAGGGGCGCATCTTGCAGAAGAAGGCGTACCCGATCGGCACGCTCCCCGTCGAAGCGGTGCCCGGCCTCAACGGCTTCACCGCGCGACGGGTGCACACGACCGACACCTTCACGGTGACCGCCGCCGCCGACACCTGGTTCGTGGCCATGCTGCGCTCGAGCAGCGCCGCTCGTCCCTTGGCGCCGATGGCCTGGTCGGGAGTGAAGTGCACCAACGGGGTGTGCGCCGCGAAGGACGATCGGGCTCAGGCGTTCACCAACCCCATCTTGATCGATGCAGACGGCTCGGGCGCGTACGATCACTTCCCCTTGCAGCCGGGCCAGCCGCTCACCCGGGCGCCGACGCCGGCGCCGAAGTCACCTCGTGAACCGACGGCGGCCGAGTTCGACGCGATGCTGCGCACGGTGCTCACCCACGATCATTCTGGTGAGTGACTGGTTGAGCGAGCTCGAGGCGGCGATCGACGAGCTGAGGCTCGATCGAATCGAGACCCTCGCGACCCACCCGCCGGCCTGGGAGACGCTCGATCGTCGGCGCGCGCGCGCTGCGATGAAGGCGCTCGCGATGCTGGCCGGGCGCGACCCCGAGACCGAGCTCGAGAAGCTGGGCTGGCTGCTCTCGGCGGTGCTGATGAAGCCGGTCCTCCAGGCGCCTCGAAGGCGGGCCAAGGCGCTGGCGCCGATCGCCCTCATCGGGCTCGCGGTGATCCTCGGGCTGCTCGTCGGGCGCATGCTGGCCGCGGGCGTGGCGGCCGTCGGGCTGGTGATCTGGGCGGTTCGGGCGGGCGGCGCGGTGCGTGAACGGCACGGCGCCTGGCTGCGGCTGGGCGACTCGATCTTCGATCTGCGAACGGTTCGGGTGGAGCGCCTCGGTGATGCCTGGGTGCGGCTCGAAGGTCGCCGGGTGCCGTTGGAGGCCGTGCGCGAGCTGGCGCCCGAGGTGCTGGGGCCGTGAGGTTCAGTCGGCAGGCGCGGGCGTATAGATCCACGCGTCGGTCAGCACGTCGCCGTTCGGGTTCGCCATCGTCTCGTTGAGACCGCCCGTCACCAGCACCGAGCCATCGCCCAGCAGCGTGCAGGTGTGGAGGTAACGCCCGATCGCGAGGCTGGGAGCGCCCAGCGCCATCGTCCCCCCGCGCCCGTCTGGCCGAACCAGGACGGCCGAGTTGTCGGAGCGAACCATCATTCCATTCACATCGGCGGTGCGCCCGCCCACCGTGAGCACCGAGCCGTCCTTCAGGGTGACCGCGCAGAGCTCGCCGCGATTGCCGATGTCGGCCCCGCGCGCGACCGTCGCCACGTTCGCCTGAACGATCTCGCTCGACGCGACCGGCTTCACCGCCGACGCATCGGTATACCCACCCAACACGAGCATGTCGGAGCCGTCGCGGAAGGTGACCGACGCCCCGGCGCGGCGGCCCGGCGTGGCGAGTCGCGGTGGCGCCTGCTGCGGCACCTGCGCGAAGGCCGTGCCGTTCCAGGTGAAGAAGGTGATGTCGTCGCGGAGCACCATGCCGTCGGTGCCGCCCGCCACTGCGATGAACTCACCCTGCCCCACGGCCGAGGCCATCGCGTCCACGCGCTTCACCGTCAACCCTTCGACGATCTGCGGCGTGGGCTTGGCAGGGTCGAACCACTCCACCTCGTTGACCGGAACGAGCCTCGGCCCGGTGCCGGAGGTGTTGAAGCGCAGACCGCCGACGATCAGCACCCGACCGTTGCGATCGATCACCGCGCGGTGCTGGGTGCGAGGGATCGGGGCCGGCGTCATTCGCTGGGTGGCTCCGTACGCGTTCTTCTCGTACTCGTAGGCGAGCACCTCGCTGCGCGGCGCCACCACGTTCACGCCGCTGTTGAGCTGGTAGGTCTCTCCGCCCCAGAGCAGCACCTGACCGGTCGTCAGCAACGTCGCGGTGTGGAACGCCTTGCCGACCTTGTTCGTCTGGGTGCCGGAGAGGAACGAGAGCGGCTGGACCTTGGTGAAGGTGCCGGTCGAGGGATCGTAGATCTCGGTGTCTTCGAGGGCGACGCGGTTGGGGTTCGCGGGCGGGTAGTTGAAGCCGCCGGCGATGAAGACCTTCCCGTTCGGCAGCACGGTGGCGGTGTGCGCGGCGCGGGCGACCCGCATCGTCTGGCAGGTGGTGGGATCTGTCGCGGACACGATCTGAGACCAGCTGTTGACCTGCCGGAGGAAGACGCGCTTCTGCAGCTCGGTCTCGGAGTTCATGTCCGGCACCTCCTTCGGGACCTCGAAGGGCACGGTGCGACCGATCGACACGACACGTCCTCCGGCGCCGATGTCGGCGTCGTAGGCCCGCACCTCGATCACCCGGTTCGTGCCAACGGGGATCTCGGGCAGCTTGGCTTCCTTCGCCGAGGCTGGCGCGATCACCTCGAGCGGCGTCTCGATGCCGTCGCCGAGCACCCGAATGCGAATGACCTGCACGCCCTGGAAGGGGTTCGCGCCGTTGCAGCCAGTGGTGACGATGCTGAGTCCGTACTGGATCTCCTTCGGGCCACAGCCCGCGGTCACCAGCACCAACGCCAGGGCCACACAGCGACGGATCATGGCCACGACGCGGTCACCGTTCCCGTCACGGGCCGGGTGGCCTCGCGAATGCCGAAATAGCCTCCGACGCCCGCGCCTGCGACGGCCACGCCTCCCACGACGATCCACACCCAGACGGGCACGGGCGGCTTCGTCACGGTCGGCGGTGGCGGTTCCCCTGAATCGGGGTGCTCGTCTGGATCGACGACGTTCGCCGGCTTGTCCAGCACGCGGTTGGTGGGCTCGAGCGTTCGCCGGTTCGGGCCCGCGACGCTCAAGTCTTCGCCGTTCGGGTCCACCTTGCCCGAGTCGACCTTCACGATCACCACCTGCTGGGTCTTCTTCGCCACCAACGCAAACGGCGCGCTGGCCGTCGTGCCGAACGAGGCCGTGCGCTTGAGCACCTCGTCGGCGAGCTTGAACGACTCGGTGTTGGCGGTGAGCACCTCGACGTCGAAGGTCGCGGGGGTGAGCACCGTGAAGGCGTTCTTCTTGGCACCGTAGAGCGCAGTGCCCGCCTGGAGCTGGGTGTCGCTGACTCGGTAGACGATGCCCAGCAGCGCGAAGTCTGCACCGGCGGCCTTGCAGTAGGCGGAGAGGCGCTGGCTCATGCCCTCGTCCACCGTCGCGCTCACGTTCGGGTTGGGCACCATGTTGACGGGGGCGCGGTCGGGCGCTGCGCCGAAGGCCGCCTTCACCCGCACGCTGTTTCCCTTGATCTCGACCGTCTGGGCGAAGCGCTCGGCGCGGGCGCCTTCGACTCGCACGTAGTGGAGGCCCGCAGGCACGTGCTCTTCGGTGGCGGGCACCATGCCGAGATCGCGGCCGTCGAGGAAGGCGGTGGCTCCCGAGGGCCCTTCGATCACCACCTGGCCGCGCGGCTGCTTGTCGAGGCGCTTCTGGGCCTTCTCGAACTCCCGCTGGAAGATGGGCGGGTAGCCGGCGGGGAGCGCGAAGTTGGGCGCCAGGCGGGCGAGCTCGAACAAGGCGCTCTTGGCCTCTTTCTCTTCTCCGTTGCGGAAGTTCGCCGCCGCGATCTTCACGTAGGCGTCGAGCACGCTGTCGAAGTCGGCGGTGGGCGGGTCAGCGAGCATCAGCTCCACGCCCTTCTTCAGCGCGGGGATCGCGTCTTCGAACCGCAGCTCGTCGAACGCCTTGCGGCCGGCGTCCATCGCGGTGAGCGCTTCGGGCGACGGCGTCTTCTTGCCGCCCGCGGCCTTCTCGGGAGCGGCCTTCGTCACCGGCGGGGCGACGATCTCCACCGCGTCGGTGCGCGACTTGAGCTCGTCGGTGAGCAGACCGGAGAACTTTTGGGTCGCCTTGTCGGTTGCACCCTCACCAGTGGCGAACGGCACCACCACGAGGCGCGGTTTTTGGGCAACGGCCACGGGCGCGGTGAGCGCGAAGACGAGAATCGCGAAGCGGAACATGCGCGAGAAGGACCGAAACAAGGGGGAATGGCCGGGCGGAAACGTAGGCTTCTCCGACACGAGCGGTCAATGTAGTACTCGCGTGATGCGGCTCTCCCTCGCGACCAGGATCTTCCTCGGCTACGCCGTGGTCCTCGTCACGTTCGGAGCGGTCTCCCTCTTCGCGGTGCGCGAGCTGCACCGGTGGCAGGTCGAGATCCGGCTGCTCAGCGAGGGGTACCTGGCGCTCAGCCAGAAGGCGGCGGCGCTCGAGTCGTTTCAGAAGAACCAGGCCAACGACACCGCCCGGCTGCGCGATCAGCCTGACGTGGGTGTGCGGCGCATGATGATTCAGCTGTCGCGAAAGTACTTCTTCGAGCAGATGGATCGGCAGCTCCAGGAAGTGATGGTACTGACGCAGAAGCTCGGGGAGTTCTCTCCCGACGAAGAGGCGAGCTACCTCGCCGACGTGCAGCGCCGGCTCACCGAGCTCAAGGCCAAGTACGCCGAGTACCGTGAGGTGGCGAACGCCGCGTACCTGGTGCTCGAGCAGACGAACCCGGATCCCGCGGCGGCGAACCTGGGGCTCGATCGGCTCGAAGACGCGGAGACGGCCCTCGGGGCGACGATCAAGCTCCTCCACAGCTCGCTCGAGGCCCGCACCCGGCAGCGGGTGGCCCTCACCCAGGAGCGGGAGCGGACGGCGGGCGTCGCCATCATCGCCCTCTCGGTGCTGGCGATCGCGGTCGGGCTCCTGGCGACCGGCTTCGCGGCGCGCTCGTTGCGGCCGGTGCGCACGCTGATCGACGGAGTCTCGAAGATCTCCAAGGGTGACTATTCGACGAAGCTGGGCATCACCGGCAACGACGAGATCGCGGTGCTCGCGCGCGAGTTCGACGCGATGGCCCGATCGCTCGCCGAACGAGAGGCCCAGCTCGCCCAGAAACAGGAAGCGCTCCTGCGCGCCGAGCGGTTGGCGGCGGCGGGGAGAGTGTCGGCGCAGGTGGCGCACGAGGTGCGCAATCCCCTCTCGAGCATCGGGCTCAACGTCGAGATGCTCGGTGATCAGCTCGAGGCGGCGACGTTCCCCGACGAGAAGGACGCGAAGGAGGCGAAGCACCTGCTGGCCTCGGTGACCCGCGAGGTCGATCGGATCACCGAGATCACCGAGGAGTACCTCAAGCTCGCCCGGCTCCCCGCTCCCGTCCTCCGCCCAGAAGATCTGGTCGCCATCGTGCGGAGCGTGAGCGGCTTCTCGAAGGAGGAGCTCGAGCGGGCGAACGTCTCGCTCGCCGTCGAGACGCCCTCGACGCCGGTGACGATCCAGGCCGACGAGGGCCAGCTGCGACAGGTCTTCTTGAACCTCTTCCGCAACGCGCGGGAGGCGATGGCGAGCGGAGGTTCGCTCGAGGTGGCGGTGCGCACGAAGGGCACCGAGGCGATCGTACGCGTCGCCGATTCGGGGCCCGGGCTCCCGGCGGAGGTGCGCGCGCGGCTGTTCGAGCCCTTCTTCTCCACCAAGGCGCGCGGGAGCGGAATCGGCCTGTCACTCTCGCGACAGATCGTCGAAGCGCACGGCGGTCGCATCGGCCTCGACGAGTCGGTGACCCAGGGCGCGGCCTTCGTGATGACCTTCCCGCTGGGCTGAGCTCGGCTGGGCACCCGACGCAGCCGGGACCTCGCGACGAGTTGTCGAGGGAATTCGGAAGGTGGGCGCGACGGCCCGCGACGAGTCTGCGACACAGCCCGGCTCGTTCGTGATGAGGTCGGCGGTCGCGTGAGCTTCGAGGTCTTCAAGTCCGTGCTGCCGACCGGCCTCCGCTGCGTCACCGTGGAGGCCCCGCACCTCCACAGCGTGATGTGCGCGCTCTACGTGCGGGTCGGCTCTCGTCACGAGACCGAGCGCTCGAACGGCCTGAGCCACTTCCTCGAGCACCTCTTCTTCCGCGGCAGCCGGCGCTACCCCGACTCGGTGAAGATGAACGCCGCGGTCGAGGCGGTCGGCGGCAACCTCAACGGCGTCACCATGCGCGACTCGAGCACGTTCTACACGGCGGCTCACCCGCGCGGCGTGGCGGTGGCCCTCCGCATCCTCGGCGACATGGTGACCCAGCCCCGGTTGGTGCACCTCGCGACCGAGAAGAAGATCATTCTCGAGGAGATGCTCGACGAGGTCGACGAGCATGGTCGCGACATCGACGTCGACAACCTGAGCAAGCTGCAGCTCTTTCCCGGCCACCCGCTGCGGTTCAAGATCGCCGGCACGCCGAAGACCGTGAAGCGCTTTTCGCTCGCTGACGTGCGCGAGCACTTTCGCCGCTTCTACGTCGCCGGGAACATGGTGCTGGGCGTGGCCGGCCCGGTGAAGCACAGGGAGATCATGCGGGTCGCCAGGGCGGCCTTCGCGAAGGTGCCACGCGGGGAGCGAGCCGACGAAGCCCCCCCGGCCGGGCTCCAGCGCTCGCGCTTCCACTTCGTGCACCTCGAGGAGTCGCAGGTCGAGTTCCGCCTCACCTTCCCCACCGTGGCCGATCATCACCCCGACGCGATGGCGCTCTCGCTGCTGCGCCGGGTGCTCGACGACGGGCTCTCGTCGCGGCTGCCGCACAACATCGTCGAGAAGCGCGGGCTCGCCTATTCCATCTCGGCCAGCATCGAGGCCTTCCACGACACGGGCATGTTCGAGGTCGACGGCGCCTGCGCTCCCGAGCACGCCGGCGCGGTGATTCGCGAGGTCCTCTCCACGCTCGGCACCTTGCGGCGCGGGAAGATCAGCACCGCCGAGCTGCGCCGCGCGCAGCGTCGCTACGTCATGCACGTCGACTTTCTCCGAGACGCGCCCTCCGATCTCTGCAGTTGGTTCGCGGGCATGGAGCTCTTCCGCCCAGCCGAGTCCTTCTCGGAGAAGCAGGCCGAGGCGCAGCGGGTGATGCTCGCCGACCTGCGGCGGGTCGCCCGCACCTACCTGACGGCCGATCGAATGCTCACCGTCGCGGTGGGGCCTCGCGCGGCGAAGCGGCCGATGCGTCACGCCGCGAACCAGGCCGCCCGGCTGTTGGGCGAATGATCAGCGAAACAGCTCGGGCAGCACTTCACCGCTCTTGCCGCGAACGACGTGATCGAACCGCGACGCGTACTCGACGGATGGATCGAGATCGACGAGCCAGCACTGCCCGCCCCAATTTCGCGCGGCGTCGACGAGCCCGGCCGCCGGGTACACCTGCCCCGAGGTGCCGATCGCGAAGAAGATCAAGTCGCTGCCTGCCGCACGAATGAAGTCGTCGATCGTCTCGAGGTGGCTTGGGTTCAACATCTCTCCGAACCAGACGATGTGCGGGCGCAGCCGGCCCTCGCAGGTCTCGCAGCGCGGCACCGTGTCGAAGTACGTCTTGGCGTCGTCGAAGGGCACGTTGCAGCGCTCGCAGCGCGTCTTGAAGAGCTCTCCGTGGATGCAGATCATCCGCTTCGAGCCGGCGCGTGCGTGGAGCCCGTCGACGTTCTGGGTCGCGAGGAGGAACCGATCGCCGAGCCGCGCCTCGAGCCCTGCGATCGCGAGGTGCCCAGGGTTCGGGTTCACCTTCGCCGCGCCGTCACGCCGCAGGCTGTAGAACCGCCACACCACCTGCGCGTCGGCGTCGAAGCCCTCGGGAGACGCCACCTCCTCGACGCGCCGGCCTTCCCAGAGACCGTTGGTGCCGCGAAAGGTGGGCACTCCGCTCTCGGCAGAGACTCCGGCACCAGTGAGGATGAGGACCTTCGAGCGCTCGGTGAAGACTGGGTGGGCGTTCACTTCGTCTGGCTCTCCATGTCGGCGAGCAGCGCCTCGAGACTGCCGAGCGTCTCGACCGAAGGCACCGGCTTCTTCGCCTCGGCCGCCGCCGCGGTCTTCACCTTCGCCGCCATCGTCTTGAGCTGATCGTCGTCGGACTTCGCGAGGCGCTTCTCGAGCCGCGCCACCCTCGCCAGGAGAGACTGGAGCCGCTGAACCTCGGGCTTCACCGTGGGCTTGGGCGTTGGCGTCTTCACGACGGCGTCGTCAGGCTTGGCGGGGACTTCCGGCGCCGGGGGGGCCGGCTTCACGTCTGCCACCGGCTCTGGCTTCACCTCGGCTGCCGGCTCGGCCTTCACCTCGGCCTGCGGAGGATCGGTGACGGGCGGCAGCGCTTCGGCCTTGGGCGCGTCGGGGATGGGGGTCGGAACCACGGGGCTGGGCTGCTCCGGCTCGAGCGGCTTCGAGGGCGTCGGCGCCACCGGGACGATCACCTTGTCGAGCGGCTCGTCCTTCTTTCCGAAGGCGATCACCGCCGCAGCGGCGATCACCGCGATGAGGAGGAAGACCACCACGTAGCCGAGCTTCGAAGACGGCTTCGACTCGACGACCGAGACCTGGGTGTTCGTCTCGTTGAGGTTCGGCGCGACGGGCGTGGGCTGGTTGCCAAGGGCCTCGGCGACCTTGAAGGCCTCGAGCTGGAGCGACGGGCTGAGCGACACCTTCGGGGCGAGCTCCGGCATCCGCGCGCTCGACTTCGAGAGCTCCTTGCGGAGCGGCGAGATCACCTTTCGTGCTTCGTCGGCGCTGCCGTACCGATCGGCCGGCTTCTTCTGGAGGAGCTTCATCACGAAGTCGTCCATCAGATCGGGCAGCGAGAGCACCCGCTCGGAGGGGCGCGGCGGCACCTCGTCCTGGTGCTTCATGATCATCTCCACCACCGAGTTCGCCGAGAACGGCTGCTGACCGGTGAGGAGCTCGTAGGCGATGCAGCCGACGGCGTAGAGATCGAGCGCGGGAGAGACCATTCCACCTCGCGCCTGCTCGGGCGCCATGTACGCCGGCGTTCCCACCATCACGCTCGCGTTCGTCTGCGGCGTCGCGCCCACCACGCCCAGCTTGGCGATGCCGAAGTCGAGCACCTTCACGTAGCGGGTCCCGTCGCGCTGCTTGCAGAGGAAGATGTTCGAGGGCTTCAGATCGCGGTGAATGACGCCCGCCGAGTGCGCCGCGCCGAGGGCCGAGAGCAGCTCGTCGAGGATGTTGAGCGTCTCGAGGATCGGCATGATCCGGTGCTCGTTGCGCAGCGAGCCGATCATGTGCTCGAGCGACTCGCCCTCGAGGTACTCCATCAGCATGCAGTGGCGCCCGTCGGGCAGCTGACCGAAGCCGAAGACGTCGATGATGCCGCGGTGGCCCACCTGGTTGACGGCCCGCGCCTCGGCGACGAGCCGCTTCACGACGGAGGGATCTTCCGCCACCTCCGGGCGCAGCACCTTGATCGCGACGCGCTTGCCGATGAGCGGCTGCTCGCCCTCGTACACGATGCCCATGCCGCCCTGCCCCAGCCGGCCCTTCACGAGGTAGCCGGACACCTCGGTGCCGATCACCGGATCACCGTTGAGCATCGCCAGCCCCGAGGTGGGGCCGCGAACGGTGTCTTCTTCCCCTTCGCTGGGCGGGCCGGAGTCGGCGCCGGCCCCACGGAACGTCTCCCGGTTCTTCTCGGGGTCGTTGTTGGTCCCGACGTTCAAGGCGCGCAGCGACTTGGGCAGCGACTCGTCGGACATAAGCGTTCGACGAGCGTAGCCGAGAAGTGGGGAGAGGTGGGCGGCATTCACTCCACGCCGACGCTGCCAGTTCCCCAGGTCGCCAGGAGCGGCTCGATCACCGCGCGCTCCTGAGCGGTCGCTCCGATCAGCGCCCGGCGCGCCAGCGGCTCGGCGAAGCGTCCGAGCGAGGAGAGGTCTTTGGTGGCCATCACCGTTCTCCGGGCACGCGCGACGTCTTCATTGGTGAGGATCTCGAAGCGCGAGACGAGCACCCGCACCGACTCGCGCGGCGCCGGCTCGGCGGTGAGCGGGAGGAGCCGATCGGTCGTCTCCCGAGGCACGAGCGAGATCACCCGCAGCCCATCCTCGAACCAGGTGTCCTTCCAGGTCTCGAGCATCGCCGTCGCTTCCTTCTCGTAGAGCCCGGAGCCGAGCAGCAAGTCGAGCACGCGTGCCTGGGCGCCCTCGAGGGTGCTGATCTCGATCGGCGCCTTGCTGGTGTGGAACGGCGCGCGGGTGGTGACGCCTCCGGGCTCCAGCCGGACTTCAGTGAGCCCGATGTGATTCCCCGAGCGCTGGAAGATGAGCGCGCGGCCGGTGCCACCCGAGAGCCTGAGCTCATTGAGGCCCATGACCGCGCGCAGCGACGGAGTGAAAGAGCCGACGCCTCGATAGAAGAGGAATCGCTCCTGTTGCACCTCGGGCGCGCCGGCGGTGCGACAGACCTGCACGGTGGCCGCGTCGACCTCGCGCGCCGGGTAGTAGTGGCTCTTCGCCGGCTCCCGCTTGAGCGTCGGCGTGGTGCCCGGGAGGATCTTGAACCGCCCCCAGTCGAGGCCGCGGCCCGTGTACGAGCGCACCCACGGATACCACTCGGTCATCTGCCCCTCGGCGAAGTCGACCTTCAGCGACACCTCCTGCGGAGCGTCCGCGTAGAAGTAGATGACGGGCGTCTCCATGCGAATGGTGCCCTGCATGTCGCCCTTGCGAGGGCCTCCCGAGCGGTTGGCGTAGGTCGAAGGCGTGTAGACGAACGAGGGGAGATCGGACTTCTGGGCGAGCGGGCGCCAGACGATCGCCTCCCCATCCTGTCCGGCGACGGCGGTGAAGGTGCCCCACTCGTGGAGCGTGTAGCCAGGGGCGGCGACGGCGAGAGCGAGCAGCGAGGCGAGCATCGGGTTCTCCTGAACGACGGGTTCGAAGAGGAGAACGGTGCGCGGCTGGGAGCGTTAACCGTGGCGGGTTTCGACGAGCGTCGGTCGATTCCCCGTTAACGCTTGGGGCCCGTCGATCGTTGTGCTTGTGGTGCTGGGACTGGTCTCGATCGTCGCGAGTGATGCCGAGTGGTTGGCGCGGGCGCGCGCGGGCGATCGACGCGCCTTCGAGCAGCTCTTCCTCCGCTATGCGCCGATGGTGCACGGCATTCTCCTCGCGCGGGTGCCTCGGGCCGACGCCGACGATCTGATGCAGGACGTCTTCCTGGTCGCCCTGCAGCGCCTCTCCAGCTTCGACGGCACGGAGCGGCTCGGGGCGTGGCTGGCGACCGTCGCGCGGAACCGGGTGATCGATGCCTGGCGGCGGCCGACGCTGCAGACGGTCACCGAGGAACGAACGACGACGCAGCCACCGCGCCTCGAGGTGAACGAGGTGCTCGAGACCATTCGCACCTTGCCGGAGGCGTATCGCGAGCCGCTCGTCTTGCGCCTGGTCGAAGGGCTCACCGGCCCGGAGATCGCCGAGCAGGTCGGCCTCACGCCGGAGTCGGTTCGGGTGAACCTGTTTCGAGGCATGAAGCTGCTGAGAGAGCGCTTGGGCCTCGCGGAGGACGGAACGTGAGTGACGACTACCTCTGGGACAAGAAGGGAGACGGCGCCCCCTCGACGAAGCAGCTCGAGTCGGTGCTCGGCGCCGCACGGTTCGCCGGCATGCGGCTTCCCCAGCCGCGTCGCCGCCGGTGGCCGGCGATCGTCGGTGGTGGGCTCCTCGCGCTCGCCGCGGCAGCGCTCTTCGTCGTCGTGACTCGCGGGAACCAGGTGACGATCGAGCTCGACGGAGTGACGCGCGTCCTCGCCCAAGGCGAGTGGCTGGAGCCCGACCAGCCGGCGACGCTCGCCTTGGCCCGAAAGATCGGAGTCGTCGAAGTGGCTCCGAACTCGCGACTGCGGCTGCTGCGCGCCGACGATCTGCAGCAGCGGCTCGAGCTCGAGCGCGGTTCGCTCCACGCGTTCGTGAACGCCCCTCCCCGGCTCTTCGTGGTGACAACCCCCGCCGGCCCGGCCGTCGATCTCGGCTGCGAGTACGAGCTCGAGGTCTTGGGGGATCGCTCGAACCACCTCCGGGTCCACAGCGGCATGGTGGAGCTCGCGGGCGATGGGCTGACGGTCACGGTCTACGCCGGCATGTGGACTCGCCAGGCCGCGAACGGACGCCCGCTGGTGGCGATCGACGATCGCGCGAGCCTGGCCTTCCTCTCCGCCGTGCTCCGCGTCGAGCGGGACGAAGGGGCCCTGCCGCTCATCCTCTCCCAAGCTGGCGTGCGCGACGGGGTCACCCTTCTTCAGCTCGCCGATCGGCTGCCCGCTCACCGCGCCGCGCTCGAGGCACGGTTCGACGAGCTGGTCGGTGCGACACCCGGGGAAGCACGGCTTCAGGCGGCGCTGCGTCGGCGAAGCGCGCTCTGATCTTCTTGCACTCGCTGCAGCACCGAAGTGTCCGCCTCACATGGGCTTTCTCGATCGGTTCTTTGGCGGTGTCCCGGATCAGAAGACGTTCGGCGCGATGGTCGTCGACTACATGAAGAAGGCCGGTGAGAGGCGGCCGATCAGCTTCGAAGAGCAACGCTTCCAGATCGTCGTCGGCACCCCCGGAGAGGCGATCAACGTCCTCTGGCTGGGCAACGGCTACGAGGAGTTCAAGGTGCTGCCCAAGAAGGAGCGCGACGGCTTCTTCCAGCGCTACCACCCGACGACCTACGCCAACGTCGACGCGTTCGATCACAAGGAATCGGCGCTCCACTGCCTGTTGCCGCGCCTTCGCGATCGGCTCTACCCGAACGTGCTCGCGATTCGCACCCGGCGGCAGCTCGGCGCCGCGATGAAGGAAGGCGCCACCCTTCCCTCGCTGCCCCACCGTGCGTTGGGCGAGGTGCTCGCAGCGAGCCTCTGCATCGATCTCCCAACGACGGTGATGGACTGCCTCGATCAGAACTACACGCGCTGGAGCTCCTCGCTCGACGAGCTGTGGCCGCAGGCGCTCGACAACCTGCGGGCGATCTCCAAGAAGCCGTTCAGCCAGCCCGCGCCAGGCGTCTACGTCTCTGACTTCATGGACTCGCACGATCCGGCGCGGCTGCTCCTGCCCGAGCTCATCGCGTCGCTGAAGGTGAAGGGCGCGCCCGTCGCGGGAGCCCCCAACCGGAACACGCTGATCGTCACCGGCTCGAACGACCCGGCCGGCCTCGACGAGTTCGTCACCCTGATGAAGATGGGCCTGAAGGACCCCAGGCCGGTCAGCTCGATGCCCTTGGTGCTCGGCGCCGATGGCTGGCTGCCGTTCGAGCCGAACGGGAGTTCGGCGGTGGAGAAGGAGCTCCGCATTCTCGCGGCGCAGTGCCGCGCGGGCCTGCACGACGATCAGAAGGCGACGCTCACCGAAGAGTTCGAGCGCACCGAACGCGACGTCTTCGTGGCCAGCTACAAGGTGGTGATGAACCAGGCAGGCGAGGTGATCACCTACGCGTCGTGGACCGAGGGCGTGCCCACCTTGCTGCCCAAGACGACCGATCTGATGCTCACCATTCTCGACGGCGACAGCCCTGAGAACGCCGACGTCACTCGGGTCGCGTGGGACGACGTGATCGCGATCGCCGGTCACCGCCTCGTCGAGGAGCCCGGGCTCTGGCCGCCGCGCTGGCACGTCACCTCGTTTCCCTCCAAAGAGGAGATGAGCCGCCTCCGCGCGAAGGCGAAATGAATGAGCGATCAGCTCGGGGGCACTTGAAGCCGAAACCCGAGTCCTGCTAGCCGCCTGCGCGCCCCGTCCCACCTCTGGCACGGTTCGCGCACACGGGCGGCCACGCATGCGTCATCTCGGCACCTTCTCGCCAGTTCGTTCGGTTGGATCAAAGAATCTCGTTGGTTTGGTGCTCGTTGCCACCGTTACTTTGGTGGCGGCCGCCCAACCCGCCGCGACCGGGTTGTCCGGAGCGCAAGTCCTCTCGGACTCTGGGAAAAATTCCGAGCGGCCAGCCTGGCGCGGCACCTCGGTCAACTACAGCCACAACCTCGGAGTGATGACGCTCGCTCCGGGCGCCGACCCCTTCTACGACCCGACCTGGAGCCACCGTCTCGGCCTGTTCCCCGAGTGGCACTTCGGCGATCTGATCACCCTGCGCGGCCGCTTCTTCCTCTCGCAGGAGTTCACCGCCTCCGACACCACGCGCTACCGCAACGAGGTCGAGCTCTCCGATCTGTGGCTCGACACCGCGTGGAGCGGCCTCACCGAAAAGCACAGCGGCCTTCACCTCGGCGCTGACGTGCGCCTCACCCTCCCGACCTCGAAGGCCTCGCAAGCGCAGTCGCGCATTCTCACCCTGGGCCCCTCGCTCAACCTCTCGCGCCGCTTCAACGTGCTCTCGGGGCTGACGCTCATCTACAGCGCGCGCTTCACCTGGCGCTTCAACCGCTTCGCCACCCGCCAGAACCAGGGCCCGACGATCGGCGCCTGCGGTGACGTGCGCTCGCTCGAGTGCATCGACTTCATCAACACTGGCGTGCGCAACCCGCAGTTCGATCTCTTCCACGGCCCGGTGGTGAGCTTCTCGCCGCACCCGAAGGTGGAGATCTCGACCAGCTTCCTCATGCAGCGCGCCTGGCTCCCGCCGCTCGCCGCCGTGCCCGCGGAGCTGAGCAACGGCTCGACGCAGCTCACCGCTGGCACCGACGTCGCAACGCGCGATCTCATCGTGTACTCGTTGTCCGTTTCCTACCAGGCGTTCAAGCCCGTCGGCTTCTCGTTCGGCGCGTGGACGTTCTCTTCCCAGCTCGGCGAGAACGGTCGGTACCAGTTCCCGCTCTTCAACCGCAACACCACGCTGTACCTCGACGCCACCTTCGATCTCGAAGGCGCGGTGGCGAGCTTCCGCAAGGAGAAGTCATGAACGTCCGTATCGTCGCGCTGGCTGCGTTGGCCGTCTCGTGTGCGCAGCAGCAACCTCCGATCAGCCGCGTGCAGCCCGACGCGCTCGACAAGTCCTTCTTCGTTGGAAAGGACTACCTGAAGACCGACGACGATCCGGAGTTCTACAGCCAGGCGACCCTCGTCGACGTCGGCTATGGCGCCGCGCAAGACGGCCTCTTCACCAGCACCTACGCGCAGCCGATGACGCGCGTGAAGTGGACGGTGACCGAAGATCTCCTCATCGCGCGGCTCGCCTACGAGCGCATCGCCGGCTCCGACGGCAAGGGCGTCGGCAAGGCCACCAACGACGGCATCGTGGTCGCGGCCTACGCCATCAAGAGCCACTTCGACATCAAGCGCGACTACAACGCGCAGACCGGCGAAGAGACCAACGTGATCGAGGAGAACACCGTCGATCGCCCCTGGCACCAGCGCCAGTTCATCCGCGTCGACTGGTCGAAGAACCTGTCGACCGACAACTACGACTTCGACACCCTCTCGCAGCTCGGCGTCTACGGCGGCATCAGCTACGAGCCGCTCGCCTACGCGGTGCAGAACCCGGGTGACGACGACGCGCCCCACGTCGACGCGGAGGGTGGCTACCTCGACGTCACCAACAAGGCCTTCGCCAAGCCCCAGCTCGTCGATCTGTCCTCGCTCGGCGGCGGCGTGATGCCGGCCTGCTACTTCGACGCGGACATCACCGGTGGGGTGAGCCCGGCCGCGCAGTGCTCGCCCGTCGAGCTCACCATTCGCACCGCCTTCCGCAAGGTGACGGACACCGACTACGAGCCGGCCGACTGGGACGGCGATCGTTTCAAGGCCTTCGGCGCCTTCACCACCGAGCGCTCCGGCTATGCGCGTGACTACGGCATGACGGACACCCAGTGGCACCGCTTCATCAACCGCTACAACCTCTGGGAAAAGAGCCACTACTACGCCGACGAGAACGCGAAGACGGGCGCGGTGCAGTGCTTCACGCCCACCAGCACCCCGGCCGGCAAGGACCCGCACCGCGACGACGACAAGGACGGCACCGAAGACGAGTGCGCCGCCGTCGGCCGCGGCAGCCGCTGCGACACCTTCAGCCAGAAGTGCACCCTGCCCTATCGCGATCGCACCCCGAAGGCGGTGGTGTGGTTCTACGGCGACGGCTCGCACCCCGACTTCTTCGAGCCCACCCGCGAGGCCGCCCATGAGTGGGACGTGGCGCTGCGCTCCTCGATCATGACCGCGCGCTATGCCGAGTGCCTCAAGACGAAGGGCACCGACTGTGACGCCAAGTACCCCGTGTACACCGGCCAGCAGGACGACAACGACGACGCCATCGCGCTCGCCAAGGAAGTCGACGACTGCCGCGCTGGGCTGGTGGGCCGCACCGACTGCGAGGCCCTCGCCGACACCATCGGCGCGGCGCGTGGCTACTCCGCGGGCGTGATCGCGCTCGCCAAGCTCCCCGAGGCCGTCGTCCTCTGTCACTCGCCCGTCGAGGCGATGGATCCTGCGCAGTGCGGCTCCAGCCGGCTGCCCGAGCAGTACACCGCCCGTGACTGCTTCGAGGCCACCGAGGCCGGCAACCACGAGCTGATGAAGACCTGCAACACCGCGCTGCGGGCGCGCCGCGGCGACATTCGTTTCCACCAGGTCAACGCGATCGTCACCCCGCAGACCCCCTCACCGTGGGGCATCATGGTCGACGCCGACGATCCGCTGACTGGTGAGAAGGTCGCTGCCTCGATCAACGTGTGGAGCCACGTCACCGATCTCTGGAGCCAGGGCGTCGTCGACACCGCGCGCTACATCCGCGGCGAGCTGTCCACCGCCGACGTCACCGAGGGCACCTACGTTCGCGACTGGGCGTCGGCCGCCGAGGCGGCGTCGACCAAGGGCACGCTCCCGACGATGACCGACGATCAGCGGCTCGCGATGCTGGGCAAGCTGACCAAGGGCCGTGCCTTCTCGAAGGTCGAGCTCGAGGCCTTCCAGAACTCGCCCCTCTTCACCCAGATCCACCAGCTCGAGAAGGACGTGCGCGAGGTGAAGGCCGACCTGCTCGCGCCCTCGGCGAACAAGCCGATCTACGAGGCCCGCCGCAGGCGCGCGCTCAACACCGCGACCGAGGCGGCGCTCACCACCAAGATGTTCCAGTCTTACGCCGGCAAGGCCGGGCAGCTCTCGAGCCAGGCGATGGCCGAGTTCGCCTCGCCGCTGCGGGGTGCGAACCCGAGCCTCCAGCGCGATCTGTACAACAAGCGCGAGCTGATGCTCGCCGAGCGCGGCGCCTGCGTGATGAACGAGGCCCCAGCCCCCCTGGGCATCGCGAACCTGGCCGCAGCCCTCGAGGAGAAGTTCGGCCGCTTCGACAAGAACAACTCGAAGGGTGATCAGCTGGCCCGCGGCGAGCGCATGCGCCAGTACGTCGCCCAGCGCGCGCACTACGCGGTGGTGACCCACGAGATGGGCCACTCGATCGGCCTGCGGCACAACTTCGTCAGCTCGGCCGACCCCCTCAACTACCGCCCGCAGTACTGGCAGCTGCGTACCGACAACGGCACCAACACCCGCCAGTGCACCACCCTCGACCCGACCGGCTCGTGCGTGGGCCCGCGCTACTTCGACGTGATCAACGAGAACGAGAAGTCGCAGCTGCTGCCCATGTTCATGCAGTCGTCGACGATGGACTACGCGGGTGAGACGACCCAAGACCTGCTCGGCCTGGGCGCCTATGACTTCGCCGCGGCGCGCATGTTCTACGGCGACGTGGTGGCGATCTCCGACTCGTCCGACATCACCGCCAACACGGCGAAGGGCGCCGGGCTCCTCGACAAGCTCGACAACTTCGGCGGCATCTTGGGCCTCAAGTACGGCATCGGGAACCGCGCCACCGCGCCGACCGACACCAACCCGATCCACTACACCGAGCTGCAGCGCTACTACCGGCTCGTCACCAGCTGCCGAGAGGTCGACCCGCTCACCTTCAAGCCCAGCACCTGGAACGAGGAGAAGATGGGCAAGTGGCACCCGCTGCTCGACGGCTTGATCGTCAAGGTGGGCGGCAAGTTCACCCGCTGCCGCCAGCTGCCCGTCGACTACGTCAGCTGGACGGGCCTCAAGGGTGGCCAGAGCATCGGCCGTGGAGGCCCCGCAGTCACCGCCGATGGCCGGGTGCGCTTCCCCTACGGGTTCGCGACCGATCGCTGGGCCGATCTCGGCAACCTCTCGGTCTACCGCCACGACAACGGCGCCGACGCGTACGAGCTGTTCGACTTCTTGATCACCCAGCAGGAGGTCAACCACATCTTCGACAGCTACCGTCGCGGCCGCCAGAGCTTCACCGTGCGCGGCTCGGTGAACCGCTCGTTGAGTCGCTACAACGAGAAGCTCCGCGACGCGGCGAAGGGCTTGGGCCTCATGGCGAACATCTACCGGGACTTCGCTCAGGCCCAGGGCTACGACTACCAGACGCTCTGGCCGTACATCGGGGCCTCGTCGTTCAGCGACAACCTGATGGTGTCGGCGATGGGCTTCGATCACTTCGCGCGGCAGCTCGCGCGGCCGGAGTCGGGTCCCCACTCGCTCGAGACCCTCGACGGGGTGCAGGTGCTCCGCAGCAACGCCGACGCGCCAGGCAACACGGGCATGCCGGTGATCACCGTGCCGAACGGCGCCACCGGGTACTTCGGCAACGTGGCCTTCGGTGGCCGCCCGATGGAGAACGCGCTGGCGACCGACAAGGGCGAGTACAACGCCGAGTACACGGTCAACGCGGGCAGCTATTACGAGAAGGCGTACACCGCGATGCTGATGACGGAGTCGGTCGACAACTTCATCTCCGACAGCCGCCGCGACTTCCTCGACGCCCGCTACCGCTCGGTGTCGATCGCCGACGTCTTCCCCGACGGCTACCGCCGCTGGCTCGGCAACAACCTGACCGGCGACGTGGCCCTCAAGGGCATGCGCATGGCGATGGCGAACGGCAAGCCGATGTCGGACGCGACGGGCTTCCCCTCGCAGGGCATGGGTCACGTCGCGTGGACCGGCGCCGAGGTGAGCTCGTGCTTCACCACCAGCGACTCGCTCGAGTGCTCGGCTGCGGCGCCGCAGAACACCGCCGTCGTCGACCCGCAGGTCGGCTGGGAGCAGCAGAAGTTCCTCATCGCCTACACCCTGCTCTACCTGCCCGAGAACCAGCAGCAGACCTGGCTCAACCAGATGGGCATCTGGGAGATCGGCTCCGACACCGACCCCGGCTTCCAGAACCGCATCGAGCTGCACCTCCCCGACGGCAAGGTGTACGTCGCCAAGACGTTCGGGACCGAGACCGTCCTCGGCAAGAAGGTGCAGAAGGGCGTCGCGGCCCGCATGCTCCAGTGGGCCAACGAGCTGCTGGCGAAGGCCTACGTGACCGACGCGGGCCCCGACAAGGACAACGACGGCACCCCCGACTGGTACCTCCCGCGGGTGATCAACGGCAACGTTCGGGTGAAGTTCGACCCGTCGATCCAGGTGGTGAAGGAAGACGGCTCGCTCGGCTCGGGCCGCCCGGGCTGTGACGCGGGCGACAACTCCGAGTGCACCTGCACCTCGAACAAGGCCTGCATCGATCTCTCGAAGTACGAAGAGGTGCCGTTCTTCATGCGGCAGGCGATGCGCGACTACGGCGTGGCCGACCCGAGCATGCGCGGCCTGCACTGATCGACCGCTCGCCCGGTCGAGTCGTTCCTTCCGGAGCGACTCAGGCCGGGCGCCGATTGGGTCGGGCCGCTTCGTTTTCCTTGCACGAATCGGCGCTTGGGCGCATCCCCGCAGGAATGGTCGCCTCTCTCGTCGCGTCCCTCGTCCTCGCCGGATCGAACTCGCCCGAACGGGCGCTCGAGCGGACGAAGGAGGAGATCCTCCTCAAGCTGAACGTGCGCTGTGGGAGCTCGATCACCGTTCGCTACGACGGAGACTCGCTGCGCCAGCACAACAAGGACATCGCGTACGATCAGACCGGCGGTGACCGGGAGTGCAACGAGCCGCTCCGCTACCTCTGGGCGCTCTGCGGCTCCGACGAGGGGAAGGCGATCGTTCGGCGCTCCGAGGTTCGCGAGCTCGTCTGCCGGGGCACCCCCAAGGCCGTCGGCTCGCTCTCGTTCGACAAGGGCGTGATCACGGTGGAGCGAGCGTTCGAGGAACGCGACTCGTTCCTCCGAGCGCGCAAGCAGTTCGAGGCGGCGTTCAAGACGAAGCTGACGACGCTCCAGCCCGACCCCTACTACGACGAAGCCTGGTCGGCCTTCCGCCAGGAAGAGAACCCGGTGCTGAGCACCACCGACTTCTGCCTGGTGAACGGCGAGAAGAAGGCCTTCGACTGGTCGATCGCCGATCAGAGCGCGGTGCTCAACGCGAGCCCGACGGTGAAGTGCTTCGAAGGCGGCAAGCTGGTGATCGAGCTCACCATCAAGAACCGGAAGAAGACCGGCCTGCTCACGATCGCACGCGACGACTTTCGCCGACGAACGATGCTGGTCGACGATCGCCCGAACGGCCTCGAGGAGGCGTTCGACAAGGGTGTCCTCCAGAGCCAGACGACCTGGAAGGCTGGCGAGCGGGTGATCAGCAAGGAGCTGTACCCGACCGGGAAGCTGCACCGCTACTGGAGGCAGCTGCCTGGCACGCAGGTCTCGCTCGAGCTGCGCGAGGACGGCAAGGTGCTCGGGCTGTCCTGCGCGCCGGAGGTGAAGGACGACGAGGTGCTCCGGAGCTGGTGCGGGTTCGGCGGGGAGAAGACGGTCGAGGTCTACGACGGCACCAACGCGATCTCGGTGATCCTCACCCACCGCGACGGCAAACGAGTGCGCGAGCAGCCGGGCGCCAGCCGTTACGGCTCCCGGAGCGCCGTGGGCTTCGTCGACGGCGAACGCGACGGCGAAGAGCGGGTGACCCGCGACGACGGGACGCTCGAGCGGACGATCAGCTGGAAGCGAGGCAAGAAGACGGGCGTCGAGCGCGAGTACGGGAAGGACGGGAAGAAGGTCATCGCCGAGACGAGCTGGCGGGAGGACGACCTCGAGCGCCGGATCGAGTACTTCCTCAATGGGAACAAGAAGCTCGAAGACGTGCGCGACGGGCAGACGCGAAAGGTGGTGCGTTCCTTCGATCTCGGCGGCGTGGAGCGCTCCGAGGCCTTCGTGAGCTGCCGCCGCCCGTACGGTGAACCCTGGTGCGAAGACGGGCTCGCGACCTCGTTCTACGAAGGTGGCCAGAAGCGAAGCGAGACGGTGTTCAAGAACGGCGAGCGGCTGAGCTCGCGCAGTTGGTACCCGAACGGCCGCCTCGAGTCGGCGGAAGCCTTCGAAGCGGGGCGGCTCTCGACCCGCGTGGCGTACTTCCCCGACGGAGGGGTGGCGGCCGACGAGGCCTTCGAAGAGGACGGGTCTCGCCGGCTGAAGCGCTGAGCAGGCCCGGGTCGATCAGCCCTCGAACGCCGCGTCGGTGATCTCGAGGGCGCGATCGATGATCGCGAACCCCTCCTTCAGCTGCGCCTCGGTGATGGTGAGCGGCGGGTTGCAGGTGAAGTTGTTCCAGCGGGTGAAGGTGAAGAGCCCGTTCTCGCGGAAGAAGGTGCCGAGCTTGCCCATCGCCGGGTGCGAGCCGTTGTACGGCGCGAGCGGCTCGTTCTTCGAGTTCTTGCGCAGATCGATCATGCCGAAGAGGCCGATGTTGCGGCCCTCGAGGATCGAGACGTGCTTCTTCTGGAGCCGGTCCATCTCGGCGCGCATCACCGGTCCGAGCTTCGCGGCGTTCTCGACCAGCTTCTCGTCGATCGTCACCCGGAGCACGGCCTCGGCGGTCGCGAGCCCCACGGGGTGCGAGTTGTAGGTGAGGCCGCCCGAGTACACGTTCTTCTGGAAGTGCTCGTGAATGGCCTTCTTCATGCCGACCGCGCCGAGCGGGAAGTAGCTGGAGGTCAGGCCCTTCGCCATCGTCACCAAGTCTGGCGTGGCCTCGAAGTGCTCGTAGGCCATCATCTTTCCGGTGCGGCCGATGCCCGCCATCACCTCGTCGCAGATGAGCAGAATGCCGTACTTGTCGAGCAGCGCGCGGAGGCCCTTGAACCAGCCCTTGGGTGGCACCAGCACGCCGTTCGTGCCGGTCACGGTCTCGACGATCATCGCGGCGATCGTGTGCGGCCCCTCGTACTTGATCGTCTCCTCGAGGTAGGTGAGGTGGTTCTTGGTGCGCTCCTCCTCGGTCTTGCCGAAGGAGAACTCGTAGGGCGTCGGATCCATCACGTGGATGACGCCCGGAGTCGCCGGCTCGCTCGGCCAGCGCCGGGGATCACCGGTGAGCGACATCGTGAGGTGGGTGCCGCCGTGGTAGCTGCGGTACCGCGCGAGGATCTTGTGCCGCCCCGAGTAGAGCCGGGCCATGCGCACCGCGTTCTCGTTCGCCTCGGCGGCGCCCAGGGTGAAGAAGAAGGCCGACATGCCGGGAATGATCTCGGACAGCAGCTTGCCGAGGCGCGCGCGCACCTGGGTCGCGGTCTGCGGGTAGACGAAGATGAGCTCGTCGATCTGCCGCTTCATCGCCGCGATCACCCGCGGGTGTGCGTGGCCGACGAGCACGCTCATCAACTGGGCGTTGAAGTCGATGATCTTCTGCCCCTCGGGCGTGTACAGGTAGACGCCCTCGGCGCGCGCGATCGGCAGCGGGTTCACCTGGTTGCCTGCGGACCAGGTGTAGAGCGTGTGCTCCTTGCAGAGATCGATCATCTGCTGCGTGGGCATCGGCTCCTTGGCGAACTCGTTCGGGTACCCCAGGAATTGGCTCGACATCGTCGTGTCTCCGGTCGAAAGAAATCGGCTCCGAGCCATGAAAGGCGCGGAGCCGAGGAACATCAAGAATTGCGAGAGGGGTCAGCTCATCCAGCTTGCGTCGGAGGCGGCGGCCCACTTCTCGGTGATCTTCTTGGGGCGGCTCCAGAAGCGGAACCCGTCCCACCCGGTGATGTCGCCGTGGCCGAACTTGGAGGCGTTGAAGCCTCCGAAGCTGAACGGCTCACGTGGCACTGGGACGCCGACGTTGATGCCCACCATGCCGGCCTCGAGCCGATCGGCGCAGGTGCGCGCGACCATGCCGGAGGTGGTGAAGATCGCGGCGCCGTTCGCATAGAGGCTCTTGTGCTGGAGCGCGATCGCCTCTTCGAGCGTCTTCACGTGAACGATCGAGAGCACCGGGCCGAAGATCTCCTCGCAGCCGGCCGGCATGTCGATGGTGACGTTGTCGAGCACGGTCGGACCGATCCAGTGGCCGTTGGCGCCGTCGACCGACTTGCCGCGGCCGTCGACGAGCACATTGGCGCCGCGCTTCTCGGCCTCGGCGATGTAGATGAGGATCCGCTCGCTTGAGGCGGCGGTGATGATCGAGCCCATGTCGTCGCCGAGCCGGAGCTTCCGCACGTTGTCGGCGATCGCGTCGATGATCTTCTGCACGTCACCGACCGCCACCATCAGCGAACTCGCCATGCAGCGTTGGCCGGCGCAGCCGTAGCTCGAGGCAACGATGTTGGTCGAGGTGAGCTGGAGATCGGCGTCGGGCACCACGAGCACGTGGTTCTTCGCCGAGCCGAGGCAGAGCATGCGTTTCCCGACGGCGGCGCCGCGCGCATAGAGGATCTTCGCCACCTTGGTGGAGCCGACGAAGCCGACCGCCTTGATCTCCGGGTGATCGACGATCGCCTCGACGCACTCCCGCTGGCCGTTGACGACCTGGAAGACGCCCTCGGGCAGGCCCGCCTCCTGAAGCAGCGCGGCGAGCTTCATCGCCCCGTAGGGAACGACCTCCGACGGCTTGAGGATGAAGGCGTTCCCCGCCATCAGGGCGTTGGGGATCATCCACAAGGGGACCATCACCGGGAAGTTGAAGGGCACGATGCCGGCGACGATGCCGAGGCCTTCGTAGGTGACGCGGCAATTCACCCCGCGCGAGACGTCGAGCTGCCCGCCGTCGGCCATCATGTGGAGCGAGGCGGCGTACTCGACGCACTCGATGCCCTTCTCGACGTCGCCCTTCCCTTCCGCGTAGGTCTTTCCGTTCTCGTGGCTGACGAGCCAGCAGAGCTCGTCGAGGTCGCGCTCCATCAGCTGCTTGAGCCGGTAGAGCACCTGAGCGCGCTCACGCATCGGCGTCGACCGCCAGGCCGGGAACGCCTTCTTCGCCGCCTCGACCGCGGCCTCGACGTCCTTCGCGTTCGACAGCGTCATCTTGCCCATCGCCTTGCCGTGGCGCGGGTTCTCGATGTCGAGCCAGCTGCCGACCGAGCCCTCGCGCCAGGCGCCGCCGATCCAGTTCTTCACTGGCACGTATTCGGTGAAGGCGTAGCTCTTGGCGGGAAACGGCTGGGGCATCGATGGCTTCTGCATGGGGAGCTCCGAGAGAGGAAAGTTCGAGCCTTCTATTACGGGAAGGGTTCCGAATCGAGTGGGCGGCCGTCAGCGCTTCTGCGGGCTGGCGAGCTGCGGGAGCGTCTTCATCAGCACCAGGTACACCCCGCTCGCGGTGAGGAAGCCGAAGAACCAGGCCGACTCGTAGAGCGAGTCCCAGCCGGTGTGCGCGATCGTCTCCTTGTTCACCCGGCCGAGCGCGTTGAGAAACCCGGGCAGGCACGGCAGCGATCCCGCCGCGAGCGCAATCAGGGCGAGAGGGTTGAAGCCCCTGCGGAACTCGTAGCTCCCGCTCACTCGATACAGATCCTCGGCGACGAGCTTCATCCGCCGAATGACGAAGTAGTCGGTGATCAAGATGCCGCTGATGGGCCCGAGGAGCGCCGAGTACCCGATGAGCCAGGTGTACGTGTACGCCTCGGCGGTCGCGAGCAGCTTCCACGGCATCATCAGCACGCCGATGACCGCGGTGATCAGGCCTCCGATGCGGAAGTTTAGCTTCGAAGGCGCGAGGTTCGCGATGTCGTTCGCCGGACCGACCACGTTCGCAGCGATGTTGGTCGAGAGCGTCGCGATCGCGAGGGCGAAGGTGGCGATGCCGATCACCAGCCGCGACTCGAACTTGGCGGCGATGTCGGTCGGGTCCCAGATCGGGGTCTTGTAGAGAATGATCGTCGCGCCGGTCACCGCGATGCCGATGAAGCCGAAGAGGAGCATCGTGCCCGGCAGCCCAATCGCCTGGCCCTCGACCTGATCGCGCTGCGACCTCGCGTAGCGGGTGAAGTCGGGGATGTTGATGGCCAGCGTCGCCCAGAAGCCCACCATCGCGGTAAGGCTCGGCCAGAAGAGATCGCCGAACGGCTTGGGGTCCTTCGGCGTCGTCGCCTCCAGCATCGCGCCGAGCCCGTCCGTCTTGGAGATGCCCCAGAAGAGCAACGCGAGGCCCATCGCGATCAAGAACGGCGCGGCCCAGGTCTCGAGGAACTTGATGCTCTCGGTGCCCTTGACGATGAAATAGACGTTGATCGCCCAGAAGATCGCGAAGCCGACGAAGTGGCCGGCGCCGATCTCCACCGAGGGCGCCTCGCCCCACATCACCTTCCACAGCGTGTAGAGCGACTTGCCACCCGTCCACGTCTGAATGCCGAACCAGCCGCACGCGACGATCGCGCGCAGCACCGCCGGCACGTTCGCGCCGAAGACGCCGAAGCTGGCCCGTGCGTAGACGGGAAAGGGAATGCCGTACTTCGCGCCGGCGTGCGCATTGAGGACGATCGGCACCAGGACGATCGCGTTGCCGAGGAGCACCAGCAGACTCGCCTGCCACCAGTTGAGCCCACCGCCGATCATCGAGGCCGCGATCGCATAGCTGGGCACGCAGACGACCATGCCGACCCAGAGCGCCGCGTAGTGCCAGCGGTTCCAGGTGCGGCCGGCCGCGGGCACCGGCGCGAGATCGTGGTTGTAGAGCGAGGGATGACTGCCTTCGACCGGCGTCGGCGCGGGGGCTTTCATTGAACCGAGCGCCTTAGGCTCAAATGGTGAACAGTGGAACGATCGTGTCGCCGCTCGACGCGCACCTCAGCGCTGCCGGTCAGGCAAGGAGCGCGACGGGCTGCCGTGCACGTGCGACGTCTTTCGCGCCCAGCGCCTCGACCCGTGAGAGCCATCGGGCGCGCGTCGGCTCGTCGAGCGTGCGCACGCTGAAGAGCAGGTTTCGATGAATGGGCCCGAAGCCGACGAACTGCAGCGTGCCGCGCCCGAAGCTGCCGCCGAGCGCGTCGTGATGCGCCAGCCAGTACCAGAGGGCCGGACTGTCCATCGTGGCGACGTACCGGCTCGAGCGCCCCTTCAGCAGGCCCTTCGGAAGCCCGCCCTCGTAGCGGAACGAGACCTTCGGCAGGAACAGCCGGTCGACGAGCCCCTTGAGCGCCGCAGGGAGGCCGGCCCACCAGGTGGGGAAGAACCAGGCGACGTGCGACGAGGCGTCGATGGCAGCGCGCAGCTTCGCGAGATCTGGCTCGTCGGGCATGGGCGTCGCGTGCGCGCCGCGGAGAATCGGGTCGAACTCGAGCTCCGTCGCGTCGAAGGTGTGAACGGTTGCTCCGGCGCTGCGTGCTCCGGTGGCGTAGGCGGCCGCGAGCGCACGTGAGAACGAGGCCGGGTTCGGGTGCGCGGTGACGATGGTGAGGTCCATGGCGCCACCGTAACCAGCGCGCCTTCGGTGGACCCTCACAGTCGGTGCATGGGTCTCATGCAGCACTGCATTGCCTCGGGCAGGGGCGCGTGGCAGGACCCGATCATGACCGCTCCGCTCGTGTGGGATGACGTGAAGCTCTTTCTCTCGGCTGCGAGGACGGGAGGGTTCGGCGCCGCGGCGCGCGAGCTGGGCACGATGCAGTCGACGGTGAGCCGGCGGGTGGCCGCGCTCGAGCAGGCCCTCGCTGTTCGGCTCTTCGACCGGACGCCGACCGGCATCGAGCTGACGGCAGCAGGGCGACGCGTACTGGCGAGCGCCGCGCCTGCCGAGGCGGCGCTGGGTGGCCTGTCGGACGTCGCGGCCGTGACGACGCCGAAGGTGGCAGGCGTGGTGCGTCTGGCGTTGACCGAGACCCTGGCGAGCGTCTTCGTGATTCCGCGCGTACTGCCGGCGTTGCTCGAGCGGCACCCCGACCTGGTGGTCGATCTCGTCGTCTCGGATGACGCGGCTGACCTCTCACGGCGCGAGGCCGACCTCGCGTTGCGCTTCTTCCTTCCGCCGCGGGGAGACTTCGTGACTCGTAAAGTCGCGCGGCTCGAGACCGCGCCGCTCGTGCATCGAAGGCTGGCAAAGCGGCTGATGCGGGAAGTGCCCTCGCGGTGGCCGTGGATCGCCGTCGGTCGACCGTCTCCCGAAGAGGCGTGGTTGGCGCCGTTGAAGACGACGCCGCGAGTGACGACGACGAGCTTTCACGCCCAGTTTGAGGCGGTTCGGCATGGCCTGGGCGTCGCGGTGTTGCCGCGGTTGATGACGTCGGCGGTCGCGGGGTTGGTCGAGCTGCCACTGGCGCTGGCGACGCATGCGCCCGTGTTGGATCTGTTCCTGGTGACTCCACGAGGGCTGAGACAGGCCGCTCGGGTCGCAGCCGTGTTCGAAGCGCTGGTGACGTCGTTCGTCGAGCACCAGTAGGCGCGCTCGGCTCCCGTGGTTCATCGGGTGCCCGGCGCGGAGCAAGGCCCGCATCGCCGGTCGCCCGCAAGGGAGAGGACGCGCGCCGGTCGGTGTGGTGTGTCACTGGGCATGCGCACTCGTCCGGTGATCCTCGTCGTCGTCGGAGCGTTCGCCGCGTGTCGTTCCGCGCCGCCTCCAGTACGGGTGGCCTCGGCCGAAGCAACGAGCGTGGATGGGCGGCACTCGGCGCACGTCGAGGTGCACTTCATCAAGGGCTTTTCGGGGATCCATTCGTCGGTGTCGGACGAGGTGAACCACGTCCTCGTGGTCGACGGACAGAACGTGATCGTCGAGCGCTTCCTCGATGGCACGATCGGCAGGGCGATCGATCTCCGCGCGGCGAGCAAGGCGAACTTCACGCTCCGCTTCGCGCCCGATGGGCACGCGATCTCGCTCAATGACGGCGGTCCATCGTGGAGTCACGTCGTGCTCGACACTGGCGCGCCGTTTCGTTGCAGCGGCGACGGCCTCGAAGTGCCGCCACCGACCCGCGAGCTCGTTCGCCAGAGCCTCTCCTCGTTTGCGAGACCCCTCGGCGATCGCTCCTGCCAACTCGACGGGCTCACCCGGGTGCTCTGCGCGGCGAAGGACGACGAGGCGCTCTGGAGCGACGCTCTGGCCCCGTCGTTGAGCGCAACGCTCGTCGACTCCGAGCGCTCCCCGCTCCTCGAGTGTCTGCGCGCGACGATCGCCACGAGCAGCCCGATTCGCAGTCGGGTCCTTCGCGGTCTCAGCGATCCGAACCAGGTCGAGACCGCGGCCGAGGCGCTGGTGTCGCAGACGGAGGTCGACGTCGAGCTCGCCCTGACCCAAGCCATGGCTGACCTCGCTCATCTCCCCGAGTCGCGGTCGCGCTGCTGGAAGCAAGCCAAGCTCTCGTGGGCCCTCGCATCGGTCGTCGTCGCTCGAAAGGCGGCGACGCGGCTCACCCTCGCCCATCTCCAGAGCGAGCTGCTCGCCGACCCCGCGTGCCCGAACGAACTCACCGGCAAAGCCGCGCGGGTTCATGCCCTGCTCGCGCTCGCAGCGATCGGCGACGAGACGGTGAAGTCCTTCGCCTCGAAGTGCACCGGGGCGCCGATCGTCAAGGAGGTGCGCTTCAAGCAGTGGAACGAGGTGATGGTCGACGGGCTCGTCCACGAGCCGATCGAGTGCCTCGCGAAGGGTCTGGCGCGCTGACGCTGCGACAATTTGCAGCGCTCGGGCGCGGGTGTCGTTACGTGGCGGCGCCCCCGTGTCGTCCAACCCAGTCATCGCCAGCGTCGCGCGCGCTCTCACGCCCTACCGGCACTCCCAGACGGAGCTCACCGAGGGACTGGTCCGCGCCTGGTCGAAGCACGCTCCGGTCAAGCGGGAGCGCGTCGAGTTGCTCCACACCGCCGTTCGGGTGAAGCAGCGGCACCTCTCGATTCCGATGGAGGAGTACTTTCCCCTCCTCGACTCGTTCGAAGGCCGCAACAAGGTGTGGACGAAGGTGGCGGTCGAGCTTGGCGAGGAGGCGGTGCGTGGGGCGCTCGATCGCGCCGGGCTCACGCCGCGAGACGTCGACGCGATCTTCTTCACCACGGTGACGGGCCTCGCGACCC
>JBPOIJ010000161.1:0-2503 GCA_052034585.1 Myxococcota bacterium
CGCAAGCATACGGAATCGGCGCTGCAGGCGAGCGAGCAGCGCTATCGCCGGCTGGTGGATCTGCTGCCGACGGCGGTGATGGTCCAGGATGGCGCGCGGGTGCTCTACTGCAATCCGGCGTTCATCCGCCTGGTGGGCGCAGCCTCGCTCGACGACGTGAAGGCGCGGCCGCTCTTCGAGTGGGTGTATCCCGACGACCAGGCGCTGGCCCGCGCCAGGCTGGCGGAACTGCTCGCCACGGGCGAGCCGCTGCCCGCCGTCGAGGTTCGGTTGCGTCATGTGAGCGGACGACCGGTGCCGACCTACGGCACATCGACGCCGATCACCGGCTACGGACCACAGGCGTTCCTCATCGCCTT
This sequence comes from Myxococcota bacterium, assembly GCA_052034585.1. Classification (GTDB taxonomy): domain Bacteria; phylum Myxococcota; class Myxococcia; order Myxococcales; family Myxococcaceae; genus Xiheimicrobium. The sequence continues at coordinate 360 of JBPOIJ010000161.1, forward strand.
CTCCGACCTCACCGAGCGCGAACGCGCCACGCAACTGCTGCGCACGGTGCTGGGCAGCGTCACCGACGCCATCCTCACCATCGACGCGCGCGGCATCGTGGAGTCGGCCAACGAGGCCGCGTCGCGGCAGTTCGGGCAGCCGGTCGACGCCCTGATCGGCACGAACGTCAGCGCGCTGATGCCCGAACCGCACCGCGCCCGGCACGACGCCTACATCGCCCACTACCTGGCCACCGGCGACGCCCGCGTGATCGGCATCGGACGGGAGGTCGAAGTGCAGCGTCACGACGGCACACGCTTCCCCGCCGAGCTCACGGTCACCGAGTTCACACTCGACGGCGAACGCCATTTCACCGGCGTGCTGCGCGACATCAGCGCGCGAAAGCGGCTGGAGGAGCAGTTCCGGCAGGCCCAGAAGATGGAAGCCGTGGGTCGGCTCGCGGGCGGCGTCGCGCACGATTTCAACAACCTGCTCACCGTCATCAACGTGTATTGCGAGGTGCTGCTGGCCTCGCCGATGGCCGATGACGATCAGCGCGAGTCGGTGGCCGCCATCCGCGACGCCGGCGAACGGGCGACGCGGCTCACCCAGCAACTGCTCGCCTTTGGCCGCAAGGCGATCCTCGAGCCGAAGGTGCTCGAACTGAACGACCTGGTGGCGGAATCGGCCCGGCTGCTGCGCCGGCTCCTCGGCGAGGACATCATCCTCATCGTCCGCGAAAGCCCGCGGCCGGTTCGGGTCAAGGCCGACCCGACGCAGCTCGAACAGGTCATCATGAATCTCGCGGTCAACGCCCGCGACGCCATGCCCACCGGTGGGCGCCTGACCATCGAGACCGCGATCGGCACCGTGACCGACAGCGACCTCACACCGGTCGCGCGCCTGACGGTGGCCGACACCGGACACGGCATGACCGACGAGGTGCGGCGCAGCATCTTCGAGCCGTTCTTCACGACCAAGGGCGTGGGCAAGGGCACCGGCCTGGGCCTGTCGGTCGTCGATGGCGCGATCGCGCAGTGCGGCGGCGGCATCGCCGTCGAAAGCACGGTGGGCGTGGGCACCTCGTTCCGGCTGTGGTTGCCGCTCGCGGCCGATGCCGGGGCCGCCACCGACGCCGTCATGTCGATGGCGAGCCGCGGCGCCGAGACGGTACTGATCGTCGAAGACGACGACGCCGTCCGCGGCGTCGTGCGCATGGCGCTGGAAATGCAGGGCTTCACCGTGCTCGAAGCCAGCGGCGGCGCCGAGGCCATGCGCCAGGCCGAGGCGTACGGCGGCGACCTCCACCTGCTGGTCAGCGACGTCGTCATGCCCGAAATGAGCGGCCGGCAGGTGCTCGAAGCGATTCGCCGGCTCCGCCCAGGCGTGCGCGCGCTGTTCATGAGCGGCTACACCGACGACGCGGTGCTGCGGCACGGCGTGGTCGAATCGACCGACGCCTTCATCCAGAAGCCGTTCACCCCGCTCAGCCTGGCGCGAAAAGTACGCCAGGTGCTCGACGGCACTGGCGCCTGAGCACGACCCGGGGCGCCATCCGGGGTAGAGTGTGCGCCGGAGTCGACGTCATGACTGCTCGCCAACCCCGGCCGTGCCAACGGCTGGAAGGGCGAATGGGTGCTGACCTCACGCACCCGACACACACGGCCACGTCGGCGGCGGCCGACTGATCGCGCCCCTGCGGGGCGTGGGCGGCGGCGGTCAGGGCTGCGCGACGGCGGCGTCGGCAGCAGCCAGCACTCGCAGGATGTTGCCATGCGTGAGCGCGGCCACGTCGGCGTCGCTCCAGCCCCGTCGCTGGAGTTCCTGGACGAGCGCCGGCACGCCCCGTGGATCCTCGAGGCCGGGAATCGTGTAGTCCATCCCGTCGAAGTCGGAGCCCAGACCGACGTGCCGCACCCCGATGGTGTGCGCCACGTAGTCGATGTGGTCAGCGACGGCCGTGAGCGCCACAGTCGGGCGCGGGTGCTCGCGCTCCCACTGTGACATCAGGGTGCGAGCGCGGGCGGGCTCTGGCGACTCGCGCTGCAGCGCGAACCAGTAGGCGTCGCCGGCCGCCATCCACGCGGCGAACGTGCGGTCCGTCAGCTCGGGCAGGAACGTGACCATGACGACGCCGTCGGTCGCGGCGATCGCGCGCAGCACG
>JBPOIJ010000074.1:0-42886 GCA_052034585.1 Myxococcota bacterium
GCCTCGACAACGACTGCGACGGCGAGTTCGACGAGGACTTCCAGGTCGGCGAACGTTGCGAAGGCCTCGGCGCCTGCGGGCTCGGTCGCGTCGAGTGTTACGACCCCATGACGGCCATTTGCAGCACGGAGCCCGAGGGCAGCGCCGACGAGTCCGTGCCCGAAATCTGCAACAACCTCGACGACGACTGCGACGGCGAGTCCGACGAGCACCCCGAGCTGCTCGGCATGGCGTGTTACACCGGACCCGCCGGCACCGCCGGGATCGGCGCCTGCCGCACCGGCGTGCGCATCTGCGTCAACGGGCAGCCGTCGGCCGCCTGCACGGGCGAGGTCCTGCCCGGCGCCGAGCGCTGCAACGGTCTCGACGACGACTGTGACGGCCAGGTCGATGAAGCCGTCGCCGTCGAGGGGGCCTGCGGCGTGGGCCTGTGCCGCACGCAGTCCATCCCCGGGGCCTGCGTCGACGGCGAACTGCGCGCGTGCCAACCGGGCGCCGGGGCGGCGGACGACACCCTGTGCAACGGCGTCGACGACGACTGCGACGGCACCATTCTCTCGTCGAGGTACGTCGACACTCAGCTGTTCTCCGAGCCCGTTCGACTCCCCTGCGTGGTGCCCAACGCCTTCGGCATCTGTCGCGACGGGGTGCAGACCTGCTTCAACGGCCTGATGCCCGTCTGTACCCGGCTGCGCGACGCCGGCGTGGAGACCTGCGACGGCATCGACACCGACTGCGACGGCACGCCCGACAACCAGCCTGGCTGCGGGGGCCCTCGTTCCCTCATCGCGCAGCCTGGCTTCAGCTACGGCGGTGGGCTCGTACCCGGCGGCACCGGGTTGTTCGATCGCTGCCAGAAGAGCCGCATCGCCACCGCGGGCGTCAACGTGAATGGGCACCTCACCGGCTCGCGACCAGCCAACCAATACCTCGTGTGGTGGGTCGAGGCGCCGCCCGGCGTCACCTGGGATCTCTCGGCCGAGAACCTCAAGCTCCGCTTCGCCTGGACCGCGACCGGAACGGGGCCTGACGCGACCCAACAGCTCTGGGGCATTCCCGGTACCGGCACCGGACAAGCGGGCGTGCACCCGGTGGTGTACCTCTGTGGTCCGCAGACGAACGACCTGGTGCGCTTCCGCTGGAAGGAAGAGAGCACGGCCTTCGCACGCAGCGAGACCACCTTCGCTGGCGCGCTCCACCTCGACCCCAACCAGCCCGATGGTGGCTTCGTGCTCGGCACCGGGAGCGGGTTCGATACTCGCCAGGTGCGGCGCGTCGAGGTGGTGATTCCCTTCTTCGGCGCGACCTACGACTGGAACATGACGACCGCGGGGTTCGAGAAATGAACGCCCGGCGGCTCACGCTCGTCACCTGCGTCGCGCTGCTCACGAGCACCTGCCTCGACAGCTGGAAGCTCACCGGGCCGTACGCCTGCTCGAGCGACGGCACCTGCGCCCAAGGGCTCACCTGTGACGACGGAGTGTGCTGCAAGCCCGGGGGCACGCCTGCCTGCCCGACGCTCCCGTTCGAGGGCTCGTGCCCCACCGGTGCCCCGAAGCGGTTCTACTTCGACAGTGACGGAGACGGCTTCGGGTCCGGTCAGCCGCAGCAGCTGTGCGCCCGACGCGCGGGGTGGATCGCCGAGACCATCGTCCAAGGCAAGGTGGTGCTCGACTGCGACGACAGCGACGCCGGCGTGCCCATCAACCCTCTCGCGCCCGAGCGCTGCAACGGGTTCGACGACGACTGCGACGGCGACATCGACGAGGGGTTGCCCCAGACGCCCTGGTACCGAGACCTCGACGGAGACGGCTTCGGTTCGGACCTGCCGGGCGACGCGCTGTCTGCCTGTGGCCGGCCCGCCGGCTTTGCGCCGCGAGCCGGTGACTGCAACGTGATGAGCGCCGCCTTCTCGCCAGCCGCGAAGGAGCACTGCAACAACCTCGACGACAACTGCAATGGCGCCGTCGACGAGCCGCCGCTGGACGACGCCGAGACGCCGGGCGGCAGCGCGACGGTGGCGTGCATGCAGGACGCAGGCATCTGTTCACTCGGTGGGGTTCAGTGCGTGCGCTCGGCGGTCACGAACATGAACTCGCTCGTCTGCGTTCCCCGAGAAGTGCCGCGCCTCGAGATCTGCGACGACGCCGACAACGACTGCAACGGCCTGAAGGACGACGCCCCCGGCTGTGGGGGACCCACCTCGTTCCTCTCGACGCCCAAGGTCCAGTTCGGCACCGCGCGGGCGCCGCTCGTCTCGACCGCGCAGCCCAGCAAGCTGCCGCGAAACTGCCTCAAGAACGTTCCCGGCGCGGATCCCCAGAGCTGGTTCAACCCGTCGTGGGTCGGCTCACGCGCCGAGTTCGACGGCGGCATTCCCTACCGGCACACCTGGTACGCCGAGGCCGAGCGCGGCACCTGGTGGGATCTCTCGCGCACGAGCACCCTGCGCATCGCGTTGACCGACCGCTCGCAGACGATGCTCACCTACTCGACCGCGAACTTCCCCGGGCCTGTGGTGACGCTGTGCGGAGCGACCGACGCCGACTACCTGCGAATGAGCCCGAACACGAACCAGCTCGTCAACGGGCGATCGCTCGCGGTGAGCCTCCCGCTGACGGGCGCCCCGACCGGGTGGACGGTCGAGCGCTCGACCAACTTCTCGCTCGACCGGGTGACGCGCGTCGAGCTGACCATCTCGCCCGACTACAACGGTGGCGGCATCTTCGCGGTCGAGACCTTCATCGTGGTGGTACAACCCACCACGGGCTTCCAACCCTGAGCCCGAGGGGGCGGCACATGAGACAGCAGGTGTTCTTTGTGGCGGCGGCGCTCGTCGCCACGTCGTGCGCGAATCAGAAGAGCAGTCACTTCACCTCCATCGACGAGCTCAAGAAGGTGCTCGAGCAGCCCAAGCCGACCAGGCTCTTCGACGAGTCGTCGATCTCGGTCGATCGGTGGGAGCTCGAGGGCGCGCTGCCGACCCAGTACGCCGAGGCGCCACACGAGACACAGTCGGCGATCGCCCCTGCCTTCATCGCCGCCGCGGCGAGCCGTGGCTTCGTCGCCTCCGACCCGCTCGCGTGCGTCGCCCGGCAGATGAGCCGGTTCCACGTGCTCCAGAAAGGGTCGCCCTCCGAGGCGCTGCGCTTCTTCATCTTCGCGCGCTGTGGCGTGCCCTCCGCGCAGGTCTCGACGCGCTTCCTCACCGGCGAGGTCCCCGCCGCGATGACCGACGCCGAGATCGTCGGGCAATGGAAGGGGCAGCTCGCCAAGCTCGCCGAAGACGTTCCGGCGGGAGCGCGGGCGGGCATCGGCTGGTGGCGGGAAGGCGCGTCGGTCGCCGTCACCGTCGCCACGCTCGGCGAGCGCACCGAGCTCGAGCCAGTGACGATGACGCCCGACGGCGAGGGCTTCGTCTGGGTGCGTGGCACGACGAGACGGACCGCGAGCGAGATCTTCGGTGCCGCCAATCAGGGCGCCTCGGGCTTCGCGGAGTGCGTGAACACCCAGGCCCGCGCGGCGCCGTCCTTCGAGCTCAAGTGTCCGGTGTCGAAGGACGACGAGACCGCGTGGATCACCATCGCCGCCAGAGAGAAGGGGCGCGTGCTGGGGCTCGAGATCGTTCGGCTGCTCGCGCTGCCGTCCGGAGCGAAGGGCGCGACCTACCAGAGGCCGACGTTGGTGACCGGCACCGCGGGCACGACGCCGGCAGACTTCCTCTCCCAGCTCAACGAAGTGCGCGCCAAGCTCGGGCGCACGCCGCTGACCTTGTCGGAGGCGCAGTCGAGCGATCACCGCGAACTCCTGCCCTTCTACCTCGAGGCCGCCGACCGGCAGGACGGTGCGATGGAAGACAAGATCGCGCTCGGGGCGATGGCCGGCTGGCGGGTCGAGACCGAGATCATGCGCGGCACCTTCGGCGCGGGCTCCGCGGAGGCGACCTCGACGGCGGCCTTGCTGGCGCAGCTGCTCGATCGGCCCGGCTATCGGCGAGACCTGCTCGCTCCGCGCGCTGGCGTGTTGGCGGTCGGGCTGCTCCAGGAGAGCCGGTGGATCGCCGCGGCCGTCTCGACCTACGAGACCGTGCAGGCACCGAAGTGGCCCGACACGGCGAATACGCTCCTCAACTCGCTCAACGGACGCCGCGCGCGCAACGGGAAGAAGCCAGTGCAGTGGGTGCTGATGCCCTCGTCGGTCGAGGCGAACTACGCCGAGGCGGTCGCGACCAAGAAGTACGACTCCAACGAGGCGCTGGAGCGCTTCATGAGCTCGGCGGTCGAGATCACCCGCCGCCCGGTGCGCGGCTTTCTCTTTGGAGCGCTGGAGCTCGACGACGTCGAGTGGCCAGTGGAGATGCTCTCGAAGGACGACGTCGAGGTGATGATCACCGTGACCACCGAACGGCTCAAAGGCGAGCCGTGGAGCCAGTACGTCGTCCTCCTCGTGATTCTGGGTGGGGCGACTCAACCGACGACATGAGCGCACACGTCGGTGCGACGGCTCGTGAAGATCCACCTGCGCGTTCCGTCGACGGTGGGCTTCTCGGCCGCTTCCTCAACAAGGAGACCGCATGCGTGCGCTTCGTCGTTCGTCGTTGAGCGTGATGGTGGTGCTGCTGGCTGGCTGTGGTGGGAGCAGCACGAACACGACGCTGGAGGTGAGCTGGTCGTTCGCGAGCGGCGACTGTTCCTCCAACGCCATCAGCACCGTTCGGGTGACCTGGAGCGCGGCGGGCGGCGCGAGCCAGACCTCCGACTTTCCCTGCGCGATGGGCACCGGCACCTTGGGCGAGGTCTCTCCCTCGGGCGGCACCTACTCCATCAAGGCTGACGGGCTCGACGCGATGGGCACTGCGCGCGTCACCCACTTCGGCACCACCCTCACCATCTCGAAGGGCGCGCCGACGCGACCGGTCGAGCTCACCCTCAAGCCGAAGTCCGCCAACGTGGTGGTGACGTGGAATGGGTGCCCGAGCAGGGTGATTCTCCCGTACTTCATCGGCGCCTACGTACCGGCAGCGACCGCGGGAGGAGCGCTGGGCATGAAGCAGACCGAGGTGCAGGAGACCTGCACCAAGAACGGCGCGACCCTCATGAGCGTGCCGCCCGGCACCTGGACCATCGACCTCGACAGCCGCGCGGTGCAGCCCGCCATCAAGGGGCGCAAGGACGTGACGGTGATGCCCGGGCAAGACGCCACGGTTTCGTTCTCGATCTGAGCCTCACCCACCCCAGGCGCGGAGCAGCTGGGAGGTGCCGATGCCGAGCCAGGTCCCGAGCGCGATGCCGGCGAGGCCCATCGTCAGCCCAGGCCCGACCAGCGCCCGGTTCTTGAGCGCCGCCGCCACCGGCCCGATGAAGGCCGGCCCGTAGATGGTGGCCGTGGAGCTGATGAGCGCGGTGTCGACGTCGATGCGGAAGAGCCAGCAGAGCAGGAGGTGGAGAACGATCGCGCCCATCATCACCGCCACCACGAAGCCGAAGAGCGTGAGGCTCGTGCCCGCCACCTGGCGCACGTCGGCGAGCGAGCCCACCGCGACGCAGAAGACGAGCAAGACGTACTCACCGAGCTCGTATGGGCCCTTGAGCCGTTGCACCTGCGGCACCAGCGACCCACCGATGCCCAGGGCGGTGAGGGTGAGCAGCACGGTCATCACGTCGAGCTTGCCGAAGAGCGCCAACGACAGGCCGACCGAGAAGAGCGCCATCGCCACCGAGAGCCCGAAGCCCATCACCATCGACGGAACGTGCCGCCGCGTCCACACGCTCAGCGTCTCACCCGGGTGCTCGACGACGTCATGGTGCGCCTCGAGCACGAAGGGCTTCAGCACCAGCCCGAAGAGCCGCTGCGCGACGGTGAGCAAGACCAGCAACCACGCCCCACCAGCGACGACGTCGGCGGCGCTCAGCACCACGAAGGTCTCGGTCTTCGTCTCCAGCGCGAGGCCCACCGCGCTCATGTTGGCGGTGCCTCCGACGTAGACGCCGACCAGCATGCCGGCCACCTTCCACCACTCGTCGGTCTGATGACGGAACAGCCAGGCGACACCGCCGGCCGCCACCACCGCCGACACGCAGGCGAGGAAGAAGGCGAGCAGCAGCTTCCAACCGAGCTCGAACCACTTGCGCAGCTGGGTCGAGAAGAGGAGCAGCGGGATCGCGAGCGCCACCGCGCCCTCGTTGAGGCTCATCGCGAGCGTCTGATCGACCCGCAGCCCAGGGAGGTTCGCCGCGATGATGCCCGCCGAGTAGCAGAGCACCACCGGCCCGAGGACCTTGAAGAGCTTCACCCGCTCGCACGCCCACATCGCGAGGGCCGGAGTCGCGAGGCAGAGCAGCACCTGAATCATGCCTGCCCTCCCGCGAGCGAGCCGACGAGCAGCACCACGCTCGCCACGAGGAGCAGCACCGCGACCACCACCCGAAACCGCCGCTCGTCGAGGGCGTGATGGGCGCGCTCTCCGAGGACCACGCCGGCCGCGAGCGGCACGAGCAACACCGCGCTGGTCGAGAGCGTCGCCACCGTGAGCTGCCCGTCCGTCACCAGGCGCGGGAGCACCAGCGCGTTCATCACCACCCAGAGCATCGAGAGCGTCGCGCGGAAGGCGTGCTTGTCGGGCAGCTGTCGGCCGGCGACGTAGACCGCGAGTGGGCCACCGGTGGCGAAGAGCCCGTGCACGACGCCCGCGCCCACCAACCCGCCGAGCCGAACCGGCGTCGAGAGCGGCGCCACCGTCACCGCCGAGAGCGCCTGCTTGAGCTGCGAGCCGGCGACGATCATCACGAAGCAGGCGAAGGCGGGCTTGGCCCACGACGCGTCGACGACGCGGGTGAGCACGGTGCCGACGCCGAGCCCCACCGCCATCGCCGGCACGAGGCCGGTCGCGAGGAAGCGCCAGTCGACGTGCGCCCGCCCACGCAGCACGAGGTAGAGCGAGAGCGCGAGGTTCACCGGCAGCAGCAAGCCCAGGAGCGCATCGACCGGCATGAAGAGCGCTCCGACGGTGAGCGCCACCACCATCGAGCCAAAGCCGGCCGCCGCCTCGACGCCGAAGCTCACCAGCACCAGGGCGAAGAGCGCGGCCAGGCTCACCTCAGCCGCGCTCGAAGAGACCGTCGAGGAAGTCGAGCAGGAACTCGTTCACCTGCGAGCGATCGCCGACCGCTCCAACCATTCCGTACATCGCCGCGCTGCCTTCGGGCGCGGGGTGCCCGGACGAGAGGCTCGCAGCGCACTCCTTCAAGTCGTGGAGGAACTGCTCGAGCACCTTCGCGTGGGCCGGCGACACCATGAGGTGGAGCGCGGGTGGATCCATCTGGCGATCGAGCTTCCAGCCGCGCGCGTCCATCGCGTCGCCCAGCTCGTAGACGTTGAGGGTCTCGGAGGAGAAGGCGAACACCCCCATGTCGGGCGCGCCGAGCACTCGGAGCCCGTCGATGGTCTCGATGCCCTTCTGCATCGCCTTCGCGGTCTCGAGCACGGTGCGCGCGCGCTCGAGATAGCCGGCCTCGCCCAGGTGCTGCATCACCGCCCACGCCGCGGCGATCGCACCGCCCGGCCGGGTGCCGCAGAACGACGGAGACGCATACAGCCCGCCGTTCCAGCCCGCCCAGGTGAAGAACTGGTGCCGCCGCAGCGCCGAGGTCCGGTACAGCACCACCGAGGCGCCCTTCGCTGCGTAGCCATACTTGTGGAGATCGGCGGAGATGCTGTGCACGCCCTGCACCCGGAAGTCCCACGGCGGCACCTGGCGCCCGAGCTTCTCGGCGAACGGGAGGAAGAAGCCTCCCAGGCAGGCGTCGACGTGGCACCAGAGGTCGTGCCTGCGCGCGATCGCCGCGATCTCGGGAATCGGGTCGATGACGCCGTGCGGGTAGGGCGGCGCGCTGCCGACGATCATCACCGTGTTCGGGGTGATTCGTCGCTCGAGATCCTCGAGGTCGACCCGCAGGTCCCGCGCCTGCTTCGCGTGGACGATCTTCACTCCGAAGTAGTGGGCGGCCTTGTCGAACGCCGGGTGCGCCGTGCACGGCACGAGCAGCTCGGGCTGGGTGACGCCCTTCGTCTTCTTCGCGAAGTCGCGGGCGGCCTTCACCGCCATCATGATGCTCTCGGTGCCGCCGCTCGTCATCGTGCCGGCCACCTCGTCGTCGCCGTGCATCAGCGCGGCGCTCATCGAGACGACCTCGCACTCCATCTTGCGGAGCGACGGAAAGGCGACTGGCGACAGCCCGTTCTCGGCGATGAACTCGGCGTACGCCTCCTTGAGCAGGTCGTTGACTCCCGCGTTGTAGACGAGGCTGAAGGTCTTCCCGTCGCGCCACTTCGCGTCGTCGCCGTGCATCGCCCGCAGTCGTGCGAGCACGTCGTCCTTCGAGGTTCCGTGAGTCGGCAACTGGCTGGCCATGAGCGTCTCCTGCGCCGTCTCTAGCGAACGGTTTGCACTGTCTGAACCCTGGTTGACGCGAAAAACCGTTGGACTCGGTTTTGGAACTTCACCGCCCGAAGGACCGGAGGAACGCGGCGAGCGCGCGGGTGCGCTGGAGCAACGTCTCGAAGTCGATCTGCTCGTCGTGGGTGTGAAAGCCCTTCCCTCTCGGACCGAGCGCGTCGATGGTGGCGATGCCCATGGCCGCAGCGGTGTTGCCATCGCTCGCGCCGCCTTGCCTGGGCGCCTCTTCGTCCGACAGCCCGGCGGCACGGGCACAGGCCCCATAGGCCTTGCGGAGCGCCTCGGTGCCCTCGACCCGGTTCATCGGCGGCCGCATCGAGGTGCGCTCGATTCGCAGCGACGCGCCCTTCACCTGGGTCGCCGTCGAGGCGGCCAACGCCTCGAGCGACTTCACCAACTGCTCACCGTCGGCCGGGGTCTGGAAGCGCAGATCGACGCCCGCGTTCGCCTGCTCCGGCACCGTGTTCTTCGAGGTGCCGCCGCTGATGGTGCCGACGTTCACCACCGTGCCCGTGTCGCGATGGCTGAGGGCCTCGGCGGCGTCGACGAACTTCGCGAGCGCCCGAATCGCGCTCACCCCCTCCCAATAGGCGTTGCCTGCGTGCGCCGCCTTGCCGTGGGCGTGACAGACGACGGAGCCAGTGCCTTGCCGCTCGGTGACGATGGCGTCGTTGGAGCGACCGGGCTCGAAGACGAGGCAGGCCTGGGCGCCGGCGATGAAGGTGCGAATGAGCGGCGCTCCTTCGGGCGACCCGACCTCTTCGTCGGAGACGATGACGATGCGGAGCGGCGGCAGGTCGTCGAGCGAGCCCTGCGCGACGAGGGCCTTGAGCGCGAAGGCGATGCTCACCAGGCCGCCCTTCATGTCGAAGACACCAGGCCCCCGCCGCAGCCCGCCGTCGACGCGGTAGCCCTCGAAGGTGCCGGGCGGAAAGACGGTGTCGGCATGACCGAGGAGGGCGATCGGCTCCTCACCTCGCCGGCCCTTGCTGCGAATGATGAGGTGATCGGCGAACCGGCTCGAGGGCATTCGCTGGGCGGTGAGGCCGGGCATCTCGAAGAGCGAGACCAACCGGCTCACCACCTCGTTGCCGCCTTCCCGATGGCCGGAGAACGAGTTCACCTCGACGAGACGGCGCAGCGCCGCGTCGAGCTCTTCGGCGTGCGAGGAAACCCAAGCGTCGACACCCATGCCGTCTCATACCACGGCGCTCGCCTGCATCGGGCGAGTGGACGAACCAGCCCTCCGTCAGGACGCGCGGGAGGCAGCGTCTCGCCGGGCCCTCTTCTCCCCGGAGCTCTCCATGCGTGCTCGTGCCCGTCTCGTACCGTCCATCTCCGGAGGCGAACGATGAAGCTCCTCTTCGGGCGGGCGCTCGGTCAACGCGACGACTTCGACGTCGAGGCCGACGCGGCGGAAGCCCTCGGCCTCGGGAGCTGGCAAGTCGATCTGCAAGCGCTCCTCGACGGCAACGAGGCGTTGGCGCTCGCGACGCTGCCTGACGAACCCTCCACCTTTCTCTACCGCGGGTGGATGCTCACCTCGGCCGAGTACTCGAGCCTCGAAGCGACGCTCGGCGAGCGCGGTCACCAGCTCGTGGTGTCGGCCGACGACTACGAGAGCTGCCATCACGTGCCCCGTTGGTACCCGCTCGTTCGCGGTTACACCGCGCGCACCGTGTGGACCGACGACTTCGACGTGGCCGAGGCGTGGGAGCTCGCGAAGGCCCTCGGCGCCCCGCCCTTCATCGTGAAGGACTACGTCAAGTCGGCGAAGGAGCGCTGGGACGACGCGTGCTTCGTTCCTCCGGGCGCGACGTTCGAGCGCTTCTCGGCCATCTGCGAGCGCCTCGTCGAGCACCGCGGCGATCGCGCAGAGGGCGGCTTCGTCGTGCGTCGGTTCCTCGACCTCCAGACGTTCGGCCGCACGCCCACCGGGCCCGCCTTCGTCGAGTTCCGCCTCTTCTTCTCGGGGAAGACGCTGCTCGCCGCGGAGCCCTACTTCGACTTCGACCTCGAGGTGCCCGACTTCAGCGCCTTCTCGCGGCTCGCGGCGCGGTTCTCGTCTCCGTTCTTCACCATGGACGTCGCCCAGCTCCGGAGCGGCGACTGGGCCGTGGTCGAGGTGAATGACGGTGGGGTGTCGGCGCTCCCGGCCAGCCTCGACCCGCGGCAGCTCTTTCGGCGGCTCGCGCGGGCGCTCGGCGATCAGCCGTGATGGTCTTCGGGGGGCGGGGGCGGCGTGGTGCCCTGCCCTTCCTTGTGCTCGGAGACGCGCTCGTCGGCGGTGTCGATGTCGAGCACCTTGACCAACAGCTTGCCTGCCTTCACCCGCTCGGCGATGGCGGGGCGCGCGAGGAACTCCGCGAGGCGGGCATCGCGTTCGTCGACCGCCTGCACGAGCGCGGGGAACTTCGCGCGCAAGGCTGGGTCCTTCGCGGCCTTCTCGGCGGCGCAATCGGAGTGGCGGGTGATGACGATGAGCTTCACGCCTCGCTCGGCGGCCAGCTCGAGCATCTCTTCTTCCTTCGCGCTCATCGCCGAGCCGGCGGTGCGCACCACGTAATACGAGCGCCGGGTGTCGCCGACGAGCTCGACGGTGTCGAGCCGGGAGTCCATGCAGACCAGCATCGCCACCGTCGGGTGCGGAGCCGGACGGGGGAACTGATCACGCACCTTCGCCGCCAACTCGTTGCGCGACTGAAACGCGGCCCACACCTCTTCGGGCGTCTGCTTCTCGTCCTCCGCGTAGGTGCTCTGCATCTTGTAGGCGGCGTTCACCATCGCGCCACCCGCGAGGAACTGCAGCTTCGGGCTCAGCATGAAGGCGCCCGCAGCGACCGCAGCGCCCCCGACGAAACCAAGGGTGACTCGCTTCATGGAGGCGCGAACTTTGCGAGCTTCAGGCCAGCCTGAAGTCGCGCACTTGATCAGGCTCGCGACGCAGACTTTGCGTCAGTGCATTCGGAAACGCAGAGATAGCCCATCGAGAATCTCGATGAAGTCTTGGTCGCGGAGGGTGGCGTGTGCGGCGACCCGGCCGTTGACTCGGAGCGAGGGGAGCTCGGCAGGCCGTCGGTTGAGCTCCTCGGCGCGCCAGCGGCCTTGGTCGAAGACGATCTGCACCGCGAGAGGCGCCTCGACCCGAATCGTCGCTTCGTCGACCTGCGCGATGACGTTGGGCTCGTCGGTGGTGAGGCCGACCCGGTGGCCAGGTCCTGGCCTCGCGTGAAGGCTGGCCGCGGCGTTCACGATCTCGAGCGAGGCGTGGCGCGCAGTGAAGAACTCGACCGCGACGGGCATGGGCTGGTTGAGCCGCAGCTCCGAGATCGGCATGGGGCCGACCCGCAGCGTCGACAGCCATGGTGGGAGCGGCGCACCAACGAGCAGCTCGCCCAGCGCCTCGATCTCCTCACGGAGGCGAGCCCACACGCCGGCGCGCACGAAGCTGACGGGGTCGATCTCCACCCGTCGCACGAAGCGGAAGGCCGGCTCACGCAGGAGGCCCTCGAGCACCACCACCGGCGCCACCTCTCCCATGAGGTACGAGTTCCCCGGGTCTCGCACCACCACGGAGACGGGGAACCCGTGGCGCCACTCCGGCTGGAGCCAGCCTTCGCGAAAGAAGATCGCCATCGTCCCGAGCGCACGCGCGTCGTCCTCGGCGTCACGCACTTCCGAGCTCAGGCGGCGGCCGAGCGCGAGCCCACGCTCGAGGAGCCAGTCGGCCCACACACCCCAGCGCGCTTCGTCGTCGGGGAACTCGAGGAGGTCGGCCTCGATGGAGGTGTTCACCTCCGGTTCGGTGAACAGCACCCGGCTCACCAGCCCCCACGGCAGCTCGAGCACGTCGCCATGTCGCAGCTCACCGTCCTTGATGCGAACCCCGTTGAGGTAGGTGCCGTTCGTTCCACCGAGGTCGAGCACCCACCAGCGGCCGTGCTTGCGTTCGATTCGAGCGCAGCGCCGCGGCAGGGTGATGAGCGGAAGGGACAGGTGCGCGCTCGGCTCGCGACCCATCGTGAAGCCGTCTTCCAGCTCGAAGCGCCGGCCACGCTCGAGCTCGACGGGCCAGGGTCTCGCGGTGCGCAGGCTCTCCCACGGCACCCCGATGATCTCGAGGCAGGGTGCGAAGTCGCTCATGCACGTTCCTCGTGACGAGACGAACCTTCGCCAGGCACGCTATGCAGCCTCGCCATGTGGAGCTTCCTCAAGGAGCGCTGGGGCACCCTCGACACCCGAACGTTGGGGTTGTTCCGCATCGCGTTCGGGCTCCTGCTGATCACGAACCTGCTCGATCGAACCGGGTTCTTCGCCGACGACCTGGTGAGTTTCTACTCGAACGAGGGCCTTTGGCCGAACCACTACGCGCTCTTTCTGCCGCCGACGCCAGGGTATTGGTCGCTCCTGTCGGGCTTCAGCTCGCCGAACGAGGTGCGGGTGGCGATGGCCTGCATCTTCGTCGTCTACGTCCTCTATCTCGTCGGGTGGAAGACGCGGCTCATGCAGGTGCTGGCGCTGCTCTGCGTCGAGTCGGTGAACTTCCGTTTTCTCCTGCCTCAGCACGGCGGGACGGTGGTGATGAACATCCTCGCGGTGTGGACGGTGTTCCTCCCGCTAGGAGATCGGTTCTCTCTCGACGCGCTCTTCGCGAGTCTGCGTCACCACCCTGAGGCGTCTCCGACCGCGCTTCGCGAACGAGCCTGGCTGGCCGATCGACCCACCGTGCGCAGCGGGCTGGCCGTCTTCGGCGTCTTCTTCAACTGGGCGTGGATCTACTTCTTCAACACGGTGCAGAAGCAGGGCGCCGCCTGGCAAGACGGCTCGGCGGTGCACTTCCTGCTCTGGCAGAACCGCATGGCGACCCAGCTCGCCGACCTCGTGCGCCAGCATGAGCCGGCCTTCCTGAGTCCCACGCTCAGCTGGAGCGCGCTGGTCGTCGAGGGCTCGCTGTTCGTGCTGCTCCTCTCGCCGTTCCTCCAGGCGAAGATCCGCCCCCTCGCGCTCGTGTTGATCTGGGGACTGCACGGCTCGATCGCCCTGCTCGTCACCCTCGGCCCCTTCTCGTACACGATGATGTGCTTCGGGTTGCTCTGCGTGACGCCCGGGCTGTGGGAGCGGCTCGAGCGACGGTGGGCATCGCGCCCGCGGGTGACGGTTCGCTACGACGAGGGGAGCGCGGTGCACCGCTTCGGGGCTCGGCTCGCCGCGCGGCTCGATCTCGGCCGGGTGCTCGACTTCGAAGCGGTGCCGGGCGCGAAGGTGGGCGCAGCGGAGCTCGAGGCCGTCGTCTCGGTGCTCCCTGGCTGGCGCTGGCTCGGGGTCGTGCTCTCGACGCGGTCGGGCTTCGCGTTCGCGCGGTGGCTGGCGCAGCTCCTCGACGGTCAGCTGCTCGGCCGCCCGCCTCCGCCTCCGCGGCCCGCGTTCGTCTCCCACGCCGCGTGGACGATTGGGGTCCTCGGGCCGGCGCTCGTCCTCTGCGCGGTGGTGAGCCAGCTGTTGATGGAGAACTGGTCGGTCCCGCCGGCGATCAAGCCTGCCTCACGCCCCGACTGGATGACCGACATCGTCAACTACCTCCAGGTCCCACAGGGCTGGGCGATGTTCGCGCCCGACGTGCCGAAGCAAGACACCCGGCTGGTGGTGGACGCCACCCTCGCCGACGGCAGCCACCTCGACCCGCTCACCGAGGCACCGCCCGACTTCGACACGCTCGCGCACGGCCCCTGGTTCATGGATCAGCATTGGTGCGAGGTGCACGCTCGAATGCCGGGTTGGCGGCAGCACTGGCGCAACTTCCGCGACTACCTCCGCCGACGGCCCGCCGCGCTCGGGTGGCCGCCCGAGAAGCAGATCGTCTCGCTCGAGGTCTACCGCGTCATCGGCGACATGCCCGCACCGGGAACGACGACCGCGACGAACGTGCGCAGGGAACGACTCTTCGGCGACGAGCCGCTCTGATCAGGCGCGGTTCAGGGCGCCGTTGAGGAAGAGCTCGCCCGCTGCCCGGAGGACCCGACGCAGATCACCTTCTCCTGCGCCCCATGAGGTGAGCGCGGCGAAGCAGGTGAAGAGATAGGCGTCGGCGAGCAGCTCGGCGGGGTGCGTCTTCGGCACGAGCCCATCGTCGATCCACCGAACGAACTGCTTGGCCAGCTCGAGCCGCAGCCGACCCCGCGCGTCAGACGGTCGCTCCGCCTCGGCGCGCAGGGCGATCGTCATCGCGTCGATGGCCAGCGCCCGATGATCTCTCCACTGCGCCGCGAGTGCGCTCGCGACCTCGTCGATCACCTGCTGGAGTGGCCGATCGTTGAGCTCCGAGAGCCGCTGCACCACCGGCTCCTCGAGCCGTCGGTTGAGCTCGAGCAGCACGTCTTCCTTGGTCGGGAAGTGGAAGTAGAACGAGGTGCGCGAGAGACCCGCCACGAGCGTGATGTCGTCGACCCGCGCCGCGCGAAAACCGTCTCGCCGAAAGATCTCGATCGACGCGTGAAAGAGCCGCTCGCGCGATTCTTCGCGCTGCTTGTCCCGACTGGTGAAGGCCGAGTCGTCCACTGGGAACGGTTCCTTACCGTGCGATTGGCGGCTTCGTCCTTCGACGCGCGTCGACGAGGCCAGATCTCTCGCTGAGTCGCGTGAGGTGAGAAACGTGTGCAGTCGAGGTGGCAGTTTGACGCGCCTGAAATCAGCGAACGAGGCATGCTGCGCCCGGTGTCTTCCTCGACTCGGTTCGGCCGCTACCACCTCCTCCAGAAGCTCGCCGTCGGAGGAATGGGCGAGGTGTGGCTCGCGCGGGTGCACGGCGACTCGAACGACGAGGCTCCGCTGGTGGTGAAGAAGCTGCTCTCGCACCTCAAGGAGGACCAGGAGTTCGTGAACATGTTCTTCGACGAGGCCCGCATCGCGGCCGCGCTCGATCACCCGAACATCGCGAGCATCGAAGATCTCGGAGAGGTCGACGGCGACTACTTCATCGCGATGGAGTTCGTGAACGGGATGAGCTTCGGCGACGTGGTGAACGCCGCGCTCGAGGCGGGCACCGACATGCCGGTCGCGCTCAAGTGTCGGGTCGTCGCCGAGGCCGCGGCGGCGCTCGACTTCGCGCACAAGGCGAAGACCGAGGCGGGCGTGCCGCTCGAGCTCATTCACCGTGACGTCTCTCCGCAGAACATCATGGTTGGCTACGACGGCTCGGTGAAGCTGATCGACTTCGGCGTCGCGCGCGCCGCGAACAAGCTCACCCGCACCGCGACCGGCATCATCAAGGGCAAGTACGCGTACATGTCGCCCGAGCAGGCCTGGGGAAAAGACCTCGACGGGCGCAGCGATCTCTTCGCGCTGGGCATCGTGCTCTGGGAAGTGCTCGCGCTCGAGCGGCTCTTCAAGCGGGAGAACGACACCGCGACGCTGCGGGCCGTCGTGGGCGCCGAGATCGAAGCGCCCTCTCGCAAGGAAGCCACCGTTCCCAAGGCGCTCGACACCATCGTGCTCACCGCGCTCACCCGCGACAAGGACAAGCGGTTTCAGTCGGGCGCGGAGTTCAAGAAGGCCATCGAGGCGTTCCTCACCAAACAACGGCTGCCCGCGACCAAGGCGCACCTCGCGGCGTGGATGGAGAAGTTGTTCCCCGAGCAGGCGAACGCGCCGCTCCCGTTGCACCCCGAACCCTCGAAGCCCGGCGAGAAGTCGAGCCCGGTGTTGGTGCCCGCGCTCTCGAACCCCAAGCTGCCGCGCTCCAAGGTGCTCGACGTCGCCGAGCTCGAGCAGCGCATCGCCAGCGCCGGGCCGGCCAGCACCATGCGAGGCCTGTTCTTCAACGCCTTGTCGGCCGCGGTGATGAAGCTCGCCGGCCCGATGGCCGAGTCGCAGATGCGCAAGGCCGCCGCCGAGCCGAAGACGTACGTCGATCAGCTCTCGTACCCGACGAGCGAGTTCCTGCGCATGTTGTGGAAGGCCGTCGAGCAGGTGCAGCCCAAGTCACGCAGCGTCGACGAGGCGTTCGAGCTGCTCGGGGCGTCGATGATGGACGCGCTGGTGCGCTCTCCGTTCGGCCGCGCGCTCGAGGGGCAGAAGGAGCGCTTCCCCGACGCGATCATGAAGCCCCTGGTGGCGACGCTGAACCCGATGATCGCGCCTGGTCAGCGGTTGGTGTCGAGCACCCAAACCGGCGTCGCGGTGTTGGTCTTCAAGGAAGAGGTGCTGCCGATTCAGCTCTACATCGGGTTGCTCCGCTCGCTGGTGCAGGCGTTCTACAAGCTGCCCATCGAAGCCCGGTGGGACAAGCCGAGCTCCCAGCGCATCGAGCTCACGGTCGCCTGGTGAGTCGATGAGCGGCGCCTACATTCACGGCAGCACCGACGCGCGCGAAGTTGGACGGCTCGAGAAACAAGCCGAGTGGACCGCCTCGTTCACGTTTCGCTTCTTCGACGCCGCACCGGGCATGCGCGTGCTCGACCTCGCCTGTGGCACCGGCGCGATGGCCTGGAGGCTCGCGCGCGCGTTCCCCTGCATCACCTTGGTGGGCCTCGATCTCTCGCCGAGCCAGCTCTCGGCCTGTCGACGGAACCACCCCGAGGTGGCGGTGCTCCGTGGTGACGGCACGCGCCTGCCGTTTGCCGATGGCACCTTCGATCGCGTGCACTGTTCCTGGCTGCTCGAGCATGTCCCTCGGCCGCTCGCGGTGCTGCGGGAGGTTCGCCGGGTGCTCGTGCCTCGAACCGGAGCGTGTCAGTTCATCGAGGTCGACAACTGGTCGATGGCGACCCGGCCGCTCTTGCGCGACGTTCACGATCTCCTCGCGCGGCTCAACGCCGCTCAAGCGAGGGCGGGGGGAGACCCGGCGATCGGCGCGCGGCTCCATCACCTCTTCGCGCAGGCCGGCTTCCGCCGCTTCACCGTCGAGCCGATCGCGCTCCATGGGACCCAGCGCGACCCGCGCTTCCTCGCCAACTTCGTCGACGAGTTCGCGGAGATCTTCGAGGGCCTCGACGAGTCGCTCGGCGCCGAGCATCACCCACTCATCGCTCGCGCCTCCCGCCAGCTCCGCGCGCTGGTGCACGAGCCCGACGCCGAGCTCCGCTACACGGCGCGGCTCGCGCGTGGCTTTCGGTGAGCGCGGTCGAGACGCTGTGCGATAGTCGAGCGCCCATGCTGCGCCTCGCCCTCTCCCTCGTGCTCTTCGCTGCCTGCGGCCCCCGAACCGTGCGGGTGGTGATGGATGAGGAGAACAACTCCGGGCAGAAGGGCTTCGCGGTGTTGACGGCGCTCGCGGGCACCTCCACTCGGGTCGAGGTCGACATCGGCGCCAGCAACGACGCGCGACCTCAGCCGGCGCACATTCACCTGGGCCGGTGCGGGGAGATCGGAGCGATCAAAGCTGGGCTGAGCGCCCTCTCGCCGGATCCGAAGCGCGCCGATCACTTCATCTCGTCGACCGAGGTCTCGCTCGGCCTCGACGACCTCATGAAGGACTCGTACGTCATCAACGTGCACGACGTGCGGGACCTGTCGCTCTACGTGTCGTGCGGCAAGATTCATGAGTGAGTAGCAGCGCGCTTCGCCGCCGGTGAGCTCGACCCGGTGTCGCGACGCTCTGCGGTGCGACAACCCGAATGGTCGAGCGACGGCCGCCTCGACGAGCTGGCTTTCCGCGCCCGATGGCGGTGGCGATTCGGGGTTCCTCGACTGGTGGCCCAGCGCGCCGCGGTCTGAAACCGTCAGGGCCGAGGGCCGCTCACGTCATCGCGCCCATGGTGCTGACGATCTCGACGCGGAGGCCGCCGTCATGGCTTCCCGACTCCATTCCTTGCTCGACGCGTGGCGCCGCTCTCGCTCCGAGGTGATCGCCGACGAGCTCGACGTCGTGAGCGACGGGCTGGCTGCCGAGGACCGCCCCAGGCATCCCCACGAACTTCTCACCTCTCCTTGCACCGAGTCCGAGCTGGGCGCGCTGCTCGCGGCCCTCCCGCCGGTGGGTCACCCGCTGCTGCCCGCGTGCCTCGATCGCTTCTGGAGGCAGCCCGTCGACCCACGCCTGACGACGGCCCTGCAACGGCTCGTGCTCCAGTCGCTGCCCCCCAGCGACGACCTGCCGTTCTGGAATCGTGCGCTCGCGCTCATCGCGTGGGTTGGTGACGTGCGTGCGGCCGACTGGCTCGGCGCGCTCCTGGGCGAAGTCGACGGGCCGGCGCTGGCGACTCGTGCGCTCGTGCTGCGCGCGAACGAGCTCATCGTTCACCTGGGACGGCAGCCGCGGCCCGCCTCGCGACGTTGCTCGACGCAGCTCGTGGTGACCGCTGCACCGCCCAGCGATCCGATCGCTCGCGAGGTTCACGCCGATTGGCTGCTCGAGCGCGGCGACGTGCGCGGAGAGCTGATCATCCTTCAGCGCCTCGACTCACCTCGAGTCGACCAACGCCGCAGGACGAGCGAGCTGCTCCGCGACTACGGGCGCGCACTGCTTGGCCGGCTCAGCGCCGCGCTCAAGCCGCAGGGGCTTCGCTTCGATGGTGGGGTGGTGATCGCGGGGCAGCTCAGCGGCTATCGCGCGCTCCCGTCGCTCGTCGGCGCGGACGAGTGGCGAACGGTGGAAGAGCTCGATCTCCGCGAGCTGCTGCGGCGTCAGCCTCGTGGCGCGCTGTTGATGGAGTTCCTCTCTCATCACACGTTCGGTCGCCTGCGGGTGCTGCGCAACTTCCCGGTGGCCGAGCTCACCAACTTGAGCTCCTGGCGGCAGCCACTCGCCGTTCACCAGCTCCACCTCTGCGGCTGGGCCAACCCGGCGCACCTGCAGCCGCTCACCCACCATCGCGCCTTGCCCGCACTGCAGACGTTGACGCTCAATGGGCAACCGGTGGTCGCCGAGGCGTGACCTCGCGTCAGAGCGGCACCGCGGGCGGCCCTTCGAGCGCCTGCACCTCACGTCGGCTGAGCACTCGGAAGCGAAGAAAGAGCGCGACTCCGACGAAGGTGAGCCCGGCGCTCAACCCCCACCAGACGCCGACGACGCCGAGCTCGCCTCGAACGCCGAGCCACCACGACAGCGGCAGCCCGATGAGCCAATGCCCCACCACGTTCACGTAGAAGGTGAAGCTCGTGTCGGCGTAGCCGCGCAGCACGCCGGCGCCGATGGCCTGCGTTCCGTCCGAGAGCTGGAACACGGCCCCGACGAAGAAGAGGGCGGTCGCGAGCGAGACGACGTCGGGGTCGGGAGAGACGAGCTTGGCGAGCAGAGAGCGAAACGCGATGAAGGCCAGCGCGGCGAACGACATGAAGACCGCGCCGCTGCCGAACGCCACCGCGCCTGCGCGACGCGCCGCCGGGAGATCGCGCGCTCCGACGCCCCAGCCGACCCGCACCGTCCCGGCGCTCCCGATGCCCACCGCGACGCAGAAGCTGAGGCTCGCCCAGGTGAGCGCGACCTGATGCGCCGCGCTGCTCGACGCTCCGAGCCGGGCTGCGAGCATGCCCGCGAGGCTGAAGACGCCGCTCTCCGCCAACAGGTGGAGTCCGACCGGGAGCCCCACTCGGGCCGCCTGCCACAGCGCGCGAACGTCGAGCCAGCGACGAACGCCTTCGGGAGCCGGGCCGAGCGCGGGGATGAGGAAGAGGAACTGGGCCCAGCTGCACAAGCTCGTCGCCAGCGCCGCGCCGGTGACTCCCAACGCCGGAATCGGCCCCCAGCCAAAGACGAGCACGATGTCCAACACGAGGTTCAAGACGTTCGCGCCGATCATC
Organism: Myxococcota bacterium; assembly: GCA_052034585.1. Lineage (GTDB taxonomy): Bacteria > Myxococcota > Myxococcia > Myxococcales > Myxococcaceae > Xiheimicrobium. Next base: position 20,192 of record JBPOIJ010000074.1, read on the forward strand.
GTCCACACGAGGGCGCGAGTTCGACCGAGGCCCTGGAGATATGAACGCGCCCCGATGAAGAGGAGCTGGCCCGAGGTCGCAGGAATTCGCCAATCGATGTACGTCGACGCGCCGCTCGCCACTCGCTCCTCGACGCCGACCCAGCGCATCACCGGCGACAGCGCCAAGAGCGGCACCACCAGCGCCACGGAGGTGAGCAGCCCAAGCCAGATGCCCGTCCAGTAGTGCGAGCGCGCTTCCGCCGTGCGACGCGCGCCGATGGCCTGCGAGACGAGCGGGTCGAGCGCCATCATCACGCCCATGCCAAAGAAGGTGACGGTGAAGGACAACGAGTTGCCCAAGCCCGCCGCGGCCTGCGCCTCCGACGAGAGCCGGCCAACGACGGCGGTGTCGACGAGCCCCATCAACGCCTGGCCCGCCTGCGCGAGCGCGAGCGGGAGAGCGAGCTTCCACAAGGACCTGACTTCTTCGAGGGTCTTGCTGCTCATGCCGCGCTGACGAACTCCCGATCGATTCCAGACGCGTTGTCGCCACGCGCTGCTCGGCGGCGTGAATGCCGAAAACCAGAACCGGAGTCCACCATCGCGCGACCAGCCCGCGAGGGTGGTTCGATCGCGCGCTGGGCTCGCGTCGGAACCCACTCGCGATTTCACGTTTCGAATCGACCGGGCTCAGCGTGAGCCAGGCCGGGCGAGGAAGGCGTCGAGCACGGCGCGATCGTTCGCCTGCACGAGCACCGGGCGGCTGAAGGCGATGAGCGCTTCCTTGAGCGAGAGGGTGCCGAAGCCCGACTTGTCCGCCGCGGAGAAGCCGAAGGCGTCGGGCCCGCGCTGGCAGACGTCGTTCACGTTCACCCGCGCCACCGAACGAGTGAACTTGCGCACGAGCGAGCGCGAGGTGTCCGGCTGACCCCAGACGCCGGCCTGTTGACCGAACGGCGAGCGACGTTGCCACTCGAGCACCTCCTCGACGTCGTCGAAGGCCGCGAGCGGGACGATGGGCCCGAACTGCTCTTCGTGGAACAGCCGCATGCCGGTCTTCACCTCTCCCACGATGGCCGGGCGCATCAGCGAGAAGGTGCCCTTGCCGCCAGCTCCATTCAGCACCCGCGCGCCCTTCGCCAGCGCGTCGTCGAGAAGCGCGCGCATCGACTCGAGCTTGTTCTCTTCCGGCAGCGGAGTGACCGCGACGCCTTCGTCCCAGGGCATGCCCAGCTTGAGCCCGCTCACCTTGGCGACGAGCTTCTCTGCGAAGGCGTCGAACCGGCTGCGGTGCACGAAGACGAGCTTCTCTGCGGTGCAGCGTTGGCCGTTGAAGCCGAGCGCGCCCTTCGTCATCGCCTGGGCCGCAGCGTCGAGGTCGGCGTCGGGCATGATGACCGCGACGTTCTTCGCGCCGAGGCCGAGCACCTTGTGGAGCGTGATGGGTGTCGGGTGCGCGCGGAGGATCGCGTTCGCGGCTCCCTCGCTGCCGATGAAGGCGAGCACGTGCACGACGCCGCTGGGGTTGCCCGTCACGTCGGTCTCGGTCGCCGACATCACCGCGGGAATCACCACGCGCCCGTCACCGGGGAGCAGGCTCACCACGCCCTTGGGGAAGGCGTCGCGGAAGGCCTCGAGGAGCACCAGGTTGGCGAGGGCTCCGAAGCGAGGCGTCTTCGCGATCACCACGTTGCCCATGAGCAGCGCCGGCACCACCGTGGTGAGGAACTCGTTCACCGGGTAGTTGAAGGGCGCGACGCAGAGCACGATGCCCAACGGCCGCCGGTGCGTGCGCGCGAAGTGGAGCTTGGTCTGCGCGCGGCCTTCTTGCACCGAGAGGTCGGCCTCTCGCAGCCGCTTCAGCTCGGCGATGGTGTTGCGCACGTAGTCGACGCTTCGGGTCACCTCGTCGCGTGCCGACGCCCAGGGCTTGCCGATCTCCCACATCAGGAGTGTCGCGATCTCGTCGGTCTTCGCTTCGACGGCTCTCGCGAACTTCTCGGCCGCAGCGATGCGCGTCTCGACGTGCGCCGAAGGCCACTCCCCTTCTCCACCCTTCCACGCGCGCTGCGCTGCCGCCACCGCGAGCCTCGCCTCTTCCGCCGTCAGCTGGGCCTCGGAGCCGAGCAGCGTGGTGGACAAGGTGGTGCCAGAGCGAGTCGCGACTCGTGAGCGCACCTCCTTGGTCGGGCCGGTCCACCTGCGGAGCTCGCCGTCGACCAGCCAGCGCGCGCCGTGTCGCGTCCAGTCGACTCGAACCCGCTCTGGCACGGCGGCAGGTTCGGGGAAGAGCGAGGTGAGCGCGTCGTCGGTCCAGGTCATGCGGAGACCTTGCCATGGCCGGCATCGAAGCGGTGTACCGTCGGAGAATGGCGCGTCCTCGGGTCTCGGTCTTTCTCGGTGTCAGCCTCGACCAACGGCTCGCTCGCCCCGACGGGAGCGTCGCGTGGCTCGAGCAGTTCCACGACGCGAGCGTCGGCGACTACGGCTTCGCCGCCTTCTTCGCGTCCGTCGACGTGTTGGTGATGGGGCGAGCGACGTTCGACACCGTGCTCGGTTTTCCCGAGTGGCCGTATGGAGACAAGCGGCTGGTGGTGTTCTCGCACCGGGCCTTCGCTCCGCCGCGAGTGAGCGTCGAGCGCGCCGAGGGAACCTTGCTGCCAGTCTTGGAGCGGCTCCATGGCGAGGGCGTTCGACACGCCTATCTCGACGGTGGGCAGCTCGTGCAGCAGGGGCTCCGCGAGGGCGTCGTCGATGCGCTGACGTTGAGCGTGGTGCCGCTGCTCTTGGGAAGTGGGCGACCGCTCTTTGGCGATGGTCTTCCGGAGACCGCCTTTCGACTCGAGGCGGTCGAGCACTTCAAGACGGGCCTGGTGCAGCTGCGCTACTCGGCGAAGCGGTGATCAGCTCGCGGGCGCGGTCGTCGACGCAGGCCGCTGACGAGTCCACAGCCACCAGCCGAGCGGCAGCAGCGCGAGCACGAGCTGAGGACCAACGGTGAGCCAGTCGGCGTAGATGCCGAGCGGCTCGATCGAGAAGAAGGTGAACGGTCGAAGCGGCAACACGCCGAGCTCCTGAAGCCCGTGGAGGCCCTTGCCGAGCAACATCACCGCGGTCGCCACCAGGAGCACCGTCGAGCCGTTGAAGAGCGTCTTCATCGGCAACCGGAAGCCGACCGTCCGCACGATGAGCACGAGGAGGATCAAGAGGAGCCCACCGGCGATCGAGCCCCAGATGACGCCGTCTCGAGAGTCGCCGGCGAGCCCCTGAAGGAACAGCGCGGTCTCGACCGTCTCGCGCCCCACCGAGGTGAAGGAGATGACGAAGAGCCCGAACGTGCTGCCGCGGCCGAGCGCGTCCTTCATCTTGGTGCGCATCTCGCCCATGAAAGCGCTGATGTTCGAACGCGCGTTGAGCCAGAGCGCGGCGTAGAGCAACAAGCCGACGGCCCCGAGCGCGACGAGCGTCTCGACCCATTCGCGGTTCGCGCCGGCGAGGAGCGCCTGACCGAAGACGAAGGCCAGCACGCCGACGACCAAGGCAGAGACCCACCCTGCGTGAACGACCCGCACCTGCGCCGCCGCCTCCATCTTCTTCATCACCGCCAACAGCGCGCCGACGACGACGGTGGCCTCGAAGCCCTCACGGAGGAGGATGATGAGCGCGGCGAAGAAGACGCTCCAGAAGTCGCCGCGGGTGGTCGTGTCGGAGCGACGGAGGAGCTGGAGGAGCGCGCTCGCCTCGGCCTCGAAGCCCTCGTGCTGCTGCGCCGCGAGTCGCGCCCGGGTGAAGCCACGCTCGAGCTCCTCGACGACACCAGGCGTCCTCGCCCGGAGGGTCGGTTCGATGGGCTCCACGCCCAGGAGGTAGGCATCGACGACCGCTTTCCGGGCGTCGTCCCATTGGCCTGCGGCCGCCAAGGAGCGCGCCCGCTCGATGCCCTTCGCCGCGAGCTCGAGCGAGCTGGCCTCGTTGGGGGTCGGCAGCACCTTGCGCGCGCAAGCGATGGACGGCACGAGCTCGTCGAGCTCGGTGTCGGTGGAGGTGGCGAGCTGCTCGAGCGTCAGGGTGGCGCTCCCCGCCTCACACGCAGGCTGACGGAGGGTGAAGAGGTGAAAGGCGACGTTCCAGCGCTCGGCGTCGGTGAGCGCGGGGAAGCCGGGCATGGGCGTGCCGGTGATGCCAAAGGTGGTGGTGTTGTAGACCTTGTAGGGCGTGAGCAACTGCATGCGCGCGGCGTCGTGGAAGTTCGCCGGCGCCGGCGTCAGTGCCTTTCCCGCGGCTCCGTCGCCTCGTCCTTCGGCGCCGTGACAGCTGCTGCAGTGGGTGGCGAAGAGCGCCGCGCCGGCGGCGAGGTCGGGCGTGACGCGAGGCGAGCGCACCAGCTGTCGTTCCTTCACCAGGTCGAAGACGAGCGAGTGGCAGGCGCCCACCACCGTCGCCGCGTCGCGCTGGGCCGTGATGTCGGCTTGGAGCGCTCGCGCCCGCACGAGGTAGCCCTCTGCCTCGGGCCCGAGCTCCTCGAGCGCCTTCACCGCCTCGTCGGCCAGGCCCTTCTGCTCCTCGAGTTCTTCCGCGTTTCGCTCGGCGAGCGCCGCCGCGTAGTCACCTTCGAGGTACTGCAGCAGCCCGACGACGCGGTGCCAGCCGTCCGACGACGAGCCCTCGCCCCACGCTGCCAATCCCACCATCGCCATCGACGTCACCAGCATCCTGCGCATGGACCGCTCCTCTCACACGCCGATGAGGTTCTCGATTTTGCGAGTGAGAGTCAAAATCAAGAAAGAAGCCCCGCTGATTGAACGTGGAAGCTGTCATGCGACGCGCCGACGCTCGTCGATCGGGCTGCGGCGCGAAGCCGCTGATGCCGATCAACCGTCGTCAAACGAGGAGTAGTCTGGCGGCCATGTCAGCGTCTCTTGGTGAAGCCTCCCTCGCCGTTCGAGCCGCCCTGACTGCGGCTGGCGCCGGCCTCGTCGATCGCGAGCAGCTGGTCGATCTCATCGCCCTCACCGCCATCGCGCAGGAGCACCTGCTCGTCATCGGGCCACCTGGAACCGCGAAGAGCGAGGCGGTGCGCCGGGTCGCGAGGACGCTTGGCGGGCGCTACTTCGAGTACCTCCTGGGCCGCTTCACCGAGCCGTCGGAGGTCTTCGGCCCCATCGATCTGCGCAAGCTGAAGGAAGGCCAGGTGGAGACGCAGACGGCGGGCATGCTCCCGGAGGCCGACATCGCCTTCCTCGACGAGGTCTTCCTCGGGTCGACCGCGATCCTCAACACGCTCCTCGGGCTCCTGAACGAGCGCGTCTTCCGGCGCGGGCACACCACGGTGAAGGCGCCGCTGCGGGTCTGCATCGGCGCGTCGAACGCGATTCCCGAAGAGCCCTCGCTCGCAGCCTTCGCCGACCGCTTTCTCGTGCGCGTCTTCGTCGAGCCCATCGCCGACGCGAAGCTCGAGGCGCTCCTCGATGGTGGGGCGGCGCTCGCGAGGGCTTCGCTCGAACAGCTCGCCTCTCTCGAGCACATCGACGTGCTGTCCACCGCGGCCAAGCAGGCGAACACCGCGCGGCTCCGCGACCCGCTCGCGCACGCGGTGCGGCTGTTGCGCAAGGCCGGCGTCGAGCTGTCCGATCGACGGGTGGTGAAGGTGCAGCGGCTCGCCTGCGCCGCCGCCGTCTTGGGAGGGCGCACCGAGCCGACCGACGCCGATCTCTGGCCGATTCTCTACGCGGTGCCGACCAACGACGGGCAGAAGCTGGCGCAAGACGTGTTGCGCGACGTGCTCAAGCACTCGCAGAGCTCGACGCTGATCGCCGCAGCCGAGGCCGCCAGCAATGCCTCGGGGGTGCGCGCCGCGCGAATCGTGCAGACCGCGACCGGCCTCTTCGAGCAGGCTCCCGCGACCGACGACGCCAGCGCGGTCGAGCGGTGGAAGCTCAAGCTCGAGGGCGTGGCGAGGGAGATCGACGCCTCCTTCGACGTGAACGCGCTCCCGACCGAGCTCGTCCCCGTTCGACAGCGACTGACCCAGCTCCTCACGCCTCCGTGACCCCGACCTTCCTGTCCAGAGCCGAGCCGTTGGTGCCGAAGGCGATGGTCGCCCGAGGCCAATGCGCCCGCGCGCTGGCTCGCCGCCTCGACCGCATGACCGCCGAGGAGCGTCAGGCGCTGCAGGTCGTCGCGCTCGCCGAGCTCCTCATCGTCATCGGGCCCGAGGCGTCGCTGCCCTGGGTCGACGGGGTGACCTACCTCGGCTCCGAAGCGGAGAGCCCCGCCCTCTTCCTGCCGACGACCCTCACGCTCTCGGTGGCGGGCTTGCTCGTCGAGCGGGCGGTGCGGCGAGTCGCGCGGCTGCCAGCGGGGCCCTTCGCGCTCCTCTCGCTCGACGAGGTGGTGCCGCTCGCCCGGGCCGCGCCGTTGAGTCGAGCAGCCCTGGCGCCCTTCCTGGAGCCGCGCCCGTGAGCGCCCTGCCCTCGCCGCTCAAGCCCTGGGCCGGGCAGCTGGCGATCCTCCAGCGCGAGCTCGCCCTCGCGGTCGCGCCCTGGGTCCAGCGGCTCTCGCTCGGCATCGGCCCCTTGTCGGACGCGGAGAGTCGGCCCACTGGTGCGCCCGATGGCTACGACGGAGTGGCGCGCAAGGGCTCCTACGAGCGGCTCCTCACCAGCGAGTGGCTCTACGCCGACGAGGCGCCCGACGAGTTCCTGCGCCGCGCCGCGCAGGGTGAGCACCTCTTCTCGCGGCTGGCGGTCCGCGAGCCCCACCACGCGCGGCGGTGCCTGGTGCTCTTCGACTCGGGCCCCTCGCAGCTCGGCACCCCTCGAATCGCCCACCTCGCGGCCTTCATCGCCTTCGCCGCCAGGTGCGAAGCTGCGCACGCGAAGCTGAGCTGGGGCGTGGTCCAGAGTTCGCCCTCGTTCGTCAAGACGGGGTTCGACAAGGAGCAGGCTCAGGCGCTGCTCAAGTCGCGAACGACACGGGAGCCGACCGAGGTCGACCTCGCTGCTTGGTTGACGGCCTTCGGCGCGGCGGTGGACGACGTGTGGCTGGTCGGCAGCCCAGAGACCTGTGCCCTGCCTTCCGCGGCGCGGTACCAGCTGGTCGAAGCGAGCGAGCTCCAAGCCCAGGCACGTCGAGTGGAGGTCGCGGTGCGACGGAGCGGGCGCACCCGCCAGCTGGTGCAGCTCGAGCTCCCGCCGCCGGAGACCTGCACCGCGCTGCTCCGCGCTCCGTTCGCCATCGACCTTCCCAAGGTGCCGCCGCGTTCGTCCGGCGCCGTTCGACCAAGCAAGGGCCTCGTCTTCAGCGCGAGCGGCAACCGGCTGTTCACCAAGGGCACGGGGGGCGAGCTGCTCTGCATCGTGCTGCCCAACGGCGTGGCGAGCACGACCAAGCAGGTGCCCTTCTCACCGCCGGCGACCGATCGCGTGCTCGCTGGAGGCTGGCGCAAGGGCATGACGGCCCTCACGGTGCGCCACGACGGCGCGGGCCGCGCGCTGCGGCTCGTGTCGTGGAGCCTCTCGAAGCGCGGTGAGCGCAAGGAAGAACCGGAGACCTTCGAGCTGCCGTCGGCGATGTCGGCCGACGCACTCGCGACCGACGGGCTGAGCTCCATCACCACCCTCACCTTCGGTCGACGGCGAAAGACCATCGTCTCGCTCCTGGGTCGAGCCTTCGTGCTGAGCGAGGAGCGGGTGAACGAGCTCCCGCATCGAGTGCTGGCCCACACCCAGCGCAGCGAGCGCGCCATCTTCGTGACCCTCGACGCCGAGGGGCGGCGGCACGTGCGCACGCTCTTCTCCAACAACACCGAGACGCTCACCTTGCTCGAGGGCGTGGGTGAGTGCGTGGCCTTCATCGCCGGCGGCCAGCGCTGGCCACTGCCGATCGTCGCGGTGGGAGACACGGCGACGAGCACCCGCTGGGTGGTGATCGATCACGGGCGCCCGAGCCTCGGCCTCGACGTGCCCGACGGAGGGACCGTCGTCGGCGTCACCATGCCCTCGCGCTGGCCCGCCGGGCTCTTGGTGCGCTCGGCCGATCGGCGGCGGCTGCTGCACGTCAGCGCGGCGGGCACCCAGACGATCGTCGAGAGCGAGCACCCCATCATCGAGGTCGCGACCGACTTCGAGCTGCCGAGGTTCGCCTGGCTCGACGGCGCGGGAGCGGTCGGGCTCTTCGACGCGAGCTCGCCGCAGCACGTCTTCCTCGGGTTGCCCGACGGACAGGGCCGGCGGCTGGTGCACTTCTCGGAGGTGCGGCGATGAGCGTCTCGCGGCGCCGCCTGGTCTTCGAGGGACGCCACCCGTTCCTCGCCGTGCTCGTCGCCGACACCCCGGCCGCACGTGAGGCGGTGCTCGCGACGTGGCAGCGAGGAACCGTAGTGCAGCGAACGGCCCACGGGGTGTTGGTGCGGCTTCCCTCGCCACGAGAGCTCGACGCCGAGCTGATGGCGGGGCTGGGGTTGGTCGAGCGCGACGGCGTACTCGTCGCAGGCCCAATCACCGCCGCCGAGCTGCGCCTGTTGGGCGCGCAGCGCGGGTCCGTCGTGCTCTCGATCGGCGGGCGCTGGGTCGTCTCGATCCCACGGCCCGAAGAGCTCGACGTCTCCGAGTGGCTCGAGCTGCCGGGTCTCACGGTGAAGGAGCCGCCACGCCGGCTCTCTGCGACGCTGGCGACCATCGCCACGGCGACGTCCGTCGTCGCTCGCCCCATCGAGTTGAAGCCCGACCCGCAGGCCCTCCCGCCCGAGGCTGCGCGGATCGTGGCCGACGCGCTCGGCTCCGTCACGCCCGGCGCGCCGAAACCCCCGCTCTTTCGCCGGCTCGCGACGAGCTTCTTGCGTTGGTGGCGGGAGCGACGGGAGCGGCGACGCGCGCTGCCGGAGCGCACGCAGGCTCGCCCGAGCGTTCTCGAGCGACTCGACCGTTGGCTCAATCAGCAGGTCGATCGAACCCCGCTCGGTCCCTGGTTCGAGAAGCTCAACCGCACCTACGTCGACCGGCTGCTCAAGATGTTCGAACGGGAGGCGCTCGACGACGCGCTCAAGCACGCGGTGCCGCTCAGCCGGAAGACGGCGGCGCCTGGGGCGCAACCTCCGCGAATGCCCTTCAGCGCTCGCAGCTCGATTGGGGTGAACTTCGGCACGCGGGTCACCACTGGGGGCGCGGCGACGGTGATGGAGGCCGGCGTCTACGACGCGCTCAAGCAGCGCTACCGGGCGGCGGCCGAGAAGCTCGAGAAAGCAGGGCGCATCGACGAGGCGGCCTTCGTGCTCGCCGATCTCCTCGACGCGCCTCAGGAAGCGGTCGACCTCTTCGAGCGTCACCGCGAGTTCGAGAAGGCGGCGCGGCTGTCGGAGGCCCGCGGGCTCGCGCCGGATCTGAGCGTGCGACTCTGGGTCCTCGCCAAGGACGTGCCTCGCGCAGTGGCGCTGGCGCGAAGGCATCGAGCGTTCGCGGCGGCGGTCACCCGGCTCGAGAAGGGCAACCTCGGCGACGCCCGGGTGTTGCGGCTCGAGTGGGCCAACTGGCTGGCGAGCTCGGGCGATCACGCTGGTGCGGTGGCCGCGGCGGCGCCGATCCCCGAGGCGCGCGCGCTCGTCCTCAAGTGGGTGGAGTTGGGCATCGACGCCGGTGGGCCGCAGCGAGCACCCTTGCTCATCAAGCGCATCGAGCTCGAGCCCGCGACGGCCGCGCCCCACGTGCAGGCGGCGCTGGAGCTGCTGGGAGACCCGACGGAGGCGATGTCCGAGGCGCGCACGGCCCTGGCGGAGGCGGTGGTGAGCGCGAACGCCAGCTTGGTCGGCCAACACCAGCCGCCGCTGGTGCGCCGGGCGATTCGGGCGTTGATCCGCGACGAGGCGGCGTTCGGGGTGACGCGGCCGGGCGTGCTCGCCAAGCTGCTCCTGCTCGACGACGGCCCCTTGCGGGTCGACACGCCGAACTTCGCGCCCGGAGTGCGCCCGGCGCACAAGGCCCCTCCCCGCTTCGAGCGCTCGGCCACGGCGCTGACGCCGCACGACGCGGTGCTGCTGCCCGGCGGCCAACTGGTGGTCGCGCTGGGCGAAGCGGGCATCGCGCTGGTGGCCCACGACGGCACGGTGAAATGGCGCGCCGAGGTGCCGGCGTACTCGCTGGTGGTGAGCGACGAGGGGAACACGGTGTTGGCGCTGGCCCAGCGAGAAGACGTCACGACGGTCTCGAAGGTGACCCTCTCTCCGCGGCGGGCGGTGCGCTGGGCCGACGTGGCGATCTCCTGCGCGAGCCCCACCCTCCGAGACGGCGTCTGGTTCGTCGGTACCGAGCGCGGCATCGTGGGCCTCGACGTGCTCGGTGATCAGCCGTTGCGCCTGTGGGAGCTCGCGACGCCGCCGGGCACGTCGGTGCGAGGGGTGTCGAGCGATCGCAGCCGGGTGCACGCGTTGATCCGAGGCCTCGAGATCGCGCGGTTCGTCTGGGGCGTTCCCTCGTTCGCGCTCGAGCACTCGGCGGCGCTCCTTGGCGCAGACCAGGTTCGAGCGTCGGCCGTCGCCGCCGATGGCGCCTATGTGCTCGTCGGACCGGGTCAAGTGAACACCCTCCAGGCCTGGACGCCTCCGCCGGCGACCAACCAGCCCCCGCAGCAGCAGCAGCTCCCGGGCACGTTGGCAGGCGTGCCGTCATGCGTCGGCGCGACGTTCGCGGTGCCGCTCAAGTGGCGGCAAGAGACGCCTGATCAGCTCGACGTCATCGTGCGGCCGGGCCAATGGAGCCTCGGCTTCGGGCACGCGAGCCGCGCAGTGACGCGCTTCCATCGGGGGCACCTGATCATCGCCTGCGACAACGGGCACGTGGTGTGTCTCGAGCTCGCCCAGCAGCGCCTGGTGCGCGAGGTGACGGTGACCTCGTGATGGAGTTCGAGCTCATCGAGGTGCCCGCGGGCTCGACCACCGAGCACGGGCCGCTGACGATCTACCAGCGGTTCCCGCTCGACGAGGCCTTCGCCGTCTCGAGGACGGGGACGGTGCGCCTGCCCGAGCTCCCGCAAGGAACTGCCTGGAGGCTGGTGCTGGAGCGCGGGGTCCCGCGGTTCATCGGCGAGGCAGGCGCCAGGCTGCGCTCGCTCACCGACTCCATCTTCGAAGCCACGATGGGCCCGCTGCGGCTGCGGTTTCGGGTGGTGCCGAGCGAAACGCCGCGGCTCGCGTGGAGCGGCGACCTCGACGCGTTGATCGCGCGGGTGACGCCGGGGAGCGCGGGGCTCGACGTGCTCGCCGACGTGCTGCTCGAGCAGCGCCACCCGCTCGGCGAGCGGCTACGGGGGCTGCCCACCGGCTTCTCCGACGATCTCTGGCAGGGCGATCTGCCCCTCTTCGAAGCCGACGGCGTGCTCGATCTGAAGTGGTCGCGCGGGGTGGTGACCGAGGCGATCGTGCGGAGCAGCGAGGCGATCGAGCGGCTCCCTGCGCACGTCTTGGGGCACCTGGTTCAGTCGCTCGAGCTCGTGCTCTGGGAGGACGGCTCGAACGAAGCAGCCCACCGCGCGATCGATCGGCTCGCCGAGCGCGGCCTCCCCTGGCTCTCGAGGCTCACTCTTCACGGAACGAGCGCCGGCGGAGAGCTGTCGCGCTCGTGGCGGCGGCGACGGTGGAGAGACCGCTTTCCCGAGAACTGCGAGCTGGTGGCACGAAGCGACTCACCCGGCGTGCTTCGGGCGAGCAGCGGCCAGCACCCCATCCCTCGGGAAGGCACCTTGACGCTCCCCGCTGGCTTCGTGCGCCACCGAGGTCAGGTGCCCGTGCTCACGGTGAATCACGAGACGCTGATGCTCAACGGGGTCGTGCGCCGACGCCCTTCCCCTCAGCGGCCGTGGCTCATTCCCTTGAGGCGAGGCGATCTCTTCACGCTCGAGAGCACCGAATACGCGCTCACCGACGCGTGAGGTCAGCAGGCGTCGCCCACGAAGCGCGAGACGCAGACGTTCTGCTCGCAGACGAGCACGTTGCGGAGCCAGAGCAGGTTCTTCCCGCAGTCACCCTTGGGGAGCGCTCGGGTCCGCAGCTTCTTCGGGCGCGCGATGGGCTTGCCGCTCGAGTCGAGCCAGCACTCGGCGACGGACTGACAGGCGATGGTGCTGACGGTGGTTCGAGGGGCCGGCTCGGCGGAGAGCAGCAGGGTGAGGACGGCGCCGATCATGGAGACTCCCCGAGACGCCGAGCATCTCGCTTGACCGCCGTCTCTGTCATCCCCCGCTTGGCCCCCACCGAAGAGAAGAAAGCCGCGAAACCGCCTCGATGACGAACGGAGTGTACGGAGCGGCCAGCGCGCGGACCAATGGTCAATTCTTTCCTCAGGCGCCCTGGCCCAGCTTGACGGCGAGGGCGCGACGCGACGGCACCTCGAGCTTCTCGAGCACGCTCGAGACCTGGTTCGCGATGGTGCGCTCACTCCGGTTGCGGCGAGCGGCGATCTCGCGATTGGAGAGCCCGCGGAGCAGATCGGCGGTGACGGCGCGCTCGGCGGGCGTGAGCGAGGTGAGGGCGGCTCCGGTGTCGCCTCGGAGCTGGAAGGCGGCGACGATGCGTTGCCCCAAGACGTCGTCGTCGAGGGTGACGAAGGTCGAGCTCGAGGCGACGAGGCTGAGCTCGATGGCGCCGGAGAGCCGGAGCTTCCGCAAGGCGCTGCCGAGCACGTTCGAGACACGCGGAAGGCTGAGGCCGAGATCGATGGCGAGCACCTTCTCCATCACGCCCGACGCGACCCCGTCGACGACGGCGCGCTCGAGGGGGGTGAGCCGGTTCAGCTTGGCGGCGGTCGGGTCGTTGCGGAAGGCGACGACGTAGCGCTTGCCGGAGCCCTCGAAGCGATCGGCGATGGTGTAGCGGCCGTCGAGCAGGGCAGGCCAGAGCCGCTCGTCTCCGTGAGCGAGGGCTCGTTCGCGCGCCACGACCAAGGCTCGAAGCCGTTCCCGGAGCTCGCGACCCCTCGCGGGGCCCTTCGCTTCCTTGAGCGCTCCGCCCGGGGCGAAGATGGCTTCGGCGTTGTCGTGAAAGGCGTCGGCGGCGGCGAGTCTTCGTCGGAGGCGCCACACGCCCGCGAGGTGGAACGAGAGCCGATCGGCGGTGGGGTTGAGGGTGGGCGGGCGCTGGTCGGCGGTCAGCGGAGTGCCCACGACGACCGCCGTGCCGGTGTGGGTCGGAGCGAAGAGCGCGCTGAAGTCGGGGAAGCCGAGCTCGACGCTGCGCTTGAGGCCGCGGGTGCGCGGGTAGCGGTTGGTCATCACTCCGAAGTGGGGCTCGAGCCGCAGCATCGAGAGCCGCACGCTCCGGGACGTCGCGGCGTAGACCTCGGCGAAGGCCCGCTCGACCTGGGGAGAGGGCGCCGACAGGGCCTCGATCGTCGCCGCGCCCGAATCGTCGCCAGTCCAGGCGAAGGCGAGGGTGTGCTCGCTGCCGAACGGCGTCGCCGCCCACAGCGCGCGCAGCTCGTCGAGGTAGACCCGTTCTTCGCTGTCGAGGTCGTAGATGGCGCGCACCAGGCGCTCGACTTCGGACCTGCTCAACTCCGGCTGCGGCATTGTCGACCTGGCGTGAACCTGCGAGGCCTCTGCTACGAGGCACGGCGCCGAGCTTATCGAAACGACGCACACCGGCGGTCCTCTTGATGCGGGCTGGGTGGAGGTGGGGCGTTTCGACACGGCGTCGTTGCCTCGTCACGACCTCTTCGGCCACGATGCCGCAACTCGGAGGCTGGCGTGTCGGAACAGGCATATCTGGAGCTGCTCAGGAACGTGCTCGAGCACGGCAAGGCGCGAGCCGATCGCACGGGCACGGGCACCCGCTCGCTCTTCGGAGGGCAGCTGCGCTTCGACCTGCGCACCAGCTTTCCACTCCTCACCACCAAGAAGGTGCACCTCAAGTCGATCGTCCACGAGCTGTTGTGGTTCGTGCGTGGCGAGACGCAGGTGAAGCCGCTCCAGGACGTGGGGGTCAGCATCTGGGACGAGTGGGCGACGGCCGAGCAGACGGCGCGCTTCGGCCGCAAGGCTGGCGATCTCGGTCCAGTGTACGGGCACCAGTGGAGGAACTTCGGCGCGACGAAGCGGCCCGACGGCAGCTACGAGAAGGACGGGGTCGATCAGCTCGCGAGGCTGGTGCGCGACCTTCGAGAGAACCCGATGAGCCGGCGGCTGTTGGTGACGGGGTGGAACCCGCGCGAGGCCGATCAGGTGGCGCTCCCGCCGTGCCACACGCTCTTCCAGTTCTACGTGCAGGACGGCGAGCTCTCCTGTCATCTCTACCAGCGCTCGGGTGACGTCTTCCTCGGCGTGCCGTTCAACATCGCCAGCTACGCGCTCTTCACCTTGATGATCGCCCAGGCGACCGGCTTGCGCGGCGGCGACTTCGTGCACAGCTTCGGAGACGTTCACCTGTACAACAACCACGTCGAGCAGGCGCGCGAGCAGCTCTCGAGGACGCCGAAGCGCTTTCCGACGATGACGATCAACCCCGAGCGGAAGAACCTCTTCGACTTCCGCTTCGAGGACTTCACCCTCGAGAACTACGAGCCGCACCCTGCCATCAAGGCGCCGGTGGCGGTGTGACGAAGCTGGCTCCGTTGGGAATCGTCGTCGCGGTGGCGCGCCACGGCGGCATCGGCAAGGACAACGCCCTGCCCTGGCGCATCTCGGAGGACCTCAAGCGCTTCAAGGCGCTGACGATGGGCCACGCGATCATCATGGGGCGGGCGACCCACGAGTCGATCGGCAGGCCGCTCCCCGAACGGCGCAACATCGTGGTGAGCCGGACGAAGACGGCGTTCGCGGGCTGCGAAGTGGCGAGCTCGCTCGAAGACGCGCTCCGCCTGGCCCGCACGACCGACCCGATGCCGATGATCGTGGGAGGCGCGCAGCTGTACGCCGAGGCGCTCCCATTGGCGACGCACCTCTTCCTGACCGAGGTGCAGCGCGAGGTGGCCTGCGACACCTTCTTCCCTGCGTGGAACCGGGCCGAGTGGAGAGAGGCTCGCCGTCTCCCCGCCAGCACCGAGCCCGACGTGGTCTTCGTCGATCTCGAGCGGATGGACGTGAGCGAGCGCGGGCGTTAACTCGTCGCGCATGAAGATCTACACGAAGACCGGCGACGGCGGAGACACCTCGCTCTTCGGGGGCGGGCGCGTCGGGAAGGACGACGAGCGCGTCGAGGCGTACGGCCAGGTGGACGAGCTGAACTCGGTCTTGGGCCTCGCGCGCGCGGAAGGGCTGGGCCGGCTCGAGGCGCTCACCGCCAGCCTGCAGGATCAGCTCTTCACCGTCGGAGCGATCCTCGCGACGCCGAAGGGCGCCAAGGCCGCGACGCACCTCCCCACGCTCGAGCCGACGTGGATCGACGCGATGGAGCAGGCCATCGACGGCTTCGATCGCGACCTGCCGGCGCTGACCTCCTTCATCCTCCCCGGTGGCAGCAAGGCGGCGGCGGCGCTGCACCTGGCACGCTGCGTGTGCCGTCGCGCGGAGCGGCGGGTGGTGCCGTTGGCGAGGCGTGGAGAGGTCGCGCTCGAGGTCGTGGTGTACCTGAACCGGCTCTCCGACTTGCTCTTCACGATGGCGCGCATGGCGAATCACCTCGCGGGCGTGGCCGACGTGGCGTGGGTGGCGAAGAAGCCGTGAGCGAGGTGTTGCCGTCGGCGAAGGTGCGCGAGCTGGCGATCTCCGCCGGGTTCGATCTCGTCGACTTCGCGCGCGCCGAGCCGATCGACGCGGCGGTGCTGAACGACTGGCTCTCGAACGGCTTCCACGCCGAGCTCGATTGGATGAGTGAACGAGTGGCCGAGCGGCTCGACGTGCGCACGCTGCTCCCTGGTGCGAAGACCGTCATCGCGCTGGCGTGCAACTACTGGCACACCGACGACGCCGGGCCGATCGCTCGCTACGCGCGCGGCCGCGACTACCACGCGACGATGCGAGACAAGCTCCGGGTCTTGCGACGTGGGCTGCGCGAGCACTTCCCTTCGGTGAACGACTACGGCTCGGTGGACGCGAACCCAGTGATGGAGAAGGTGTGGGCCGCGCGCGCAGGGCTCGGCTACGTCGGCAAGCACGCCTGCTTCATCACGCCCGAGTTCGGTTCCTGGGTGGTGTTGGCGGTGATGATCCTCGACGCCGAGGTCGACCAGTACTGCGAAGACGAGGTCGAAGAGCGCTGTGGCCGCTGCTCGCTCTGCGTCTCCGCGTGTCCGACGGGTGCCATCGTGGCCGATCGGGTCGTCGATGCGCGGGCCTGCCTCTCGTACCAGACGATCGAGAACGAGGACCCGGTGCCGCTGGCGGTGCGTGCGGCGATGCCCAACCTCGTCTTCGGCTGCGACGTCTGCCAGGACGTCTGCCCGCTGAACGCCACGCCGATGCGCGCGCAGGCCCGGTTCGCTCCGCGAGAGGTCGGCCAGAAGACGGTGCTCGAGCTCGCGGCAATGACGAAGGCAGACTGGGAGCGCTGGTCTCCGGGAACGGCGCTCGTGCGCGCGGGCTACGACGGGCTGAGGCGAAACGCGGCGTACGCGCTCGGCGCGATGCGGGCAGCGGCGGCGAAGGAGACGCTCACCCGGCTGACGAGCGACGAGAGCGCCCCGGTGCGGGAGGCGGCGACGTGGGCGTTGACGCAGCTCGAGTGAGGCATGGACCAGCAGACTTCTCGAAAGTGGTGCTTCTCGCTGGTCCATCGAGCGCGCACGGTGGGCCGATGAGCGGACGTGCTGGCGGGTGTCTCGGTGAGTGCTGACGGAGCGAGCGGGACGACGAAGCGCCTCGCCTGGCCGGTGCTGCTCGCGCTCTTGGGGCAGACGATCATCTCGGCGGGAACTCACCTCGCGGCGCGGCGGGCGACCCACGACGTCGATGCGATCAGCCTGGTGACGCTGCGAATCCTCCTCTCGGCGCTCGGCTACCTCGTGGTGCTCTGGGTGGTGAAAGGGCCGCTCCTTCCTCCGCGCGCGACCTGGCGCTGGTGGGTCGTCTTCGGGTTGCTCGCCGGGCCGGTGAACCAGGGCTTCTTCGTCTACGGGCTCTCGCAGTCGAAGGCCTCGCACGCGGGCTTGCTGTACGGGCTCACGCCGGTCGGGGTGTACGCGCTGAGCGTCGCTCGCGGACGAGAGAAGCCGACGGCGCGGCGGTTGGTCGGCATCGCGCTCGCGTTTTCGGGCGTGCTGGTGCTGTTGCTCGGGAGAGGGCTCACCGAGGCGATGGGCCCGCTCGTCGGAGACCTCTTCATCTTGGGCGCGGTGGTGGCGTGGGTGGTGTGGACGTCGGAGTCGCGCGACAAGGCGCTCGAGTTCGGCGGCCTGCGAACGGCGGGCTGGAGCCTGATGGCCGGGGCGCTCTGGTGCGTGCCGTTCGCGCCCTTCGTGGTGAAGCTCGAGGCGTTCCTCGCGGCGCCGGCCCTCGCCTGGTGGTGCCTGGGCTACCTCGTGGTGCTCACCAGCATGGGCTCCTACGCGCTGTGGAACTACGCGCTCTCCCGCACCGAGGCCTCGCGGGTGGCGGTCTTCGCGAACCTGCAGCCGATCGCGACCGCGCTCGCGGCGTGGGCGGTGCTCGACGAGCCGCTCGGGTGGGAAGTGGTGCTGAGCGCCGGCTTGGTGCTCGCAGGGGTTCGGCTGGCACAACGCGGGTGACCAACCGACGGTTCGGGAGCAGACTTCACCCATGCCTCGCGCGCTCGTGGTGGTGCTGCTCTTCCTCGGCTCTGGCTGTGCGACCGTCTTCAAGGGCACCCGGCGTGACGTCACCTTCGTCTCCGAGCCGCGTTCGACGGCGGTGGTGATCGGCGGCGCGGTCGGCTCGGTGCTCGCGAAGGTGCACGACCTGGACGAGGCGCGCGGCGTCATCCTCGGTTTCATCTCGCCCGTGCTTCCGCCCGACACCCGCCAGTTCCTCGAGGCGCTGACTGCGGATCAGCTCCTCACCGTCCTCTTCGCGATTCTCCGGCCGACGGAGCAGACGAACGACACGGTCGACGAGCTCGGCGGGCTCTACGCGCAGGTGCCGCCTCCGGTGCGATCGCTGATCTCGAAGACGATCTTCGTGGAAGGAGGGGGGTACACGCCGCTGGCGATCAACCTGAAGAAGGGCGACGAGTATGCGGGCATCGCGTGGGCGCCTGGGCGGCGGGCGCACCTCCTGATCGTCGACACCCACTTCGACCTCGTCACCCTGCTGAACGTCTTCACCCTGGGAGTCGGGTTCATCGTCGACGCGATCACCGGGGCCTGGTTCGATCTCGAGCCTTCGGTCTCGTGGCAGCTCGCGCCACAGGTGACGCCGGTCACTCCTCCGGCTCGGTGACGGCCAGCGACGTCTGCGATCGATCATGCCGTGGAGCCGCACCTCGTCGGCGCGCGGCCTGACCGTCATCAGCACCGGGTCGATGCCTGCGCGAGAAGATCGACGGAACGCAGCAGCTGCGGAGCGTCGAGGCGCCGTCACTCGGCGTCGCAGCTGGCACCCACGATGCACGACTCGCCCCTCGGCCCTTCGAGGAGTGACCTATGCGACGAGCGCTCATGGTCGGCTGCGTTGCGCTGTTGGCTTCGTGCGGACAGAACCCTCCCGCCGGAACGGACGCGGGAGGCGGCGGGACGGCGGGCGGGACGGCAGGCGGGACGGCAGGCGGGACGGCGGGCGGAGGCGCGGCTGGCGGAGACTCGACGCCGCCCACGCTCGAGCGAACGACTCCGACGACTGGAACGACGCAGGTCGATCCAACGGCGACGATCGTGCTCGAGTTCTCCGAGCCGATGGAGGTCGGGAGCGTCACGCTCACGACGGTGCCGGCGGTCACCTTCCTCGCTCCGACGGTCGACGCCGAGGAGCGGCTCTTCACCTTCCAGGCGACGGCCGCGCTCGCGTACTCGACCAGCTTCACCGCGACGGTCGCCGGGAGTGACAAGGCCGGAAACGGTCTCAGTGGGCTCAAGCAGTTCAGCTTCACCACGATGGCGCCACCCGACACGACCGCGCCGACGGTGAGCCAGTTCGCGCCGAGCGGCACGATGGTGGCGTTCGATGCAGGCCTCGTCGTCACCTTCTCGGAGGCGATGGATCCAGCGAGCGTCACGGTCACCCTCGCGCCTCCGCTCGACCTCGAGGGTCCGACGTTCGACGCGACCGAGACGATCGCGACGTTCGTTCCGACGAGCCCGCTCGATCCCGCGACGGCCTACACGGCCACGATCGATGGCCACGACGCCGCCGGCAATGCGCTGCAGGGAACGACGACCTTCTCGTTCACCACCGCGCCGCTCCCCGACACGACGCCGCCGCGAGTCACTGCGGTCGCTCCCCGCGGGAGCTCGACCAACATCGCGGTCTCGACCAACGTGAGCGTCACCTTCTCCGAGCCGATGAACAAGCCGGCAACCGAAGCAGCGTTCTCGCTCCGGAAGATGGGCGCGCTCACCGAGGTCGTGGGTCGCTTCACCTGGTCGTCGGACGGCGAGCTGCTGACCTTCAACCCCGCGCTGAACCTCGACGCGAGCAGCATCTACGTGATCGGCGTCTCGACCGGCGCACGCGATGAGGCGGGCAACGCTCCAGTCATCGCGTTCTCGGCCCAGTTCACCACCGCTGCAGCGCCCGACACGACGCACCCGACCATCTCGAGCGTCACGCCGGTGGCGAACTCGAACGCGGTCGATCCCTGCGGCTGGTCGTTCGTGATCACCTTCTCGGAGGAGATGGACCCCGCGTCGGTCGCGACCGCGCTCAGCGTCACTCAGACGGCGCCGTCGACGCTGACGCCCTCGCTCTCGACGAGCTGGAACACCGCGGGCACGGCCATCACGGTCAAGCGTCGCACGGCGACTCCCGCGGGCACCTGCTTCAGCTTCGGCGCGACGGTTCGGCTCGCGATCTCCACCACTGCCGAGGACCAGGCGGGAAACACGCTCTCCGCGGCGATCACGAACCAGTACACGATTCTCCGGCGAGCGTCGGTGATGCTCGAGCCGATGGTCGATGGGTACATCAGCTCGATCGGCGGCGGGAGCATGGGTGCGCCGTACCTCTACGTCGGCGACGAGGCGTCGAACGTCAGCCTTCGCTCGGTGCTCGCGTTCAACCTGGCGAGCCTGCCGGCGACTGGCACGACGATTCTGAGCGCGGTCCTCCAGCTGCAGCTGGGCGGCATCACCGGCTCGCCGTTCGGCACCCTCGGGCCGCTCAAGCTCGAGCACGTGAACTTCGGCAGCTCGGTGACCTTCGCGGCATTCAACGCTCCGCTGCTCACGAGCTGTCCGACGATTCCTCCTCCGGTGTCGTGCGCCGAAACGCCGTTCTCGATCGACTTCGCGACGGTCAGCTGGACGGGCCTGCGGAGCGCGACGGTGAGCCGCGCCGTCTACGACGACTGGATCAACCGAGGGGCCCGCGGCAATCGATCGGAGTTCCGACTGCGCTTCACCACGGCGGCCTCGGCCAACGCGACCTCCGACTACCTCGGCCTGTTCGGGCGACTCCACCCGACGACGGTGTCGCGACCGAAGCTCCTCGTCACTTACTCGTACCCGTGAGCTCGTTGGGGCTGGGCGAGAAGACGGTTCCCTGCACCCGGAAGGCGACGAAGATCGGGGAGCGCAGCGAGGCGTGATCGTCCTCGGTTTGAACGAAGTGCTGGAAAATGGGGCTCTTGATCGCGAGCGAGAGGTTCAGTCGTCCGAGCTGCACCGAGAAGCCCGCGCCTGCGAGCACGTCGGTTCGCCCGAGGTTCCCGTCCTGCTGAACGACGCCGTCCCAACGTTCGGGGCCTTCGTGGAGCACGTCGAGCGTGATGGCCGCGCGAAAGCGCTCGAGGAACGAGAGCTCGGTGCCGAGCCCAAGCCCGACCCGCGCGCCCGCTTGAAACCCGTGTTGGTTCTGCGCGAGCGGGAGGAAGGCCTGACCCGAGCCGAGGAAGGTGAGGTGGCCGAGCGCCTTGGACACTTCCGCGGTCGCGAGAGGATTGAACGTTCCGGTACCGAACTGCACATGCTGGTGCTCGAGACCGAGCGCTGCCAGCGCGAACGGGTTGCGCTCGGTGCGACCCACCGGGAGCGACAGCCCGAGCCGGCCACGCAGCTCGAACCCGGCGACCGTCGTCGCGCCGCGGACGAGGAGCCAGGGATCTCCCAGACCCGCGAGCGTCTCGTTGCGGTGGTGAATGTCGCTCCAGTCGGGGACGAAGGCCGAGCCGTCGAGCCGGCGGTACACGATGCGAACGCCGGTCATCCGGAGCGGAACCTGGGCCTCCACGCTGAAGTTCGAGGTGAGCCCGAGCTCGGTGATCAGCCGCGCCTCGAAGACCTGGAACGTCTGATCGTGGAGGTGTGGTGGCTCGTCGCGCCGGAGACAGATGGGCCCGATGTCTGGGCAGTGCGTCTCGTGCACGACGTGCATCGGCATCCACGCGGTGGACAGACCGAGCGTCAGCTGGCCCGGGCTCATCGTCGTCTGCGCTGACCTCCCGACCGGGAGGTTGGGGTTGCTTCACCCCGCTCAGGCATCGGCGAGCCTCGGGGCGAACCCGAGAATCACCGAGAGCAGCCACCAGCCTCGCGCGCTCACTTCGCGGCCTCGGCGATGGCCCTGTCGAGGGCTGGCAAGTCGAATCCGGCGAGCGTCGTTCGCAACCGGCGATCGGGGCCGAAGACGACGAAGTACGGCAGCGAGGGAACGGCGGAGAGGTGACGCTTCGCGAGCGCTGAGTCCCACGACGAGACGTTCAGCTTTCGAACCGCGAGATCATCGCGTGCGTTGAGGATCCGGTACAGGTGGAGGTCGACCTTTCGGCAGGGAGAACACCAGTCGGCGTAGAAGTCGAAGACGGTCACCTTGCCGGCGACCGCGTGCACATCGAGCGAGGGAACGTCTTCACCAGCTTCGGAGAGCCGCCGGAGATCGGCCCCGGCGCGCAAGTCGGGGAGCGGCTCGAAGCTCAGGTCCGGGTGACAGTCGAAGCACTGCGACTCGGGCACCGAGTGTTCACCGCACCAGTCGTTGGCCGCCTTGAAGCGCGTGACGAGGGACTCGTTGCAGCGGGTACACACCTCCGCAGGGACCCGGTGTTTGCACATGGCCGATGCGGTTGAGGCGCTCAGCGTGCTGAGCGTGCCGTGCTGAGAGGTCGACGCGCAGCCGACGATGAGGATCGAACCGAGCGTGAGCGCCCTCGAAAGCACGGTGCGGCGCCTAGCATGAGCGGCTCCACAGGCACAGACGACGGGTGAGGCGTTGGGCCGCTGCGGTGCTCAGGAAGGGCGGAGGTGCTTCGCTCGGTGGTACAAGTTCCGTCATGCGCTCAGCGTTCTGGCTGGTTCTCCTCGCAACCGCGTGCGGACCGATGGGTGGTGCAGATGGAGGCTCCGCGGGCGGAACTGCTGGAGGGCTCTCCGTTGCCGGCGGGAACGTCGGAGGTGGAAGCGTCGCGGGCGGAAACGCCTCGGGCGGAAACGTCGCGGGCGGGAACGTCGCGGGCGGGAACGTTGCGGGTGGAAACGTCGCGGGCGGAAACGTCGCGGGTGGAAACGTCGCGGGCGGAAACGTCGCGGGCGGAAACGTCGCGGGTGGAAACGTCGCGGGCGGAAACGTCGCGGGCGGGAACGTCGCGGGCGGGAACGTCGCGGGCGGGAACTCCTCGGGTGGAAACGTCGCGGGTGGAAACGTCGCGGGCGGGAACTCCTCGGGTGGAAACGTCGCGGGTGGAAACGTC
>JBPOIJ010000136.1:0-4366 GCA_052034585.1 Myxococcota bacterium
TTTCCATACGGCAACAATCAAGAGAGCCAACATGCCACTGACTCCGATCAGGAGACCACCCATGACGAGTTCCATGTCAGGCTCCTTTCTGTACTGAGTAAATATTTCCGATTACCTCAAGAATGGAGCAATCCCTGTACACCCCTGGAAGTAGCAACAGCCGTGCCGTGCGCGCCCGAGAAAGAGACTCCGCCGATTCCTCCCAACCTTTTGAGAATTTCTGCATTAGCAAAGCGGTCCGGCAAGAACTGTTGCCGTTTTCCGTGGACGCCTCGCGCATCACGCCTGTATCGGATTTCATTCACTGCGTATCAGATTGGATAAGGGCACGGAAGTAATACGGGAAGAATTCCTACGTCGGCAGGTACACTCCGGATTGATTCAAGAGGTGGTGAAGCATTCGCTCCAACGACTGTTTATCCTCCCCATGTGTTATGAGGTCGAGCAGGCAGGCAATGGCGTCGTACCAGAGGCCGGACTCGGAATAGCGATAGATCGCGTCACGATCGCAAGAGGTCCAGGTGCATGGCATGCCCAGTGAGCAGGCTTCACTAAAGGGAAGCCGTTCGATGGTTCCGCCTGCGACAATGTCCCGCGAAGGTTCATCCGGGTCCACGACCAATGTGACGAACCATCGGTAGGATTCCTGCTCCCTGAGTTCAATTCCATATTCCCGAGGCCTGGTACAGTGAATGCCTGCATGAAGAGGTGAGGGGAGCGCGCGTTCAAGAATAGGCCGAATTCCGCGAGAGTCCACCACTGTCACGGTCATGGCGTGAGCGGTGGGCAGAGACAGGTACCAACAGAGTGACGGATCGCCTTTGATGGTAAAGGCGACATGATCCGGGACCAAGGCGATCAACAGGGGAACTCCGGACTCGGCGCCTCGGCTCTGCCCGCCGATGCGCGCACGTGGCCCATGGTCCTTTCGCGGTTTATAGAGGGGCAGAGGCGAGTCCGAATCCTTGACGAGATCGGTCGCGCGCCCCTCCGGAAGTGTCGGCGACAATCCGACGGCGCTGCGCCAGGATATCGGCCACGTCATGGCCACGATAACCAACAGGGTGACTCTGAGGTACAACATCTTGTGTCGGTCAGCCGATGGACGGACTCGGGTAACCTCTCAGCGCCGGCCGGCATGGGCTTGTGCAAGATCCCATTCGGCCACGCCAGGCAAGCGGACTTGCTTGAGCAAGGCGGCCCGCTGTTTTCGCAGACCCGTATCGCCAGGATCGGAGGCAATGAGATCGCACAGGCAGGCCATGGCATCGTACCAGAAACCCGTGGCGGCACTCGTCCTCACCGCTTCCTGGGTGCAGCTGGTCGTGGCGCCCAATACCATACACTCGCTGAACTCACAGCGTTCGATCAGTCCGCCGGTCACGATATCGCGTGAGGGCGAATTCTCATCCTTGATTACGGAGATATACCACCGGTATTGGATGTGTGCCTGAAGCGTGAAGCCGAGTTCCTCAAGGTTGACGGCGTGAACACCGGCTTGGTTTGGGGGCGTGATGACCTGTTCAACCAGCGCGCGAATCGATCGCTCATCGATCAGAGTGAATTTAATCGGCAACGCGGTCTGCTTGGAAAGGAACCAGTTGAGAACGGGATGTTGCTTGACGGTGATGCCGACGTGGTCGGGAACGAGCGCGGCAATAGCAGGGTCTTCTCCTTCGCTGCCTCTCAAAGTCCCACCGATGCGAGCTCTGGGCATCACTTGTTGAGGTGCCTGGTACATCGGAATTTCCGGTTGTACGTCAGGTCCCGCCTCGCTGCTGCTCGCGAGCAGGGCAATGAGCATCCCCGTTCTGCCGACGTTCCCGGCTAGGCACAAGCACGTCCGCAACAAGGGCGGAGGCCAAGCGTACCCTTCAGGGCAGGTTGAAAACCCGAGCGAAGCGAGAACGCTGTTGGCGAATTGTTTCAACATCCTGCTAGAGCCAATTGTTCAATAAGAGACACGCCGACCAATACGCCGGATGTTCATAGAGCCGACCGGACAGTACCTTCAGCTGTGCAATTCGCAACGCCTGTGCCTTGGAGATCGATGAGTCACGCAATTGGCGATAAAATTCTGATACCAGTTTCGACGACGCTTCATCGTTAATGAACCAGAGGGTTGCGAGGGCACTCCTCGCCCCGGCCTTCACCGCAATGCCGGCAAGCCCGAGTGCGGCACGGTCGTCGCCGATACCGGTCTGGCAGGCGCTTAACGTCAGGAGTTCCAAGGGATCTTGGCGAAAGCGAAGCAGCCCCACCAGCCGCTCCAACTGCGTCATGGTCAGCCGATCGTCGAACGTCAGCAAAAATGATTCATTCACGTCCGTGGCAAACCGGCCGTGCGTGGCAATGTGGAGAATGTTGTAGCGGCCGTCCTTCAGTTCCCCTTCCAAGCGTGGCGTGACAAAGTTGCTGTCGAGGAGTTGCTCGCCCGTGAAGACTGAGTTGAGGTGAGCCATTTCTTCCGCGACATGCGGGAGGGGAGGAAAACCCTGCACCGCTTGAGTCAAACCGCTGGAGAGCAGGTGGGCTTTGGTTCGGTTGATGGGGCGAGGGTCAGTCAAATCGAGGCCGGGGGTCATTGCGACGGCGTACTGTGCGATGAGGAATTGGGTTCCGTCATGGAGTGCCGACATGGGAATGGTGCGCAGCGGTCCGTCCGGGACAAAGACCAGCGTGTTGACCTTGAGTTTGCGAAGATCCCCGAGAAGTGGCCGGAGCAACCAGTCATAGAGTTGCTGCGCATGGGGCAGGTACTCGCGGGTCGTCCGCTTTTCAAGCATGCGGCGTGGATTGTGTGCGGCAGACCGAGGGGAATCAGCCACCAGCAGGCGAACATGGTCGCGCAAACACTGGGCAGCCGAGTTGGGCCGACGGCGAAAAGTCTGCTGCCCCCCATGGTGTTCATGGCAATGGTGCATCTCAGGTGCAAGTGGTCAGGATCCGCAACAGTCTCCCGAGCCCACTTCCGCACGGTGCAGGGCGACCCGAGTTTCGTCGTTTTCGCCATGCTCCACGTGATCGCCAGGCCGCAGAGGTCCATCACGGAAGTCCAGGGAAATGCTCTCGATCAGCACTTCGGCACGAGCCTCTCTTCCTGCCGTGTAGAGCCGTTGTCACTGCCCGCGCATGACTCCGACACCCTTCCGTGACCGGCTCTCGGGTTATGTCGAAGAGCTGTGGTGCTTGGATATCTCTTTGAGTGCGCGAGACTCACCGCGACGATCCATTCCTGCCGAATCGGTCGCTCTTGACCGAAGAGGGCGTGGATTCATCCAAATGCGTCCTGCAGCTGCGAGAAGGAAGACGACCCCGAGTAGGAGAAAAAGAAGCACGAGCATGTTGACCTCATGGATCCGCTGTTCTCCCCCTGGTGTGACTTCCTAGGTAAGCTCCATCTGCCTCGTGGATGCGCAAAGGTTGTGCCATGGTGGGCGGGGGAGGCATCGGTCAATTTCGATGTCAAGTTGCGTAGTGATTCTGACGACATCCGATATCACTCGCACTCCCCTTCTTGAGGAGTAGATGTACGTACGGCCGCAAGGTGTATCGACTCGGATGCGAGGCCGTATCCGATCCGATACGAAATGATTGTTGCGATGAATGCGTATAGACACCGCTCAGATGGGAGAACGATGTAGGAAGATGAGAGGGCCAACAGGAGGAGCGTGGGTTACATTGCCGGCCTGGAGAGAGGTTGCCGCGTCTCCTGTGATGGCGGAGACGCGGCAGATGGCGTGGAGAAGGCGGTCTGATCAGCGCTGGATGGGCACGATCCAGGAGGCCGTGTCATGCGGTTGCTCATGATCGACAACCGGCGACAGGAAACCGGCTCTCTGCCACGCCGAAAGGGCACGAGCACAATTCGATCAACCCTGTTCTCTCGACTGCATCGATCCATGGCGATGGAGGAAGCAACCGTCATGCCGCCGATGTTTGAAGATGAAGCCATCGCGGCACATCAGGAAATAACGATCGGGGCCGGCAGGAACAAGCGGGACTCAGTAATTGAACCGCAACGACAGTGAGCCGACATGAACCATGCTGTCGTATCGGCCATTGACGGTTGGGTTCTGGTTGCCTGCGATCGTGCGTACTTCATACAGACCGGCTTGATACGCGAGATCGATGGCGAATAATTTCGGCTTCAGCGGGCCGATTCCCAGTTCGCCGCAACGCACCAGCCCGAGGAACGAACCGTTTTCATGGCAGGCCAACCCGATTCCGACGGAGGGGATGTGGGTATTGGCTGAGGGGACTCCCGGATTAAAGGTGCGATCGGGTATTTGTGCCTGCTGGTTCATGTAGCCGGCCCGAAGGGCAATATCCCAATCCGGCATCGAGGCCAGGCGCAGCCATCGGT
>JBPOIJ010000006.1:0-35052 GCA_052034585.1 Myxococcota bacterium
TCAGCACCGCCTCCATCTTCCGCTTCGACGAGAAGCGTCCTCGGTCTTCCTTCTGCTTCGCCATCACCACCTCCAGAGGCGAGCTTCGCCCCAGTGAGGTGTCTCAAGAAACCGTCATGCGGGGGAAGGCCAAAGACGTCTCTCATTCCAGTGTTCGACGCCTTCACGTATGCCTGCTGAGACCACGCCGTGCCATTCCGCGAAAAGATGTAGACTGCGCCGGAGGTGAAAACAGAATTGTCGGCCTGATTCCCACCGACCCCGATCGCGCTGCTGGACTCACCGTATGAGCCGACTGCGAGGATCGAGCCGTCAGCTGATAGAGCAACCGAACGGCCGAACTGGTCAAAGGCGTCAGTGTTGGAGGCTTTCACGTAGGCTTGCGGAACCCAGACGCTGCCCCTCTTTGCGAAGACATAAACTGCGCCGCTGTCGTTGGCGGAGTTGTCAGTCTGGTTCCCCCCGACACCCGTCGCGTTGCCGTCTTCACTCGGTGCCCCCACGGCGAGCGTGCTTCCGTCGGAAGACAATGCCACCGAGTAGCCGAAATTGTCCCCTCCTTGGGTGTTGGAGGCCTTGAAGTAGCCCACCGCGCCCGCAAGCGACCCGGCCACGGTGACGATCTGCGAGTCGCTGCACGTCGCGCCATTGCACGCTCGGAGCAAATACCTCGCACCAATCCGCCGAAAGAGCGGCACCAGCAGGTCATGGCTCGTCGAGTTCGCCGGAAGTGTCGCGATCAAAGACAGTGGCGCGACTCCATCTGGACTCTCGAGGAGCCGATACTCAGTTTCCCCAACAACGTCGACCCAGGCGAAGTGGAACGTCTTCACCGGTTGCGGAGTGAGGGTCAGGTTCGGAGCGCCGAGGCCTCCACTTGAGCCACCCGCAACACCTCCTGCCGAGCCGCCAGCAGTACCTCCCGCCGAGGCACCTGCAGATCCTCCGGCGGTGACACCTCCTCCTGAGCCACCGGCAACGCCTCCTGCCGCACCTCCGCCACTTCCACCCGCCGAACCACCTGCAACGCCTCCGGCCGGGTTACCTCCTGCTGCGCCACCGGCAGATCCTCCTGAGGAGCCACCAGCCGCAGCACCAGCCGCACCACCAGCAGATCCTCCGGTCCCTCCCGACGACCCCGCAATTCCTCCAGCCGCAGCCCCACCCGCTGCACCTCCGCCACCAATGCCTGCGTCCTCTACCAAGACGCAGATGCCCTCGACGAGCGTCTCGCTGCATCGCAAACCCTGTGGACAGATCGGCAAGCCTGGTCCGCAGCGATTGAGCAGAGGCTTCTCGCAGCCGATCGCCAAGGTCGCCAACGCTGCTGCGAACAGCAAGTATCTCTGAGTGTGCATTCCGTTGTTCCCCCGCAGCACTTCAGCAGGACCGCGCCGTGTCGTCGAGGAACACCAGAGCACTACTCTCACGCTCCATTCTTCGCGGATGAACGATGACGACAGCGCCAGTGCGCGGGAACTTTGTGCAACGCACTTCAAACAGACTTCGATCGACACCTGCTTGAACCCGAACTTGACCAGGCGAAACTCTCGGGGACGACCTGGCCCCGCATCCTTCTGGAGCCGAGATCCTCGACGTCACGCTTCTGCGACCCCGCTGCACCGTGGGTCCAGACTCCTGTCGAGTTGGTCTCGATGCAGACCTCCCTTTTCGTGTCGGCAACTGCAAGTCCAAGTCGATGACGCGAGGTGAGCCGAAGTGCTCGCACCGCCGAGCAGTCGACCGACCATGACGGACCCGCGTCATGTCACATGACGATGTGACGGACGACGCTGCCAGGTCCGTGAAGCCGCGGGGACCCAGCGCTGGCCTGACGATTGCTCACTCGAGCAGCGAACCAACACACAGGGGAGGTCTCGCATGCGTGGAGTGTCGATGTGGGTGATTTCGGTCTTGGCCGTGGCGGCGCTCGGATGTGGAGGCCCACTCGAGGAGGTGCCTTCACAGGAGGCGGCGTCGAGCACCGCGGAGCTGATCAACGGCGGCGGCGGCGGTCCGAGCTGCTCGGCCACCGGGTGCAGCGTCACCTGCACGACCAACCAGATCGCGATCTGCGTCGAACCCCTCTGCATCGCCTGGAACAAGAAAGGTCAATGCACTCAGACCTCGGGCTCCTCCAGCTGCACGTGCCGCAATCGCTGATTGCTCACGCGTTCGTCGCGAAGGAACGGGGACGTCTCGAACGTGCGTCGTTCACAGCTCCGGCGCGCTGAAGGTGTCGCACGCTTCGATTGAGCCCTGCTTGAACCCGATGCTGAACCACTTCACCCGCTGGGCCGAGCTGCCGTGGGTGAAGCTCTCCGGCACGACGTAGCCGCGCGCCTGCTTCTGGAGCCGATCGTCTCCGATGGCCGTGGCCGCGCCGAGCGCCTCTTCGACGTCACCTTGTTGGAGGAACGGCCGGCTCGCCTGCGCGTGGTGCGCCCAGACGCCCGCGTAGCAATCAGCCTGGAGCTCCATGCGCACCGAGAGCGCGTTCTTCTCGGCGTCGTCCTTGCCTCGCTGCTCGGCGCGCACTCGCTTCTCGATACCAGTGACGTTTTGCACGTGATGGCCGATCTCGTGCGCGATGACGTAGGCCTGGGCGAAGTCGCCGGGCGCCTTGAAGCGTGCGGCCAGCTCGTCGAAGAACCCGAGGTCGAGGTACACCTTGTCGTCGCCCGGGCAATAGAACGGCCCCGTCGCGGAGGTCGCCCGGCCACACGCGGACGCAACGGCGTTTCGGAAGAGCACGAGGTGCGGCTCCGGGTATTGCGAACCGGCCTTCTTGAAGAGCTCGCCCCAGGTGTCTTCCGTCGAGCCGAGGACCGCGGCCACGAAGTCGCTGGCCTGATCAGCACCGAGTGAGGGCGCTTGCTGAGGGAGTGACCGCGACGGCGCCTGGCCTTCGGGCGCCATCAGGGCCTGGAGGATCTGCTGTGGATCGCCTCCGAGCAGAGTGCCGATGATCACGATGACGATCGCGCCGCCCGCGCCGACCACCAGCCGTCTCCCGCCTCCGCCGCCACCGCCACCCGAGAAACCGGGAGAACCGCCGCGTTGATCGTCGATGTTCGAGCTGCGCCGTTGGCCGCTGAGATCCATGGCGGCGACGTAGCACGACCTCGAACGGCCGCTCACCCACCTGCGTCAGGGACGTCAGAACGCGAAGACTCGCACCACCGCCATGTGCTGCATGTTGAGCGCGGAGCTGTCTTGAAAGAGCACCGGAGCGGCGTCGGTGAGCGGCGTGAAGGTGCGGGAGTCGAAGACGAGGCCGCTGTCGAAGCGGCGGCTGCCTTGCACCACCGGCCGCTCGCGGGCCTGGAGCGACGGTGAGGCCAGCACGTGATCGTACGGCTTGGCGCGCGTGGAGTTCGTGTTCGAGTTCGCGCCATCGCTCGGCATGCCAGGCGTCGCCGCGACCGCGAAGGTGCTCAGACAGGGCTCGTCGCGCCGCGTGGTGTTGAAGTCTCCAGCGATGATCAGGTGATCGCCGGCCGGCATCGTCCTCCGAATTTCGCCGAGCAACGCGCTCGCCTCGTCGCCCCGAATCAGCTCGGAGGAGGTGAGGAGGTGCACCGAGACCACGAAGAGCTCGGAGCTGCCAGGCACGTCGAGGCGCGCCCAGACGAAGGTTCGGTTCGAGACCCGCGCGTCGATCCACTCGCCCGACGCGAGCACCGGCAAACGGGTCACGATGCCGTTGGGGATGAGATAGCTCCCTGCGGCGCTGCCGCGGACGAAGCGAAACTCCGGGCCGAACGTCTGCTCGACCCATCCACGGAGCGTGGCCTCCTGGTTGTCGCCCACGTTGAACTCCTGGAGCGCGATGACGTCGCCGTGCAGCGCGCTCAAGATGCGTGAGCCTGGCGCTTCGTACGCCTGCCGCGAGCCCGAGGTGAGGTTCGCGGCGATCACTCGCACCTGCACCTCGGCGGTCGTGGCACTCCCCGCGTCGAGGGCTTCCGTTCCGGCGTCGAGGGAGCCGATGCCAGCGTCGAACTCCGAACCGCCATCGACGCGGGCTCGCGGCGCGCTCACCTTCGAGCCGAACACCCAACCGATGCCGTCCCCTCGAACGACTCGCACGAAGCCGTTCTGGAGCGGGCCGCCAGCCGCCACGAGGCGAGCGCCGACGGAGAACCGCTCGAGCCCCGTCGCCGAGAACGAGGGCTGCCCGTACACCCACGCGTTGCGGATGACGGTGAGCGGCGTTCCCGCGGACACCTCGGTGGTCAGCGCACCTTCGGCGAACTCGGTGCCTTCCTCGGCGTCGATGACGGCGAACGAAGACGGGGAGCAGGCGCTGCTGACGAGGACGAGCGCGAAGAGCAACCGAATCATGGTGACGGAAGAACACGCCGACGGGCACCCGCGCGAATCGGGTTCTCGATGACGAATTGTCGAGTCAGCGCGATGGCTTGCGAGGGCCAATGCGGGCGACCGGCTCACTCGCTCGGATTCGGTCGACCTCGACTCGCGCTCGGGCTTTGGTCGAGTCGGTGCGGCACCGTCAGCCTGAGCCCATGGTGCCGTCGGCTCCGAAATGATCCCGATGAAACGCAAGCTCGCCTCCGTCGTCACCGTCGGCCCCGTCAGCCCCATCGCGGACGCCGATCGCATCGAAGTCGCCCGTGTCGCCGGCTGGCAGTGCGTGGTGAAGAAGGGTGAGGTCTCGCCAGGGGCGCTCGCGGTCTACTTGGAGATCGACTCCGTTCCGCCCGACACCGCCACCTTCGCCTGGCTCTGGCAGCCGAAGACCGCAACCACCCGCGTGCCGCGGCCCGACTCCTTCCGCATTCGAACGCTGCGGCTGCGCGGCACCCTCTCCCAGGGCCTGCTCATGCCACTCGCCCAGCTCGGGCTGGTCGACGTGAAGGACGGTGACGATCTCACCGAGCGCCTCGGCATCACCAAGTACGAACCGCCGGCCCCGTCGGGCATGGGCGACTACCGCGGGCCGTTTCCGAGCATCGTGCCGAAGACGGACGAGCTGCGGGTGCAGTCCTTCCCGGCCGTGCTCGACGAACTGCGCGGCAAGCCCTTCGTCGCCACCGTGAAGATGGACGGCACCAGCGCCACCTTCGTGAAGGTCGACGGTGAGTTGCACGTCTGCGGCCGCAACCACTCGATCGCCGAGGGCGAGAACCTTTACTGGTACGTGGCGAAGAAGTACCGCCTCGCCGAGGTGCTCGAGGCGCACCCGACGCTCGCGCTCCAGGGCGAAGTCGTCGGCCCGGGCATTCAGAAGAACCCGGCAGCGCTCAAGGACAAGGACCTCTTCGTCTTCAGCGCCTACGACTGGCAGGCGGGCCGGCACCTGTCCGATGCCGAGCTGCGCGAGCTCTGTGCTCGGCACGCGCTCCAGCCGGTGCCGCTCGCGTTCGAAGGTGAAGCGTTCGACGAGACGATCGAGTCACTGCTGCTGCGCGCCGAAGGCCTCTACCCGAACACGTCGAATCAGCGCGAAGGCATCGTCATTCGGCCGAAGGCAGAGGCGCGCTCCGAAGTGCTCGGCGGCCGGCTCTCGTTCAAGGCGATCTCGAACCGGTACCTCCTCGACGAGCGCGACTGACCAGGCTCGGCGCCGATTGAGTCGGAAAACCAGCTGGGCGCCGATTGAGTCGGAAAACCAGCTCGGCGCCGATTGAGTCGGAAAACCAGCTCGGCGCCGACTGAGTCGGAGACTCAGGGCTTTCGGCGGGCGACGTACGAGTGAACGGTCGCGGTCGCCGAGTCCCAGGCGGCCGTGAACCACACCGCGCTCAAGTCGCGATTCGCGACCGCGAAGGGCATGCGAGCGTACTCGTTGAACGCGTTGCTCCCGACGTCGTGGTGGGCGTTGGCGATGACGGCGACGCGCCCGGAGCCATCGAGCTTCACCGCCCAGAGGTGATCCCACATCGGGTACCGGTCGTAGCTCTGCGGCGTCGTCGACGGGAACGAGGAGATGACCATGTACCCGGGCCGCAGCGTGCTCTGACACGAGATGTGGAAGTTCAAGCCGGTGAAGCCGTCCTGGAACTGGTCGACGGTCGTCGTGCCAGCGGAGCCGTCGATTCGCCAGGTCTGGCCGACCTTGTCGTTCGAGGCGTACTTCGAGTCGATGAAGGCGACGACTTCGTTGCCGCTCGCGTCGAGGCAGTAGTCGAGGTGCGCCGCCGGACTGCCGGGCACGGTTCGGAGATAAGTGCCCTGCAGCGTCCACACGTTGTGGCCCTGCGGAATCGCGGTGCCCTGGTGCGTCCACCCGGCGTTGCTCGAGGTGATGAGGAAGTTGCCTCGAGGCGAGATGGTGAAGTCGTCGACGACGCCGCCGATGGTGGCCTGCATGGGCAAGCTGAGGTGCCCGCGAATCGTATTGGTCTGGCGGTCCCAGACGACGAGTTCCCAGCCGCGCGTCGCGTGCCGCAGCTGGAGCGCCCAGATTCGATCGTCGTGCGACTGGTTGCCCTCACCACCGAACATCGACGCGTTGGCGGCCTCGACGTAGCCGTCGGGAGCGAAGTCCTTCACGACGGAATCGGCGGCGGTGACGACGTCGGTGGCGGCGAGCCGCGGCGTCCAACCGGAACCGACGTGGTAGTAGAGGCGTGGGTTGGTGAGTGCCCAGCGCCCGCCGACGTGAACGCCGGGAACGATGCGTTTGAAGGCGAAAGTGCGACCGTCGACGATGACCGCGCGAGTCGCTCCCGAGCCGAAAACGAAGAGCATCGCCTCGGAGCCGTCGGAGTTCCACGGGCTCACTTTCGCGTACTGATGTTGGTAGCTGGTGGCTCCGGGGACCGCGAACGTCGTCGCGTCCGACACGCGCGCGACCTCGGTGAGGACTCGGCCATCGGCGAAGGCGGCCGTGCGCGGGTCGGTCTGGAAGGTGAGGTAGCCCGGCGCAGCGAAGGACGAGAGGACGGGCGCGGAATTGCGCGCGACGCCTCCGAACGCAGGCCACTCGCCGGCGTCAGGGCTCCCGGTGTTGCCGCCAGCGACGGCGCCACCAGCCGTTCCCCCGCCGGCTGATCCGCCGCTCGTCGATCCTCCCGCAATCGACCCACCCGCTGCGCCACCTGCGCGTCCGCCCGCAATGGCTCCACCGGCTGATCCGCCGCTCGTCGAACCGCCCGCAATCGATCCACCGGCTGCGCCACCTGCGCGTCCGCCCGCAATGGCTCCACCGGCTGATCCGCCGCTCGTCGATCCTCCTGCAATCGACCCGCCGGCCGCGCCACCCGCAGCCCCACCCGACGTTGATCCTCCAGCCGATCCACCGCTCGTTGAACCGCCTGCAACCAAACCGGATCCGCCCGCAACTGATCCACCGGCGGAACCCCCCATTTCAACGACGGGTCCACAAGCGGCGAAGGTCCAGCACGCGACGAGCAGCCGTTTCAGGAGCACGCCCGCCTGAGCCACGAGCCCCGAAAACAGGCTCAGCGTCGCTCGGGCGCTCGGCCAGCTTCCTCCGGCGTTGCTCAGGCCTCTTGAACCGCTCGGCCAGCTTCTTCCGGCGTTGCTCAGGCCTCTTCAACCGCTCGGCCAGCTTCTTCGTTGCTCAGCCCTCTTCAACCGGTCGGCCGGCTTCTTCCGGCTCAGCGTCGCTCAGGCCTTCTTCAACCGCTCAGCGAGCTTCTTCCGGCTCGCGGCCGCTTGCTGATGATTCGGCACGTCCTTCAGCAGCGCATCGAGCGCCACGAGCGCCTCGTCGTACTTCTCGAGCGCATTGAGCGCAGCCGCGCGGTTGTAGCGAGCGTTCACGTGCATCTTGTCCATCGCGAGCGCTTGATCGAACGCGCGCAGCGCTTCCTCGTGCCGCTTGGCGACGAGCAGCGCGAGGCCATAGTTCACGTACGTCTCCGGCAGCGCCGCGCCCCACCGCATCGCGCCCTTCATCACCTCGAGGGCCTTCGCTCCGGCGGCGGCGTCACCGTTCTTCGCGCGCTCGAGCAGCACGGCGCCGAGGTTCGACCGGTACTCGGCGATCTCCGGCTCGGCCTCGACGGCCTTCTCGAAGTGCTGCTGCGCGGTGTCGAGATCACCCTGACGGAAGGCGAGGCTCCCGCGGGCGTAGTTCCACAGCCCTCGGTTCTTGAGCGGCTCGGGCGCGCCCTGCAGGGTGGTGACCGCGCCAGCGAGATCGCCCTTGGCCTCGAGCGTGCGCGCCTTCTCCAGCAACGTGTCCAGGTTCGCGGTGGTCATGATCAGAACGTCCAGGCGACGGTGGAGAGGGCCCACTGCTTCAGGTTGGTGAAGAACGACTCCTTCTTCAGCTCCGATAGCGACACCGGCGTGGCTTCCTTGAGGCCGGTGGTGAAGCGCTCCTCGAGCGACTTGGCCGTCTTCGGGTCGGTGATGGCGGTGGCGATCTCGGCGTCGGTGTTCTTCGAGCGACCGTTCAGGTTCACCGAGCCGACGATGGAGAACTCTCCGTCGAAGGTGGCGGTCTTCGCGTGCAGGGTGCCGCCGTGCTTCTCGTTGATCTTCACGCCCGCCTTCAACATGTCGTCGTAGAAGTACCGGGCCGCGTCGGAGACGAAGCCCATGTCGTTCGACTCCTTGCTGTTGGTGATGACCTTCACCTCGACGCCGCGCTTGGCCGCGTCGATGAGCGCCTTGCGAATCTCGGGGGGCGGCAGGAAGTACGCGTTCTCGATGGTGATGCTCTTCTGCGCGGTCTCGATGGCCGTCTTGTAGAGGCGGGTGCTCGCTTCCTCGATGCCCTTCACCTCGGGGTTGTGCTGCACCACGCGCACCGACGGGCCGCCGTCCTTCGGCACGAGCGGCGGGTAGAGCATCGACTTGTCCCTCTCGGAGATGGGCGTGCCCACCTCGTTCCAGTTCCGGAGGAAGGCGTTCATCGACTCGCGCACGACGGGCCCTTCGACCTTCACGTCGGTGTCGCGCCAGGCGTCGGTGCCCTTGCCGTCCTTCCCGGAGCCACGCGAGAGCACCATCTTCCCCGACCCGCCGAGCGCGTACTCGTCGGCGATGTTCATTCCGCCCAGCACCGCGGCCTGCCCGTCGACGATGAGGTTCTTCTCGTGCCAGCGGTCGTTGATGTCCCAGACCTTCCACTTCTCGCCGTACGCGCGCACGTCGACGCCGGCCTGCTTCATCATCTCGAACATCTTCGGATCAGCGCGCCCCGAGCCCACCGCGTCGTAGATGACTCGAACCTGCACGCCTTCTTTCGCCTTCTGGGCGAGCTGGTTGGCGAGCTTCCAGCCCGTCTCGTCCGAGTTGAAGATGAAGGTCTGGAAGCAGATGGAGTTCTTCGCGCCCTCGATCATCTTCGAGCGCTCGGCGAACGACTGCACGCCGTCGTAGAGCATCGAGACCGAGTTGCCGGAGACGTTGCGTGACTTGGTCTCGGCGTCGAGCCGCGCCTCGAAGGCAGCCGACCGAAACCCGCTCGGCGGTGGAGCCGTCGGAGCCCCCGTCACCTGCTTGGCCGCCTGCGCGCCCGTCGCACCCCAGGTCTTCTGCGCGGGCTGCGCTGGAGCCGCGCCAGTCGTCGAGGTGCTCGACGCGGTCTTCGAAGAGGTGACTTGCTGGAGCTGCTGGGCCGCGGGCCGCTGAACCTTCATGCCGAACTTGTACCGTGCGCTCGCCCCACCGTCACGCGCCCGTCCCTCTCAACCGCCGAGAGCCGCTGCAACGAACGTTGACGACGGGCTTCGCTGATCCGACTTCAACCTCTTGAATTCCGAGGCGCTGCGGCCCGAGTGTCCCCCGAAAACCTACAGCGGCGTCATCCTCTGCATGAGCATCGCTCCGACCCGAATCAGCGGCGCCGCCCGATCCACCCAACTCGACCAGGACTGGTCGACCGCGATGAAGGACCCGAAGCGGAAGATTCCCCTCGCCCTGACGGACGAGCTGAAGACGAAGGACCCGGAAGCCCACAAGCTGCTCTCGTCGCTCTCGCCCGAGCAGCTCACCGCGCTCAAGGCGGCCGACAAGGACAAGTCGGGCAGCCTCTCGCTCACCGAGGTGAAGGGCTTCCTGCTCAAGAACGGCCAGCTCCAGAGCGGCGGCAAGTTCGACACCTTCACCGAGGCGCTCAATGTCCTCTTCAGCAAGGCCGCTGGGAAGACCGTCGACGTGCGCACGCCGAACGCGAGCGTGCTGTACCTCCAGCTGAACAACAACCCGAAGAACCGGGCGAGCCAGACGGCAGAGAAGAACGGGCTGAGCAATCTGGTGGCGAAGGATCCGGACAAGCCGCAGCTCACCGGCCTCGACATCACTCCAGAGTTCAACAAGAGCCGCGCCGACGCGCAGAAGGCCTTCCGCGACGGCATGCAGAGCTACCTCGACGACCTGGTGAAGACCGGCGGCTCGATGACGGGCCTGGTGATCTCGGGCCACAGCAACGGCACCCAGATGCTGCACGAGCGGCCTGATCACCTCTACGACGCCAACCTCGACATTCGCGCCGAGCTCAAGCGCTTCCGTGACATGGAGAACCCGCCCGGCAGCGGCAAGTTCCCGTACAAGGAGCTCTTCGACAAGACCGAGAAGGTCGGCCTGCTCGCCTGCTTCCAGG
Organism: Myxococcota bacterium; assembly: GCA_052034585.1. Classification (GTDB taxonomy): domain Bacteria; phylum Myxococcota; class Myxococcia; order Myxococcales; family Myxococcaceae; genus Xiheimicrobium. The sequence goes on from JBPOIJ010000006.1 coordinate 10,547, forward strand.
GTGGCGCGCTCCAGCAGTGGCGCGAGATCTTCCCCAACGCCGTGCTCGCCGGCACCGAGAACTTTTCGCCCGACGCAGGCAGCGCGGCGTCTCCCGCCATCTACGGCGCGGCGCAGGCGGCTCGGCAGTACTACGAGGACGGCGGCGACTTCAGCAAGGCGGAGAAGGTGGGCCGGAGCGCTCCGGGCGCGAACACCGACGGGCTGCAGACGACCCGCGGCCTCAAGGTGTCGGTGCCGCTGACCCCCGCCGAGACGCTCAAGGCGGCGCAGGCCGACTTCGACAAGGCGAAGACCGCGTATGCGAAGATCGCCGACGAGGTGGCGAACATCATGCGCGACGGCAAGGGTGCGCGCTCCTCGACCCGGCTGCGCGACCTCTACCAAACCGCCAAGACCTACGAGAACGCGGCGGCGTCGCTGAAGGCCGCTGGTGGCACGCCGACCGGCAGCGATGGCAAGCCGGTCGATCTCGCCGAGACCAAGCGGGTGAGCGACGAGCTCTTCCGTCTCCGGTTCGTCTGAGCTCCCCGCTCAGGCGTCGCACTCCGCGGGCGAGTCGGTGAACTCGACCCACTCCTTGAACTCGAGCCGGCCCGAGTCCTTGAAGGTCCCCTCGAGCGACGACCTCTTCAGCTCGGGAATCACGGCCGGGAAGACGAGCTTGAGGGTGCGCCCGGTGAGGGACCATTTGCCCGTCACCACCTTGCGGTTCTTGAGCGGCACGCCTTCCGCGTCGAGGACGAGCATGGTGAGGGTGACGCCCTGCGCGCTGAAGGCGAGATCGTTCGTCGAGCCGTAGACACCCACGCCCTGGCTCCACCACTTCACCCCGACGAGCAGCTTGGAGAGATCGGCCTCGCGCGTCGGTGAGAGGCCTTGCCAGGCCTGGAAGGCGAGGGTGTCGCGAATGCCGGTGAGATCGGCGTCGCTGAGCGCCTTCTCGAGCCGGTTCGGATCGATGCGGATCGACTGCTCGACCTCTTCGGTGATGGTCGAACGGTAGGCGTCGAAGTCGCAGACCTTGCCCGCCTTGCGCGCGAGGGCGAGCGTACAGGCGAGGTTGAAGTGGGCGAGCGCCCGCGTTCGGGTGAGCTGCACTTCCTCCTTCAGGGTGGCGCCGGTCTTCTCTTCGTCGCCGAGCTTGATGGCCTTGCGGAACAGCTCGATGGCCTCCGGGTACTTCTTGGCCTGGTAGGCCTTCATGCCCGCGGCGTTCGCTTCGGCGGTGGGAGAGGCAGCGAGGAGAATGAGGAGCAGCATGGCGCGCTCCTTACTCGTTTTCCCGCCTGGCAATTCAAGGGAGCTTGGAGACTGACATCTCGAAGTGACGAAGCGAGACTCGCTCGAGATGCCGACGCTCGACTTCGATCAGCTCGCCAAGACGCTCTCGGCGGGCGGAGCTGCCTCGCGCGAGTCGATCGGCGCGGTGATCGGCGTGCGGCTGACGGACCCAGCAGTGAGACGACTCGAGGAGCACGCCAAGCACAACCTGCGCAGCGGAAACGGGCTGGCGAGCCTGCTCGCGGTGGTGCAGCGCGCGGCGGCGTCAGGGCTCGCCTGGGAACGGCTCCCGGTTCGCCGCGGACTCACCCTTCACCTCCTCGCGGTTCGATGGCCCAGCTCGAGCGGACAGTGGCTCGTCTCGCTCGGGCTCGCGACCACCGCCTCCCGCCGCCTCGACTCGCACTGGAAGGCGCTCGACGGCTGGACCCAACCACTCGAAGCGAACGTCGAGCGCGCCCAACGGTGGGCTCGGCTCACCTCGGGGCTCACCACCTTCGAGCTCCTGAAAGCGCCGAGCCTCCCGACGACCGGCGAGGCGACGACCGAGCAGCAGCTCCTCGCCGGCATCGTCGCCAACCCCGACGACGACGGCGCCCGGCTCGTCTACGCCGATTGGCTGCTGGAGCGCGGTGACGCAAAGGGTGAGTTCATTCGGCTCGACGTCGAGTACGCACGCACCAACGACAACGCGCTCTTGGTGCGACGGCGGGCGATGCTCGAGGCGAGCTGGACCGACTTCGCCGGCGAGCTCACGAAGTGGACCACCAAGCACGGCTTCGAGCGCGGGCTGGTGAACGTCGTCAAGATGACGGTGCCGGCCTTCGAGAAGCACGGCGAGCGGCTCTTCTCCACCTTCCCTCTCGAGGCGCTCGAGCTCGCCGATCAGTCCTTCACGCCCGAGAGCCTCGAGCGACTCGGCTCGGCGCCCGGGTTCGATCGCGTGCGACGACTGATGATCCACCAGCCGAGCACCCGCGTCACCACCGGCCCGGAGAACCGGCGTGTTCGGCCCTTGGCGGCGCTCGCGAAGGGCACTCGGTATGCCTCCCTGCGCGCGCTCTCGACGACCTTCTGCGGCCACAGCGGAGAGGACTGGTACGGCCTCTTCTCCGGGCTCCAGGCGCCTCGGCTGAGCGAGGTCGAGCTGTCCTTCAACCACTCCCACCCCTCGATCCTCCGCGGGCTCGCCGCCTCGTCCTCACCGCTGACCGAGCTGCGCGAGTACACGCTCGGCGTGCTCGAGCTGCCCACGAGCGCCGACTGGACGAACGCGATGGAGGCGCTCTCCGCCAAGGACACCCTGCGGCGCGTCACCTTCGAGCAGTCGAGGCACCTCGACGACGCCTCGCTCGCCGCGCTCTTCGCTCCGACGGCCCGCTGCGAGCTCGAGCGCCTCACCCTCACCAGCGTTCCCGTCTCCGACGCGCTCCTCTTCGCGATCGCCAAGAGCCCGCGAGCGAAGCGACTCACTTCGCTGGTCTTCCACAACGGCCGGTTCACCTCGGAAGGCGCGCTGGCCCTGCTCCGCTTGCCCTCCCTCTCGCGGCTCGCCTTCAGCGGAGGCTACGGAGAAGAGGCCTGGTCGCCCGCCGACCTCGAGCGGTGGATGAAGGCGCTGCGAGAATTGCCGTCGACGCATTCGCTCCAGCGGGTCTCTCTCCCTGCGGGCAGCCCGTCGCTCACGAGCTTGGGAAAGCTCCGAGTCGACTGATACGCAGCGAGCGTGAACACGAGACAAGGCATCGCGCTGACCATCGCCGGCTCGGATCCGTCGGGTGGCGCAGGGCTGCAGGCGGATCTGAAGACGTTTCATCAACACGGCGTGTACGGCATGGCCGTCGTGTCGCTCCTCACCGTGCAGTCCACCCAGGGTGTCACCCGCGTCGAGACGGTCGCGCCCGATCTCCTCGCGCAGCAACTCGATCACCTGCTCGCCGACATCACCCCTGGCGCCGCGAAGACGGGAGCCTTGGGCAACGCCGCGCTCGTCGAGGTGGTCGCCACCCGCGCTCGGCGCTTCGCGTTCCCCTTGGTGGTCGACCCGGTGATGATCAGCAAGCACGGGCACCCGCTCATCGACGACGGAGCGGTCGAAGCCGTGAAGCGCCTGCTCCTGCCGGTGACGACGCTCCTCACCCCCAACACCCACGAAGCCACGCGCCTCACCGGCATCGAGGTCGACAGCGTGGGAGCGGCCGAGCGAGCGGCCCGTGCCCTGCGAACGCTCGGAGCGAAGAACGTCTTGGTCAAGGGAGGCCACCTCGACGGGCCAGCGGTCGACGTGCTCGTGCTCGAAGATGGCAGCGCTCATCACTCGAGCGCGCCGCGCCTCGCTGCCATTCACACCCACGGCACCGGCTGCACGTCGTCCGCGGCGATCACCGCGCTGCTGAGCCAGGGCGTCAGCCTGCAAGAGGCGGTGGAGCGCGCCAAGCGCTGGCTGACCGAGGCGATCCGCACTGCGACCCCGCTCGGGCATGGCGTCGGGCCTGTCAACCACTTCGCCCGCTGAGGGCAGGGGCAATCGGCGGCCGGGACTTTGATTTCCGCTCCCGACGGGTTCCAATGCGCGGACATGCGCTGGCTCCTGGCAGTGAGCGTCTGGGCGTCCGTCCCAGCCTACGCGGCGTCCATTTTGGTCGTGCCCGAGAACGACACCGCTCGTGAAGTGGCGGCGGAGCTGGCCGACCCGTTCGCGCGGGCGAAGGTGAAGCTCAAGATCGCGGGGCCCCAAGCGCCCGCTGCGGCCTGTCTTCCCCGCCCGGGCACCGAGCGAAACCGCTGCCTCGCACAGGTCGGGCAGACCTCGTTCGTCGACGCGGTGCTCCAGCTCGGCGCGAGCGTCAAGGGCAACCGGGTGTCGGTCGTGTTCCAGCTGCTCAGCCTCGACGACGGGAAGCTGATCAAGCGGGAGGTCGCCACCGGACCCGCGAACAAGCTTGGAGGGGCGCTGCGCCCGGTGGTGACGCGACTCGCGAAGTCGGTGAAGCCGCGCCCGAGCGCCGAGCCGAAGCCCGACCCGGTCGAACCGAAACCCGAGCCCAAACCCGAGCCGAAGCCCGACGTCGCCGAGCCGAAGCCCGAGCCCGTCGCGAAGGTGGAGCCCACCAAAGCGCCCTCGGATTCACCGAAGGCCACCAAGCTCGAGCCGACGGTGACCACCACCCCGGAGATCGTCGCGCCCGTCTCGAAGGGAAGCGGGGTCACCGTGGCCGCCTGGACCTTCACTGGGGCTGCGGTCGCCTCGGCGGCGGTGGCTGGAACGTTCGGGGCCCTCGGCTTGAGCGCGAAGTCGGAGCTGGAGAAGAACGACGGCGGGAACTCGGCGCTCACTCGGAGTCAGGCCAACGCGCTCGCGGCCCAGGCCAACACCGACTTCTCCGTCGCGCTCGGTGCAGGCATCGGGGCCGGTGTGCTCGGCGCGGTCTCCGCCATCCTCTGGAGCCAGACGCCATGACGCGAACGACGAGCTGGCTGCTCCTCGCGATGATCAGCCTCGTGTCCGGCTGCACCTGCGTCTCCCCTCGCGACGATCTCGTCTACGCGTGCGAGTCGGACGGAACCTGCCTCGAGCCTGGTCGAACCTGCGTGCAAGGCCGCTGCGTGATGATGACGACGGGCGGAGGAAATGCAGGCGGTGGCTCCGCGGGAGGGATGACCAGCGGCGGGATGACCAGCGGCGGCATGGCCGGTGGCGATGCGGGTGGGACGGCTGGCGGCGATGCGGGTGGAATGGCTGGCGGCGACGCGGGTGGAATGGCTGGCGGCGACGCAGGTGGAATGGCTGGTGGCGACGCGGGCGGGAGCGCAGGCGGCTCCAGCGGTGGTTCGAGCGGAGGCTCCAGCGGTGGTTCGAGCGGAGGCTCCAGCGGAGGTTCGAGCGGAGGCTCCAGCGGCGGTTCGAGCGGAGGCTCCAGCGGCGGTTCGAGCGGAGGCTCCAGCGGTGGTTCGAGCGGAGGCTCCAGCGGCGGTTCGAGCGGAGGCTCCAGCGGCGGAACCAGCGGTGGCTCCAGCGGCGGAACGGGTGGTGGCTCCAGCGGCGGTTCGAGCGGAGGCTCCAGCGGGGGCAGCGCGGGCGGGAGCAGCGGCGGCGGCTGCGTTCCCTCTGGAGGCATCGACCTGCCGGACGAGGCCGCGCTCGACTCCAACTGTGACGGCGTCGACGGAGACGACTCGCGCGCGGTCTACGTCGACGGCCCGATGGGCATGGACACGAATGCCGGCACGCGGCTCGCGCCGTTTCGCACCATCTCGCGGGGCCTCGACGCTGGGCGCAGCCAGGTGCTCGTCTCCGAAGGCACCTACGACGAGGCGGTCGGGACTGGTACCTGGGGAGTCGGCATCTACGGCGGCTATCGCGCGACCCAGGCCTGGGCTCGCACCGGTACGCGGCCGATCATCACCCGTCCCTTCTTCGTCCTCGGAGACGCGGGCACCTTGCGGCTCGACTTCCTGCGCATCGAGACTCCGGCCTCGACGACCTCGCGCTCGGCCAGCTACGCGCTGATCGTCGAGCGAGACGACGGCGGCGTCGCTCTGAGCCGCTGCGAGCTCATCGCCGGTCGAGGTGGTGATGGAGTGATTGGGGCCTCGAGCGCGCCGGGCACTGCGGGAGCCGCTGGCAACCCTGGAGCCTCCGGAGCGAGCGGCGGCGTCGGCGGAGTCGCCGGAATGTCGACCTGTGGCGCTGCCGGCGCGCGTGGAGGAAACGGTGGGGCGGTCGCGCTGGCTGATGGCGAGACGGCTCCCAGCGGAGCGACTGGTGGCACCGCGGTCTCCTGCGCTGGCCTCCCCTGCCCTGCTGCGAACTCGGGGGCCTCTGGCGCGACGGGGGCCGACGGCGGCCCCGGGAGTGATGGAATGCCCGGAACCGGCGTTGGCACGTTGGCGATGCGCCGGTGGGTTCCCGTCGACGGCCAGCAAGGCGCTCAAGGAACGGCGGGCACGCCAGGACAGCCCGGCGGCGGCGGCGGCAGCGTCACTGACACGGTCGGAATGACCTTCGCGAGGGGTGGCGGTGCGGGCGCAGCAGGCTCGGGTGGATGCGGCGGCGCGGGCGGCCTGGGCGGTGAGAGCGGGGGCGCCAGCATCGCGGCGCTGCTGGTCAACGCGTCTCCCCACTTCGATCGGTGCTCCTTCACGACGGGCGGAGGAGGGAACGGCGCGAACGGAGGCGCAGGCGGTGTCGGCGGCGCGGGCGGACCGGGAGGACTCGGAGGCCCTGGCGAGGCCGTCGGAACCCTCGTCGGAGGAGACGGCGGAGTCGGCGGGCGCGGCGGCAACGGCGGGCGTGGCGGCTCCGGTGGGCGCGGCGGTGGCGGGCCGTCGATCGGCATCTGGTGCCAGGAAGCGAACCCCGTGTTCCTCACCCCGACCATCACTGTGGGTCCGGGTGGCACCGGCAGCGTGAGCGGCGTGAGCAGCCAGCGGTTTGGCACCTGCCCGTGAGGACGTTGGTCTTGCTGACGATGATTTTGCAGAATCAACCGGCTGCCGTGTCTGGCGGTTGGTGACTGGCCGGTCTCACCCCTCGGGAGTTCGCATGCGTGTGTCTCGGTTCCTCGCCGGCGTCGCGGTCGTCGTGTGGTCGGTCGGGTGCAGCTGCAACGTCTCGCCAGTCGATGACGACGGTGGCACGGCAGGCGGCAGCGCGATGGGCGGTGGCGTGGCGGGTGGCGGAAGCGCTGCAGGCGGCAGCGTCGCGGGCGGCAGCGTCGCAGGCGGCAGCGTCGCAGGCGGAAGCGTCGCGGGCGGAAGCGTCGCGGGCGGAAACGTCGCAGGCGGAAACGTCGCAGGCGGAAACGTCGCGGGCGGAAACGTCGCAGGCGGAAACGTGGCAGGCGGAAACGTCGCAGGCGGAAACGTGGCAGGCGGAAACGTGGCAGGCGGAAACGTGGCAGGCGGAAATGTGGGGGGCGGCGCCGCTCCGACGGACTTCTACGTCTGCGGGAACTGCCCCTTCGCCAACGACATGAACCCGGGAACGCAGGCGCAGCCGGTGCAGTCGATCAGCGCCGGCATCGCGCTCGCGAGGCCCACTCAGGCGCGGGTCTTCGTCTCGTCCAGCTACAACACGGCCATCCACACGTATTCGGAGGACGTCACCTTCACGAACGGCGTCACCCTCCAAGGCCGCTGGGCCGTCATCAGCGGCGTCGCAGGCATCACCTGGACGCGGAACGCGGCGAGAACTCGCCTCCGCAACACCACCGCGACTGGGGTGAAGTTCCCGGCGGGCGTGGGCGCGACGACGGTGCTCGAGGGCTTCAACGTCGACCGCGCGAACCCAGGCATCGGTGGCAACGGCCGGTGGGCGGGCATCACCATCACCCAGAGCGGCCCGACGCTGCGCGACTTCGACGTCGGTCTCCCGACCGTCGCGGTGGGCAACCCGACCGAGGCCATCGGCATCGACGTCTCCGGCACCGCCACCGCGCTCGCGACGCCGACCTTCTCGGGCAACCCTTCTGGCGGCACCAGCACCGTCGCCGCCGGGCCAGGCCAGACGAGCAGCATCGGGCTCGCGGCGATCTTCGCGAGAGTCACCGTGAGCGGCGTCGACTTCACCGCGGGCTCGGCCAACACGCTCTCCGAGGGCGTCGGCCTGGTGAACGGTGTGGGCTCGAGCTTCCAGCGCGGCACCTACGCGGCTGGTGCGGCGCCGGCGTGCGTGGGCTTCGCCTCGTCGGGCGACGCCTCGGGCGTGCGGGTCGAGGGCATCACCGCCACCGGCTGTCCCCAGGTGCCCAATCTGTTGAACCCTCCGACCTTCGGCGTCGGGGTGCTCTTCGATCACTGCCCTCCGAACGGCGTGGGTGGCGTCCCGGCCATCGTTCGTGACGTCACTGCATCGGGCGGCATCGTCGGTGGGCGGAACTCGACCGCCATCGGTGGCGCGGCGCTCGATGGCTGCGCGGTGCGCTTCGAAGGCAGCCAGCCCTCGAGCTCGACCTTCATCGGGGCGACCAGCGCACCGTTCGGCTCCGACCCCGACGCGGCCTGGGGCATCGCCTGCTCCTTCGCGGGCTTCCAGAACAGCATGGGCTTCGATTCGCCGTGCAGCCTCAACAACGTCACCGCGACGGGCGGGAACGTCGCGGCCACTGCCACCTCGGCCGGGCTCGTCTGCGACGGCACCTGTGCGAACCAGAGCGTCACCTGCCGCGGGTCGTGCGGAGAGGTGAGCCAGAGCGTCATCTCGGCGGGCGCGGGGGTCAGCATGGCGCACGTCTACATCCGCAACTCCTCGCCGGCGCTCCGTCAGAACCGCATCGGACTGACGGCGAACCCGGTGGCGTGCGGAACGAACGCCGCGGTGACTGGCCTCACGCTCGAGGGCGCTGGCGGGAGCTACGTGAACAACCTCGTGCTCGCCGGAAAGTGCCTGCGCACGGTCGGGGCCGCGGTGGAGCTGCGAATGCGCAACGACGGGCCCACCAACCCGACGTTCAACTCCAACACCATCATCTCGTACGCGAACACCAGCGGAGGGAACACCCCGCTCGGCAGCGTGGGCGTTCAGCTCGGCGCGCAGGCGACGAGCACCGTGCAGATCATCGGCGGCACCTTCCGAAACAACATCATTCACGCGGGGCCGGTGCAGGGAACCGGGGCGGTGCTCGCCGCCTTCTCCGAGCGCGTGGCCAACGCCGACCCAGCCGAGCTGGCGAACAACCTGCTCAACGCTCAGGCCAACGGCACGCCGCAGCCTCCGCTCTACGTCAACGAGGGGAACCAGACGATCGGGCTCATCTCGGTGGTGAACATGCTCACCGGCGCGAGCGGCAACATCGCGGGCGATCCCCAGTTCGTGAACACCGGCAACTCGAACTTCAGCCTGAGCACCAACTCACCAGCGAGAGGCGCGGGCCACCCGATGGGGGCTCCGATGATCGATCTCCTCGGGGCGACGCGGCCGAATCCCAGCAACACGCCTCCCGACATCGGCTGCTTCGAGGTCCCCTGACGAACGTTCAGGGCGTTGGGGGCTGCTTGGGTCTTCGGCTTCTTCGGCGTCGTGGTCAGCGCTGACACCTCGGCCTGCGCGTCACTCGAAGACGACCGCCGCGCCGACGGGCACCTGGGCATAGAAGCCGGCGACGTCCTCAGGGTGGAAGACGACGCATCCCCAGGAGAGACCGTAGCCCTCGACGTCTCCGCTCCACGGCGCGATCCACCCGTGAAAGCCGATGCCGCCCCCAAGCTTCGTCTTCTGAATGGTGAGCTGGCGCTGCCACCACGCGCGGGAGATTCCCTCGGCCTGCTCAGTGGAGAGCGCCTTCATCGCGAGCCCGCGCTGGGCGTCGAAGGCGTTGGGGTAGTTCACCTTGATCCAATGACCGCCGTAGTAGCCGGCGAAGTCGCCGCTGAAGGGGCCCGTCGTCTTGTCGGTGACGAAGTAGAGGCCGCGCGGAGTCTTCAGATCGCCGCGCTGCTCCTTCTCTCCCGCCGCCTGACCGCGCCCGACGTCCCAGCTGTGGGTGCGCTCGCCGCGACGGTAGTGCCGGGCCTGGTGCCCCTCGACGTCGACCACCACCAACACCGGCTCGGTGCGAGGGCTCCAGAGGTGCGGGTGCTCGCGGAAGAAGAGACGCGGTGGGCGACCCTCGATGAGGAGCTTGCCCGCCTCGCCGAGCACCGTGCCTGGGGGAAGGACCTGGCCGCGCTCGAAAGTGGAGCCCGTCGCGCGCTCGAGGGTGAGCGTCACCTCCCGCACGAGGTGGTTCTCGTAGGAACAGCTCTTCAGCGTCGTCTGGTCCTTCGAGGTGCTGACGACCTCCATGGTGGACGGCGCGATGGGGCGACCCTTCGGGTCGACGAAGGCGGCCGTCGGGAGCAGCGGCGCCGGGCAGCGCTCGACGAAGTCGACGGCAGACTGGGCGTGAACGAGGAGGGCGATCGCGGCCAGCATCACAGCCTCTGACGCCCGAGGCGCCCGCTCCGTTCCTTCACCCGACGCGCGGCCGCTTGGCGAGCTCGAGGGCGTACTTCACCATCTCGCTGGCGACGTCCTGCTTGGTGGCGCGCTCGAGCCCTTCGAAGCCGGGCGAGGAGTTGAGCTCCATGACGCTCGGCCCGTCCTTCCCCTCGAGCATGTCGACGCCGCAGATGTCGAGCCCGATGAGCTTGGCCGCCTTCACCGCCACCTCGCGATAGACCGGGTCGAGCGAGACCGGGCTGCCCTCACCGCCACGATGGAGGTTCGAGCGAAACTCACCGGCCTTCGCCTGCCGCCGCATCGCGCCCACCACTCGATCGCCGACGACGAGCGCGCGCACGTCACGGCCTCGCGACTCGGCGATGAACTCCTGGAGACAGATCTGCTGGCCGAGCGAGGTGAAGGTGTCGACGATGGTGCGCGCCTCGGTCATCGTCGTCGCGAGCATCACCCCGACGCCCTGCGTTCCGCGGAGCAGCTTGATGATGCAGGGCAGCCCACCGACCGCCTCGACGAGCCGGACGATGTGCGCGGTGTCGGCCGCCATCACGGTGCGAGGCACCGCGACGCCACCGGCCGCGAGGAGCTGGAGCGAGCGCACCTTGTCGCGGCTCCGGGAGATCGACGAGGCGCGGTTCACCACCGGCACACCCATCGAGTCGAGGTGGTTGACGACCTGCATTCCGTAGGCGGTGACGCTGGTGCCGACGCGGGGAATGACGGCGGTGAGGCCTTCGACGGCGACGCCTCGGTAGAGCAGCGTGGATCCCCCCGGGCCGACCACCATCGTGCAGCGCAGGGTGTCCATCACGATGGGCGAGGCGCCCAGGGCCGCGGCCGCTTCGACGAGCCGCGCCGTGGAATAGAGCGAGCGCTGCCGAGACAAGATGCAGAGGCGTTGGTGCCGAACACGCGTCATCGGGACCGAACCGTAGCGCAGGGCCCGTCGCCGTCGTCGACTCTCGCGCACGGACCGATATCGTGCGCGGGGTGGCCAGCAAGCGCTCGGTGGTGACGGTGCGGTCGTTGGGAGAGGCTGGGCTCGCCCAACCCTCGCTCGTCTCCCGCTTCACGCTCTCGGCGAACGGAGCCTTCGCCCTCACCTCGGACGTCGCGAGCTGCCTGAGGGTGTTCGACCTCGCCGCCGGGAGCGTGCGCGAGCTGCCGCTCCCCGTCGCAGTGAGGGCGAAGTTCGCAGTGACCGGCCTCGGCATCTCGAACGATGGAGAGCGGCTCATCGTCTGCGGCCGCCGCGGGGTGATCGTCGGGTCGCGCAGCTCGTGGAAGCCGACCGTGGTGAGACGAGCGCCACCCGAGCTGCCACTTCCACTCGAGGCCGACGCGGTGGTGATGGGCCCCTCGGGCGAGCGGAGCGCCGCCATCGATGGCTCGAACGTCTTCTTCCTCGAAGGCGACCGGGTGGTGAAGAAGCACTGGGAAAAGGGAGGCGTGACGGCCCTGGCTGGGTCGGCCGGCGGGCGGCTCGTGGTCGCCTGTCGCCGTGGCGCGCTCAGGCTCTTCGACGACCGCGGGCGCCTGCTCGAGGAGATCGAGGTGGGCGCGCCCGTGCATCGCGCCGCGATCGGCTTCGAAGACGAGGCGACGGTGCGGCTCATCGGCGCTGGGCAGTCGCTGCGCTGGAGGATTGGGGCGAAGCTCTCCAGCAGGAAGGCCGCGACGACCGAGGCCGATCGTTTGCTCGCGCCCCTCGAGCTCGCCGTCGGTGGGTCGCGACCGCCACGCGCGCTCCGGCTGGAGTCGGGCGAGCACCTCGACACCACCGGCTCGGACTGGAGCTGTTCGGCTGACGGGCGAACGCTCCTCTGCGCGCGAGGCGCGACGCTCTGCCGCCTCGACGCCTCGACGCTCACTCCCCTCGGTGACGAGCCGACCCTGAGCGCGGTCTTCGCGGTGGGCTTCGACGGCGACGGAGGACTCTGGGCGGGTGACGATCGAGCGTTTCGCCGGTGGGACCTCGAGCGCGGTCGCCTGGTGGAGACCCACCCGCTCCCTCGCGGTCATCGCGCCGCCGGCATCGCCCCAGGAGCGGTGCACGCCTTCACCGTGAAGGTGGACCAACTCCACGGCTTCGAGCTGCGCACCGGAACCGCCCGGCCGGCGCTCGGCGCCCTCGATCGAAACGTGGTCTGCAGCCCTGATGGCTCGGCGGTGATGGTCTCGGGAAGCCAGCACGCCCTCGTCGAGGTGACGACCCAGCGCACGCTGCGCACCTGGCCGCATCGCTGGTCGGCCTGCGCGTTCTCCGTCGCTGGCGACCTCCTCGCGGCGTGCACCGAGCCGGAGTGGATCGTGCTGTTCGAGACGAAGAGCGGTGCGGAGCGGCGCCGCTTCCGGGTGCCGGGGAAGCGCCCCTTCGCGTTGGCCTTCACCCCGGACGGCACGTCGCTCGCGCTCGCCACCGATGGCTCGAAGGTGCACCTCGTCGACGTTCGCACCGGCCGCCTCACCCTCGAGCTCGGCGGGCTGCGTCGGCCGCGCGTCTTCTTCCCCCTCGCGATCTCGCCAGACGGGAAGCGCCTCGCGGCGGCCGACGAGCACCACACGTTTCTCTGGTCGCTGCCGAAGGGCGCCCTCCTCCATCGCCTCGACCGCGGGGCACGGGCGCTCGCGTTCTCTCACGACTCGAGAAGGCTCGCGGTGGGCTCGATGGGAGTGGTCGCGCTCCTCGAAGGCTGACCCTCGACCTGGGGTTGGCTGGCCTCGGCCGGATCGAGTAGAGGGAGCGCATGGCCATTCGTCGCTCGACCGATGTGTCGCCGCCTCGCACCACGCTCCCCACCGCACCCGCGCGTCCGACGAACACGACGCCCGCGGCGACCACCCCTGCCGCCTGGGGAACGCCCACGGCTGCTCCGACGAGCGGGTTCGCCAGCGGAGTGCCCACCAGCGCCCAGGCGAAGCTGGCCGAGCTGCGCTCCCTCATGACGGGTCACACCGACCGCAAGGAAGAGGCGCGCATTCTCGACCTGTTCAAGGGCGCCTCGGTCGGCGACCTCAACGGCCTGCTCGGTGGAATGAGCGCGAAGGAGCTCCACGAGCTCGTCTCCGACATCGACGATCGGCTGATCGGCCCCGACAACAAGACGGCGTTCCTCTCGCTCCTCTCGAAGGACCGGGTGGGCGAGCTCACCGTCGACAGCCGGGCGAAGCTCGTGCAGGCGCTCCAGCACGGCGGCACCGACGGCCTCGAGGAGAAGGCCATCACCTCGGTCTTCGTCGCGACCAAGGGCGAGAACCTCACCCAGCTGAAGAACGCCATCGACGGCGGCGGCGACTACCACGACCTCCAGCAGCTGGTGTTCCACGACATCGACTCGAAGGACCTGCAGAAGCAGCTGCTCACCCACTTCAAGAACGAGGCGCCTGCGAAGTCGGCCCGGGTGAAGGTGCTCAGCGACATCGACGACACCTTCTACGCAAACTGGAAGGACGACCGGTACCCGAAGAAGACGATCTACCCTGGGGTGCGCGCGCTCTACGCCGAGCTCGATCGTGGCGCCGGCCGGACCGACCCGCTGGGCGATCTGATGTTCCTCTCGGCGCGGCCGTACGATCGCGCCGGCGTGTCGGAGCACATGACCCGCGAGATGATGGACAAGAACGGCGTCACCAAGTCCACCGTGCTGTCCGGCGACTTCGCGCACCTCATCGGCAACGAGTCGATCGCCAACAAGAAGTTCGACAACTGGCAGCAGGTGAACCAGCTCTACCCGGAGTACGGCTCGGTCTTCTTGGGCGACTCCGGCCAGGGTGACGCGATCTTCGGTGCCCGGGCAGCGGCGGCGCAGGGCGGCGACATGCGCGCGGTCTTCATTCACAACGTGACCCACCTCGACGACGCGGCGAAGGCCGACTTCGCCCAAAAGGGCGTGTTCGTCTTCGACACCTACGTGGGGGCGGCGACCGAGGCGTTCAAGCGCGGGCTCATCGACAAGCAGGGCCTGGGCCGGGTGATGGAAGACGCGCAGCACGACTTCAAGGGCATCACCTTCTCCTCGAGTGAGGAGCAGGCGGCCCGGAAAGCCGAGCTCGAGCGCGATCTCGCGGCCGCGCGCGCGGTGTCGTGAACGTCCTCACCGAGCACCAGCACCAGGTCGCCGAAGACTTCCTCGCCAAGGAGCGCCTCGAGCGGCGGCACCTCGTGGTGTCTCTCTCGGGCGCGCACGCGTACGGGTTTCCCTCGCCCGACTCGGACCTCGATCTCAAGGCCGTGCACGTCGAGCCGACCCGGGAGCTGCTCGCCATCGCGCCCCGCTCTCGACAGAAGGAGCTCATCACCGTCATCGAGGGCGTCGAGGTCGACTATTCCTCGAACGAGGTGCTGCACGTGCTGCGCGGGGTGGTGAGCGGCAACGGGAACTTCGTCGAGCGGCTGTTGGGGCACCTGCGCTTCGACGAGGCGCCGGAGCTGACGAGCCTGCGGCCCTTGGTGAAGGGCGTGCTCTCGCGGCGGGTCTTTCGCCACTACCAGGGCTTCGCGCGGCAGCAGCAGCGGGAGTGGGAAGGCACCGGCTTCTCCTCGGCGAAGAAGCTGCTCTACGTGCTGCGGACGACGCTCACTGGCGTGCACCTGCTCGAGCAGGGCGAGGTGGCCATCGACGTGAACCCGCTGCTCTCGAGGTATCGGCTCACCGACGCACAGGAGCTCATCACCGCGAAGACGAAGGGTGAGAAGGCGCCGCTGCCCGACGCGTTGTCCCTCGCGTGGAGAGAGCGGGTGAGCGAGCTGTTCGCCATGCTCGAGGCGGCCGCCGAGAAGAGCGTGCTCCCCGAGGAGCCCAGTGAACGAGCCGTCGCGGCGCTCGACGAGTGGTTGCTCGAGTTCCGTCAGCGGAGTTGGTGACCTCCGTTGTATGAGGGACGCGGCATGAACCTGCTGCGGCGCTACAAACAACCGGGCCGTGCGTCCGAAGTGGAGACCGTCGTCGTCGCCGGGCCGCATCACGTCGCGGCGCGCGGCAAGGTGTGGGATCTCCGAAGCGGCACGGTGCGCGAGCCGTCGAAGGGCGCGCTCTGGGGCCGCGATGGGGCGCGTGTCGAGTGGAAGAAGGACGGCACGCTCTGGCTCATCACCGCGGTCGGCAGGGCGACGGCGCTCCACGGAACCGAGGGCCTGTCGACGGTGATCAAGCTCCTCGGCGACTCGGTCGTGCTCGCGCAGGCCGACGGGCGGCAGCCGCTCCTCTGCATCGACCGACAGACTGGCCAGCCCACCGGGCGCCTCGAAGGCCAGCGAGGTGAGGCGCATGGAGCGACGACGCTCTTCACCGTCGACGTCTTCGATCCGCGTGACGGCCGCACCGTCTGGCTCGCGGAGGGCGGCCGAGTCGCGAGCTTCGATCTCCGAACGCGGCGCGAGCTGAGCTCCTTCGAGCCGTCGGCCGACGAGAAGTTCATCGGAGTGGCGGTGCACCCGAGTGGGGCCGTGCTCACCACCGCGCGCAAGAAGACGGCGGGCTTCGACGGGAAGGACGACAAGCTGGTGCTCTTCTCTCCGAGAGGACGAAGTCGGCGCCTGAAGCACTCGGTGATGTCGACCGCGCCGCTCACCGACGGCTTCGTGGTGTTCGACCCGTCGGCGAAGGCCTTCGTGTTCTTCGATCTCGAGCTGACCCAGACGGGCACGCTCGCGCACGACTCGAGCTGGGTGCGGTGCCTGCCGCTGCCGTCGCGCAAGGAGTGGATCTCCATCGGCGGCAAGGGCGAGTGGGATCATCACGGCGACGGAGCGCTCGCGCCTCCGGAGAGCACGGCCGCTCCGGGGAACGCGACGCCGAAGAAGCCCGCGCCGACCCGAACCAAGAAGCAGAAGTGAGCTGAGGCGCGAGACCCGCAAGGTTTTCAGCACCGCCCCCCGAGCGCTTCCGTCAAAACAATCGTTCAGCGTTGGCACCGCGAATGCTGGCGCAGGCTCGGAGGTGCCCCATGCGGCGAACGCTCGTTGCGGCCTTGTTCCTCGTGTCATGCGGTCCCACCATCGTCGTCATCGGCAACGGCCAGCTCGGCTCGGTCGAGCGACCAGTGACCGGCGTCACGCGCGTCAACCTCGCCATGCCCGGAGACCTGGAGGTTCGCCTCGGCTCGCCAGCCACGATCCTGATCAGCGGCGATGAGAATCTGCTCCCGAGCCTGACGAGCACCGTCTCGGGCAACGAGCTCACCCTGGGCACCGCGTGGAACACCGATCTCCGCCCGGTCGCCCGCCTGTCCTATCTGCTCACCGTTCCCACGCTGACCGGCATCATCACCTCGAGCTCGGGTGACGTCACTGCGCCGGCCTTGACCTCTGGCACGCTGAGCCTGCGCACGAGCAGCTCGGGCACGATCAAGGTGACGTCGTTCGAGGGCGACACCCTCAAGTCCGCCATCACCAGCTCGGGCAACATCAGCGTCGGCAGTGGCTCGGTCGGCAGCCAGACCATCGAGGTCAGCAGCAGCGGCGACGTCGGGGTCGGCGGGGTGCAGAGCCGGAGCGCCGACGTCACCATCTCGAGCTCTGGCGACGTGACGCTGTGGGTCACCGAGCGGCTCGAGGTGACGATCTCGAGCTCCGGCAACGTTCGGTACTACGGCATGCCGTCGCAGGTGAACACGCGGCTGACGAGCAGTGGGACCGTGCAGGCGCTCGGCGCGAAGTAGCGGCCTCAGAAGCTGAAGCCGAAGGTGCGCTCGAGCCAGTTCGTCGGGCGGCAGCGGTCCTGCGCCGAGGGCACGACGAGCGAGCCCACGAAGTCGCCGTTCTCGTACACGCGCTTGATGGAGCGGTCGACGTCGGCCAGGTCGGACTCGGAGATCACCCCGTTGCTGGTCGCCTTGTAGAACTGCACGGTCACCCGCACTGGGAAGCGCTCGTCGCGAACGAGGTCCAAGTCTCCGCACTCCTCGAAGGGCCCCAGCGCGTCGCCGTGGCCGATGACGGCCTGCTCGACGTCGGACTCGCGCCTGGACTTCTGGCCCTCGGCAGCCCCTTCCAGTGCGCTCGACATCGCCGGCATGAGATCGAGTCCTCCGAAGGCCGCCCGCGGCGGGGCTCGGAACTTCAGCGGCACCTGCACGAGCATCATCATGTCCGCGCCCTCGTCGAGCGCGCCGTCGTCGGCCTTGGTGCCATTGCCCGAGGCGATGCGGTTCGCCACCGCGCTCTTCCGCTCGGCGGTGAAGGTGGTGCGCTGGCCGCGATCGTTGAAGAACAGCTGCTGGCCCCAACCCTGGAAAGACTGATCACCCGGCTTGTTCTCGATGACTCGCACCGAGAGGCCTTCGCGCGTCACCAGCATCGAGAGCACCGCCGGGTTCCCCGGGCTCGACTGGTAGTTGAAGAGCACCGGGTTGAACTCGGCCTTCCCCTCCTTCGGGAGCGGGACGAAGACGTGCTGGGCCGAGACGAGGAAGTGGGTGTCGCGCTTGGCGAGCACGTTGCCCGAGCCCTTGAGACTCGAAGGCGCGGTGAGGTACTCGCGCACGTTTCGGAGCACGTCGGTGAGCTTCACCGCCTTCTTCGTCGCGCCGTCGCGCTCGTTGCCGACGCGGATCCACAGCTTGTCGGCCTGCACGTCGGCGGTGGTGTCGGTGAAGTTCGGGGCGCGAATCACCGGGAGGAGCGAGGTGCGCACGCCGTCACCGATTCGTTCCCGCACCTGGAGCGTCAGGTCGCTGATGTTCGGCCCCACCGACGAGCCCTCGAAGCGGCCGGTGTCTTCCCACATCACGTTCATCACTCCGAGGCCGCGCCGGCTCGCCCGCGCCTGGAGGTCCGCGTCCATCGGCATCGCGACGACCCGATCGATGACCTCTCGAAACGTCGGGTCGGGCCGCACGCCCCAGCGTTCCTCTGCGAAGGCGGGAGCGGCGACGGAGGCAGCGGCCGAGGCGAGCAGGAAACGGCGAGAGAGCTTCATCGGTGAATCTCCACCAGCGAGGTGGAGACTCGAACGCACGAGGGCTGGAATCGATCTACCGCTCGATGTCGACGCCGACGCCACCCGACACCGTCACCCCACGCACCAAGCGCCCGTCTTCCTGGGGAAAGAAGACCGTGCCACCCGAGCCCAGCACGTAGAAGGACGGAAAGACTCTCCAGCGGAAGCCGGTCGTGAGGAGCCAGCGCGGCGTCTGCCCCAGCCCGACCGCGCCGGTGCGCGCCTCGGCCGTGAACTTGCCCTCGAGCAGCTCGACGAGCAGGGTGACGTCGAAGTCGGTGCGCCCCACCGTGAAGGCCTCGACTGCGCCGTCGATGGTGACCAACCGGGCGAGCCGAAAGCGCCCCTCGCCGAAGACCGAGAACGCATCGGGCAGCGCCTCGTTCGCGAGCTGCGGCAGCGAGAAGCCCATGCCCGAGAAGCGCGAGAGCTCGTACTGCGGGCCGAAGTAGCCGTGCCGAAACCCACCCGCCTGCTTTCGGCCTTCGGCGCGCAACGACAGCTCGACGCCGGGAATGCGCACGTCCATCGCGGCGCCGGCGAGGAACCCCAAGTCGCGCGCTGCGTTCGCTCGGGCGCCCATGCCGAGGAGGATCATCAGCGACAGCGTCTGCCCGCGCACCAGCACCGAGGAGGCGTCGAGGTGAACGAGCGTCGCCGGGAGCACCGCGCAGCCTTCTTCCTTCGGGCAGCCCTGGCCCCGGTTCGCCGCCGGCGTGCCCACCGCGAAGTCGTGACCGAGCGAGAGCGAGAGCAGGTGTCTGCCATGGGTGGCGCGATCGTCGGTGAAGGAGCGCGCGATGTCCCAGGTGACCTCGCCCGCGAAGAGGCGGCCCGCGAGCAGATCGGACGCGAAGAGCTCGAAGTGCATGAAGGCGACGTCGAGCACCGCGCTCGCCGCGGCCGGGCGTGCATCGGCGTTGAGGCGATTGGAGTAGCGGAAGAGCAGGTGCCCCAGCCCGAGCGTCTTCTTGTGCATCGGGCCGGCGCGGAGGCGGAAGGCGCTCGTGTCCTCTGCGATGCGGAGCTGCTGGAGCAGCTCTCCGAAGTCACCCGAACGATCCCAGTCTTGCCCGCGCACCACCCCGCCGAGATCCCTCGAGCGATCGAGCGGAGGCGTGTCGATGAGCCGGAAGCGCAGGAGCGGCCCGAGCTGAACCGAGAACACCTCGCCGACGCGCATGCCCAGCATCGGCCGCACCCCGAACAGGGGATCGAGCCCGTTCTCGGCCCAGCCCGACGAAAGCACCCCGAGCTCGGCCTCGGCGCCAGCGGACAAGTGCACGGGCGGCTCGACCTCCGCAGGGGGTGGCGGCGCGCCGGCGTCGGGCGCTTGAGCGAGCAGCGTCGCCACGAGGGAGATCAGCATCCGCCTGCGACCCTACACCGCGCGACTGTGGTATCGCACCGCCATGCGAACCTTCCCTCTCGTCGTCGGCTTCCTCCTGGGCGTCGCGGCGTCGTCGTTCCCCTCGTGCAGCCCGCCGTCGCAGTGTACCGCGGCCACCTGCCCGCTCGGCTGCTGCGACGCCGCCGGGAAGTGTCAGTCGGCCTCGAACTCGACCTGCGGCAAGGCGGGCTCGGCGTGCACCACCTGCTCGGTCTCCGACTCGTGCGTCATGGGCACCTGCCAGCCGGGCAACGCGGGCGCGGGCAACACCGGCGCGGGCTCGGCGGGTGGGGGCAACAGCGGAGGCGGGTCGTCGGGGAACTACGGCGCCTTCCTCACCACCTTCGCGAACGCCTACTGCCAGAAGGCCATCGAGTGCGGCCAGCTGCCGTCGAACAGCTCGAGCGACTGCGGGCAGTTCATTCGCAACCTGTTCGCCATCTACGGCCTCGACTTCTCGGGGTCGATCACCGAGCTCTCGGTCAGCAAGGGCACCGCCTCGTTCGACACCGCCACGAGCCAGGCCTGCCTCGCCGCGGTCAACGCGCTCCAGTGCCCGCTCAGCTCGCCCGATCTCGCCGCATGTCGCGGCGTCGTTCGACCGATGGCGGCGGCGAACGGGAGGTGCTTCAGCGGCGGCGACTGCACCGACTCGATGTTGTCCTGCAACGGGGCGGTCTGCATGCGCTCCTGCACGGTGGGCGGCAACCTGGGCGAGCGCTGCCGCGCCGACGGCACCTGCACCGCACCCTTCTTCTGCTCGTCGGGCGTCTGCCGCAACGACCCGCCGGTGGGCACGCCGTGCCAGAACTTCAGCACCCAGTGCGGCCCTCGCATGGCGTGCCAGAACGGCGCCTGCGCCGCGCTCCCGACGAACGGTCAGCCCTGTCTGAGCTTCTCCTGCGCAGCCGACTCGTACTGCGACTCGCAGCGCATCTGCCGCACCCGGAAGACGGCGGGCGCGACCTGCGGGACGACGGCCGAGTGCCTCGACACCTTGCGCTGCAGCGGGCAGGTGTGCGGGCCGAAGCTGAACGCGGGCGGCGCCTGCTTCGCGACCTCCGACTGCGCGACCGGCCTCGCCTGCGACGCGACCAGCCACTGCGCTCCCCTCGCCGCCCTCGGTGCACCCTGCCGGCTCTCGAGCGAGTGCGTCAGCGGACAGTGCGACGACGTCTCCCGCACCTGCGCCCGCAGCGCCACCGTCACCACCGGGCAGCCGTGCTCGAGCACCCGCTTCTGTTCCGGGTTCGATGAGTGCCGCGGAAAGGTGGTGGTGAACGACGGAGGCATGAACACCGCCGGCACCTGCGGGGCGCCCATGCTGGGCGACCGCTGCAGCGTTCACTCTGCGTGTGGCACGGGGCAGTTCTGCTCGAGCACGACCAACGGCGTCTGCACCGCGGCCGATGGAGGCACTCCCTGCTCGTCGCAATCGAACTGCACCTCCGACAGCTACTGCACGCCCACGAGCATCTGCGCGCGCAAGGCGGCGGCCGGCCAGACCTGCGATGGCGCTCGCCCCGAGTCGTGTGGCGCGCCAGGCGAGAGCTGTCTGGTGACGAGCACGGCCGGGCAATTCCGCTGTGCGCAGCTCCCTGCGCCAGGCCAGCCGTGCATCGGCGGCAGGTGCAACCCGTTCGCGGCGTGCGATCAGGGCATGTGCGTGTCGGCTGGGCGGCAGGGCCAGCCGTGCGTCGACAACTTCCCGTCCTCCTGCCTCAGCGGCGAGTGCATTCTGCCCGACGGAGGCGTGCGACCGCCGACCGGCCAGGGCGGAACCTGCCAGGCGCCTCGGGCCGACGGGGCGGCGTGCACGAGCAACGGTGGCTGCCAGTCGGGCCACTGCGATCTGCTCGCGCCGAACTTCATCACCGCGATGGGCGTCTGCGCCGCGGCGTGCAACTGATCCCGAGTGTCAC
Organism: Myxococcota bacterium; assembly: GCA_052034585.1. Classification (GTDB taxonomy): domain Bacteria; phylum Myxococcota; class Myxococcia; order Myxococcales; family Myxococcaceae; genus Xiheimicrobium. Next base: position 32,023 of record JBPOIJ010000006.1, read on the forward strand.
CTTCGACCAAACTCCCCCGAGGCGCCCATGGCTGACGACGAAGGCGTGAAGAGCCCGAGCATCGAGCGAATGAAGTGGATGAAGGCGTTCGGGCCGTGGCTGAACGAGCACTTCAAGCGCCAACCCAAGGACGAGTCGGTGCTCCTCGCGGTCGCGCAGTACTGGGCCGACGAGGCCAACGACGCGGTGCACCTCACCACCCTCGCTTCCTCGAAGCCGGTGCCCGACTTCTTCCACAACGACTGGGGCGACGAGCCCTCGGCGGAAGGAACCCACGGCGTCGACTGGGAGCACTCGCCCGAGTGGGACGACAACGGCCTGTCGATTCGCTGCTTCCAGGCGTACTGCGGTGAGCTGGGCAGTCAGGAACTCCCGTCGTCGGCGCAGAGCGAGCCCTTCGCCATCGCCCGCCGCACCCCGTCGGGTGCCCAGCTCACCTGGCTCGGCCGCTGTCAGCGCGCCTGGCTCGATCTCCCCAACGCGGGCCTGCCGGGGTTCATGGGCGAAGAAGACGACGACCTCGACTTCGACGAGCGACCGCCGCTCGACGTCACCCTTCCCGCCCAGAAGCTCGAGCCGATCGACGTGAAGTGCCTGGAAGTGATCGCGAGCGACCCGTTCGCCGAGGGCCCGCGCCGGGTGTGGGCCGACATGTTCCTCTCGAAGAACGACCCGCGTGGCGCCCTGATGAAGACCCGCCGACCTTCGGAGGAGCTGCTCTTCGAGAAGGGTGAGTTCTGGCTGGGCGAGCTGAACCAGGTGGTGCCGCTCGGCTCGGCCACCTTCGAGTACGGCTCGCTCTCGGAGGCGGTCGCGGCCTTCACCGAGGAGACGGCGGAGCTCGCGGAGTCGCCGTGGTGGTTGTCGGTGCACACGCTGCGGTTCTCGGGTGAAGAGCAGCCCTTCTCGAAGCGCATGGCGGGGCTGCGCCACGTCTCGGGCCTCACGAACGTCGGCCTCTTGGCGCTGGCGGACTTCGGCGGCGTCTCGAAGCTCGAGTCGCTTCACGCGTCGGTCAGCTTCGCCGACGCCGAGGTGCTCAACGCGCTGCCCTTGAAGGCGCTCAAGCAGCTGTCGCTGACGCTCTCTGGTGAGGGGCCGCTCTCGAAGCTCTCGCTGGCGACCTCGGCGTGGCCGTCGCTCGAGCACCTGCACCTGTCCCGGCTCTGGCAGCCGGCCTACGAATGGGACGAAGACGAAGAAGCCGAGCAGGAGGTGGTGCTCCTCCACGAGCTGCGCGCGGCGTTCCCGAACCTCCAGCGGGTGTCCATCTCTTCCGCCGATTCGTCCGGGCTGCCTGCGGGCTGGCAGCTCACGATGGAGAAGGGGAAGGACCGCGAGGCGATCGTCTCGATGGCGCGCCTGGGGCCGTGCACCCGTCCGCAGCTGCTCGACGCGATGATCGATGGGCTCCCGCCGAGCGTCGACGAGCTCGTGCTCCAGCCCTCCATCGTCTACGCGCCCAAGGCGGGCACCCTGCGAGGAAAGAAGACGCGAATCGCCGGCTGAGCCGTTCAGCCCCCGATTTCGACCGTTGAGCGCGAACTGGGGAAGTCGCGAGGGGCGCGCTGCGTAGCGTGTCGGCATGCGCGTTCTCCTCTTGAATCCACCGCACACCGCCATCGGGAGCCGCTGCGTCCCCGACGATCGGCTTCCCCCGCTCGGTCTCCTCTCGATCGGAGGGCCGCTCCTCGACGCTGGCCGCGAGGTCGAGCTGTTCGACGCCGATCTGCCCGCGCCCGCGTCGCAGCGTGGACGGAACGACGTGGGGCTCGAGGGCACCTTGCCGTTCGCCACCATCGTGGAAGAGGTGGTGCGTCGCGCGCCCGAGGTGCTGTTGATCGGTCATACCGGGTCGACCTCCGCGCACCCGACGGTGCTGACGCTGACGGCGCTGATCAAGCAGCGGCTTCCGTGCGTGCCCATCGTCTACGGCGGCGTGTTCCCGACCTACCACTGGCGCGAGGTCCTGAACGAGGCGCCGCAGATCGACGTCATCGTGCGAGGAGAAGGCGAGGCGACGGTGGTGGCGCTCCTCGAGGCGATGGAGCGAGGCACACCGCTCGAGCGGGTGAAGGGCCTGGCCTTCCGCAAGCTGGGAGCGGGTGGAGGCTCGACCTCGCCGAGCCGAGTCACCGCGACGCCCGACGCGCCGATGCTTCACGATCTCGACGCGCACCGAGTCGGCTGGGAGCTGCTCGACTTCTCGCGCTACCACTACTGGGGAAAGAAGCGCGCGGTGGTGATGCAGTTCTCGCGTGGCTGTCCGCACCTCTGCAGCTACTGCGGCCAGCGCGGCTTCTGGACTCGCTGGCGCCATCGCGACCCGAAGGCGTTCGCGAAGGAGATCGCCTGGCTGCACCGCACCCACGGGGTGGAGATCGTCAACCTCGCCGACGAGAACCCGACCTCCCAGCGCAAGGCCTGGAAGGCGCTCTGCGAGGCGCTCATCGAGGAGCACGTCGACGTCGAGATCGTGGGCTCGACTCGCGCTGGCGACCTCGTGCGCGACGCCGATCTCCTCCACCTCTACAAGCGCGCTGGCGTTTCCCGCTTCCTGCTCGGCACCGAGAGCACCGACGAGGCGACGCTGGAGAAGATCCGCAAGGGCTCGACCACCACCGTCGACATCGAGGCGATTCGGCTGCTGCGACGACACGACATTCTCTCGCTCGCGACCTGGGTGGTGGGCTTCGAGGAAGAGCGCGCCCGCGACTACTGGCGAGGGTTTCGACAGCTGCTCCAGGCGGATCCGGATCAGGTGCAGCTGCTCTACGTGACGCCACACCGGTGGACGGCGTTCTTCGAGGAGGCGAAGGGCCGGCGGGTCATTCAGCTTGATCGACGCCGGTGGGACTACAAGCACCAGGTGCTCGAGACGCGTCACCTGCCCCCGTGGCTGGTGCTCGCCTTCGTGAAGGCGATGGAGGTGGGCCTGCAGCTGCGGCCGCGCGCCTGGCGCCGGTTGTTCCATCGTGATCCGAAGATCCGCGCGGGGCAGCGCTGGTACTACCGCATCGGCCGGAAGGT
>JBPOIJ010000005.1:0-219227 GCA_052034585.1 Myxococcota bacterium
AGGTGGTTCGACGGCAGGTGGTTCGACCGCAGGTGGTTCGACCGCAGGTGGTTCGACCGCAGGTGGTTCGACCGCAGGTGGTTCGACCGCAGGTGGTTCGACCGCAGGTGGTTCGACCGCAGGTGGCTCGACGGCAGGTGGCGCGGGAGGTGGCTCGACCGCAGGTGGTTCGACTGCAGGTGGCACGGCGGGTGGCTCGGCTTCACTTCCTGGTGACACGTGCGAAGCGACGATGACGTCGATCACGACGAACACCACGCTGACTGCTCAGGCGCTCTCGACCTACACCGACAACTACCAGTGGACGGGCCAACCCAACTGCGCCCCGCTCGGCACTTTCGGTCCTGACCGCACCTACCGCGTCTCGATTCCTGGCGGGCAGCGCCTCACTGTCGCGGTGACGCCTAACGGTGCATGGAACCCGAGCATCCAGTTGACCGTTGGCTGCATGGCCGGGTCGACCAACACGTGCCTCGCAGGCATCAACTCGGCTGGTGACAACGCGGTCGAGACCCTCCTGTTCAACAACGGCGGGAGCTCGACGGTCGATGCCTTCGTCCTCGTGGACACGAGCAGTTCAGTCAGCGCAGTCACGGCATTCGACATCAGCTTCGCCTTCACCGCCGTTCCTGCTGGCGAGACCTGTGGCAACGCCGATGTGGTGACGCTCCCGCTCTCGCGGCCCTCGGAAGTGCTCGCGAACTTCGCCAACGACTACGCGTCCGGAGCTGGCTGTGCGACGGGCACGAACGGCGCCGACCGGGTGTACCAGTTGACCGTCCCAGGGAATAGCCGACTCGCTGCCACCGCGACGGCCTCGACCCTCCCGGACGGTGGAGTCTCGTTCAATCCCACCGTCAACATCGTCACCAGTGCGACCTGCAGCTCGGTCCTCTCGTGTGCGACCGGAGCAGCCGGCACGAACGGCCAGGCCGCCTCGACGTTCGACAACATTGGCACGAACGCATCGAGCGTCTTCGTCGTCGTCGACACCAGCTCGGCCAGCCCTGGCACCTTCGCACTCAACCTCTCGGCATCGAGCCAGACCTACCAGGCCGGCGACACCTGCTCGAATGCTGCGGCTCCCATCACCACCTCGACCATGTTGACCGGGGAGTCGTTCACCAACTTCACGAACAACTTCGGCGGAGGCAACGAGGGCACGACCTGCTTCTTCGATGATGGCCCGGATCGGGTGTACGCCGTCACCGTGCCGTCGATGACTCGTTTGACGGTGAACGCGACGAGCGCATCGGCGAACCTGTCACTGAGCACGATCGACGGCCTCGCAACTGCGTGTTCGGCGAACCCGGTCACGTGCGGCGCGCGCGCCGACGCAACGTCCACGGGCGCGGAAGTCATGAACTTCGACAACGCGACTGGCTCCTCGAAGACGGTCTTTGTCGTCGTCGACCGGCGAGCAGGCACCATCACGCCGGACACCTTCGACATTGGCTTCGGCTTCGCCGCCGTTCCGAGCACCGTCAACCCAGGCGTCGACTGTGCCTCCCCAGTTTCGATCTCGGCGAACGGCACGATCGTGGCTGACTTCACTGCGCGCGCGAACACCTACTCCTTCGTGGACACCGGTCTTTGTGCGGGTGTCGCGAGCGCCTCGACGGCGCCAGACGGCGTCTACTCCGTCACGATTCCGGTGAACTCTCGGCTCACGGTGAGAGCGACGGCGAACTGGGATCTCGTGCTCAACGCGGTCGACTCCCCTGCGAGCAACTGCGGAACGGGCATGGGCACTGGCATCGTCTGCCTCGCCGGAGCGGACAGCACCAGCAGCGGAAATGAGACGATCACCGTCGACAACCCGTCGACGACCTCGACGAGAACCGTCTTCCTCTTGCTCGATGGCTACTCCACGACGTCGACCGGCTCGCTCGAACTCCAGACCTCGACGGCGGTCATTCCTCCTCCCGCGTACACCAAGACCACGATCCCCGCGGCCTGCGAGACCCTCAGCTCACCGGTCGTGCTGCTCGACTCGACGACCACTCCGACGGCGGGGGACGAGGCCGCGAGTGCCACCACCGCTCTCCCGATCGCCTTCAACTTCTTTGGCGCTCCGGTGACCCATTTCGCGGCTGACACGAACGGCTTGATGCACTTCCTCGCTTCGAGCGCGGTCGCGGTGCCTGACTACTTCAACGCGAACATTCCGAACTCGGCCACGCCGAACGGCTTTGCTGCTCCGTTCTGGGATGACCAGAACTCCGTCGCGACGACGTCGATTCGATACGCGACCATCGGAACGGCGCCGAACCGGCGAATGGTGCTCGAGTGGTTCGACAGCATCATCTATGCCGCGAGCACGTCGAACTTGGGCTACCAAGTGAAACTGTATGAGACGACGAACGTGATCGAGTTCCACTACTGCACGCTCACGGCCGGCAGCAGCACTGCTGCACGGGTTTCCGGCGGAAGCGCAACGGTCGGCCTCGAGAATGCGACAGGTTCGGCGGGCGCACTCCACTCGTACAACACGGCGAGCTCGGTCGACACCACGAATGCACTGCGCTTCACGCCGTAAGGGCTGACGCGCAGAACTCGACGGGCTCGGCTCAGTACGAGTCGGGCCCGTCTTCTTTTCTGGCCTCCTGATGCGCCTCGCCGGTCTCTCCCATTACCCCGTGAAGTCGCTGCGTGGAGTGAGCGCGCAATCGCTCGAGCTCGGCGCACGCGGCCCACGCTTCGACCGCGCCTTCATGCTCGTCGACGAGAACGGGCTGTTCCTCACCCAGCGCACCGACGGCCGGCTCGCCACCTTCTCTGCCCTGATCCTCGACGGCGCGCTCCGGCTCGGAGCACCTGACGAGGCCACCCTCGACGTCGCCCTCGACGCGCCGGGCGCTCCGATGCGCGTCACCGTCTGGAAGGACACCGTCGACGCCGTCGACTGTGGAGACGCCGCGGCGACCTTCTTCTCCTCACGGCTCGGACGGCCGCTCCGGCTCGTGCGCATGCCCGAGTCGACTCGGCGCGCCCTCGACCCGAAGTTCTCTCCGCGCCCCGACGCGCAGACCGGCTTCGCCGACGCCTACCCGGCGCTCCTCACCAACGCCGCCTCGCTCGACGCCTTCAACGCCAACCGCTCGACACCGCTCGGCATGGAGCGCTTCCGCCCCAACCTCGTCATCGACGGAGCGGAGGCCTGGGCCGAAGACGAATGGAAGACGGTTCAAATCGGCGACGTCGTCTTCGACCTCGTCAAGCCGTGCTCCCGCTGCGTCGTCATCACCACCGACCAACGCACCGGCGCCCGTCCCGAGGGCTCGGCGCCGCTCGCCGACCTCGCCGCGACCCGCACCCTCCAGCCCTTCGGCGCCATCTTCGGCCAGAACGCGGTTCACCGCGGCCCCGGCACCGTGCGCGTGGGAGACGCCGTCGTCGTCCTCGAGCGCCAGCCCAAACCCACCTTCCTCACGAGCGCGCGCGCCAACTCGGTGTAGCCTCCGCGTTCCATGGATTGCCTCTTCTGCAAGATCATCGCGGGCCAGATTCCCGCCAAGAAGGTCCACGACGACGAGCACTGCATCGGCTTCTTGGACATCAACCCCCAAGCGCCGACGCACGCGCTCTTCATTCCCAAGCGGCACCTCTCGACCGTCAACGACGCGACCGCCGCCGACCGCGAGCTGCTCGGCCACCTCACCGTCGCCGCCGCGGCCTACGCGAAGCAACTGGGCTTCTCCGAGTCGGGCTACCGCCTGGTGATGAACTGCAACGGCGACGCGGGTCAGACCGTCTTCCACGTGCACCTGCACCTGCTCGCCGGCCGTCGCCTCGGCTGGCCGCCGGGCTGAGCGTTGCGGCTTCTCGGCATCGTCGACCGTGCGCTCCGCCATGACGGACCTGCGGCATGTCACATGACGAGGTGAAGGGTGGGGCCGCAAGTGCGTGAGAGGCTTGGCCCGGCGCTGGCGTGACGATTGCGTAGGCATCGCGAAATCGACACAAGGGGGCGGCATGGGCATCGAGGGGATCAAGAACAAGGGCGTCAGCACACCGGCGCGGACGTCGGGACCTGCTCCCACCAAGGCGGCCGATGTCGAGGCGCCTCCAGCACCACCGCCGTTGCCTGAACCGGCCTCGGCCGAAGGGTACGACGCTCCCAAGAAGAAGCTGATGTCGGTGAGCGGCCGCTTCAAGGCGAGCCCCACGACCTATGCGGCGCGGCCCGACTTGCAGAACCTCGTCGCGGCGCAGCGCACCGCCGTCAACGCCGCCGGCGGTCCTCGCACCTCGAAGCCAGCGACACCCATCGTCCACGAGCACCGGAACAACGCGTCTCAGTTCGGGAAAGAGCCTCCCGCGCGCGCCGCCGACGCCGACTTCCTCGCGCAGGCGAAGAAGGCGCACCCCAAGGCCTCGGCGGAGGCGATCGAGAAGGCCGCTTGCGCGCTCGCCAAGGAGGCCATCGAGAAGAAGTTCGGGGTCTCGGTCAAGAGCGGGAACGCGAAGTGGAGCGCCGAGGAGCTGACTCGGGCCTACGAGGGCTTCTCGATGATGCCGGCGAAGGACCAAGCCGTGCTGAAGGGCATGGACCTCGTCCGCGATCACCGGAGCGGCGATGCGGACGCAGGCGCCGAGTATCGGCCCAACGAGCATGGTGAGCGCCGGGCCATCGCCGTCTTCGACGACTTCGCCAACGAGGGTGCAGGCGGCACGCGGACGTACTCGATCCACGCGATCATTCACGAGGCCGGTCACGCGGTCGAGCAGCGCCAGATGCACGACGCAGAGGCCGCGGCGAACAAGGCATTCGACGCGATGGCTCACGCCGAGAAGAGAGCGACCCGCGCGAAGGAGGCCGAGAATCGCGCCTGGGGCGCCGAGGACGACTCGGGCACGGTCAACTGGGCCATCAAGGAGTTCGGGCGCGCCGGCGACAAGAAGGGGGTCGACTTTCTCAACGCGCAGGGGGGCGTCACCAACGCGCTCCACGATCTGTCGGTCGCGAAGACGCCGAAGCAGGTGGAGGCCGCCGAGAAGGCCCTCGCGACGGCCAAGGGCAAGCGCGACAAGATCGACATGTCGGAGCACCCCAAGAGCTTTCGGGCGAGCGACTGGACCGAGGCGACCGACAAGCTGGAGACCGCCATTCGCGACCGCCGCACGGCCGACGGTGAGCTCGCCCCACTCAAGAAGGACGCCGCCGACAAGCAGAAGGCGCTCGATGCGATCTCGATGACCGAGCAGACGCCCGACGGTGACGTGCTCAAGAGCACGACTCGCGCCAACTATGAGGAGGCGCGGGCGAAGGACAAGCGCGGCCACCAAGACGTCTCGCCCTATGGCGCCGAGTCGACGGTCGAGAACTTTGCCGAGGCCTACGCGCTCTACGTGCGTGATCGGGACTACCTGAAGAAGAACTCTCCCGAGCAGTACAAGTACTTCGCCAAGCATCACCCGCAGCCGTGAGGACGCCATGAACCAAGGACACGGGTATCAACCGACGCCTCCAGAGCTCTGCGCGCTGCCCTATGCCGCCGCTCGCGATCAGCTGCCGACGCGCCACGATCAGGCGCGCGCGCTCTTTCGAAAGGCGAAGGAGGCCTACGAGAGCGGGAAGGTGGGCCCCGCCGCCAAGCAGTTCCTCGAGGTGGCCGAGCTCCTCACCGAGCCCGACGCGGCCTTCGCGGAGTCGTTCACCAAGATGCGCGCGGCGGCCTACCGGAATGCGTCGATGGCGTTCGTCTTCGCGCGCGACGAAGAGGCACGAAAGCGGGCGTTCCACGCGTTGATCAAGTCGGACCCGCAGAACGCCGCGTTGCTGAAGGAGCTCCTGGCGGGGTGAGTTCGCTGAGCGTTCGCTCACGAGTTTCCAGTTCGACTGCGCCTTCCGCGCTCGCTCTTCGCGAGGATGGTGAGCGCAGGTGACGTTCCGCTCATCACTCCCGCTCTCGGCTTCGTCTCACGAGGGCCGTCTCGATGCCGCGTGGGCGCTCGATCTCCACGGTGCTGCCTTCACGCGCCTCGAGGAGCGCCCGAGCGAGCGGCGCCTCCACCGACAGCCAGCCCTTCTTCACGTCGGCCTCGTCGGGCCCCACCAGGCGCAGCGTCTGGCGCCGGCCATCTTCCCACTCCAGCTCCACCGTGCTCCCGAAGCGCACCACCCCGTCGTTCGCGTTCGACGGCGGCACCACCTTCACGTTCTCGAGCGTCGCCGCCACCATCGCTCGCCGCGCCTCGAGCTGCCGCTTCGCCGCCTCGCGCTCGTGCTCGGTCGGCAGCGCCTTCACCGCGTCTCGTTCCACCGTCTCGAGCCGCGCGAGCTCGTTCACCAGCGCCTTGTGGCCCTCGGGCGTGATGGGCCGCTCCTGCCCTCGCGCGACACGCTGAACCGTGCGCCCCGCCACCGAGGTGTCTTCCGTCTCTTCGCTGGTGAAGGCCTTCGACATCGCGCGTCCATCTATCGTTGACGGCGCCGGCCCACGAGTCCAGAAGCGGCCGCACATGGGCACCTCCGAGGCGAAGGTGAAGTGGGACGCGGTCACCGCGCACGTCGAACACCGAGTCACCTTCTCCGAGACCGACGGGCTCGGCTTCGTGCACCACGGCAACGTCGCCTCCTGGTTCGAGCGCGGTCGCGAGTCCTTCTTCCGCCGCTTCCACCAGACGCCCGCCGAGCTCACCCGCAGCGGCCACTGGCTCGCGATGCGCCAGCTCAACGTCCGCTACGACAGCTTCGTCGGCTACGAAGACCTCCTCTCGATTCGGGTCGCCCTCACCAAGCTCGGTCGCGTCGCGCTCGACTTCCACTACCGCGTCGACAACCTCACCACCGGCAAGCTCGCCATTCGGGGGCACACCAACCTCGTCGCCGTCGAGCCACGCGGGGCGGGCGAGCCACCCGTGCTGGGACGAATTCGCTTCGCCCGTGAGCCGTTCGAGCCGTTGAAGGTCGACCCCGACGCCTTCTATGGAGCCCCCCAGGGCGCCTGGAAGCCGCCCCGCTGGGAATCCGAGGAGGGCTGAGCCACCACGCTCCACTTCTCGCGCGCTTCGGCTGGGTTCGCGTCGGCACGCTCCCTGCTGACGCCCGGGCTCGATGCGCCGCGCCCTCGGAAAGTTGATGCTCGTGTGGCTGATCGGCTGCGGCGCCGACCGGCTGCCGGCGCGCGGAACCGAGAACGGGCCGACGCTCCTCACGGCCGGCTGCGAGACTGACGAGTCGTGTCCCGCCGGCATGGTCTGCGAGGGCTGTAACGGTGCCCTCGACGCGACCTGCGTTCCCGGGTGTCGCGCCGATGCCCAATGCCCGCCTCGTCACGTCTGCAGAGCGCCCGTCGTGTGCACCAGCTGCCCTTGCGCGCCAGGTTGGTGCGAGCTCGACCCCTGCCGCGACGACGACGGAGACGGCTTCGCGTTCACCAACGAACCCGGCCTCACCTGCCCCGGAAAGCAGAAGGGCGACTGCAACGACGGGCGACGCGAGCAACACCCTGGCGCCCTCGAGCTCTGCGCGAACTCCAGTGACGACGACTGCGACGGGAAGACCGACCGCTACGACGAGTCCTGTCAGCAGTGCACCGCTCAGTCGCTCCGCTGCGACGACGCGTGGGTCTGTGCCGCGGGTGGACAGCTCGGCTCGGTGCGATGCGAGGGCGGCTGCTGCCAGTCGTGCCCCCTGCTCGAGCCCAAGCGCTGCGGCACCAACCAGATCTCAGTCGGAGGAGGGCTCGACCCGATCACCAGCTGTCGCGCCGAGCAGGTGTGCATCGATTGGCAGCTCTGCGCGAACACCAGCTACGACCCGGTGTGCAGCCTCACCTTCGCGAGCTTCAGAAACCCGTGCGTCGCGCAGGCGGCGCAGGCGACCGTGCTCCATCGAGGGAACTGCCAGTGGGGAGAGGGGCGGCCGTGCGCGAGTGGCCCCGAGGTCTGCGAGCGGGGCCAGTTCTGCCGGCTCGACGCGGCTGCAGGGAGGCGCTGCACGCTCGACGGAACCTGCGTCACCGAGGCCGATTGCCCCGCCGGGTTGGCCACGCCGTGCGGCGGCGGCCCGGTGCGCTGGAGCTGTGAGCAGCACCAGTGCCTCGCCCGCTGCGAGTGACGAGGGCGAGGTGACGCGGTGCGCGCTGGCCGTTTCGGCGAGCCTGCGCTGATCGACCGAGGTGCGAGAGGACTCCGGGCGCGGTGACCGATTCTCGTTCTCTCGGGCGCGGCTTCGTCGCATCGTCACGGTCCAAGGAGCCCCGAGTGAGCCGCTGGCCGTCTCGTTTCACCCCTGCCCGGAGCCCCGCACCCAGCGGAGGGGACGAGACCCGGCTCGCGCAGTCGCTCGATCTCTTCAGCATCGGCGATCGGTTCGTACGGGAGCAGCTGCTCGCGGTCGGGGTCGATCCCTCCGGGCGCCTCTCGGTGGCCTCGGCGCGAGAGCCAGGCCGCTTCTACGAGAGCGCGCACCAGCAGCTCGTCCTCCATCAGGTCTCGGCGAAGCGCGCGCCTCGTCACCTCGCGGTCGATCAGCTCTGGTTGTTCGACCTCCAGGTCGTCGAGCAGCTCAGCGACGCGAACACCCTCAACGACCCGGTCTTCCTCTACGGCACGCTCTTCGGGCCAGTCTCGGAGCAGCTGCCGCTCGAGGCGCGACAAGGGCAGCTCGCCGTCACGCGCGCCGACGTCCTCGAGGCGTTCCTTCGCTCCGTGCCGCATCGCTTCGGCGCCTCGGCGAGCCAGACGGGAGGCGGCGTCGAGCTGAGCCACGGCCTCCTCCTCCCCGGAGAGTCGGACGAGCTGCTCGCGCAGGGCACGGGCTTCATCCTCGCCCTGCCGGTGCCCCCACCCGAGCTGGCAGACGCCGGCGGCAATGGCGCCCAGGTGCGCTTCGTCATTCACCAGCTCCTCGAGCAGCTCCAAGGCGACTTGGATGGGAAGAAGCGCTCGAAGCTCTCGAAGCTGTTCGTCGCGAGTCCGAAGGTGGTGCCGGGCCCTCACGCGCGCGTCGACGAGCTCGCCGACTGCTGCACGCGCGCGCTGGCGCTCATGGACGACTGGCCGGCGCCGAGGGTGTCGACGGTGTTCGACCGGGTGCAGGACGCGAGAGCCATGGCGCCGACGTTCGGCTCCGCGTCTTCCGCGCCGCTCACGCGCGCACCTCCCCGCACGTCCGCGCCGCGCAACGACGACTGGATGAGAGACTTCGTGAGCGCGCATCAGAGCGAAGGCCGCCCGCCGGAGCGCGTCGTCAGTGTCACCCCGGCTGCAGGGAGCCCTGCGTGGATGGCCGACTTCGATCAAGGAAAACCAGCGGAGCCCACGAGGCCCGAGCCCGCGCCATCGACGGGGAAGCCCGACTGGATGAAGGACTTCGAGTAGCGTCACCCACTCAATCGCGGAGGGCCCATGGGTCACGAAAAGCCGGTCGAGCCGTTCTCTGATTTGCACTTCGAGGGTGGGAAGGTCACCGCCACCTTGTTGCACGACCCCACCGTCGAGGGCCTCGACATGGCCCTCTACATGGACGGCTCGGCGTCGATGAAGGAGGAGTACGAGTACAAGGCGAAGTCGAACAAGTTCCTCGACTGGCTGTTCGGGCGAAAGCCAGACCCGGCGTCGAACCTCGTCGAGCCGCAAGTCCGGTGGATGCTCGAGTACCTCGCGACGAAGGACCGCAACGGGCTCTTGCGAGTGGCGTACTGGGCCTGCGGTGACGGCGGGACCAAGGTCGAGGTGCTTGGCGAGCTCAAGGGCAAGGACGTCGGCCAGTACCAGTTCCCCGGGCCTCGCGAGATGGGCACCCGCACGATGCTCGCGCCCGCGATCAAGGACTACATCGAGTACCTCAAGACGCAGGCGAAGCAGGGCGCGAAACGCGGGTGCGCGGTCTTCATCACCGACGGCCAAATCCACGACGAGAACGAGATCTTCGAGCTCTCCCAGTGGGTGGCGAAGGAGACCCTCGCGGGCCGGCTGCCTCGCACCAACTTCGTGCTCGTCGGCGTTGGCGGTGACGTGAACGAGGAGCAGCTCGAGGAGATCGCCCACCAGGAGTTCAAGGGCGTCGGCCACCTCTGGTGTCACCGCATCGCCGAAGAGATCGGCCAGGTCGCCGAGCTGGTCGCGGTGCTCGTCGACGAGAACATGACGGTCGCCGCCGGTGGCACCATCACTGACGACAAGGGCAAGGTGATCAAGCTCTACGAGGGGCGGCTCCCGGCGGTGCTCGAGTTCGAGGTGCCGGACGGCACCAAGGCCTTCACCCTCGAGGTGAACGGGCAGAAGTTTCGCCAACCGCTGCCCGACGAGGACGATCACCACGACGACGATGACGACGACGATCACCACTGACGAGTGACCCATGGCCCACAAGCACGAAGTCATCGTCAAGCCGTTCAGCGACGTGCACCACAAGGGCGGGAAGGTCGTGGCGACGCTGCTCCACGACCCGACCGTCGAAGGGCTCGATGTCGCGCTCTACATGGACGGCTCTGCGAGCATGGAGCCGACCTACGGGCCTCGCGGCATCCTCGCCAAGCTCGCTCCGGTGAAGAACCTCGTCGAGCCGCAGATGCAGTGGATGCTGCAGTACCTCGCGAGCAAGGATCGAAACGGCAAGCTCCGCGTCGCGTATTGGGCGACTGGAGACGGTGCGGCGCTCGAGGTGTTGGGCGAGCTCGAGGGTCAGCAGGCCGCGACCTACAAGTTCCCGGGTCCGAGGTCGTACGGGAAAGGCACCATCATGCTGCCGGTGCTCCGCGACTACGTGGCCTACCTGCGCGAGCAGTCGAAGGACGGCGCCAAGCGCGGCCTCGCGGTAATCATCACCGACAGCCAGCTGCACGATCCCGACGACATCAAGGCGTACTCGGCGCAGGTCGCGAAGGAGATGACTGCCGGCCGGCTCCAGCGGGTGAACTTCGTGCTCGTCGGCGTCGGAGAGCAGGTGGACGAGGAGCAGATGGAGGAGATCTGCCACGACGAGTACCCCGGCGTCGGTCACCTCTGGTGTCACCGTCACGTCGATCGCATGGAGGAGATGGCCGAGCTCGTCGCGGTGCTGGTCGACGAGACGATGACCGTCGCTGCTGGTGGCACCATCACCGATGATCAGGGCAAGGTGGTGAAGGTGTACGAGGGGCGGCTGCCGGCGGTGCTCGAGTTCGATCTCCCGGCGACGGCGAAGTCGTTCACCCTCGAGGTGGCCGGGCAGAAGTTCACCCAGCCGCTGCCGGAGGAAGAGGAGCACGAGCTGGAGGCTCCACTGCAGGCGCCGCCGCCGCTCCCCGATGCGGTCGCGAAGCCGAAGAAGAAGCACGGTCACTCACATTGAGGAGCGCAGATGAGCGCTGAGAAGCCGAAGCACGGCGAGCCGGGGCACGTGCATGGGGCGGAGTGTGCGCACTCGCCGGCGGTCGAGGGGCACGTCCACGGGCCGAACTGCAAGCACGAGCACGGGGAGGCGGGGCACGTGCATGGCGCCGACTGCGCGCACTCGCCGGCGGTCGAGGGGCACGTCCACGGGCCGAACTGCAAGCACGAGCACGGGGAAGCGGGGCACGTGCATGGCGCCGACTGCGCGCACTCACCGGCCGTTGCAGGACACGTCCACGGGCCGAACTGCAAGCACGAGCACGGGGAGGCGGGGCACGTGCATGGCGCGGAGTGTGCGCACTCACCGGCGGTCGACGGGCACGTCCACGGGCCGAACTGCAAGCACGAGCACGGGGAGGCGGGGCACGTGCATGGCGCCGACTGCGCGTACTCACCGGCCGTTGCAGGACACGTCCACGGGCCGAACTGCAAGCACGAGCACGGGGAAGCGGGGCACGTTCACCACGATCACGGTCATCACGATCACAGCCATCATGATCATGGCGCTCACGATCACGGACACGCTCATGACCACGGCCACGTTCACGGCCCGGGCTGCTCACACGATCATGATCACCACGGCCACGGCCATGATCACCACGCGCCCGTCGAGAAACCGCACGGTCAGCGTCCAGCCGAGACCGGTGGCCCCGCCATTCAGCTCGACCTCGCTTTCGTGCTCCCCGGCGAAACCGACGAGAAGGGCCGCTTCGAGAAGTTCGAGGAGCTCCTTCGCGCCCGCCACGGCGTCGGGGACGCGCACATTCGCACCGACGCCGGCCATCGCGAGCTCTGCGTTCACTACGACCCGGCCCTCGTCACCGTCGCCGACATGCTCGCCTTCGCGCGCGCGACGGGCACGACGATCTCCAAGCGCTATCGCTCGAAGACCTGGTTCGTTCGCGAGATGGAGTCCGCTCAGTGCAGCGCGACCATCGAGCACGCGCTTCGCCGGACCCCGGGCATCCTCCAGGCCGACGTCGCCTACGCCTCCGAGCGCCTCGTCGTCGAGTTCGATGGCTCGCTCCTCGCGCCGAAGCAGATCGAGGAGAAGCTCGAAGCCCTCGGTTACCCGCTCGAGGAGCCCTCGCACGGTCACGCCTGTTCGCACCACGCGCATGGTCACGGCGGCCTCGCGCCGAAGCTGGAGCTGCCGCTCGCGATCGGCTCCGGTGTCCTCCTGGCCGCCGGGTTTGCGGCCGAGAAGCTCTCCCTCGGGCCTGCGCTGACGCCGCTCGTCTGCTACGGCCTCTCGCTCGCTGCCGGTGGCTTCTTCGCAGCTCGAGGTGCGCTCAACTCGCTCTTCCAGCTTCGCGTCGACATCGAGTCCCTCATGGTGCTCGCCGCCATCGGCGCGGCGGTGCTCGGCGCCTGGTTCGAGGGCGCCTTCCTCCTCTTCCTCTTCTCGGTCGGCCACGCCATCGAGCACCGGGCGATGGAGCGCGCGCGACGAGCGGTCGAGGCGCTGGGCCAGCTCCGGCCGCAGTCGGCTCGGCTTCGTCGTGGCCAGGAGATCGTCGAGGTGCCCGTGCGCGAGGTGAAGCGCGACGACGTCGTCGTGATCCGCCCGGGAGATCGAGTGCCGCTCGACGGCGTCATCGTCTCCGGCAAGAGCTCGCTCGAGCAGGCCGCCATCACCGGAGAGTCGATTCCCGTCGCGAAGCAGGAAGGCGACGAGGTCTTCTGCGGCACCGTCAACACCGAGGCGGCGATCGAGGTGAGGGTCACCAAGCTCTCGACCGAGTCGGTCATCGCGAAGGTCGTCGACATGGTGGTCGAGGCCGAGGCGCGAAAGAGCCCGTCGCAGCGCTTCGCCGCCAAGGTGGAGCAGCGCTTCGTCCCTCTGGTGCTCGTCGGCGCCGTCGTGCTGCCGGTGGTGCTCATCTTCCTCGGCGTTCCGATGAAGGACGCGCTCCTGCGCGCGGTCTCGTTGCTGGTGGCGGCGTCGCCCTGCGCGCTCGCGATCTCCACTCCTGCCGCGGTGCTCTCCGCCGTCGCTGCCGCTGCGCGTGGAGGCGTGCTGGTGAAGGGAGGCCTTCACCTCGAGGCGCTCGGTGACGTGACCGCGGTCGCGTTCGACAAGACGGGCACCCTCACCCTCGGCAAGCCGCAGGTGAGCGCGACGGTGCCGCTCGGGACGACGAGCGAGGCGCAGTTGTTGACGGTCGCTGCTTCGGCCGAAGCCCTCTCCGCCCACCCGCTCGCGCAGGCCGTGGTGAATGCAGCGAGCCAGCGTGGACTGGCCCTCGTCGCGGCCTCCTCCCTCGAGGCGATTCACGGCAAGGGCCTGCGCGCGACGGTCGACGGTGCGCGGGTCGCCATCGGCAACCTGAGCCTCTTCGAAGGCCACCCCCAGCTCGCGATGATGAGGGCCGAGGTCGAGAAGCTCGAGGCGAGCGGCCACACGCCGATGGTGGTCGAGCGCGATGGGCAGGTGCTCGGCGTGCTCGGTGTCTCCGACACGCTGCGGCCAGAGGCGCAGAAGACCGTCGCGGCGCTCCATGCGCTCGGCGTCGAGCAGACGCTCATGCTCTCGGGCGATCACGTTCGCGCTGCCGAAGCGGTCGCCAAGTCGGTCGGGATTCGCGACGTGCGCGCGCCGCTCATGCCTCACGGCAAGGTGGAGGCGATCAAGCTGCTCTCGAAGGAGCGCTCGGTCGCGATGGTGGGTGACGGTGTGAACGACGCTCCGGCGTTGGCGGCCGCGACCATCGGCATCGCCATGGGGGGCGCTGGGAGTGAAGTCGCGATGGAGACGGCCGACGTCGTCTTGATGGCCGATGACCTCCATCGGTTGCCCTTCGCGGTGTCGCTCGCGAAGCAGGCCCGCGCGGCCGTGCGGCAGAACCTGATCATCTCCCTCGGCGTCTCGGCCGTGCTCGTCATCGCCTCCATCGCGGGCCTCACCCAGGTGAGCCACGCAGTGGTGCTGCACGAAGGGTCGACGCTCCTGGTGCTCGCCAACGGGCTGCGATTGCTCGCCGTGCGGCCCTGACCTGCCGAACTGCGGCGATGTCTCAGGTTTCGCAGATGAGGTGTCCAACGGCGGCCAACTGCAGGAGCCCCATGTACCGCGCCGCGTCGACGATTCTCGGGTCCTTCGTGCTCATCACCGCGTGCGGGCCCGGTCCCGTCGTGCCCGACGGAGGAACGGGCGGGGGAATGATGACGGCAGGCGGCGGTGGGGCAGGTGGGCTGTCGGGCGGATCCGGTGGTGGCATGGCGATGGGCGGCGGGACGTCGGGCGGAACGGGCGGGGGCGCAGGCGGATCCGGTGGTGGCGTGGCGATGGGCGGCGGGACGTCGGGCGGAACGGCCGGGGGCGCGGCGTGCATCACCTCCGGCGCGGGCGGTGCCGTCTACATCGGAGGCTGGAACACCTTCGTCTCCAGCGTCGCAACGAACGGCAATCTGGGTGGGCGCGTAGGGGCTGATCAGTTCTGTACTCGCCTCGCGCGAGCGGCAGGCCGACCTGGCGCCGTCGCCCACGTCTCCGAGACGGGAGAGTTCCCACTCCAGCAGTGGATCATTCCTGGCCAGGGTCAACCGGCCGGGGCCATTTGGTACGGACCGTACTGGTCGAACGAACATGGGCAGCCCATGGACGCGAAGGTGTGGACGGGGCAGGTCGAAGACTGCGCCGCGGGAGCGAGCTGCCGCAGCTGGACGAGCAGCGCGGCCTCCGACGACGGCATCGACGTTCTTCCGTACGGGAGCGCGAGCCGGCCGTATTTCAACTTGCCCGTCGGCTCCTGGCCGGACGCGGGGCGCTCGTCATGCGACAGCCGTCGGTCGTTGCTCTGCGTCTTTCATTCGCGGGCCTTCTCGTTTCCCGGGCCGCCGCCTCCGCTGCCAGGCCCGACGCGGCGTCTCTTCGTGTCTCGCGCGAGCTTCTCGGGTGCGCTCGGCGGCGTCGCTGGCGCCAATCGCGTCTGTCTCGATCTCGCGAGAGACGGTGGGCAGTCGGGCTCTTGGCGCGCGTTCCTCTCGACGAACGGCGCGGCCTTCACCATCGGCCCCGGTGACGGCGGCTGGGCGGCGCGGCTCGACGACGACGCGGGAGCCGTCTTCCAGACCGTCGAGAACCTCGGCACCACCCCGCGTCATCCGTTCCTCGTCGACGAGCACGGCGAGCGACTCGACGGTGGCGCGCTCTGGACGGGGACGAGGCTGTGGACGACTCCCGCGACTCCCGACTGCGCTGGCTGGACCTCGCTCGACGGCGGCGGAACGGCGGGAACGCTGGGGAGACTCGACGAGACCTGGTCCGACGACGGCGTCACCGCTTGTGCGGCGGCGGCCCATCTCCTCTGCCTCGAGGAGTGATCAGGACGAGGCGAGCGCCTTGCGAATCGACCGCAAGATGTCGAAGCGGGTGATGGCGCCGACGAGCTTGCCCTTCTCGACGACGGGGAAGCGCCGGTAGTTCGCTCCCAGGAAGAGCCCGGCGACGAAGTACACGTTCATGTCGGGTGAGACCGAGTCGGTCTTGCCAGTCATGAAGTCCTTCACCGTGCCCTTGGGCCGCTCGCCGTCGACGCCGCTCGAGAGCAGGCGCAGGCAGTCTTTCTCGGTGAGCATGCCGATGAGCCTGCCGTCGGCGTCGACGACCGGCGCGCCGGTGACGTGTTTCGCGAGCAGGAAGTCCACCGCCTCGAGGATGGGCATCTCCGGGTGAACGGTGGGAACCACGGTGTCCATGAAGTCGCGAACGATGGGGAAGGCCATGAGTGTCTCCGAGACGAGCTTGCCTCAGCGCCTCCTGCGGCGCACGTCAGGAAGCAGAGCGCCCTCAATTCACGACGATGCGAACCGTCACCACCGGCTCGTCGACGTCGTCCGAGAAGATGTGGAGGTCGTGCACGCTCGGGCCCGCGGTCGCGGTGATGATGAGCTCGATCGTCTGCCCGGCCGACGGCGGCAGGCCGAGCCTCACGTCGTAGCCACTCATCATCACCATGACGTTTCCGGTGAGACCTGAGACGTGCACGAGCTCGGTGAAGGGCTGCACGCCGTCGACGCCGAGATGGAGGTTGCTCGCTGGGTCGGTCAGCCGCGAGCCGACGTTCCTGACGGTGATCCGCGCCGAAGCGGGAGTGGGGGAAAGGGTGAGCATGGCGGGCAGCACCTCGATGTCGGGCCCGCCCTCGCTTCCGCTGAGGGGCACGTCGAGGAGCGGCTGGGAGGCGAGCGTCGTCGCGAGGACGAGCCGGTTCGTCGCGCGGCCGGTCGTCGTCGGCGTGAAGCGCACCGAGAGCTGGGCTCGGCTTGGCTGCACCGATTCGTCGGCGCTCCGGGTGGCCGCGGGGAGGAGAACGACTCCCGCGTCGAGCACCTCGAAGGGCAGCGCCGTCGTCGGCGTCACCGAGACTGGCTCGAACCCGTGGTTGAAGACGGTGAGACGTTTCGTTCGTGAGAGCGAGAGCGGCACGTAGCCGAAGTCGAGCGTCGCCGGCAGCAGGGCGAGGATCGAGGGGACCGCCGTCGCCACCACCAGGCTCGAGGCCAGCTCGCAGTCTCGCCGCAGCTCGAGCCGCCCCACCGAGGTGCCCTCGGAGGTTGGCGCGAAGCGGATCTGGTTCTGCGAGACCGTGAGCGCGCCTGCGTCGGCCGGGAAGCTCGCGGTCGCGCCCGGAGGAAGCGTGAGCGTGCGCGTGAGCGAACCGCCGACCGGAGTGACGCCGAGATCGACCCGCTCCAAGGGCATCAGCGCGGCGCTGCCCCGCTGGCCGTGGAGCTCGAAGGCGAGGGGACGCCCGCCGGCGACCAGCTCGAGGCCGAGGAGGAAGTCGTCGTCGCTCCCATCGCTCGGGGCGGAGAAGACGACGGCCAGCTCGGTGCGGCCGGGCGGCAGCTCGCGGGGAACGGTGACGAGGAAGCGGGGGTTCGCCTCGTCGAGGAAGCCAGGCACCTGCACCGCTGCGCCCGAGCGTTTGGTCACCGCGCTGACCTCGAGTCGCTGCGCGTTCGGGTTGTTCACCACCACCAGCCCCGAGCTCGAGCAGCGAGTGGGCTCGAGCGTCGGCACGCTGACGAGCTCGACGCCGCGCACAGAGGCACCACAGCCGAGTCCCAAGAGCAGGCAGAGAAGGAGTCGCACGAAGGACGACATAACCCATTCGACGGAGGAGGTCGGCGAACGCCACGCGCCTTGACGTTCGATGTCCCGGAGTCGGCACAGCTGAGGTGCGCGCGCTCCCTCCACTCGGCCGGCCTCGCGCCTGCTGCGCCCCCGCGAATCAGCCCCTTGTCGCTGGCCTCGCCCGTGCTCTGCGCGCCGACCACCAGCGAGCCTCGAGCTCGCGGCGTTCGTCGTTGCGCATCGGATTGTCCGAGTCGTGGCTCGAGCCAGAACCGTGAAAGGGAGTACGAGAATGAAGCAGGCGTGGAGCGGGTTGATTGCGGTGGTGGTGGTGGGCAGCGCGAGTCAGGGCATGGCGCAGGAGGGCTTCGTCGAGTTCGCCCGGAAGGCGACTGGCTACCGGGTCGCGGTCAGCGAGTACCGAGACATCACGAGCCGTCCTTCGAGCCTGAGGTGTGGCGAGGCGCTCTGGAGCAAGGCGCCCATCGTGATCTCGTTCGGCGGAGCGAACGGCCAGGGCGCCGATGCTCTCGACGCCGACTTCGGCCGACGGCTCAGCCGGGCTTGCATTCGGCTGGTCGCCGTTCAGGGAATCGACCCCTATCTCCCCGCGAGCCCGGCCCCCAGCACCACCGACCCGAGTGCGGCGACGAAGCGGGTGGTCGCCGCCGCCGACAACGTGGCGAGCGCGGTGGAGTTCGTCATCGGCAAGTACCCGCTCACCACCCACGTCACCTATCGGGGTGGGAGCGCGAGCGCGATCTACGGCGCGAAGGTGCTCGAGCAGAAGACCAAGTCAGGAGCCCTCGGGGTCGCGCCCTGGTCCAAGGTGCGCCGCTTCATCTTCGGGGCGCTCCCGACCGCCGACATCACCGAGGCCTGCAAGAACACCGCTGACGGCGACACCGTGTTCAAGATCTGGGGCCTGGGGCCACACACCGGCTACTCGACGTGCAAGCAGTACCTGGGGAGCCGACTCAGCGGCAGCGGCTACTCGGCGAACCCGATCTACTCGGCCTTCACCTCGACGGCGCCCCTCGGCAGCACGAGCGACCTTCAGAAGCTCGCGAACTGGGGCGTCAAGGTGAACGGCTTCACCGGCACGAGCGACGAGATCTTCGGCTTCGGGTTGCCCGGCTTCAACTGCGCGACGGCGACGAGCGGCTCCTGCTGGAACGGCCCGCAGGGGTTCGACGGTTACCTCAACATCTCGGCGCTCAGGAACGTCGGGGTCAACAACCGAACCCTCACCGACACCCGCACCGCGAAGTTCACCTCGACCACGGCCAAGGTGACGTTCACCAAGGTGCGGAACGCGACGCACACCCTCAGCGGGCCGCAGATCAACGCCGGCCTCTGTGACGTCATCGCGGAGGGGCAAGCGAACACCATTCCGGCCGGCTGCTACGACGTGGGACCCATCACCGGAATCATCGATGGGGTGGTGAACAACACGATCAACGGCTGGGCGTGCGCGCGGGGAAGCCCATACTCGATTCCCGTTCACGTCTACCTCGGTGGTCCCGCCGGCGCGGGCACCATTCTGGGTGGGTACGCAGCGGCGAATGCCAGCGAGTCGGAGGTCGCGGCGGTGTGCGGGTCGTTCGGCACGGCGTACCGCTTCGCGATTCCGCTCTCGTTGGGCGTGCGCCAGGCCTACGCCGGTCGGAAGATCTACGTCCACGGCATTCACCCGACGGGTCCCTGGTCGAACGACCTCCTCGTGAAGTCTGGCACGTACTCGGTGCCTTGGCCGTAGCCGGACGACGACGGGTTGGTGCTTCGATGAGACGGGCGCTCCGGCTGATCGTCGTGGTGACGGGTGCGCTCACGGCGCTCGGGGGCGCGGCCTTCACGGTCGCGTTCTCGGGCGCGCCCACGGGCGAAGCGACCGCACGCCTCGGCACCGGCGACGCGGCCCACACCGAGCCGCGCGCGAGCGAGCCCCCGGCGTTCGACCTGCGCCGCGATGGGCGCTGGAGGCAGGTGACGGTGCACGAGGCCGACGGCGCTCCCGCGGTGCACGTGCAGCTGACGATGGTCGAGTCGTCGTCGCTCGTCGGTGGTGAGGAGCCCCATCACTTCATCAGCTGTGACGATCGCCAGCACTTGACCGAGGTCGCCGCCGCGCTCCGAGCCGGGAGCAGCGTGCAGCGGCCGCTCCTGACCGTCACCACCGATGAGCACGGCCGAGTGCTGGTGCCCGAAGGACTCCCAGGCACGGTGCTGGTGCAGGTCGAGCGCGCCGGCGAGCGCTCCGAGGTGCTCGTGCTCCACCGCTCGATGACCGACCTCGCGCTGCCCGAACCCGCGCCGGCACACCGCCTCGAGCTGCGCCTCGTCGACGGCGACGGCCGACCTCCGCGCGGCGCCCGGCTGACGATCCTCGAGCTCGCCTCGAACCTGGTGACGGTGGCGGTGCCCGCGCCCGATGGGACGCTCGTGCTCGAGGGCCGTGGCCAGCGGTGGGCGATCGCCGAGGCGGTCGACGCCTTCCCCGAGCCGCTGCAGCTCGAGGCGCTGGGCGAGCACGCCGACGTGGTGCTGCGCCGCGCGGGGCTCGTCGAGGTCTCGGCACCGGCCGCGGGAGCCGAGCTCGAGGTGCAGCTCGCCAAGCGCCACCCGCGACCTCGGCGTCTCCACGGCGGCCGGGCGCTCTTCGACGGCGAGCGCGCGGGCCCGGTGACGGCGGAGGTCGTCACGCCAGGGGCTCGCGGCCGAGCCTCGGGCGTACTGGGCGAGGGAGCCAGCCTGCTGCTCGAGCTCTCGGCCGTGAGGGTCGGTGTGCTGCTCGTCACCGTCGTCGACGAGCAGGGCGCACCGGTGCCGCTGGCGCGCGCGTCGTTTCGGCAGCACGAAGGCGTCACCGAGGTGGTGGCGAGCGAGGACGGGCAACGGCTGGTGTTGCCGGTCGCGGGCGAGGGGCAGCTGGCGGTCTGGGCTCCAGGGTTTCGAACGCAGCGCCGGCCGCTCACGGTCGGGCTCGGCGAGACGGACGTCGAGGTGGTGCTGGCCCGGTCGGGCCTCATCGTGGGGAAGGTGCGAGACGCCGCGGGGAACGCGGTGCCGTTCGCCAGCGTCTCGGCGCGGGCCGTCGTGACGAACGAGCTGGTGGCCGGCTCGAGTGACGGTGAGGGGCACTTCGTCTTGCACGTCGACGACCCCGGTGGGTGGCTCGTCGAGGCCTCGAGCGGGACCGAGCTGACGCGCTCGCCGCTCGTGTCCGCTGGTGCCGAGGTCGCTCTTCGGCTCGAGCCAGCGGGTCGCGTCGCGGTGACGGTGTTCGGAGCCGATGGTTCTCCGCTGCCTGGAGTGCGTGTCGCGAAGCGCGACGGCATCGTCGAGGTCGACAGCGCCCTCACCGACGAGCAGGGCGTGGGCCGCTTCACCCTCGTGCTGCCCGGGCCCGCGCGCTTCGAGGTCGCCGATGGGCGCGCCGCCACCGAGGTGAACGTCCTCGGAGGCCATCAGGTGGACGTCGCCGTTCGCCTGCCAGCGAACTGACCGACTTCGGAGAGTTGATCTCCGTCATCGTCGGTCTCCGAATGCGTTCGGAGCGCGCGTGCGCAGGCGGTACGTACCGGGAGAATCGTCCTTCGACGGTTCGGCTGGCGCTTCCGGCGCCGCGAAAGGAGTGGGTATGTCGAAGTGGCTGTTGGGTGTGTTGGGAGTCGTGGTGCTCGCGACGGCGAGCTGTGGAAACGTCTGCTCGGGAACGAACTGCAGCTGCACGCAGGATCAGACGTGCTCGTTCGATGCGTGCTCGAGCTCGACGGCGGGCTGCAACTTCTCGTGTCCGTCCGGCGCGACCTGCACCGGCACCTGCGGCTCGGGCTGCGCCGTGTCGTGCGCGGGCAAGAGCTGCACGCACACCGCGGGCGCTGGCTCGAACGTCACCTGCACCTCGGGGACGTGCACCATCACCTGCGAAGGCACCTGCAGCGCGGCGGCGGTGGGCGGCACCTTGAACCTCACCTGCAACGGAGGAACGACCAAGGGCGCCGGCGGCTGCCAATAACGTCGCGAGTGGAGCGGGGCGCGAGGGTCGGGTCTCCTCGCGCTCCTTCCGCTGATCAGCCTCGCACTTCCCGGTGCTCGTGCTAGGCGCCTCGCGCGATGGCTCAGACGATCAGCATCCTCATCCCCGTGTTCAACGAAGAGCGCACCGTTCGCAAGCTGCTCGAGCGGGTGTGCTCGGTGCACTTCATCGGCGGCGTGAAGACGCAGCTGGTGGTGGTGAACGACTGCTCGAGCGACGGCACCGACGGCGAAGTGCGGGCCTTCATCAAGGATCGCCCCGAGGTCGATCTGATCTACCGGCAGCACCCGAAGAACCAGGGCAAGGGCGCCGCGCTGCACACTGCGCTTGAGGCGTTCACCGGTGACTTCGCCGTCGTCCAAGACGCCGACCTCGAATACGACCCGACCGAGATCAACGTGCTGCTCAAGCCGGTGCTCGATGGGCACGCCGACGTCGTCTACGGCTCGCGCTTCATGGGCGCGCACCCGCACCGCGTCCTCTACTTCTGGCACACCGTGGGCAACCGCGTGCTCACCACCATGTCGAACGCGTTCACCAACCTGAACCTCACCGACATGGAGACCTGCTACAAGCTCTGGCGCCGCGACGTCATCAAGCAGGTCGCGCCGACGCTGAAGGAGAAGCGCTTCGGCTTCGAGCCCGAGGTGACGGCGAAGGTGGCGAAGCTCCCCGGTGTGCGCATCTACGAGGTGGGCATCTCGTACTTCGGCCGCAGCTACGACGAGGGGAAGAAGATCAACTGGAAGGACGGCGTCTCGGCGGTCCGCTGCATCGTGAAGTACGGACTGGGGCGATGAGCGAAGGCGGCGCGGGGCACGACGCCACTGGCGCGGCGACCCTCGAGACCATCTCCGAGCTCGGCCGCTTCAACCGGTGGATGTACGAGACCATTCGCCCGCTCTGTCACGGCCGCTTGCTCGAGGTGGGCAGCGGCATCGGCAACCTCTCGCGCTGCTTCCTCGACGAGGGCCACGACCTGGTGATGAGCGACCTGCGCGAGCCCTACGTGCGGCGGCTGTCTCGCGACTTCCCCGAGGAGGAGGTCGTCAGCATCGACCTCGTGCACGCCCGCTTCGCCGAGAGCTATCGCCAGCACCTCGCCAGCTTCGACACGGTGTTCGCGCTCAACGTCATCGAGCACATCGCCGACGACGTGCAGGC
Source organism: Myxococcota bacterium (assembly GCA_052034585.1). Classification (GTDB taxonomy): domain Bacteria; phylum Myxococcota; class Myxococcia; order Myxococcales; family Myxococcaceae; genus Xiheimicrobium. The sequence continues at coordinate 22,611 of JBPOIJ010000005.1, forward strand.
GCTCGCCAACTGCGCCCAGCTGATTCGCCGTGACGGCACCGTCGTCATCCTCGTGCCCGCGTACGAGCTGCTCCACAACCGGCTCGACGATCACCTCGGGCACTTCCGGCGTTACACCGCGCGCTCGCTCTCGGACACGTTCTCGCGCGCCGGCCTCGAGGTCACCTCGACGAGCTACTTCAACGCCGCGGCGACCCTCGGCTGGCTCCTCACCGGAAAGCTGATGGGCAAGGAGGCGATCCCCAAGGCCGAGGCGAACCTCTTCGAGGCGCTGGTGCCGGTGTGGAAGTGGGTCGACCGGCTCGTCGCGAAGCGGGTCGGGCTGAGCGTCATCGCCACCGGTCGGCTTCGCGGATCGAGCCGGTTCGATTCGCGATAGCCTCGCGTCGAAGTGGCCTCCGCGCTCCTCCTCGTCCTGGCACAGTTGGTCCCTCCGGCCGTGGCGCCGCCGTTCACCGTGCGCGTGGGCGGCACCGTGCCTGCGCTGGTCGGCGCGTCGGCCGCCGTCGAGTGGACCGGCTCGACGTGGATGTTCGCCTGGCAGGATCAGCGGTCGATCAACTCGCGCAACCCCATCTTCACCGGCGAGTATGACGGCGGAGGCGCGCCGACGCAGGTGTGGGTCGTCGGCTCCGAGAACGAGGCCGTGCTGCCGCCGCTCCGGTTGGCGAGCGCTGGGGGCCGCACCGTGCTCCTCTACTTCGTGCAGAACGGAACGTCGGCGAACCTCGTCGTTCGTTCGTTCTCCGACGGAGGGTGGACCGAGTCTTCCGCGATCGGGCCGCCGATGAAGCTGCCGCCGGACTTCGCGGTGGCGAGGAGCGCGAGCGAGGTCTTCGTCGCGTCGATGACGAGCACCGACGTCTACCTCAAGCCCCTCTTCAGGGGCTTAGGGGGGCCGACCGAGGGGTATGGAGCCCTCGAGGGAGGGGCCTCGAGGCTGTCGCTCGCAGTCAGCGATGGAGGGGTGCACCTCGGCTACCTCGTCAACGGCCGGGCGCAGCTCAAGGCACTCGACGAGGCCGCCCTCGTGTTGGGTCCCTCGCGGCTCGACGCCGGCGCGCTGGCGGTTCAGGTCGTGGACACGCCGGGCCCAACCGCCGTCACGCTGATCCAGGGGACGAGCCTCGACCTGCTCACCGTGGGGCCGTCGGCGACGAGCCTGTCACCAGCGCTCCTGAACGTGATGCAGCCGACCTTCACGGTGAGCATCGGCTCGCGCTTCGTCGAGGTCGCGCGCGATCCGCTCAACCTCACCAAGGTGCGGACGAGCCTCGGTGCGGGGCTGGGCTGGTCGATGCAGGCGCAGGTCTCCCTGCCCCCGCTCGCGCTCGGCTCGAACGACACGCACGCCTTCGTCCTCCTCCCTGAGCTGGGACTGGCGGGACGATTGATCGAGCCCACCAGTGGGCTGCCCAGCATCGGCCCGGCGATTCGCCTCGCCTCGATTCCTACTTCCCAAGTCGGGCCAGGCCTCACCTGGTCGCGCTCACTCGGTCGCTTCGTCCTCGCGTGGAACGAGGAGTTCGCGTCATCAGGCACCTCGAAGCTGCGCACCGCGGTGATCGCCGCGCCCCCGCTCGGCTCGCCCCCGTTTCCTTCGGCCGATGTCTCCGGTGCCCAGGTGGCGAGTGGAGCCCTCCCGGTCGCGCTCTCGGAGAGCGGCGGCGTGCTGTTCGTCGTTCAAGGTGCACTAGGGGGCCGGCTGACGTCGACGATCGTCTTCGATGGCGGCGTCGCCAGCGTGACGAATTCGACGCCAGCGACCGACACCCTTGGGATCTCGAGCGCGCCCAGCCATCGGCTCTCGTGGAGCGCGACCGAGGTGCGGCTCGACGGCTTCGTCCTCGCGTCGGTGCTGCGGCCGCCGAGCTGCGTCGGTGCACACCAGGGGGCGTGGTACGTGCCGATGAGCCTGCCGACCGGCCTCGAGCTCTGGCGCGTCGACCAGGCGTCGAGCCAGGTGACCGGCCAGAGCCAGCTCTCCGAACTCTCGGCGAGCGGCCAGCCGTGCGCAGTGATTTGGGAGCGGCAGGGAGCGCCCGAGGTCGCGGTCGGGGCGGCGACATCCCAGGGCTTCGAGATCGTCGGCCGAAACCTCGGCCTCGACGCGGGCACTGGCAGGTTCGTGTCGGCGGGCCGACCCGAGGGGCAGCTCCAGGTCGTCGCGCTGCCGGGTTTGCTCTTGCCCTTCTGGGTCGAGAACGGAGCGGTGAAGTTCCAGCCGACGACCCTCACCACCAGTCTTGGGCTGCCCCAGCGGTTGGTCACGGGGCTCGACCCTGATCGGCTGACCGCGGCCTCCAGCGATGACGACTCGTCGATCGCCGTCGCGTGGGACGCGATCGACCCGGTGTCGGGCACCCGGCGCGTCGAGGTGCGCTTCGTGGTGGCCAATGACGCCGGGGCCGCGAGCGACGCGGGGACTGACGCCGGAACCGACGGCGGGTCGACCGACGGCGGTGGAGGGGACGCTGGGGAGGCGGACGCAGGGGCCGAGGTCGACGCTGGACGCGCTGACGCTGGGCCCGGCCTCGATGCAGGCTCCGACGCTGGTGTCGATGCTGGGTTCGACGCTGGGTTCGACGCCGGGTTCGACGCTGGGTTCGACGCTGGTGTCGATGCCGGGTTCGACGCAGGCGCCGACGGTGGGGTCGCTGCTGACGCCGGCCTCGACGCGAAGTCCCTCGAGTTCATTCCTGCCTGTTCCTGCTCTCACCAGCCGCTCGCCTTCGCCTTCCTGGCGCTCCTCGCCTCGGTCGTTCGTCGAGGCCGAAAATGGGCGGTCCGCGAACATCAATGATGAAATCGGCCGTCTCGGAGTCAGTTCACCTCGTGCGCCGCTCATCACTCGTCTTCCTTCTCGTCGGCTCCCTCGCGTACGCCCAGGACGGTGGGGTGAGGGAAGGTGTCGTTCCCGCGCCAGGTCCCGAACCTGCCCAGCCCGCGGCTGCCCCTCGCCTCCATGCCTTTCCGCTCGAACGGAAGGTGAACGACGAGCGCGTGGAGCGGGTGCTGGCGAGCCTCGACACGCGCGCGCGGGCGGCCCAAATCCTCCTCGCCTACCCGCAGATCGACAAGACGGGCCCGGTGCAGGTCGGGGGGGTGCTCTTCCTCGGTACCATGCTGCGCAACACCGCCAAGGCGAAGGAGCGCATCGACGCGGCGAGGGTTCGCGCGCAGCTTCCGCCGTTCTTCTCGGTCGACATGGAGGGCGGGAAGTCGAACCGGCTCGCCAGCGTGAAGGCGCTCAAGGACATGCCGTCGGCGCGAGAGATGGCCGCGCTCTCCGACGAAGAGGTCGAGGCGTGGGGCCGCACCGTCGGCAAGACGATGAAGTGGCTCGGGCTCAACCTGAACCTCGCGCCGGTGCTCGACGTGGCGCCCTCGGGACACATGGAGCGCAACCAGCGCTCGTTCTCGGGCGACCCCGCGGTGGTGGTGGCGAAGGCGAAGGCCTACTCGAAGGGGCTCGCGTCGGTCGGCGTCGTGGCCGTCGGCAAGCACTTCCCCGGCTACGGAGACATCGACGGCGATTCGGACCATCACCTCGTCGTCTGTGAGTGGCCGAAGGAGCGGGTGCTCACCGAGGCCAAGGCCTTCGTCGACGCCGCGCCGGCGCTGGGCGGAGTGATGCTCGCCAACGTCGCTTACACCGCCTTCGACGGGAAGCCGGCGATCCTCTCTCCGAAGTTGGTCGCGCTGGTGCACGAGCACGACTGGCTCGCGGTGACCGACGACATCGCGATTCAGGTGCTGGCCGACTCCATCGACGGCACCGCTGAAGACGTGCTGCGCCAGGCCTTCATGGCCGGCAACGACGTCATTCTCACCACCGCGCCGCCCGACTGGGACAAGGGCATCGACCCCATCGGCGTGTTGGTGCAGTTGGTGGAGGAGAACCCGGCCGCGGCGAAGCGCCTCGAGGAGTCGACCCGGCGCGTGCTCCGCCTGAAGGATCGCATGGGCCTCCTCGACGGGTTGTGAGCGCGGCGCTCCGAGCGAGCCATGCGCTCGCTGGCCCTGCTGACCTCGTCGGCGGTGAGTCGGGCACCTCGGAGGTCGTCGAGCTGACTCGCCGTACCCTGAGCCGTCAGCGGCCCGCGCTCGCGAAGTGGTGGGCGAGGCGCTCGACGAGCGCTCGGTTCTCTTCCTCGGCCGCGCGCAGCTTGCCGGCTCCGCTGATCAGCTCGTCCACGTTCTTTCCACCCGCGGTCAGCGTCTCTCTCGATTCGCCGAGCCACTCGATCAGCTCGGCGGCGGTGAGCTCGAGGTGGAACTGGAAGCCATAGCTGTCGCCGAGCCGAAAGGCCTGCTGGGTGTAGCGATCGGTCGAGGCGAGCAGCGCCGCACCGTCGACGGGGCTGAAGGTGTCTTCGTGCCAGTGCGCGACGGTGGACTTGGGCTTCACCCCGCGGAGCACCGGATCCTCCAGGCCCTGCTTCGTCCACCGCACCGGCGCCGCGCCGAGCTCGAGGCCATTCTTCCCGTGGAATACCTGGCTCCCCGCTGCGCTCGCGAGCAGCTGAGCGCCCAGACAGATGCCGAGGCAGGGACGGTTCAAGGCGAGCCGTTCGATGAGGAAGGCGAGCTCGTCGTCGAGGAAGCGGTGAGCGCTCGTGTCGGTGAGGCTCATCGACCCACCCATGATCACGACCAAGTCAGCCTCGAGGTCCTTGTGCTCGACGCCGCGGAACCGCTTGGTGAGCGAGAAGCCCTCGGCGACGAGCGCCGGCTCGAAGAGGCCCAGCCCTTCGTGCGCCTCGTGTTGAAGCACCACTGCACGCATGGCGCGGACTCGACCCCGTCAGACCGATGACGTCAACGATTCCCCGACGCAGGCATCGCCCAGAAGGCATACTTGCCAAGAATGGCCGAGGAACGGCTCATCTTTCCTGCGCAGGCTGAAGGCCTCGTGCGATGCCTCGGGAATGATCTCACCGACGGCCTGAAGCGGAGGCTCGTCGCGCTCGATCTCGACGTCGATCACGAGCTCCCTCCGGCCTGGCCGGCGAGACGCCTCAACGAGTGGATCGACGCGATCGCCATCGAGCTCTACCCCGAGCTCCCGAGAGCCGAGGCGCACCGGCTGATCGGCCGCCGCTTCATCGAGGGTTGGCAACGCACGATGCTCGGCTCGGCGATGGTGCCCCTCCTGGGCATCTTCGGGCCCAAGCGCACGTTGGAGCGGCTGACGCGCGCGTTCCGCACCGGCGACAACTTCTCCCAGACGTCCGTCGTCTTCCCGACCGACCGCAGCGGCATCGTCACGGTGAAGACGCAACGCCTGCCGCACTACATCGTGGGCATTCTCGAGGCGGGGCTGTCGCTCGTGAAGGTGAAGGGCGAAGTGCGCATCGAGGAAGACACCGACGAGCGCCTCGTCTTCCGCGTCGAGTGGCAGTGAACTCCATCGCGCCGCGCCTCAGCGCGAGAGCTTCTTGCCCACCACCAGGTCGAGGACGGCCGAGACCGCTGCTTCGTCGAGCCCGAGCGACCCTGCCCGCGTCACCAGCCGCCGCTTGAGCTCGAGCTCCCGGGTGGGATCGGTGAGCGCCAGGCCCTCCGCCTTCTTCCACGCCCACACGTCGTCGACGAGCTTCGCGCGGTCGCTCAGCAGCTGAATCAAGGCGTCGTCGGTCGAGTCGAGGAGCGCCCGAAAGGTCGCGAGCTTCGCCTGCTGTCGAGGAGTCATGGGCCTCTGGGGTGTTCGAGGGTGCGCATCGTGCCGGCGGTGACTCCGAACTGCTCGTGTGCCGAGAGGGTCGCGACGAGCTCGGCCGGGCGCATCGTGCCAGCGAGCAGCGCCTTCCACCCAGTGAGCACCGCGGCGCAGGTCGCTCGATCTTCCCAGACGAACTCGGCGCGGAAGCGGCGCACACCCTGGCGGATCAGCGATGGCACCACCTTCGCGGCGGTCTGCGCCTGCGCGTTGAACACCGTGTTGCGACAGCCGACGTCGACGACGACCGGGTGCTCGCGGCCCTCTCGATCCTTCAAGGCGACGCGGTGCTGCTCGCACGGCCGCCCACAGGTTCTGAAGTCGCGCCCGCGCGAGAGCGTGTGCGCGTAGACGCAGTGCTCGGTGTGGAAGGTCGAGATGTGGTGGTGCACGGTGACGGTGACGCGCTCGGCGGGAACGTTCGCCAGCAGGTGCTGGAGTTGCTGCTCGTCGAGGTCGTGCGCGGCGGTGAGCGAGTCGCAGCCGAGGGCGAGCAGCTCGTGCGCAGAGACGCTGTTGGTGACGTTGAGCGAGAAGTCGCCGTGCACGACGGGCCGGGTCGCGAGCTTCGAGAAGTGCACCAGGCCGCCCCAGTGACGAACGAGCACACCGTTCGGTGAGAGGCGGGTGAGCCGAGAGTCGATGCCTTCTTCGCCGGGCTTCTGGACCCGGGTGGTGGCGATGGTGACGAAGAGGCCGGCCTGCCGCGCGCGTTGCACCGCACGCTCGAGCCCGACGAGCTCCATCCAGTCGAGCTCGACCTCGGGGAGCCCTGCGGCGATGACGGCTTCGAGCTGGGCGTCGGTGCGCACGAGCGGCACGAGCAGCGGCGTCGATGGAGGCGTCCAGCGGCCTTTCGTTCGCGCGGCGTCGCGGGCGCGTGCGTCGGCGACGACCTTGCCGGCGACGAGCTCCGGGGTCACCGGGTGACGCGCGCGAGCGAGCACCTTCGCCTCGAGCTCGGCCGCCACCGTGCGACGGAGCGCCTTCAGCGCCGACACCGGGAGATGAAGTCCAGCGCCGAGGCCGTCGAGCTCGAGCTCGGCGAGGGCGAAGGGCGTTCCTCCCAGCGCGCCCAACTTGTCGGACAACAGCTCGACGCCGAGCCCCGCGCCAGTCGCCGAGGAGAGCGGCTCGGAGCTCCTGCCCGTCACCGACACGTCGCGGCCGATCGGCCCCTTCGCGGTGAGCTCGACGTGGAGCGGTTCCCCGAGCCGGCCAGTGACGCGCAGCCGAACGGGAATTCTCCCCGAGACACCCTTGGCACCCGCAGCGACCGCGTCGTTCGCCTCGGAGGTGAGCCGGGGATCCGACGAGAGGTAGACGTGATGCCCAGGGCGAACGCGCGAGAGCGCGGGGCCAGGCTTGCCGAAGGTGAACCACCAGCCGCGCGGCGCCGGCTCGACGCCGAAGAGCGGACCACCAGGCTCGTCCTCCTGCGGCCGGCCGGTGTCGAAGCCCACGCCGCAGCCAGGAATCGGTTCCGGCACTTCGAAGCTGACGCCGCGCGAGTCGTGTGGCGACGACTGGCCGATGACGGGCAGCGCCACCTTCGTCTCGCCCTCCGCTCGCCCACCACCAATCGCCGCGCCGCTCGACGGAGCCCGCTGCGCCTTCTCGACGCGCACCGTGTTGCCCTTCACCTCGACGACGACGCCCAGGAGCGCTCCCCGATTCTTCGGGAATCGGCCCTCGACGAGATCTTGATGATCCGAGCCGGCGAAGAAGCCGTCGGAGAAGCCGCGCGAGTAGGCCACCGCCATCTTGCCGACGTCGCGCTCGAGCTGCCGCTGCGCTTCGGGAGACGAGGTGCGCTTTCCCAGCACGGCTTCGCGCCAGCGCCGATAGCCCTCGACGGCGGTCATCACGTACGCCGGGCCCTTGAGGCGGCCTTCGATCTTCAGGCTGGCGACGCCGATGTCCGCGAGCGCTTCGAAGGCGCGGGCCCCGGCGAGGTCGAGCGGGCTCAGGAGGTAGGCGACGTCTCCCAAGGGGCGCGTCGCTCCATCGACGACCAGCTCGTACGGCAAGCGGCACGATTGCGCGCATTGACCACGATTCGCCGAGCGGCCGCCCCAGGCCTCACTGGTGAGACACTGGCCGCTCCACGACATGCAGAGCGCGCCGTGAATGAAGACCTCGAGTTCGAGCGAGGTGCCCTTGGCGAAGGTGCGAAGGTCGTCCACCGAGAGCTCGCGCGGGACGACGACGCGAGTGACGCCGAGGGCCTTGGCGAACTGGGCCGCCTCCGGGCTCGAGATGGTCATCTGGGTCGAGGCGTGGACCTCCATCGTCGGAGCGACGGCGCGCGCCAGCAACGCCACCGCCGGGTCCTGCACGATGACGCCGTCGACGCCCGCCGCGGCGCAGGAGCGCAACAGGCTCTCGACCGCGGGCAGCTCGTTCTCGAAGACGAGGGTGTTGAGGGTGACGTAGGCGCGGGCCCCTGCGCGGTGAACGTGGTCGAGCGTCTGGGGCAGCGAGGCGACCGAGAAGTTGGTGGCGCGCGCGCGGGCGTTCAGCCCTTCGTCGAGGCCGAAGTACACCGCGTCGGCTCCAGCGGCGAGCGCGGCGTCGAGGCTGGCCTGGTCTCCAGCGGGGGCGAGAATCTCGGGCACGGACGGCACGAAGGCCTTCTAGCGCACGAGGGGTACTTCGTCGCCGAACGCCCAGCGGCTCACCGCTTCAGACACAGGGCGCGCACCTGCTCCGTCACCTGCGCGCGGCGGGCGGCCAGCGTCTTTGGCGCGAGGAACTCCGCCTCGAGCAGCGCTCCCGCAGGGCCGGGCGCGGCGAACGGCAGCAGGTGCAGCCCGGCGATGCTGAGCGCGAGATGGCGCGGGTCGAAGCGGCGAAACGCACCGGCTTCCATTCCGGCGGCGAGGAAGGCAGTGGTGAGCTCGAGCGTCTGCTGAATCCGCTCCCGTCCTCCCGACTCCACCCATGGCCCCGAGCCCATCATCTCGCGCAGAAGCAGGCGCGCGGTCTGCGGCCGAGACGCCAGCGCCTCGGTCATCAGCCCGCTCAAACGATCGAGCCGCTCTTCGAAGCTGCCCTCTTCCAGCCTGGCCGACGCGATGAGCTCGAACAGCCGCGCCAGCGCATCTTCCATCACCGCGGCGTAGAGCCGTTCCTTGGTCTCGAAGTGGTGAAAGACCGACGCCTTTCGAATGCCGGCGAGCTCGGCGATCTCCCGCATGCTCACCCCGTCGACCCCGCGCTCGGCGAACACCGGCGCCGCGAGGCTGACGAGATCGAGCGGCGTCAGCGGTTGAGCCGGCCGGCCGGCGCGCCGAGGGGACGTTCGTCGTTGACGGAGGGGCATTGACATATCTACCGATCGGTCGGTAGTAATCTACCGAACGGAAGGTAATCATACATGAACCAGCTCGTGCTTTCAGTCGTGGTCGTCGGCCTGTCGTGCGGAAGCGTTCCCTCGGCGCCGGAGGGTGATGCCGGCAGCGCTGGCTCGGCGGGGGGCAGTGCCGGCGGCTCGGCTTCGGCGGGCGGGTCGGTGTCGGCTGGCGGGTCGGTGTCGGCTGGCGGCGGGGCGAGTGGTGGAGGGGTGGCTTCGGCGGGCGGGCAGGCGGGCGGCGCGACCCTCGCCGGCGGCACCGCGCAGGCGGGTGGAGCGCCCGACGCCGGCAGCTCGAGACCAGAAGACGACGGGACCTTCACCGTGCGCGAGCTGAGCGCGTCGCTTGCGGTGCCAGGCGGGCTGCTGGGGCGACGCGTGGCGCTCTCCGTCTTCGTTCCCCAGACGAGCGGGGCGCCGGTCGTCGTGTTGCACCCGGGCTTTCAGCTCGAGGGCGCCCAATACGCTTCGTACGCGCGTCACCTCGCGACTCGCGGCGTGGTGGCGGTCGTCGCGGATCCACCTGATGCGCTCGTGGGTGGGCCCAACCACGCCGAGCTCGCGGCGATGCTCGGGCGGGTGCTCGACTGGGTGGGCACCGAGTCGACCGACGGAGGGCTCGCGGGCATCGCCGATCCGTCGCGGCTCGTGCTGGCTGGTCACTCGATGGGCGGGAAGATCAGCCTGCTCCTCGCGGCCTCCGACTCGCGGCCGAAGGGCGTCTTCGCCATCGACCCCGTCGACGCAGCCGGTGGCCCACTCACCCAGCCAGGGCCCAGCTACCCCTCGGTGACCCCGGAGCTGATGGGCTCGATCTCGGTGCCGCTCGCCCTGGTGGGAGAGACCGTCAACGCGACCTGTACTGGCGCCTTGTGTCAGGCATGCGCTCCCGCGGCCGACAACTTCCAGCAGTACGCGACCCATGCGACGAGCCCTGCGGTCGAGCTCGAGCTCGTCGGGGCGAATCACATGTCGTTCCTCGACGACCCGAACTGCGGCTTCACCTGCTCGGCCTGCACGCGCGGCACCGCCAACGACGCCGAGGTGCGCCGACTCACCCGACGCGCCCTCACCGCCTTCGTCGACCTCGTCGCTCGCAACGATCTCACCGCGCGCGACTGGCTCGCAGGGGCTCGGACTGCAGCCGACGTGGCCGATGGTGGGCTGCGAGTGCGCACCTTCAACGGGTTCTGACGCGGGGCCGTCGAGCAGCACGCCCACGGTTCACGACGATGGTCGGCTCTTCGTGCGGCGCGGAGCGTGACCCGCGACGCCGTTTGCTCGGGCGATCCTCCCGGCCAGGCGCTAAGTTGCGCCCGCGATGTCGACCCAGCCGAAGGACAATCAGCAGGACGAGATCCTCACCAGCCCCGGCGAGGTCGCCTCTCTCGACCCGTTCGAAGAGCCCTACATCACGACGACCCACACCCTCGTCGTCGAGAACCGCACCACCCTCAAGGTGCGCAAGTGCCGGCTGTCGATCACCTCGGGTCCGGAGCAGGGCAAGGAGCTCATCTCGGACAAGGAGCGGCTCCGCGTCGGCGCCCACTCGTCGAACGATCTGGTGCTCGCCGAAGATCGCGCCGCGAGCCGCCACCACTTCGAGATTCAGTACACCGAGCGCGGCTACCTCGTCATCGATCTGAACAGCACCAACGGCACCTTCCTCGACGGCCGCCGGGTCGAGCGCGCCTACCTCTCGAGCGGCAGCCAGGTTCGCGCCGGCCAGACCGTCGTCACCTTCGCGCCCATCGACGAAGAGGTGAACATCGAGCCCGACCGCGACGGCGAGCTCGAGGGCATGGTGGGGCAGTCGGTGAAGATGCGGCAGATCTTCGGCCTCATTCGCAAGATCGCCCCGATGGACGTCTCGGTGGTCGTGCAAGGCGAGACCGGCACCGGCAAGGAGCTGGTCGCCCGCGCGGTGCACAACCTCTCGGGCCGCAAGCGCGGGCCCTTCGTGGTGCTCGACTGCGGCGCGATTCCGCCCAACCTCATCGAGTCCGAGCTCTTCGGTCACGAGAAGGGCGCCTTCACCGGTGCGGTCGCCTCCCGCCCTGGCGCGTTCGAACGGGCGAACGGCGGCACCATCTTCCTCGACGAGCTCGGCGAGCTGCGGCTCGACCTCCAGCCCAAGCTCTTGCGCGTGCTCGAGAACCGCGAGGTGCGGCGCGTCGGCGGCAACGAGGTCATCGAGGTCGACGTGCGGGTCATCGCCGCCACCAACCGCGACCTGGTGAAGGAGATCCAGTCGGGCAACTTCCGCGAAGACCTCTACTTCCGCCTCTCGGTCATCAACATTCAGCTCCCGCCGCTGCGCCAGCGCCGCGAAGACGTGCCCCTCATCATTCGCAAGGCGCTCGGAGAGCCCGACATCGTCCAGCGGCACGGAAAGAAGCGACTGCTGCCCGCGGCGATGGCGATGCTCCAGAGCTACTCCTGGCCGGGCAACATTCGCGAGCTGGTGAACGTCGTCTCGCACGTGCTCACCTTCTCCGACGGCGAGGAGATCGACGTCTCGCACCTGCCGGCGCGCATTCAGGGCCAGCAGAAGGAGCAGCCGCTGCCCTTCAACGAGCACCTCTCGTTCAAGGACGCCAAGGAGCAGCTGCTCGAGAACTTCGAGCGCGAGTACATCACCCAGGTGCTCAAGCGCTGTGACGGCAACATCTCGCGCGCGGCGCGTGAATCGGGCCTGCACCGGAAGTCGGTCGAGCGGTTGGTGAAGAAGTACTCGCTCGACGCGCGCGCCATCAAGCAGGGCGCTGGCTGAGCAGCTCGCCGACCTCGACGCCCAGCGCGGTTCCCAGCTTCTGCAGGCACGTTCGTTCGGCCTCCGTCACCTTTCCATCGGCGCGGACGACGTCGAGCGCGACCCGAATGGCCTCTTGCCGGAAGTTGCCCTCCAGCACGGTGTGGAGGTGAATGAGGAGCGCCTGCTCGCCGTTCATCATCAGCTCCCGGCGCGCCTCCCTCGCCGTGTCGAGCAGCTTGCCCACGTTCGCGTACTCGTCGAGGTGCTCTTCGCCGACGCGATCGAGGATCACGTCACGGAGATCGTCGACGAGCGTCTCGACCTCGGGCTCCTGCACGTCTCCATCGGCCGACGCGAGGTAGATGGCGGCCTGCACGAGCGCGCGAATCGACGCCTCCACCTTGGGGCGAGCCGACCGGGCGCTGAAGAGGTGACGGAGTTCGCTCATTTTCGGCAGGCCTCTCGGCAGGGGCGGGTCTGCTGCTCGCAGGTCTTGAGGCACTCCATCAGCTTGCGCGCGTTCTCGGGCTTGGAGGCGTCCTTCGGGTCGCCCGCGCAGCGCTTGAGGCACTCGGAGTTCTCATGGTTGCACTTCGCCTCGCACGGAGACTGGCCCCAGGCACGACAGGCCGCGAAGGCGATGACGAAGGCGAACCAGCGCACGGTGGGAGTCTACGCGAGCCCAGGGCCATTCGACACCGCCCGCGCGTCTGGGGAAGCCAGCGCCGCCCTCGTCGCTGACCCCCTTTCGAGCGCGTGCCCGGCGACCAGAAAGTGCGTGATCTGGCGACGCACTCTGCTGAAGTCCAGCGCGTCAGGGCCGCAGCACGCAGGCCTTGCCTCCTGGAACTTCCCAGCTGCCTCACGCGTCGAGGATTTCATGTCCCGTCTCTGCCTGCTGATCGTCGGGTTGGCGCTCCCAGCCCTCGCGGAAGAAGCGCCGCTCTCGCTCACCGCCTCCGATGGAACCGGCCTCAAGCTGGTGAAGCTCCAGGCGCGCGGCGTGGTGATGGACCCGCTCGCGTTCACCGAGCTGACCCTCTCGTTCCAGAACCCGCTCGACCGGGTCCTCGAAGGCCAGTTCAAGGTGACGCTCCCGCCGGGCGCGACGGTGAGCCGGTTCGCGATGAAGCTCGACGGGCGGTGGCAAGAAGGCGAGGTCGTCGAACGTCAGGCGGCGCGGCGGGCGTACGAAGACTTCCTCCACCGGCGGCAGGACCCGGCGCTGCTCGAGCAGAGCGGCGGCAACGAGTTCACCGCGAAGGTGTTCCCGATTCCGGCGAAGGGCGTGAAGGAGGTCGTGCTCTCGTATTCTCACGAGCTCACCCAGCTCTCCGACGCGTACGTGGTGCCGCTGAAGGGCCTCCCGCAGGTCGCTGAGCTCGACGTGCGCGTGTCTGGGGTGGCCGGAGAGGGCGTGCTCACCGGCAAGGGCCTCGTGCCCAGCGCGGACTTCGTGGCGCAGCCCAAACGAAACCAGAGCGGCGCGCGGTCGGGCGAGCTCGTCGTCGCCCGGCTCGTTCCAGTGGCGACCGGCGCCTCGGAGCCCATCTCCCAGCTCACCGTCTTGGTCGACTCTTCGGGCAGCCGCGCGCTCGGGTGGAACCAGCAGACCGCGCTGGTGAGAGACGTCATCGCCAAGCTGCCGGCGGCCACGGTGAACGTGCTCGCGTTCGATCAAGAGGTGGCGCCGATCTACTCGGGGCCAGCCGCTGGCTTCGGAGAGGCGCAGCTCAAGCACCTCCGCGCGCGGCGGGCGCTCGGGGCTTCGAACGTCGAGCTCGCGCTCAAGGCCGTGCAGGCGAAGCCGACCGCGCGGGTGGTGATCGTCGGCGATGGGGTCTTCACCGCCGGAGCGACCGAGGGGCCCAACCTCACTGCGGCGGTGCTCAAGCTCAAGGCGGCCGGGGTGAAGCGCCTCGACGCCGTGGCGGTGGGTGGGCTGCGTGACGGCGCGGCGCTCTCGCGGTTGATCACCGGCTCGCTCGAGAAGGACGGCGCGGTGATCGACGGAGATCTCGGCGCGACCGAGGTCGCCCGCCGACTGTCACTCGAGACGCGCTCGAAGCTCGAGGTGAAGGTCGAGGGCGCGACCGCCTTCTGGCCGACGAGCCTCGCGGGGCTGCAGGCCGGAGACGCCACCCTCGTCTACGCGCAGCTGCCCAAGGGCGCCTCGTTCAAGGCCGTCATCGGTGGAAAGCCGTTCGCCATGCCCGACGGCCAGCTCGCCAGCGTCGACGGGGCGCTCCTCGAGCGTGCGTGGGCGAAGGCGCGCATCGCCTCACTGGAAGCGAAGCTCGATCAAGCCGACGGGCCGCCCCAGCGCGCCGCGCTCAAGAAGCAGATCGTCGAGCTGTCGACGAAGAGCCGCGTCCTCTGCTCGCTCACCGCGCTCTTGGTGCTCGAGACCGAGGCAGACTACGCGCGCTTCAACATCGACCGCCGGGCGCTCGCCGACCTCCTCACCGTGGAGAACGGCCAGGTGAAGCGCCTCGCCCGCTCGGCCGACAGCGTCGTCGTCGCCGTCGTCGCGAAGCCGCCCGAGAAGCAGCTGAAGAACGAGGCGCTGAAGAGCGAGGCGAAGGCGAAGCGAAAGCTCGATGAGGCGGACAACGACAAGAGCGGAGAGGACCAGAACGCGTCGGCCGCCGAGCCCGAGAAGGTCGTCGAAGAAGCGAAGAAGGAAGCGGCGGACGAGGAGCGCGAGGCGCCCAAGCCGGTGGCAGCGCGGGACTCGACGAGGAACGTTCCGGCTGCACCGCCGCCGCCACCGCCCCCGGCCGCCGAGCCGGCTCCAGCAGGCGTCGCCGCCGCGCGTCGCTCACGAGACGAGGGGCCTCCCAAGGGCGTCGACCCCTACACCGGCAAGTTCAAGCAGGTGATGGACGGGCTCAAGACGAACAAGGGCGCGGCGCTCGCGCTCGCCTCCGGCTGGCACGAGGAAGCCCCCGGCGATCTCCTCGCGCTCGTCGCGATGGGCGAGGCCCTCGAGGCGAACGGAGACCTGCCGACGGCCGCCCGTGCGTACGGGTCGATCATCGATCTCTTCCCGGCGCGCGCCGATCTCCGCCGCTTCGCCGGCATTCGGCTCGAGCGCCTCGCCGCGGCGCAGGAGCTCGTCCTCGACACCTTCGCCAAGGCCGCCGATCAGCGCGCCGATCACCCCGCGAGCCACCGGCTGCTCGCGTTCTCGTTGGTGCGCTCGGGCAAGTACGAGCAGGCCTTCGCGGCGATCGCCCGTGGCCTCAAGCAGGAGTACCCGTCTGGCCGCTTCGCCGGCGTCGACCGCATCTTGCGCGAGGACGCAGGGCTCATCGCCGCCGCGTGGAAGAAGGCCGAGCCAGCGAGGAAGAGCGAGATCGACGCCAAGCTCTCGGCCATCGGCGGGACGGCGGAGACCGCGCCCTCGCTCCGCTTCGTCTTGAACTGGGAGACGGACTCGAACGACGTCGACTTCCACATCACCGACGGGAAGGGCGGTCACGCGTTCTACTCGAACAAGGTGCTGCCCTCGGGCGGCGAGCTCTACGCCGACGTCACCACCGGCTACGGGCCCGAGTGCTTCACCATTCGGCGCCCGAAGGGCAAGCGCGCGGAGCCCTACACGCTGCAGGCGCACTACTACTCCATCGGGCCCATGGGCGCGGGCATGGGGAAGCTGGAGATCATCGAGCACGACGGCGCGGGTGGGCTCACCTTCGAGCAGCGGCCGTACGTGGTGATGGTGAACTCGGCGTTCGTCGACCTCGGCGTCGTGAAGTGAACTTCACTTCGTCGACCGGAGCGCCCACCCGACGACGAGCGCGCCGCCGACGAAGGCCGCCACGAAGGGAATCGCCTCGTGGCGCGGCCCGAGGAGCAGCTTGCCGACGCTGAAGAGGGCTCCGTAGACGAGAGCGATTCCACCGAGCCACGCCGCCACCATGCGCGGTCCGCCTTCGAGCGGTGCACCCGGAGCGATGCGCTGCCACCCTGGACCGCCCGGGCGCGTTCGCTCGTGAAACGCCTCGAGGTGCGCCTGTGGCTCGGGTCGAGTGAGGAAGGTGACGGTCACCCAGCCGATGGTGGTGATCGCGGTGTTGGCCACCATGAGCGCGGCGCCGTCGATGGAGTCGGCCGGGTCGAACAGCCCCGATGCGGTGAGGGCGACGAAGCTCACCAGCGAGAAGCCCATCGCGCTGATCTCCGACCAGGCGTTGACGCGCCACCAGTACCAGCGCAGCAGGTAGACCGGGCCCGTGCCTGCGCCGAGCGCGATGAGGATGCGCCAGGCCGCGTCGACCGAGCCCGCGCGGTGGAGGAGCCAGGTCGAGCCCGCCGAGAGCACGAAGATGACGGCGGTGGTGAGGCGAGACCAGCGCACGAGCAGGCGCTCCGGCAGCGAGGTGAAGCGCGCCACCACGTCGTTCACCACGTAGGACGCGCCCCAGTTGAGCTGCGTCGACAACGTGCTCATGTAGGCCGCGGCGAACGAGGCGAGCAGCAGGCCCTTGAGGCCGGCCGGCAACAGCCCAATCGCCTTCACGAAGCCGACGCCGGGGTCGGACAGGCCGGGGTAGAGCAGACCGGCGGCGAGCGCGGTGAGAATCCACGGCCACGGGCGTACCGCGTAGTGCGCGACGGTGAACCAGAGCGTCGCCAGCATGCCGTCACGTTCGGAGCGCGAGGCGAAGATGCGCTGCGCGACGTAGCCTCCGCCGCCTGGCTCGGAGCCCGGGTACCAGCTCGCCCACCACTGCACCGCCAGATACGAGAGCAGCACCGTCACCGGCATCCACGTCGTGTCCGAGGGAAACAGCTCGAGGGACCGCGGGGGCGTCTTGGCCACGAGCGCGTCGAGCCCGCCCACCGCGTCGACCGCGTACACCGCGAGCACCACGCAGCCGCCCATCGCGAGGAGGAACTGGAAGAAGTCCGTCACCACCACCCCCCACAAGCCCGACAGCGAGGAATAGACGACGGTGAGCGCGAAGAGCCCCAGCATGCCGAGGAACGGGTCGACGCCGAGCATCGTCTCGAGCACCTTCACCATCGCCAGGTTCACCCAGCCGATGATGATGAGGTTGATGGGCACCGCGAGGTACAGCGCGCGGAAGCCTCGCAGCAGCGCCGCCGGCCGGCCCGCGTAGCGAAGCTCGGTCAGCTCGGCGTCGGTCTTCACTCCGGCGCGCTGCCAGAGCCGGGCGTAGAAGAAGACCGTCAGCATTCCGCCGGCGACCATGTTCCACCACACCCAGTTGCCGGCGATGCCGTGCTCGGCGACGAGGCCGGTGACGGCGAGGGGCGTGTCGGCCGCGAAGGTGGTGGCGACCATCGAGGTGCCCGAGAGCCACCAGGGCAACGAGCGGCCGGCGGTGAAGAACTCGGTGAGCGAGGTGCTGGCGCGGCGGGTGAACAGCAGGCCCACCACCGAGGTGGCGACGAAGAAGGCCACCACCACCACCCAGTCGAGGAGCGTGAGCGTCACCGGCGGGTGCTTACTCCGCGTTTCGCCCCGCGACGGTCGAGAAGCGTCATGTTCCTGACGCTGCCGATGAGGCTCGGCGCCGATTGAGTCGGGTTGATCAGCTCGTGACGAGAGTCAGCCAGCGCGCCGCCCTGCGCTGCGGCTACAATGGGAGTCAGTGAAGGCCTTGACCACCACTCGGGGGAGATGGTCACTCGTCGCCGCCATCGTCCTCCCCATCGCGACGATGTTGGCTCGCTTCGCGCTCGGGGCCGCGTTCGGCCAGCGCCCGCTGATGATCCTCTTCATCTGTCCGATCATCGTCTGCGCCTACGCGGGCGGGTTGGCGGCCGGGCTGGTCGCGACGTTCCTGTCTGCGGCGCTCATCGATTGGTTCATGATTCCTCCCACCTCGAGCCTCTGGATCGACTCGACCGCCGATCTCGCGGGGTGGTCGATTCTCGTGCTCGGCGGAGTGCTGATCAGCGTGGCGATGGAGACGCTCCACCGTCGCACCGAGGAGCTGCGAAAGCAGTTCGAGATGCTCCGCGAGACCGAGGAGCAGCTGCGCCAGGCGCAGAAGATGGAGAGCGTCGGACGGCTCGCCGGCGGCATCGCGCACGACTTCAACAACATGCTGTCGGTCATCATCGGCTCGGCCTCGCTCTGTCTCGACGCGCTCGGGCCCGACGATCCAATGCGCACCGACGTCGAGCAGATCAACCTCGCGGCGGATCGCGCGGCGTCCCTCACCCGGCAGCTGCTCGCGTTCAGTCGCCGCCAGGTGCTCGCCCCGAAGGACGTGAACCTGAACGACGTCGTCGGCGCCCTCGGCGAGATGGTGAAGCGCCTCGTCGGCGAGCACATCGAGGTGCGGGTCGAGCTCGGCGTGGGGCTCGGCACCGTGCGGGTCGACGTCGCCCAGCTCGAGCAGGTGTTGCTCAACCTGGTGGTGAACGCGCGAGACGCGATGCCCTCCGGCGGCCGGCTCACCATCGAGACCCGTCAGGTCCTGCTCGGCGCCGAGGCCGCGCGCGAACACCCCGAGGTGACGCCCGGGCCCCACGTGAGCCTCTCGGTGAGAGACACCGGCACCGGCATGGACCGGGCGACCCGCGAGCGCATCTTCGAGCCCTTCTTCACCACCAAGGCGATGGGGAAGGGCACCGGCCTGGGCCTGTCGATGGCCTACGGCACCATCAAGCAGAGCGGCGGCAGCATCTCGGTCGACAGCGAGCCGGGCAAGGGCACCACCTTCACCATCAACTTGCCGGTCGTCTCCACTCCGGGCGCGAGCCTCTCGGTGGTTCAGCCGGCGGCCGAGCGGGCTCGAGGCAGCGAGATGGTGCTCATCGTCGAAGACGAGCCCCAGGTGCGACGGGTCGCGGCGCGGGTGCTCCGGCGTGCGGGCTACGTCGTGTTGGAAGCGGCGCGCGCCGACGAAGCGCTCGAGCTCGTCGAGCGAACGGCTGGGCCCCTGCAGCTGTTGATCACCGACGTGGTGATGCCGCAGATGAACGGCCGCGCGCTCGCTGAGAAGGTGCTCGCTCGGCAGCCGCAGCTCCGGGTGCTCTACATGTCGGGTTACGCCGACTCGGCCATCGTCGAAGGTGGAGTCCTGGGCGCGGGCGTCAACTACCTGCAGAAGCCCTTCACGCCGGACGTGCTGGTGAGCAAGGTGCACGACGTGCTCGCCAGTGGGCATGCGTCGTTCCCCAAGGCGGGTTGAGCTTCGCTGGTGACCTCCCGAGGGCGCGGTGCTTTGAAGGGGCGCGATGGCTCGCTCGGCGCACAGCCACCACCGGCTCGAAATCGAAGGCGTCATCGACACCGCCGCGGACCTCGCCCGGCGCGTGAAGGCCGAGCTCCCCTCGCACGAAGGGCTGATTCGCTGCTCGGCGGCCATCGAGCACGCGGTTCGAAACGCGCAGGTCGTCGCGGTGCGAATGAAGCGGCCCTTGAGCCTCCATCGCCTGCCCGTGGTCTTCCTCGCCCTCGCGCTCCTCGCCCTCTGCGGCTGGACCTACGTGAGCTTCTTTCGGGTCAGCGGGCTCACCCTCGCGCTGCCCGACCGCGACGCCGCCGAGCTGAAGGACACGCTCAAGAGCGATCCCCGGTTGTCGGTCGAGGTGGTGGAGGTGGCTGGCAGCCGCGAAGCCGCGACCCTCGTCGCCACCGGTCAAGTCGATCTCGCCTTCGTCCAGGGCGGCATTCCGGTGCCGCCGGTGCTCGCGCGCGCCGAGCTGCCCAGCCGCGAGGTGGTGCTGCTCTTCCTCCGGCCGGGTGTCCCGTCGCTCGCCGATGCGCGGGTCGTGCTCACCTCGACCGAAGGAGAAGGAAGCCACTCGGTCTTGCTCGAGGTGCTCAGGGCGACCCAGGCGCCGACGTTGCCGCTCGTTCGCCACGAGTGGAGCGCCCTCACCAAGGAGGGCGACGCCTCGGTGCCCGCCGACCTCGACGCCGTCTTCGTGGTGAAGGACCCCTCGGACGAGAAGACGATTCGCGCGGTGCGCCGCCTGGTGGCCGCCGGCTTCGAGCTCTCCGACGTGCCGATCGGGGCCATCTCGAAGCGGCTGCGCTACCTGCAGCGCACGACGGTCGAGCGTGGGTGGCTGTCGGCCTCTCCGCCGGTGCCCGAGCGCGCGGTGCCGAGCTGGTCGGTGGCGACGTACCTCGTGGCGCGCGACGGCCTCACTCCCCGCCTGCTCGCCCAGGCCTCACGGGTGGTGCAGCCGGTGCGCAACCTCTCCGAGGCGGGCGTGGCTCCGTCGACGACGATGACGAGCGAGGTGCTCCAGGGCGTCGACGCGTTCTTCAGCATTCTCATCAACATCGGGCTCGGCTTCCTCGCCCTGCTCGGGCTCGACGCCTGGGCCTACCGAAAGCAGTTTCACGAGCTCAACTCCCTGGTGAGCGTGCTGAGCCAGCTCCAGTCGAACAAAGACGTCTTGGCCGTCAAGGACGACGCGATGCGGAAGGAGAACATGCACTACCTCTCGCTCGTCTCCGACCTCCTCGGGGTAGTGAGCCACATCAGCAGCTATTACACCCAGGAAAACTCGGCCCTGGTGTTCAACAATCTGTCCGACGTCATTCATGAACGCTGCAACTCGCTCAAATTGAACATTCAATTGAAGCTGTTGCAGTCGGCGATTCGAGAGTGAAGCCGCTCCCGCTCGAGTTCGCAGCGCGAGACACGGTGGAGGTGGCGAAGGATCTGCTCGGTCGCCTGCTCGTCCATCGGCGCGATCGCCGGCTCACCGTGGGGCGCATCGTCGAGACCGAGGCCTATCTGGGGCCGCACGATCTCGCCTGTCACAGCTCGAAGGGCCGCACGCGACGCACCGAGGTGATGTTCGGCGAACCCGGGCACGCGTATGTGTATTTGATTTACGGCATGTATCATTGTGTGAACGTCGTCACGGGTGGCGGCGCGGCCGTGTTGATCCGGGCCGTCGAGCCGGTGGAAGGGTTTGGCGCGGGCGGTCGCGGCGATGGGCCAGGTCGGCTCACCAAGGCGATGGGGCTCGATCGCACGCACGATGGGTTGCCGCTCGACCGGGCTCCGCTGTTCCTCGCCGAGGGCGCTGCGGTTCGCCGAATCGGGAGCAGCGCTCGCATCGGCGTCGACTACGCCGGGCCGGTCTGGTCGAGGCGTCGCTTGCGGTTCTTCGACGCGACGTCCGAGCACGTCTCGCGGTGAAGCTCCCTCGACAGTGACGAGAAGCCCGTGCAGGAAGGCACCATGACTCGTGCGCTCTCGCTCTGTCTCTGGCTCGCTCCGCTCGTCGCCGCCGCGCAATCGCAGTGGAGCGTCGTGCTCGTCGACCCCGGGCCGAACAAGATCCTCTGCATCAAGGAAGTGCGCGCCGCGACCGGCAAGGGCCTCAAGGACGCGAAGGACTTCGTCGAGGCGAAGATGCCGCAGGTCGTCCGTGAAGGCCTCTCGGAGGCCGAGGCGCGCGCGTTCGGCAAGGCGCTCGAAGGCGCGGGGGCGAAGGTCGAGGTCCGCTCGTCGGGTGCGGTGGTGGCGAAGGCCGACGGGGCTGCCGAGGCGCAGCGCACGACTGGCTTCGCGGTGAAGCTCGAGGCCTTCGGGGCGAGCAAGATTCAGTGCATCAAGGTCGTGAGGGACGCGACCGGGCTGGGCCTCGCGGAGACCAAGAAGCTCGTCGAGTCGGCGCCCATCGTGGTGAAGGAAGGGCTCACCAAGGCGCAGGCCGAGGTGCTCGCCAAGCAGCTCCTCGACGTGGGCGCGAAGGCCAGCCTCGTCGAGCCGAAACCCTGACGCGAGCTCACCATGAACGTTCTGCGCACTCCCGACTCCCGGTTCGCCTCGTTGCCGGACTTCCCGTTCGCGCCGCGCTTCACCGACGTCGGTGGGCTGCGCATGGCGTGGGTCGAAGCGGGCGCTGCCTCGGGCAACGTCGTGCTCTGTCTCCACGGCGAGCCGAGCTGGAGCTTCCTCTACCGCAAGCTGCTGCCGCCCTTCGCCGCCGCGGGCTTTCGCGCCATCGCTCCCGACCTCATCGGCTTCGGCCGCTCCGACAAACCCTCGGAGCGCGACGACTACACCTATCAACGTCACCTCGATTGGCTCCGCGCCTTCCTCGAGACCGAGCGGCTCACCGGCATCACGCTGGTCTGTCAGGACTGGGGCGGGCTCCTCGGGCTCCGGCTCGCCACCGAGCTGCCGGACCGCTTCGACCGAATCGTCGTGGCGAACACGTTCCTCCCGACGGGTGATCAGCCGATGCCCGAGGCGTTCTTCCGCTGGCAGAAGGCGTCGCAGTCGATGCCCGTCTTCGAGGTGAGCCGCATCGTCTCGAATGCGTGCAGCACGCCGCTCACCGACGCGGTGAAGGCGGCCTACGACGCGCCGTTCCCGGACGAGACCTTCAAGGCCGGCGCGCGGAAGTTCCCGTTGCTGGTCCCCTCGTCACCCGAGGACCCGCAGACGGTGCCCAACCGCACGGCGTGGGAGGTGCTCGGCGCGTGGACCAAGCCGTTTTTCACCGCGTTCTCCGACAACGACCCAATCACCCGCGGCGCCGATGCCATCTTCCAGGCCATCGTTCCGGGCGCGCAGGGCCGGCCGCACGTCACCCTCTCCGGTGGGCACTTCCTTCAAGAGGACTGCGGCGAGGCGCTCGCAAAGGTCGTCATCGACTTCATCCGCTCGACACCGTGAGCGGGCGCTCGCCTCGATAGAAGACCCAGAGCAGGCCACTCGCGACGGCGCCGAGCGAGTGCCAGACCGCGTGACCTTGCAGCAGGCTCTCGGGCGCACACCAGGTGTGGCTCAGATCCATCGCCCAGATGCCGAACGCGAGCGCCTGCACGAGCACCGCGCCGACGAGCGGCCGAAGTGGACTCAGCCGGAGCCCGCGCCGTCGCAGCCAGACCTCGGTCACCAGCACCGCCGCCAAGGCCAGCCCGAAGCCGACGCGCCGGAAGACGGGCACCGTCACCAGCAGCACCCCGAGGACGACGTTCGTCCCCAGATAGACCCAGAGAAACCGCCGCGTCGCCTTCGGCCTCAGCGCGTCGACGTTGATCGCCACCGCCGCGAGCACGAGCAGGTACATCGATTGAACGTCGAGCGTCTGCCCGAAGAAGGTGAGCGACGCGTGGTAGAGCGCGCTCGTCGCTCCCACGAGGAAGGTCCCGACGACGAAGCAGCCCGCTTCGATCGGCAGGAACGCGCCGCGGCCGCGCTTCGACCAATCGAGCACCATCCACCCCGCGACGAGGCAGAACGCGAAGCTCGAGACCGTGTTCGAGGGCTGACGGATCCACCCGTCGCGCACGGCTTCGCAGAAGCAGGCGGCCGGCCAGCACGTCGCGGGCGTGAAGTCGTTCCAGGTCATTCCGACACGCTCACGTAGCGGTCACGCTTCTGATCACCAGCGACGACGTTGGGCAGCCGCGCCGACACGTCGCGCACCGCCTCGACGCTCAGGCAGTTCTCGGTGAGGTCGAGGGTCGTCAGGTGCGCGAAGGCGGGCGCGTGCCGCAGCAGCGCCGAGGCGCCGGCATCGGTGAGCGTGCCGAGGGAGAGATCGAGCGACCGAAGCCGTGGGAGCGCTGGCGAACGCGCGAGCACCTCGATGAGGGCGTCGGTGAACTCCGCGTTTCGGAGCGCGAGGCCGGTGAGCACGGGCGCTCGCTCCAGCCGGAGGAAGTCGATCAGCTCGTTCCCCTCGAACTCGTCGCCGCCGCGCTCCGTCGTCCCGAACCACAGCTCGAGCTGCTCGAGGGACGGCCAGCGCGCACCGACGATGGCGGCGAAGGTCTCCCGCTCGAGGCCGGTGGTGCGCAGCGCGAAGCGGCGAACGTGGGGAAGGTCGACCAACCCCAACGAGATGGCGCCGGCGCCGAGTTCGAGCACTTCCACGTGAGGAAGGAGGGTGCCCAGGTCACTCGTGGTGAGGCTCGTCCACGAGCGGGTCGCCTCGTCTGGCTCGACCCTCAGCGAACGGAGGAAGGGCAGCTTGGCGCCTGCGACCACGTCGAGCGCGACGCCGTAGTCCGGCTCGTCACCAGCGAGGTCGCGAACCTCCAGGCGGCGCAGGAACCGGCAGGCCGGGTGCGCCAGCGTCTCGGCGAGGCCCGGGAGCTGGACGAGCCCACCGAGCCCGAGCTCGCGATCGTCGAGGTCGACCCGGAGCCGCTCGAGGAAGCCACCGTTCCACTCGACCGTCGGCCACCAGCGCCTCGCCGGCCCGACCAGATCGGCCCCGTTCGCCTCGAGGAGTCGCGCCCACTGCACGCAGCCCAGCATTCGCTCGGTGAGCTCGGTGCCCGCGTTGGTCGCCTGCTTCCACTGGGCCCACACCTCCGCGCGCACGTCGCCGAGCTCGGTGAGCCGGTCGAACACCACGGCCCACGCTCTGGGCGAATCTGGCGCGCGCTCGAGCAGCGGAACGAGCTCGTCGACGCTGGTGAGATCGCGAGCCTCGGTCGAGAGCCGGGACGGGTCGACGAAGTGCTCCGGTCGAAGCGCCGAGCGGTCGTTCACCTTCGCGCGAGCCAGCGCGGCGCGTTCACGATCCCAGTCACGCTCGAGCAGTCGCTCGAAAGCCGGGTCCTCGCGCACCGAGTCGAGGTCGGCGTCCTCGAGCAGGCTGACGGGCTTCCCCGCCATGAGACACCGCTCCACGAAGTCGACGCAGCGTGGATCACCCGCGAGCGCATAGAGACAGGCGGCGTTGAAGTGCAGCTCTGGGTGGTTCAGCGCCGAGATGGCTTCCGAGAACGCGGCGACCGCCTGGGGAATGCGCTGCGCCTTCGCCGCCGCGTGAATGCCGTTCACCAGCAGCATGACGAAGTTGAAGACGTCGTTGGCGTTGGAGGGCCGCCGCTCGGCGTGCGCGACCGCGAGCTCGAACACGAAGTCGAAGCGGCCGGTGAGGTTGCCGAGCAGCGCGGCGCGGCTCAGCACGAGCAGATCGTCGGGCACCACCGCGAGGCCCCGCTGCGCGAACGAGAAGCCTTCCTCGAGCCGTCCGAGTTGGCGCAGCGCGTGCGCGGCGAGGCCATAGGGTTCAGGGCGGGTGGGCTCGCGAGCGGTCACCTCGGTCGCGCGAGCCACGAGCGCCTCCCAGCGCTGGGCCTGAAAGTGAGCGAGGAGCTCGTTCAGCCACGGTTCCGCCATCGCGCTCGCGTTGTAGCAGCCGAGCCGGCACGCGATCGATTCGTTGGACTTCGCTGGCCATCATCGACACAACTGCCGCATGCCTGACCGGCCCTTGGTCCCCGAGACGTTCGCGGTGAAGTTGATCTCGGCCCGGCCGCTCGGCCCGCGCGTGAGGCACCTCGTCTTCGAGCGAAGCGGCGGCGCGCCCTTCGACTTCGAGCCTGGCCAGTGGGTGCAGCTCATCTTCCCGATGCTCGACGAGAAGGGGAAGCCGGTGCGCAGGGCGTACTCCATCGCCTCGCCGCCCGACGGGGCCCGCTTCGAGCTCGCCATCACCAAGGTGGACGAAGGCGTGGGCTCGCGGTTTCTCCACGACGCCCAGCCTGGCCTCGAGCTCGAGGTGAAGGGGCCGATGGGTACGTTCACCCGCGCGGCCGACGGCGGAGCCCTCTTCATCGCCACCGGCTCGGGCATCGCGCCATTCCGCTCGATGTTGCTCGACGCCATCGCCAAGGGGCGCCGCGAGCCGCTCTGGGTCCTCTTCGGCGTTCGAAGCCCTGACGAGCTGCTGTACGGCGACGAGCTCGAGGCCCTCGCGCGGAGTCACCCCGGTCTCGTTCGGCTCGAGCCGACGTTCTCGCGGCCTCCCAGCAGTTGGAGCGGTCGAACCGGCTACGTCCAGACCCACGTCGCCGAGCTGTGGAAGGCCCTCGTGGACACCCACCCCGACGCGCACGCCTACGTCTGCGGCGTTCGGAAGATGCTGCTCGCGACGAAGGACGTGCTTCGCGACGAACTCTCGGTCGATCGAAAACGAGTGCACCTCGAGGCCTACGACTGAGCGGCCTCAGGGCGTCGTGGGCAGCGCGGAGAGGTGAACCCCACCGGCCTCGAGCTCGAAGGCGTCGCCCAGCTCGTGCGTCACCGTTCCCCGCTCGTCGTCGAGCGTCACCACGCATCGGCCCAGGCGAAAGGCCGGCATCTCGTTCGCCGGCTCGAACGGCCCAATCAACTGGTCCTTCGGTGGCAGCTCGTCGGAGTCGCGCGTGACGGCGTAGAGGGTGGTCTGGGCGCCACGCCGGTCGAACGACGTGAGGGTCAGCAACGAGCGCGCGAGCAGCCGGTCTCCCACCACCGTCAGCTCCACCACGCCTGCGAGGGAGGCGACGGTGACGAAGGTCGAGGTGCCCACCGGGGCTCTGAGGAGGTCACAGTGGCTGTTCGGCCCCACCACGACGGTGGCCTCGAGGGTGGAAGCCGCCAGCGGCTCGCACCGGCTCGCGTAGAGGTCGCTCCCGAGGAGCGCGACGCTCGTGAACGCACCGAGGGCGAGCAAGCTGAGCGGCTTCGAGGCCGAGGGTTGGAACGCGAAGAGGCCCGTCGAGGTCGGCAGGTAGATCGTGCCGCTCGCGAGCTGCGTCGGTACCGGCAACCGTGACGGGAGCAGGGTGAGCGTCGGGGCGGACGGCAGTTGGAGCGCTTGCGCGAGGTGTCCTGGTGCGCTCGGCGCGAGCCGTCGGCCCGACATCACGAAGAAGCCGCCCGCCGGTCCATGCGCCCAGCGAAAGGAGAGGTCATTCGTCGTCGCGATTCGAGTCACCTCGCCAGAGGCGGCGTCGAGCGCTGCGATGGCTGACCCAGCGCGGAAGAGCACCTCTTCTCCCGAGACGGCGAGCAGCTCATCGAGGGTGAGCGGGTTGGTGTCACGAGCGAGACTGGGGGTGCCTGGCGGTGTCGGGGCGATGGGTCGAAAGCCCGTCAACGAGACCTCTCGGGTGAGGTCGAGAGGGGCCTTTGCGAGCGGCCGGGCAACACGCCCCTCCTCTTGGCGAACGATCTGGCACCCGGGGCCGCAGCTCGACGGCTGAGGGCGGCTGGCGCAGCGCTCGGGCGAAACGGGTTCGAAGGGTGGGCGGCACGCAGCCAGGATGATCAGCGCGCCAAGGAGGACAGAGAGGTTCGACATGGGTCGTGCTCCGAAGGAGGGTGTGGTTTCGGGCACGAGCCAGGCAGCGACAGCGAACGCTCCTCACGATGCTCTCGGCGCTCCCTCACTTGGAGGCAGTGGGTGAGGACCGGGGAGGAAAGCGTCGAGCAGCGCACGAAGACGTTGTCGTCGAGAAGAGACGATGGTTGCTGTCAGCTGTCTTGACGTCTCGCCCAGCCGCGGCTGTCGGCGATGGCCGTCCCTCTCGACCGGAGTAGAGTCGCGCGCCAGTGAGTCAGCGCGACGACAAACCTGAGGTGAGCGAAAGCTCGGCGCCCTCGCGCCCCAAGCTCCGCCCCGACCCGTCGGTCATCGTCGCGCCCGAGGTTCCGACGGCGGCGACCCCGACGCCGGGCGCCGAAGCACCGCCCTTGGTCGAGGCGACGCTCCCCATCACCGCGCCCACGCCGGCCTGGGAGACCGACCCGGGTGAGCGCATCGCTGGCGAGCCGCTCCCTGCCCCAGCGACGAGCCCGCCCCAGCCGATGCCGACCCAGCCCACGCCCGCCTGGAACGACGCGGCGCCGCTTCCCTCGGGCATGGTGACCGAGACCGCGCCGGCCTGGTCCGACGAGGCCAAGCCCCCCGCCTCGGCCGACACGACGGGCCCGCTCGCGGACCCGGGCCCGCAAGCGAACATCGTCACCGAGGCGACACCCGCCTGGGTCGACGCCTCCGTGGACCGCTCGCTGAAGGACGGCACGACGCGAAGGAAGCTCCCGGCGACTCCCGCCGAGCCAGACGCCACGCGGCTCAAGCTCCCGCAGGTCGCCGACGAGGTGCCCGCGGGCGTCACTCGCCCCACCCGACGTCCTGGCGGCCTCTCGCGACCGCTCAAGCTCGGCCTCGCCGCCTTCTTCACCCTCTCGCTCGTCTTCATCGTCTGGGTCTTCGGCCGCAGCGACGACGTGCTCGACCCCTCTCGCCCCGAGCTGATCCGCACGGTGAAGACGACCGCGGTGCCGCTGCCGCCAGAGAAGAAGGTCGACGTCACGCCGGTCATCGCCGCGCCGAAGGAGCCTCCCAAGCCGGCGGTCCCGATGGAGCTCGTCGTCGATGCGGGTGATGGGGCAGCGAACGTCACCCATGTCTCCGGCAGCATCGTACGAATCGAGACCGAGCCGCCCACCAACGTCTTCTGGAACGGCAACGACTTCGGGTGGACGCCCGTGCTCATCACCATGCCAGTGGGGCCCAACACCATCACCCTCGAGAACAAGGATCAGGCCTTCAAGCGCACGCTGAGCGTCACCGCCGCCAACGAGGAGCGCACGTTCCTCCGCTTCGAGTTCGCCAAGGGCTGGCTGTCGATCGACCGACCGCGCACCGCCAAAGCCGTGCTCGTCGACGGCGTGAAGATGATGCACTCGCCGCTGCTCCTCTGGGAGGGCCGGCATCGCATCGAGGTCGTCTTCGCCAACGGCCAGAAGGGCACCAAGAACGCCGACGTGGTGCGGGGCGACACGGCAGAGCTCTTCTTCGATGATCCGCTCCCTCAGGAGTGAAGCGGGAGGTACGCGATGGTGACCGCGCTGCTGATGGTGCTCGGCGGCTTCGACCCACAGGTCGCCTTGCTCCCCGTCGGCACCCAGGTGGGGGCGTGGGGAGGCGCGCTGGCTCCGGCGGTCGCGAGTGACGCGTCGGGCAGCGTGCTGGTGTGGCAGGACGCGAGGTTCTCCGAGAAGGTCGTGATGGCGACACGGCTGACGCCCACCGGCAGCTCGCTCGACCCAGTCGGCATCCTCGTGGGTGGGCTCGGCTCGACCGCTCCCACCGTCACTGCGCTGGGCGGCGGCCAGTTCCTCATCGCGTGGATGAAGGACGACTCGATCTTCGCGAAGGCGCTCGACTTCGCCACCGGCGGGTTGAGTCCGGCGGGCGCCCCCATGTCCCTCGCGGTCGGGCAGGCGCCCTTCCTGTCGACCAACGGCGGGCTCGTGCTGCTCACGTTCGCGATTGGAACCAACGTCGTCGCGCGCCGCTTCGATGCGATGACCTTCTCGCCGGTCGGGCTCGATCTCCCAGTGGGGCCGACGAACTACGGAGCGTCGTCGAGTCACGCTCCGCAAGCTGATGGCGGCTGGCTGGTCGCCTTCACCCTGCCGACCGAGACGCTCGCGGCGTCGCTGGTGCCGACGAGCACCTTCGTCGGCTCGACCTTCCTCGGGACGCTCGGCACTCGCGGGCGCATTCACCGCTCGGCCGCGGCGTTCTCGGGCGGCGCGGTGGTGCCCGTCACCGTCGACGACGTCGATGGGCTGCTCACCTTGGGCACGGGGCTCTCGTTTCGGCCGCTCCTCGACGGTGACGCCGGAGTGCCTTCGACCATCGCGTTGCAGGCGGCTCCCGGAGTGCTCAACATTGGCCGCCAGCTCGGCGTCGAGGGCCGGCTGGGAAGCGAGTTCTCCCAATTCGACGGCACCACCCTCGTCGCTCGCCTCCGGGCGCCGACGCTCTTTCTCGGTGCGCCAGTGCTCGCGCCGTTGAGGGGTGGGCTGTGGTGGGTGGGTACGAATTCGCTCGGCCGGCCACTGTTGCGCGGCGAGACGTTCTCGAGCGACCTCAGCGACGCTGGCGTCTTGCCTGGCGAGGTCTTCTCGACCGAGCGGGCCTCGCACCACCTGCTCGACGTCTGCGAGCTGCCACCAGGGTTCCTCGTCGTGTGGGCGTCGCCGACGCCGGGAGGGTCCTCCGCCACGCTCCAGCGCTTCTCGCCGAACGGCACGCTCCTCGGCAGCCCGCTCCCCCTGGGGCCGCAGGCGGCCTCTCCGACCCGACCACTCTGTGCTGCCGGCGCAGGGCGCGCGCTCGTGGTGTGGACCTCCGATCTCGGTGCGCAGAGCGCGTTCGTCGAGGCAGACGGAGGCCTCTCGGCGCCGCAGGTGCATGCCGAGCTGTCCGACCCGGCTCCGGCCTTCGATGGCGTTCGATTTCGCTTCGCCGCAGTCGTCAACCAGGTGGGTCGACACGAGCTCGTCGTGCGGGGCGAGCTGGCCGACGGGGGCTGGAGTTCGGAGATCAGCGCGCGAGTTGCCTCGACGACCTTGCGATTTCCATCGGTCGCGTTCGCCTCACCCTCTGCCGGCTTCGTCGCCTGGCAACAGCCGACCGCGGTGCTCGATGCGCGCGTCTTCGGGGTGTCGATCGACGGCGCGGGCGTGCCAGTCAGTCCCCAGCAGGACTTGAGCCCCGGCATCGGGTTCGGCCCGGTCGTCGCGGCAGCTGGCCCGACGACGTACGTCGTGGCCTTCGCCGACTACCACGTCACCTCTGCGCTCGCGGTCACCGGCGTCGTCGTCGGAGCGCCGCTTCAGCTGTGCAGCTTCGATTCCCATCTCGGCTCGGGAGGCTACGACCTGAGGCCAGCACCGGGCGGCGTGCTGATGGTGCAGTCGCTGCCTCGCACTCGGCAGGTGGAGGTGCGCCTGCTCTCCACCGAGACTGGCCTCGACGCGGGCGCTCCGCTGAACGTCTCCCTCGGCACCGAAATCGCCGGAGAGCCGACGCTCGCCGCAACCCAGGGCGTCACCGCCTTCGTCTTCGGCCAGCGCCAAGCGGCAGGAAACGCACAACAGGCGCAGCTGCGGGTCTACCGAGGTGATGCCCAAGGCGCTCCCTGCACGGAGTCGTGGCGGTGTGCGAGCGGCCAGTGCCTCGCAGGCAGCTGTGTCGTGACGGGTGGCGGGTCGGCGGGAGGCAGCGCAGCAGGAGGGGCTTCAGGAGGTGGAACGTCCGGTGGCTCCGCGGGTGGTGCTGCAGGTGGTGTCGCCGGTGGCTCCGCGGGTGGTGCGGCAGGCGGCTCGGCGGGAGGGACTGCAGGTGGCTCCGCGGGTGGGGCTGCAGGCGGCTCCGCGGGTGGGGCTGCAGGCGGCTCGGCCGGTGGTGTGGCAGGTGGCTCCGCGGGTGGGGCTGCAGGCGGCTCGGCGGGTGGTGTCGCAGGCGGCGCTGCGGGTGGTGACGGCGGAGGAACGAGCGGTGGCTCGGCTGGTGGAAGTGGCGGCGGGAGCGCCACCGCTGGCGGAGGCAGTGGAGGCGATTCGGGAGGCGGCGGTACCACGAGCGGTCCCGCGCGCTACTCGATTGGGTGTGGGTGCGCCTCCGGCGAGGGCGCGTTCGGAGCGCTCGTCCTTGGCGGGCTGATCCTCCGCAGACGACGGACGTCCCTGGAGCAATCCGCCCGCCCTGCAGCGCCGTAGGGCTGGCGTGAGCGACGAAGTGCACCTGCTGGTGGCCGATTGCGTGCTGGGAACGGCCTCGGCAGACGAGCGCGCGACGGTGAGCGCCATCCCCTCCGCCCGCGCGCTGGTGCACGAGCTGGAAGGAACGCTGGAGCAGGTAGGCCTCGTGCTGGCTCCGCCCCGTCGGCCGTGGCAGCGAATCGCCTCGGCGCTCGAGGGAGCCACGCGCCTCGCTCACCTCGCTCCCGTCCTCGCCGACCACTTCGCCGTCACCGTGTCGGCTGCGGTGGAGTTGCTCGACCGGGTGGACGTGGTGGAGGCATGGCTCGAGGGCCCCGGTCCTGGAGTGTGGCTGATGCCGGTGGTGGCGGGCGCCAAGTGGGAGGGCTTCATCACCACCCTCCTCAAGCTCGAGCCGAACGCGCAGTTTCCCCTGCATCAGCATGGAAGCGAGGAGCGGGTGCTCTTGCTCGAAGGTGGGTATCGCGACGACCAGGGCGGCCTGGAGTTCTGGCGTGGCGAGCTCGACGTGCGGGCGCTCGGTACCGAGCACAGCTTCACTGCGCTGCCAGAGCTCGGCTGTGTGTGTGCGTCGGTGACGAAGCTCCCGGAGGATTGAGGACCCATTTTCAGTGGGAGTGTCCAGTCTCGGGGGCGTGTGGGGTGAAGGGGGCGACGCCCATCTCGGGCGGGCCGATCTTCTTCGAGACCCCAATGAACCTCCGCTCCCTCCTCGTCGCCGTCCTCGCTCTCTCCGTTGCTCCGCTCGCCGCCACGGCTGCCGAAGGCAACACCAACACCACGATGGCCTGCTCGGTGTCGGTCACCTATTCCCGCAACCGAGTCGCGGCGCTCACCTACGTGCGCGACTTCGTGCTGGACCCGACGACGCCGTACTTCGAGGACTTCTCGACCCCGCTGCGCAGCCGCTTCTTCAGCGCGACGGTGGCCGACGACAACGGCACGCCGGTCGTCTCCATCGTCTTCGACGCCGACGTCGACGTCTTCAACGCCATCGACTTCGGCACCAGCCTGCGGGTGCGAGACACCAGCAAGGGTGAGACCGCGAGCGGCAACAACACCTTCTTCGCCGGCGGCGCGCTCACCGCGACCCACCGCAGCGACTACACGCTCACTTGCAAGAAGGCGTTCTGACCCGAACTGAGCGACAGTCGGAGCATGCTCTCCTTGGCGTTGCTGGCGCTGCTCGAGGCCGCTCCTCGGCAGCCGCTCCTGGCGTACTGGGTCTCGCACCACGACGTGCCCCCGCCCACCCTCGCGCCGTGGAGCGAGCAGAGCGAGCTGCCCCACTTCGTCCTCTATGACGACGGCCTCGTGCTGGTGTCTCGGGGCGGAGTCGTGGAGACGACCACGCTGACGCCAGCTGCGTCGAAGCCGTTCACCGAGGGGCAGGACGCGTTCTTCGAGCTGCCCGACAGCATCAGCGCGACCAATCGCATGCACCCGCCGGTGCACCTGGTGACGCGCTGGAGGAATGGAACCCGAAAGACGGTTCGCTTCTTCGGAGCGCTCACCGAGGCGGAGGAGCGCGCCAAAGCCCCGCCCCTGCTCCAGGCGCTGCTCGAGCGACTCACCACGTTTCAGCCGAAGGTGACGGCGTGGGCGCCCGAGCAGCTCGTCGTTCGAACCTGCAAGACGACCGCGAAACCCGAAGGCAAGCGGTGGCCAGCGGGCTGGCAGAAGCCGGAGCAGGGCAGCGCGGTGACTTTCCTCGACGGGTGCTTCGAGCACCGCCTGCCCGCTGCCGAGCGCAAGACCGCCGAGGCCTTGGCGGCGAAGGGGAAGAACCTGTTCGTCATCGCCGAAGGCACGCAGGTGTGGCTGGTGACGCTGGTGCGCTTCGCCTTGCCCGCAGAGGAGGCCTGGGCCGGCCGGTAGCCCGAGGCGCGCGTCGCCGAGTTGCACGACTTGGCCAGCGCCTTGCGCTACACGCTCCGGCTCGTGCGGAGAACCGTCTTCTTCCTCCTCAGCCTGCTCGCGTGCGCCGTCTCCGCGCAGACGCTGACCAAGCCGCCGACGCTGCTCAAGCAGATCGAGCCCACGTTCCCCGCCGAGATGATGGACGCCGGCACCGGCGCGAGCGTGGTGATGGACCTCGACCTCGCCATCGACGGCACCGTCTCGAACGTCAAGGTGGTGCAGAGCGCGGGGCAGGCCTTCGACGACGCGGCGGTCGCGGCCGCCAAGCAGCTCGCCTTCACTCCAGCGGAGGTCGACGGCCAGCCGGCGCCCATTCGCATTCGATTCACCACCAACTTCACCGTGCAGCAGCAGGTCGTCGAGAAGCCGCTCGAGGCTCCCGACGGCGGGGCGGTGGTGAACTTCGCGGGCCTGCTCAAGACGGCGGGCACGCGCGAGCCGGTGGTGGCGGCGGTGGTGCGCGTCGGCGAGCAGGAGGTCTTCAGCGGCGACGACGGGCGCTTCGAGCTGTCCATGGTGCCGGTCGGTCCGGTGAAGGTGTCGGTCAACGCCGCCGGCTACGAGCGCGTCGAGGAGACCGAAGAGGTCAAGCCGAACGAGCGCACCGAAGTCACCTACGTGATGACGAAGACGGGCGCGCTCGAGACGGTGGTGAAGGGCGTGCGCAACCGGCGCGAGGTGGCCCAGGTGCGGCTCACCCAGAGCGAGTTCAAGATGGTGGCCGGCACCAACAACGACGCCTTCAAGGTGGTGCAGAACCTCCCGGGCGTGGCGCGCTCTCCGTTCGGCGGTGGGCTGCTGGTGGTGCGCGGCTCGAAGGCGTGGGACTCGCGGGTCTACGTCGACGAGATTCAGATTCCGCAGCTGTTCCACTTCGCGGGCGTCAACGCGACCTTCAACTCCGCCACCATCGAGTCCATCGCCTTCGCGCCCGGCAACTTCGGCGCCGACTTCGGCCGCAGCATCGGAGGTCTCATCACCGCCGACGCGAAGACGCCCTCGAAGTCGGGCATTCACGGCTTTGTCGACGCCAACGTGTTCGACGTCTCGGCGATGGTGGAGGCCCCGCTCGACGAGCGCTGGAGCGTCTCGGGTTCGGCGCGCTATGGGCTGGCGCAGTTCGTCCTGCCGGCCGCCATCAAGACCTTCGCGCCGACGTCGCGGGTGAGCTTCGGTCTCGCGCCCGAGTACTGGGACTACCAGCTGCGCGCCGAGCGGAAGCAAGCGAACTCGAAGAACCGGCTCTTCGTCGCCGCGTTCGGCTCGTCGGACCGCTGGTCGTTCCTCTCGCCCAGCCGCCTGCTCGACCCCGACATCGAGGGCAACGCCATCTCCGCGGGCACCTCGAACCTCTACAACCGGCTCGTCTTCGGCCTCGACCAGAAGCTCGCCGACCGCATCACCTTCGTCTCCCGCAACTCGGTGGGCTTCGACCTCAACACCCAGTCGAGCACGGTGCAGGAGATCTTCTTCCGCAACACCTCGGTGCCGATTCAGGCGCGCGAGCGGTTCAAGTTCGACTTCCCGGAAGCGAAGCTGGTGCTCAACGCCGGCCTCGACCTCTTGGTGACGCCGGTCGCCTTCGATGCGCAGCGGCCGCCGGTGTTCAGCTCGAACCGGCTGCCTGACCCGTACGTGACCCGCCGGCTCATCGCTGCGACCGAGCAGACCGCCTACCTGGAGCCAGGGCTCTTCGTCGACGCGACCTGGACGCCGGTGGAGTCGCTCCAGGTGCGCGGCGGGCTGCGCTTCGACGGCGAGCTCGCGGTGATGAAGAAGGCCTGGCTCAACCCGCGGCTCGCGATGCGGTGGACGCCGATCGAACCCCTGACGCTCAAGGCGGGCGCGGCGATGTACCAGCAGCCCCCGGACTATCGAACGGGGCAGCTGTCGAGCGTGTTCGGGAACCCGAAGCTGCAGCCCGAGGGCGCGTGGCACTTCATGGCTGGCACGGAGCTGCGGTTGTTCAAGCTGCTCGAGGTGGATCTCCAGGGCTACTACAAGGCGCTCTTCAACCAGGCGCGGCTCTCGCTGGCCGACGGGAGCGGCGGCGACATCTCGATTCCCGGTGCGCAGACGAGCTTCACGAGCGACGGCTACGGGCGCGCGTACGGCGGCGAGATTCTGGTTCGAGTGCGGCCCACCAAGTACTTCCTGGGCTGGGTCTCGTATTCGCTCTCGCGGTTCGAGCGCGATGGCTACGGCGGGGCGCAGTACTCCCGTGGGCCGCTCGATCAACCGCACAACCTCATCGTGGTGGGCAGCGTGCAGCTCCCGTGGGGCCTGAACGTCGGAGGCCGCTTCCGTTACGCCTCGGGCCCCCTGGTGACGCCGATCGCTTCGTCCATCTTCGATGCGCAGGCGAACTTGTACGTGCCGATCCCCGCGTTGCCTTGGAGCCGGCGCCTGCCCGACTTCGTGCAGCTCGACGTGCGGGTCGACAAGCGCTTCGTCTTCGAGAACTGGACGTTGGTGGCGTACCTCGACGTGCAGAACGTGACGAACCAGCAGAACCCCGAGGCGCTGTTCTACAACTTCAACTATTCCGAGAGCGCGTTCGTGTACTCGATTCCGATTCTCCCGTCGGTCGGCGTGCGCGGCGAGTGGTGACGGGTGGCGGCGTGCGCGGTGCATCCGTCGTTCGAGGCGACCGAGCCGTGTCCTCGCTGCGGCACCTTTGGGTGTGAGGCGTGTTTCCCTCCGGCGGGGACGCGACGGCTCTGCGGTTCGTGTCGACAGCGGCTTCGAGGCGAGGCGGGGGCGACCTCCCGGCGGGTCACCCTGGTGACGCGTGCGGTGCGGGTGGGTTTGGGGCTCGCGCTCGTCAGCAACCTCATCGAGCTCGTCTTGCATGGTTCGCTCGGCGCTGAGCTCGTCGCGGCGCTCAGTGGGGTGCGCCTGCTGGCGGTGCTGGCGTGCATCGTGTGGACGGGGCTCGCGACGGCGCATGCCAAGCGACTCGGGTGGGCGGTGGGCTCGGCGGGCTGGGCGGCGACGAGCTGGCTGATTCCAGGAGTGAGCTTCGTGATGCCGTTCATCGCGATCGCGCGGTTGGTTCCTGGGAAGCGCGGCCGCGTCGTGGGGTGGGCCATGGCGTCAGGCGTGTCGCTGCTGCTGAGCGTCGTCATCGCCATGGTGGCCGCGATGGCGTCTGCGCCGAACGCGACGCCGACCGTCATCGAGGCGGTGGAGGATCTCCTGGCGCGCCTCGTGCCGCTCGGCCTCGCCCTCGAGATCGTGTCGAACCTGTTGGCGCTGAGCACCCTGCGGGTGAGTGAACGTCTTCGCCTCGATGAGGAAGCGACGCTGGCGAGCTGAGCGCTCCGCGCGACGATGGTGGGCGTCGGACGAGGGGCACGATGGGGCTTTGTGCGCGGTGAAGTCGCCTGGCCGATCAGGACGTGGACGGCTTCCCGGCGACGATGCTCGGATGAGCCACATGCGCGTGCTCGTGGCGAGTTGGCTGATGGCGACGGGTGTTGCGGCTGGCGCGTCGAGCGATGGAGGCGTGCTGCAGCGAGGTCGCCCACGGAGTGTGCTCGCGAACGGCAAGAGCGCGGTCGCGGCGTTTCGAGCTGCGTGGGTCGAAGAGGTCATACCCGCGGCCGACTCCGAGGAGCGCCGCCGCTTCGTCGGCAACTGGAGTGAGTTCGTCGCGAAGGAGAAGCTCTCGGCGCGCAAGGTGAGCTGCTCGGAAGCGGCGGCCCGAATTCGTTCGACCGTCGGCCCCTCCGAGACGGGCCTGTTCTTCTTCGCGTCGACCGTGGCGCTCGATCGTCCCGGGGAATGTTGGGAGGTGAGCGGAGCGCGCGCGTTCAACGCGGTGGTCGGCTACTTCGACCCGAAGACCGGCGCGCTCCTCTTCTCGTGGATGATTCCTGAAGGATGAGCGGCCGGCTCCGTCGGCTCAAAGCGAAGGCGGCCTCCCTTCATCGAGGCTGAGTGCACCACGTTTCCGGTGTCTATCGCTGGGCGAGCGCGAGCCGAAGGGCCTCCGCCGCACGGCGAGTGTGCTCGAGCGCGTCGGAGGACTTCGTCGCCGTCAACGTCGCCTCACTCCGCTCGAGCAACTCCAGCGCCACCTCGAGCCGGGGTGGACCCTCGTACGGAACCGGTCGGCTGTGGAGGTGCCCGTCGACGAGGTCGTTCAGCGCCGCGCGTGTCTCCCGTTCCGCCAGGGCGCGCCGGCCCTCCGCGTCGGGGTCGGCGCTCGCGAGAGTCTCCAGGGCGGTCGCGAGGTAGTCCCTCGTGGAGAACACGTCGTTCGAGGTCACGCGGAGCGACGAGTGCGCACAGCCAGCGAGCAGACCGAGAAGGAAGAACCAGCGCATGCGGTTTGGTGCCCGGTGCACCGAGAAACGATCAAACCGCCGCCGCGCCCTCGGCTGCACACCGCGCCATTCGCTCTATCGTTGCCGCGATCGATCAAAACCGATCAACCAGTTCGCACGATGAATGGCCGAGCACGCGGCCGTTACGAATTCTCCATGGTGCTCGAGCTCTCCGTCGCTCTCTGGTTGTCCGCCGAGGAGTGGACGCCGCCTCCACTCGTTCCCGCGCAATCGCTCGAGGTTCAGCTGCTCAGCCCGCCACCGCCTCCGCCGCAGGTCGCCCCGTTGTCACCCGCGGAGCAGCAGCACCTTCCTCAACGGGCGACGGTCCCCTCGGACGGCCCACCCGCACCACCACCGCTCCCACCGCTCGTCTCGCCCGCTCCGCCGACTCCCGCACCAGCTCCGTCGACTCCCGCACCCGCTCCGCCGACTCCCGCACCCGCTCCGTCGACTCCCGCACCAGCTCCATCGACTCCCGCACCAGCTCCATCGACTCCCGCACCAGCTCCCCCGATTCCCGCACCAGCTCGCCCGATTCCCGCACCAGCTCCCCCGATTCCCGCACCAGCTCCCCCGATTCCCGCACCAGCTCCATCGACGCGTGGACTCACTCCGTCGACTCCGCCGCCCGTGACGCCACCGGCTCCCGCTGAAGCCCGTCCCACGCCCGTTCCACCACGCGCTCCTGAACCAGCGCCGAGCACCGCGAAGTCCGACGACGACGCGCCCTTCTGGCAAGCCTCTGCGCTCGCAACCGCGACGCTCCCGACCTCCATCGAGTCAGGGCTGCCGTTCATGATCGGCCTGCGCGCCGAGCTCGACGTCTGGCGCATCTCCGCACTCGTCACCCTCGACCGCACCGCCACCACCCCATTCACCCTCGCCGAGACGCAGCACTGGACCGCGCTCGGCGGAGCCTCGCTCCTCGCCGGCAAGTGGTACCGGCTGCGCGCGCTCGGCGGCGTGAGCGTGCTGTCCACCGCGTCGACCACCTCGATCGCACCCACCCTCGGCCTCAACGGCCGCCTCCTCTGGCACTTCATCGGCTTCGAAGCCGCCGGCACCCTCACCCCGTTCGGCGCCTTTCAGACCCTCGACGGACGAATCGAGCTCATCCTCCGCGGCGGGGTCTTCGAGCTGCACGCTGGCTACCGGGTGCGCCTGCTCGCCGAGACGGGAACCCTCGCGACCGCGACCCCAATCGCCGGTCCGCACGCGGCGCTCGGCCTCTCGTTCTGACTCGAGTCGCCACTCGTCGAAGACACTTTTCTCTCGTCGATCGAGAAGAACTGATCAGCTGATCAGCGCCGCTGTGCGCGCCCGGATCCGACCCTCCGACGATCGCGCCTGTCGTCCTCCTGTGCACGCGAGATGGAAGCTGACCTGAAGCAGAACAATTGGAGCAGGAGGTTCCGTCTCGGCACACGACAGATGTGCCTCCTCATAAACATCGAAAATAACATCAACAAATCCTGCCTACACGGAGATACATGTAAAGGTCAGATACGACCACATGGATTGTGAGCTTTTTCGGGTACTTCCGCGCACACACTGAAAAATCAACCACTTCAGAGTGGCAAAGAAGGTGCTCAAGGGACCGACCGGCCGATTCCAGGAGAGTGCATGGTCCGTTCGATTGTCGGTGGGTTCGTGGTGGTGATGGTGGCGGTGGGCTGTGGGTCGAACGACGCGACGCTCGGTGGGGTCGACGACGTCACCACGCAGACCGGTTCACGGATCAGCTTCGAGGAGTTCAAGGCGCGCTACGCGTACTGGGACGCCGATCGCCAGGTCTTCATCGCCGACGGTGACACCGTGTTCTCCGGCGAGAAGCAGCTGCGCGAGTTCTACGAGATGAACGTGAAGGAGGGTCAGCTCATCGTCAACCGCGTCGGCTCCTCCGACGACATCTGGGACACCACCCGCCGCCAGAACCTCACCTACTGCGTCTCCAGCACCTTCGGCACCAACAAGACCGCCATCGTCAACGCGATGGCCACCGCGACCCAAGGGTGGATGGCGGTCGCCAACGTGAAGTACGTCTACGTTCCCGCGCAAGACGGCAACTGCACCGCCTCGAACTCGAGCGTGCTCTTCAACGTTCGCCCCATCAACGCGAACGGCCAGTACATCGCCGCGGCCTTCTTCCCTTCCGACACCCGCGCGAACCGCGAGCTCGTCATCGACAACTCCATCTTCGGCCCGGGCCTGTCGGTCGCTGGCGTGCTCCGCCACGAGCTCGGTCACACCCTGGGCTTCCGGCACGAGCACACCCGCCCCGAGGCCGGCACCTGCTTCGAGGACAACCAGTGGCGCGCGCTGACGCCGTACGACTCCGCGTCGGTCATGCACTACCCGCAGTGCAACGGAACCAACACCTGGCAGCTCACGCTCACCCAGCTCGACATCACCGGCGTGCAGGCCCTCTACGGCGCGGCTGGCACGACGCCGACCCCGACGCCCACCCCGGGCACCATTCAGAACTTCACCGCCTCCATCGCGCAGAACGCGAGCAAGTCCTTCGGGCCGTTCGCCGCGAAGGCCAACACCCTCTTCCGCGCGACGATGACGGGCACGGGCGACGGCGACCTCTACGTCCGCTTCGGCGCCGCCCCCACCGCGTCGAGCTACAACTGCCGGCCGTACACCAACGGCTCGAGCGAGGAGTGCCGCCTCACCGTTCCCACCACCGACACCAGCGTCTACGTCACCGTCGTCGGCTACGCGGCCGCGTCCATCAACCTGCAGGTCGAGTTCACCCCCGGCGGCACCAGCACCCCGCCGCCTTCGACCGGCACGCCCACCACCGCCACCTTCTCGGGCTCGGTCGCCAAGGGCCAGCTCGCCGCCATCGCGCCTCTCACCGTCGTCGCCGGCACCACCTTCTCCGTCACCATGAGCGGCAGCGGCGACCCCGACCTCTACGTGCGCTTCGGCAGCGCCCCGACGCTCACCGCCTTCGACTGCCGCCCCTACCTCAACGGCGCGTCCGAGACCTGCAGCGTCACCGTGCCCGCCGGCCAGACCCAAGCCTTCATCGGCGTGAACGGCTACACCGCCGGCACCTACAGCCTCTCGGTCAACTACACCCGACCCTGAGCAGGCACGCGGGCCGCGCTGGAGCCGCTTCGACCGAAGCCCCAGCACGACCCGAGCATCACGAGGAGCTGGCTTCGGGCGGACGCGCGGATCAGGCCGTGGTGAGGGGGCTGATCAGCGCTGTCCGCCGTTGATGATCGTCAGCGCGTCCGTCACAGGTTCGTCAGGAATGCCCTCGGGCGGTGGAATCTCGTTCGAGGAGTCCGCTATCTCGCCCGCCCCGTGCGCGCGCTCCTCCTCTTCGTCCTCCTTGCGGGTTGCCCAAAGCCGATGGCGAAGGGCACGCCACCCCAGCGGTTCTGCCCGTACGGGCCCGGCTGTGAGAAGGGCAATGACGGCGTCTTCAAGGCCGGCATCGCTGCGGTCAAGGTGACCCCGGCCTTCGAACGCCCCCGGCCCGACTTTCTCCGGCGAGTCGGTGACTGCAGCGAGGTGGCGCCGCTCGGCCTCGACGGCCAGAAGCGCTGCGGCAAGCTCGTCGACAACGCCTTCACCGAAGACTGCGGGGTCGACCGGAAGTGCCCGGGAGCGATGGGCTATTCGGGCCCCGACGCCGACGGCTCCGAGGCCGACGGCCGGCCTGACTTCTTCTCCGACTGCGGTCGCGATCGACGCTGCCCAGGCGAAGCGGGGTACCCAGGCCCCGACCCCGACGGCTCCGAGGGCGACGGGAAGTTCCAGGGCATGTGGATGGCGGGCTTCGGCCCCACCACTCCCGCCTTCGACGTTCACGACGACCTCTGGGCCCGCGCCGTCGTGCTCGAGAATGGAGACGTCTCCATCGCGCTCGTCTCGGTCGACGCGGTGGGCGTGTTTCGAGACGACGTGCAGCGCATTCGCGACCGCATCGCCAAACGAAACCAGGGCGTGCCCGACTACGTGCTCGTCTCTGCCACCCACACCCACGAAGGCGTCGACACCATGGGCCAGTGGGGACCCATCAAGTCGCTGCTCCCCGAACGCGGTGTCGACGACGCCTGGTTCAAGGACGTCTTCATCGAGGGCGTCGCGCGCGCGGTGAGTGACGCGATGCTCTCGGCCCGGCCCGCGAAGGTGCGCTCGGCGCAGGCGAAGCTCGGCGAGAAGACGCGGCAGGTGATCGGCGACACCCGTGACCCCTTCGTCAGCGACGACACCGTCACCGTGCTCGAGTTCTCCGAGACGAAGTCGGGCGACGTCATCGGCACCCTCGTGTCCTGGGGCAACCACCCCGAGACCCTCGCCGACACCAACAACGCGCTGAGCGCCGACTTCGTCTGGGCGGTGCGCGATGGCGTCGAGAAGGGCGTCTTCAAGAAGGACGGCACCCTCGTCAGCGCCGGCGTCGGAGGCACCTGCGTCTACTTCAACGGCAGCGTCGGCGGCATGATGACCAGCCTCGGGGCGCACCCCACCAGCGTCGACGGTGACCAACCGCCTGCCCGCAGCTTCGCCAAGACCAAGGCCGTCGGAGACATCATCGCCCTCGCCGCGCTCGAGGGCCTCGCCACCGCCACCGAAGAGAAGGCCCCGAACCTCGCCTTCGGCGCGACCACCCTGCGCCTGCCCGTCGACAACGAGGTCTTCCGGCTGATGATGCTGCCAGGCGTCGACATTCTGCGGCGCAGCATCTTCGGCTTCGATCGCTTCCAGCCCGTCGGGCCCGGCAACATTCCCTTCCTCGAGACCGAGGTCAGCAAGGTGCAGCTCGGCGGCGTGCGCTTCCTCGGCGTGCCGGGTGAGCTCTTGCCCGAGCTCGCCGTCGGCTACGACGTCGCCTTCGCCTTCGGGGCGCCGCAGATCGACCCGATGAACCCGTCGCCGCCGAAGCTGGCGAACGCTCCGCCTCCGCCCTACCTCAAGGAGCGCCTCGGCGGAGAGAAACCCCTCATCCTCGGACTCGCGAACGACGAGCTGGGCTACCTCATCCCCGAGTACGACTACGTGCTCGACTCGGTGAAGCCGTACGCCGAGGAAGCGCCCGGCGACCACTACGAGGAGACCAACTCGATCGGCCCGCAGACGACGCCGCTGCTCCTCGAGGCCTTCGAGACGCTCACCGGGTGGGAACCCGTCCCATGAGGCGAACCGCCACTGCGAGGAGTGAGCACGTGCCGGCTCCTGACAATCGAGGCCCGTGGCGCCGTCTGCTCGCTGCCTCTGGTGCGCCACTTCGCTGGGCCGGCTGTGCGGAGGTTCGAATGCAACGCTCGCTGCTCCTGTTCCTCGCGTTGATGGGGTGTTCGCCGAAGCCGGCCGAACCGGTGGCGGGGCCGCTGCGCGCAGGGCTCGCGACGGTGCTGGTGAACGCTCCGGTGGGAGCGCCGACCGGCGGAAACTCGCAGCACAAGGGCCCCGATGACCAAGGCTCGCGCTGGGCCCAGAACTTCCCCGGGACACGCGGCGTGCACACCGACGCCACCGCCCGCGCGATGGCCTTCACCAACGGGCTCGCCCGCACCGCGCTCGTTCGCCTCGACGTCTGCCTGGCGACGCCCTCCCTGCGCACCCGCATTCGCCAGAAGCTCGACGAGGCGAACGAGCCCGCTCTCTTCGTCATTCAGGGCACCCACACCCACTCGCAGGTCGCCCGGTTCTTCGAGCCCGTTCACCTCGGCACCTCGAGCGGCCCCGACTTCATCTCGTTCGGCATGGACGTCTACGACCCCGAGCTCG
The DNA here is from genome assembly GCA_052034585.1 of Myxococcota bacterium. Classification (GTDB taxonomy): domain Bacteria; phylum Myxococcota; class Myxococcia; order Myxococcales; family Myxococcaceae; genus Xiheimicrobium. The sequence goes on from JBPOIJ010000005.1 coordinate 65,722, forward strand.
ACGACCGGCTCGCGACCGCCGCCGCCGAGAGCGTCATCAAGGCCTTCTCGGACCTCAAGCCGGTGAGCGTCGGGTCGGCGGTGATCGAGGCCGGCATGCTCAACGGCGACCGGCGCTGCGAGAACGACCCGCTGTACGGGCCCAACTACCGCGACACCAAGATGACGATCGTGCGCGTCGACGAGGTGGACGAGGCCGGCACCCCGACCAAGCCGCTCGGTGCGCTGCTGCACTTCACCGCGCATGGCACCATCCTCGACCGGGGCAACCGGCTGCTCAGCACCGACGCTCCCGGCGCGATGGAGCTCGGCGCCTCGGACGCGCTCGGCGTCCCCGTCATCTTCATGCAGGGCGCAGCGGGTGACGTGAGCCCCGCGGGTTCACCCAACGCCTTCGAAGGCACCCAACGGCTCGAGTGGCTCGGTCGGGTCGCTGGCCGGCTCGCCCGGAAGGCCTATGACGAAGCCGCCCCCGGCACCGCCCCGCGCGAGGCGACCTTGGTGCACGTCGATCGCGGCATGCTGATGACGCGCGAACGCCTCGGCTACCCGCGTGGTGAGTTCCCCGAGACCGGTGCCATCGGTTGTCAGGTGGGGGGCCGGGAAGGGAAGGACCCGTGCGGCTCGATCGTCACTCCGCCGGACCAAGCGGGGCTCATCTGCGTGCCCATCGAGCCCCGGCCTCGTTTCAAGGTGCCGATGACGCTCCTCCAGGTCGCCGACGTCGCGCTGATCACCCTGCCCGGCGAACCGAGCACCGCGGTGGGCGCGAAGGTCGGCGAGGCGCTGGCGCCGCTCGGTGCGAAGCGCGGCCTCGTGCTCGGCTACGCCCAGGACCACTACGGTTATCTGCTCGAGCAAGAGGACTTCCTGCGGGGCGGCTACGAGTCCACCGTGTCTCCCTGGGGCTGGCGGCTCGGCGCGTTCCTCATCGACGAGACGCGGCGGCTGGTCGAGACGCGAACCCTGCCGCAGGAGGCGCCAGACCCGGCGACGCCGCCAGCCGTGGTGCCGAGAGCGGTCGAAGAGAGCGAGGGCAGCCCCGCCATCGTCACCGACGCCGCCGACGTCGAGCGCACCCAGACCGCGGTCTTCGTCTTCAACGGCGGCGACCCGGGGCTGGGCAGCCCGTCGGTTTCTCTCGAGCGCGAGGTCGACGGCACCTTCGAGCCGGCGATGGCCTCGGCGTTTCGCCCGCTCGTGAATGGTCCGGAGATCGTCCGCCGATACCTCCCCATTCCCCTCATCGTGCAGCTCCCAGTGGCCCCCAAGCGCACCCATCAGTGGACCGCCCGGTGGGAGCTCGTTCCGACCCAGGCCCTCGGCCGCTACCGCTTCGTCGCCACGGGGCGCGCCAAGGTGGATGGCGTCGTGCAGCGCTATCAACTCGTCTCGAAGCCCTTCGAGGTGAAGCAGGCGACGTCCATCACCACCCTCGACAGCCGCGTGCTGCCCGACGGACGGGTGGTGGTGTCCGCTCGGTACGCGCCCAACCCGATGCAGTCCACCGCCGGCGATCCCACCGCCAACCTGCGCCTGTGGGACGAAGACAGCCGGCCGACCCTCGGCATGACGGCGCGGGGAGGCACGGTGAGGGTGTCGGTTCGTCAGGGCGCCGGCGCTCCCACTTCGATGACGGTCGACTGGAGCGACGCCGAGAAGGGCTACCTGGTGACGCTCCCCAGCGGAATGTCGGAGCTGCTCGTCGAACCTCGTGCGCTCGTCGACGCGCTCGGCAACACCAACGGCCGCGCGCTCACGGTGACCGTCACCCGCTGAGTGAGCTGGAGCGCCGCACGCATCGTTCCGGCTGCAGCCCGCGCTCAGCGGTGGCGCTCATTCGGGGAGCGCGCCGATGAGCTCGGTGAAGGCAGGCACCTGTCCGCGCGCCTCGGGACCACCGGCGTAGGGACCGAAACGAGCCGTGTCCGGTCCTCCGGCCTGCCAGCCGAGCAGCCGGCGATGCCAGTACTCGGTGCCGCTCAGCTGCCCCGACGTGACGAAGCCCGAGTCGCACGGCCCCAACAGCTTCGGCAGCCAGTACGCATGGTCCGCCTCGGTCGCGTTGCGGCCGTACGCCATCATCAAGTCGGCGTCGATCAACCGGCGGAACGCGTCGAGCAACGCCGGAGACGCGCCGCTCGCGTCGAAGGCTCCGCCAGGAGGAACGCCGGGAACGACCTCGGTCGCCGAGGGAACCGGACCGTGCGCGTCGGGACTCCCGGCGTAGGGCCCGGCGGTGGCGAGGTCGGGGCCTCCGGCTTGCCAACCGAGGAGGCGACGGTGCCAGTACTCGGTGCCACTCAGCTGCCCCGAGGTGACGAAGGACGAGTCGCACGGCCCCTGGAGCTTGGGGAGCCAGTAGTCGAAGTCGGCTTGGGTGGCGTCGCGCCCATAGGCCGTCTGGAGGTCTGCTCGAATGAGCGCCTTGTAGGCCTCGGTGGAGTCGGCCGCGCTCGACGTGCGGGTCGCGCCGACGCTGGTGGTTGCGCGCAGGTAGTCCGACAGCTTGGGTGCGGTGACGTGGTCGATGAGCGGGCCTGCGCTCGCTCGGGCGGTGGGCTTCGGCACCCAGCGCGGCTCCGTCGACCCTCGCTTCGGCGGCGGCTGTTCGAGCGCGCGGGTCTTCAGCGGCGTGAGTCTGATGCGGTCGTTCCTGAGTTTCATGACGGCCTCCCTCGCGTGACCTACCAAGGGCGGCAGGAGAGGACCGGGCCGGGGCGGCCAAAATGCGGGCGAGTCGCGACGAAGCGGGCTCAGCTCTGCAGGAGCAGCGCCTGGTGCACGCGCCAGTCGACGCGCTCGACCGAGTCTGCCGAGTCGGAGCCGCCCAGCGCGAGCGCGGGCACGAAGCCGTAGCACTGGGTGGGCCTCAATGGCCCGAGGCGCGCAGCGGCTTGCTCGAACATGTCGCGGCGCAAGAACGCGTCCTGAAACGCGCGGTCCTCGAGCCCGTCGAGAAAGGCGTCCACCGAGGTGCCGAGCACGGTCATCTTCTTGTAGTGGATGTCGATGAGGGCGACGTCCCCTTCGGTCTCGGGGTCTCCGCTGCCGAGCTCGCGAGCGCGCGCACGGAGATCGCGGAAGATGATCAGCTCGCCGAACGCCGTTCGCCCGATCGACCGCCGGCCCTGCACGTTGCCGAGGAGCCAGTCGCTCATCTCGTCGTCGAGCGCTCCCGGCTTGGTGACGAGGATGAGGCCGTTCGCCGCAGGTCCAGGGCGCAGGCGCGCGAGGAGCCGGCGATAACCCGGGTGGCTCTCGATGGTGTCGCCCGCTGGCCGGGCCGCCGCGCGGGTCTTCGTCGGTCGCGCGCGCTTCTTCGTCACGATGGCCTTCTTCTTCTTCTTCGGCTTCGCGACGGGCTTCGACTTTCCTCGGGCAGCGCGGGTGGGTGATCGCTTCGGCGTGGGCATGGCGCGAGCTTCGCGTCGCCTGGTCGCTCGGGCGAGCCAATTCGGCCGCGGCTCGGGAGATGGTAGAGGTTCGGGGTGCCTCGACCCGCGCTCTTTTTCTTCAACGAACAAGACGGCCCTCGCCTCGCAGAGACCTTCGGGCCGACGACGCTGACGCAGCTTCGGGTGCTGCGCGCCGGCGTCGCGATGGGGTTGAGAGATCTCTCCGACGAGCGAGCCCAGGTGGTGCGCGCGCTGAACGACGCGGGAGTTCCGGTGACGGGGTGGCTGCTGCTCCCGCGCGACGAGGGCTACTTCGCGACCCACACCAACGCCGACCGAGTCGAGGCGGCCTATGAGCGTTTCCTCGCGTGGACTCGCGCGAAGGCGCTTCGGTTCGGAGGCATCGGCCTCGACTTCGAGCCTGACATTCGCGATCTCGATCGACTGATGGAGAAGCCCGGGCGAACGCTGGCTCGGTGGCTCCTCCGACGGGGGCGGGGCGCTCGGGTCGCCGACGCGCTCGTTCGCTACCGAGCCCTCGTCGCTCGGGTGAAGGCCGACGGCTTCACGGTGGAGACCTACCAATTCCCCACCATCGTCGACGATCGACAGCGTGGCTCGAGGTTCTGGCAGGGAACGCTCGGGGCGCTCGACGTGGCGGCCGATCGCGAGGTGGTGATGCTCTACACGAGCCTCCTCGGGCTGGTCGGTCCCTCGCTGCTCGCCGGCTATGCGCCGCACTGCCGCAGCGTCGGCGTCGGGAGCACCGGCGGAGGCATCGACCCCTTCCCCAAGCTCGGCTGGTCGGAGCTCGAGCGAGATCTCGTCGTCGCGGCGCGGTCGGCCTCCGAGCTCTTCGTCTTCAGCCTCGAGGGGTGCCTCGCGCAGGGGTTCCTGCCGCGCCTGGCGACCGTCGAGTGGGAGCGGCCCGTCGTCGACCCCCCGCCGTCGGTTCGCTTCGCTGGCCGAGCGGCCCGCTTCCTCATCCAGCAGCTCTCGCGCCTCGGCTGACCTCGGCGCAGCCTGGCGTGGCAGGAGATGTCCCACCGAGTGCGGCTCACGCGTCTTGAGAAGACACACGCCGCACGGGGACGACAATGCTCATCAACACCAAGCCATTCCAGAACGCCATCCAGGGAGCCGTTCTTCGCAACCAAATCGCCGGCGCGAAGTCCGACGGCCACGTCACCACGGGTGAGGCGAACGCGCTCATCGCCCGCGCGCGCGCTGGTGGAGTTCAGCCCTCCGAGCTGCAGGCGCTCCGCCAGCTCGCGCTCGAGTCGCGCAACAACAACCACTTCGACGCCGGCGCGAAGGCGGCGCTCAACAACTTCCTCGGCACGAGCGCCGATCGCTCGTTCGCCTCGGGGCGGCTGCCGCCGGAAGCGAACCTGCCGCAGAACCTCAACATCTTCGGCAGCGCCGTCGGCCAGCACCTCGATCAGCGGCGCCTCAACTCGCTCGACCAGCACTTCAAGAAGGACGACGGGCGAATCGGCGCGGGCGAGATGCGGTCGATCATGCGCAACATCTTCAAGGACGGGAACATCTCGCCGACCGAGCGAAAGTACCTCCAGGGCAAGCTGAGTGACCCTGCCGTCAGCGCCGAGGCGAAGAAGGAGATCCGCAACCTCCTCTCGCTCCTCCCCGGTGGCCGCATCACTGGCGATGGCATTCACCTCCCTGGCATCAAGTTCCCACGGCCGTTGCCGGGCTTGCCGGCGCCCACCACCGGGCCGACGACTGGCTCGAGCGGCTCGACTGGCTCGGCTTCTCCGCCGGGGAACACCGGCCTGCCGACCTTCCCGCTCCCGCCGCGTGACCCGAACGATCTCGCCCAGCGCGATCGCTACAACCAGATGCTGATCCAGTACCAGAACGCGCGCCAGCCGATTCAGGCCGGCATCGACGCCGCGCTGCAAGGCCCTGCTGGCCGCGCTTCCGATGGTCCGCGCCCGCCGAATGATCCGAACGACCTCGCCGCGCTCGCGAAGTACAAGGGCGAGCTCGAGGCGTACAACGCCTCGCACTCCGGTGGAGGAACCTCGCCGGTTCCCGGTGGTGGCGGCACCAGCCCGACGCAGGGCACTGGCGGCAGCAACACCACGCCCGGCGCTTCGAACGGCAAGTTCCCCGCGTTCCCCGAGGCCCCGAAGGACCCGAAGGACCTCAACGCGCAGAACGAGTACCAGAAGCAGATGTTCGAGTATCAGCAGGCCCAGCAGCAGATGATGCAGTTCTGGCAGATGATGACGACGACCCTGAAGGCCTCGGGCGACTCCATCAAGGGCATGATCCAGAACCTCCGCTGACTCTCGACAGCCGATGTCTTCTTGGCCGGGGGCTCCCAAAAGGGGTCCCCGGTTTCGTTTTTTCTGCCGCGACCCGCGCTGATCCACGGTCCGATCAGCGCAATTATCTGCGGTCCGCTTCTCCAAGCTGCTGGAATTACTCAGTTCTCTCGAATTGTGGAGAAGGGGTGTCCCGCGATATTCACCTGGGCAGTCTTCTCTGCATAACGCAGCACCCAACAGGGGAAACACAATGCTCATCAACAACAAGCCGTTCCAGAACGCGATTCAGGGAGCAGTCCTCCGCAACCAGATTGCCGGCGCCAAGTCCGACGGTCACGTCACCACGGGTGAGGCGAACGCGCTCATCGCCCGCGCTCGCTCCGGTGGAGTGCAGCCCTCCGAGCTCCAGGCCCTGCGTCAACTCGCGCTCGAGTCGCGAAACAGCAACAAGTTCGACGCTGGCGCGAAGGCCGCACTGAACAACTTCCTGGGCACCAGCGCTGACCGGTCGTTCGCCTCGGGTCGGCTGCCTCCGGAAGCGAACCTTCCGCAGAACCTGAAGATCTTCGGCAGCGCCATCGGCCAGACCCTCGACAAGGCTCGCCTCAACGCGCTCGACAAGCACTTCAAGAAGGACGACGGCCGCATCGGTGCGGGTGAGATGCGCTCCATCATGCGCAACATCTTCAAGGACGGGAACGTCTCGCCGACCGAGCGCAAGTACCTCCAGGACAAGCTGAAGGACCCCGCGGTGAGCGCCGAGGCGAAGAAGGAGATCCGCAACCTCCTCAACCTCCTGCCTGGCGGCCGCATCACCGAGCCCAGCATCTTCCTGCCGCCCCTGAAGTTCCCCCGCCCGTTCCCTGGCTTCCCTGGGCTCCCGGGCTTCCCGCCTCCTCCTCCGACGAGCGGCTCGGGCGGCTCGACGGGCGTCCCCGGCACTCCTGGCGGCACCACGCCTCCGGGCGGTGGCACCACGACGCCTCCGGGCGGCGGCACCACGGTTCCTGGCGGCGGTGGCACCACCCCGACGCCTCCGACGCAGGGCACTGGCGGCACCGGTGGCACCACCCCGACGGGCAGCGGCAAGTTCCCCGCGTTCCCTGAGGCCCCGAAGGACCCGAAGGACCTCAACGCGCAGAACGAGTACCAGAAGCAGATGTTCGAGTACCAGCAGGCCCAGCAGCAGATGATGCAGTTCTGGCAGATGATGACGACGACCCTGAAGGCCTCGGGCGACTCCATCAAGAGCATGATCCAGAACCTCCGCTGAGTCTCGACAGCTGATGAGGTCGTTGCCGGGGACTCCGAGAGGGGTCCCCGGTTTCGCTTCGTGCGAGTGGTTTCGCCTTCGTTTCCCCGGGAAGTGTGGAACTCTGCGCGCCGGCCGTGCGTCCTGGCCGCCCGGAGGAATTCCCATGTCACTCCTCGTTTCGCTGCTGCTCGGCGCCGTTCAAGCGCCGGTGTCGCAAGTGACCGTCTTCACCGACCAAGCACGCGTGGTGCGAATTGCTTCCGTCGGAGCGCCTGGCACCATCGAGTTTCCGCCGCTCCCCGACACCATCGACCCGAGCTCGGTGCGCGTCGACGCCCAGGGAGCGGAAGTGCGTCGGGTCGATCTCGAGCGCCTCACCCCCGAGGCGTTCCGCACCGCCGAAGCAAAGCAGGTGCTCGCCGAGCTCGACGCGCTCGACACCGAGCTGGCGCGCCTGGCTCGGGAGCAGACCGCGCTCGTCGAGCACCGCGCCGCTCTCGAGCGACTGACACCCCGGCTGCCCGAGAACGACCACGTGCGCCCGCAAGTGCGGCTCACTCCGCAGGGCTGGGCCGCTGCGCTCCAGTTCCAAGCGACGCAGGTCGACGCGACCCAGAAGAAGATCCGCGACGTCGAGCTCGCTCAGCGCGCCGCGAACAAGAAACGGGAAGGTGTGGTCGATCGCGCCAACAAGCTCGGCAACCCCGAGGTGCGCAGCGGCTGGAAGGTCACCGCGGTGGTGGCTGGAGGCGGCCAGGCGACCGTCTCGCTCGTCTACCTCGTGCGCGCGGCGCGGTGGACGCCCACCTGGGACGTGCAGCTCGACCCCGAGCGGAACCTGGTGACGATGTCGCTCGCCGGCCTGGTGACCCAGACGAGCGGAGAGGACTGGACCGACGCGCAGCTCACCCTGTCCACCGCCATTCCGTCCGCGGCGGTGAAGGCGCCCAAGCTCCTCACCTGGAAGATCGGCACGACCGAGCGCTTCATTCCCACGCCCACCCCCGTGCAGGAATACGTGCGCGCCTTGCCCGCTCCCGCCGCGCCGGCGAGCGTTCGGGCCGAAGACGTGCTGGTGCGAGACTGGCTCGCCCGCGCCGTCGCCGCCGCGCCGTCGTTGCCGCGTGGCCGCGCCGAAGCAGAGGCCAGGAGCCGGGAGGTCGAGGAGCGCACGAAGGACGCCGAGCGGCTGCGCCAGGAGTTCGCGTTTCGGGAGCGAGCAGTCAACAAACGCTCGGTCGCGCAGCCACCTCCGCCGCCGCCAGCACCGATGGCCGTTGTGCCGACCGAGAGCGTCTCGCGCTCGACGTTCGACTTCGACGGCGAGGACATCGAGGGTGACCTCGTTCGCCCGGAAGCCGAGTACCTCGAGGAGCGCAAGGCCATGCCCTCGGTTCCAGCAGCGGGCGTGGCTCCAGCGTACCGGCCGAGGGATCAGTCCGTCGTCGCCTCGCTCGGCGGCTACAGCCTCGCTCCGCCGCCTGGCTACCGCGCTCCCGTCTATGGCGCCGACAGCCCCGTCACGCTCGCCGGCGGCTACGACCTGAGCTTCCCCTCGCGGCAGAAGGAGACGATTCCCTCGGCCGGTGGCGCGCGCCGGGTCGCCCTCTGGAGTCAGCAGTGGCCGGTCAGCGTCGAGCGTCGCGTGTACCCCGCGCTCGCGAAGGAGGCCTACCTCTCGGCCGACCTCAAGAACCCTTCGCAGCAGGTGTTGCCCGGTGGACCCGCGACGTTGTCGGTCGGCGCCGATCCCGCGGGTACGGCCCAGCTCAAGCTCGTCTCTCCCGGCGAACAAGTGACCCTGCCGCTCGGGCTCGACCGCGCGATCAAGATCGTCCGCAACGTGCGCGTCGTCGATGCGACCGAGGGCGTCGTCTCGAAAGATGACGTCTCGACCTACGCGGTGAGCATCGAGGTGGTGAACCCGTACCGCACCGCGGTCGCCCTGCGCGTGTTCGATCAATGGCCGCTGCCGCAGCCCAACCAGAAGGACCTCGAGACCAAGCTGCTCGACTCCAAGCCCGGCGCGATTCAAGACGCGCTCACCGGCCGGCTCGAGTGGCGGCTCAGCCTGAAGCCGAACGAGAAGCAGACGCTCACCTTCAACTACCAGGTGAAACGACCCAGAGGTTGGCGGCTGTACCAACAGGAGGTGCGGCCATGATGACGCTCGCCTTGCTGGTGCTGGCCTCTGCCGGCTCGCCCGACGACGTGGTGGTGTACCCGGATCGCGCGCAGGTGACGCGGGTGACGCCGGTGACGTGTGGCACGCGCACGGCGCTCGTGTTCGAGGGCGTGCCTCCCGCGGCGGCCGCCGACTCCTTCCGCGCGAGGATGAGCGAGGGCACCGTCGACGGCCTGCGCGCCGAGCTCGTGCGTCAGGAGAAGCTCTTCTCCGAGAAGGCCGAGGCGCTGAACAAGAAGCTCGAGCAGCTCTCCGACGAGCTCCGGGTCCTCGATGATCAGCTCACGCGCACCGAAGATCAGCGGGTGCTCGCCGGTCGCCTCCGAGCCGTCGCCGAGGAAGGGGTCTCGAGGGAGTTCGCCGCCGAGCGACCCGACGTGAAGGCCTGGCAGAGCGCGCTCGAGACGCCGCTGTCGACGACGATGGCGTCGGCGAAGCAGGCCGCCGAGCTGCAGGGCAAGCGGCGCGAGCTGTTGCGGGTGATGGAGGACGTGCGGCGTCAGGCCGAGGAGGTGCAGGCCGGCGCACAGAAGCAGGCCTACCGCGTCGAGGTGCTGGTGAGCTGCCCACAGGGCAAGACGGCCCAGCTCTCGCTGGTCTACTGGGTCGGCGGCGCGTCGTGGACGCCGGCCTACGAGGCGCGCGCGAACGAGAGCGCGAAGACGGTCGACTTCGCGACCTACGCCACGGTGACGCAGTCGACGGGTGAAGACTGGAGCAACGTGAAGCTGGCGCTCTCCACCGCCGTGCCCTCGCAGAACGCGACCCCGCCGACGATGAACAAGCTCTACGTGGGCGCGCAGGAGCGGGCACCGGAGAAGAAGGTGCTGACCCGCCGCGACGAGTACGTCGACGCCGCGCAGGTCGCCTCCCAGACGAGCCCGGCCAGCACCGACGGCCGCATGATGGCGAAGAGCCAGGGCCTCTCGGTGCAGCTCGAGGTGAAGGAGGCCGCCAAGGTGCCGGGCTCGGGCGCCCCGGTGCGGCTCTTCGTGGGAGAGACGAAGCTCGCCGCCGTCTTCGAGGTGAAGGTGTTCCCCAAGCTGATGCCGGTGGCCTTCCGAGTCGCCGAGCTGACGAACACCGCCGAGTGGCCCTTGCTCGCCGGCCGGGTCGACGCGTTTCGCGCGACGGGCATGGTGGGGCGCTACGACCTCGAGCGCGTGGCGCAAGGCGCTCCGTTCTCCCTCACCTTCGGCATCGACGACTCGATTCGGGTCAAGCGCACGGTGGTGGAGGAGCTCAAGAAGGACCAGGGCCTCTTCAACTCGAAGAAGCGCTTCACCTACGTCTACAAGTTCGACGTGGCGAACTATGGCAAGGGCGCGGCCGAGGTGACGGTGACCGATCATCTCCCCGTCGCCGAGGTGAACGACATCGAGGTCGCGCTGCTCGAGAAGACGACGCTCGGCGTCCAGGTGAACAAGGCCTCGGGCGTGGCGAGCTGGAAGGTGGCGCTCAAGCCGCAGGAGCGACGCACCATCGACTTCGGGTTCCGCGTCGACGTGCCCACGAGCTACGACATGGGCGGGCTCTGAGCTGGTTCGACAAAAAAGGTGACGCGCCCGAGTGAGAAAGCCACGAGGGGAATAGTCCCCCGCCGGTCAAGGGCGGTGCTCTACCAGTGAGCTACGAGCTCGTGAGTGAGCTCGGCAGGAATCGAACCTGCTGCATCCAGTTGCGTGTAGGGCCTCATCGGCCGGGCGCGTCGGAGGGCCAGACGAAGCGCGCGACGCGAACCTGACCAGGCTCCGTTCGAGCGGCGGTGGCGAAGGAGCCGCCCGTCGACGACACTCGACGCATGCTGCTTGCCTGCCTCGCGAGCCTCGCCCTCGCCCAGACCATCGAGGTGCCGACCCGCCTCAGGGTGGTGCGCTCCGACGCGGCCCTCGAGGTGTCGGTGGACCAGCGCGGGAAACGCAAGCTCTCCATCTCGGCGAGCCCGGGCGGCATTCTCGGGGTCGAGCAGCAGCTCAGCGTTCGCCCTGTCGGTGAGGCGAAGGGCGCGACGAGCACGGGGCTCAGCGGCGGCACGAGCTTCGACCTCGGCACGTCGCTCTTTCACCTGGTGCCCGACGGCCTGCCAGTGGCGGGAGTCGCCTACCTCGTCGAGGTGAAGCTCACCCTCTTCGAGACCGACGTGCCGCCGCAGCACCACTGGGCTCCGCGCGCAGGGAAGTTCCGCGTGCTGTGGGCGGGCACGCTCACCAGCACCTCGCGGTGAACGACTTCTCGCGAGACTGAGCGAGCCCAGCGAGTAGAGTTCGCGCCTCACCACCGAGGGAGGGGACGTGGGAATTCCGAACGGCGTAGGGCTGCAGGTGCTCGAGGCGATGCGCGGGCAGGTGCTGCGAACCGGAGCGGCGGCGGCCAGCTCCTTCAGCTTCAAGACGACGCAGGTCATCGACTCGCTCAACGCCTTCGTGAAGGGCGAGGTCGAGCGTGACGGGCGCACCGGTCACCTCTGCGACGTCGAGGGCGGCGAGGTCACCTGGCAGGAAGGCGGCCTCGCGCAGAAGTGCCCCATCGTCGGCGGCACCGTGGAGATGTTCCGCGACGCGCCGGGCATGGCGGGGAAGTACAAGCAGTTCCTCTTCAACATCGACTTCCGCATGCCGAACGGCGCGCTCCTGAGACTCCAGGGGTGGAAGGAGCTGCACGCCGACGGGCCGGTGCAGATCCTCGACGCGCTCAAGGACCTCTCGACGCTGCGCAACGTGCAGATCGTCGACTCGGGTGGCCAGGTGGTGGCGACCGGTGAGCTCCACGTCGGCCTGCAGGACCTCGTCGACCAGATGCAGTCGCTCCAGGTCATCGACGGCGGCGCGAAGGAGGCCGAGGCCAAACGGCTCTTCCTCGCCTTCATGAACGGCCAGCTCGCCGAGGTGTACAGCGCGTTTCCGCTCTTCTTCCACGAGGACCACTCGGTCGTCTGGCGGCAGTACCTCCTCGTGCAGGTGTTGCTCGACGTCTTCATTCCCGGGCCCAAGGCCGCGGTCGCGAGGGACGTCATCGACGAGCTCGAGAAGTTCCTCTCGAACAGCAAGGTCGCGCTGCTCGATCAAGCCGACTTCGTCATTCGGGGCGCGGAGCAGCTCTTCGGCTCCGACGTCGCGCTGATGAACCCGGTCGATCTGCGCGCGTGGATTCGCAAGGTGCTCGAGGTGCCGGCGACGAACGTGACCGAGAAGACGTTCCGCGACACCGTCAAGTCGGTGCACACGATGCTGGTGGCCGCCTACTACGCGTGCGCGAAGGTCGACCAGTCGATCGGCTACGAGCGCGCGAAGACGAACTTCGCCGAGAAGATTCCGGCGGACGAGAAGCTCGCGCTCAAGAAGAAGCCGAAGGCCCGGTACGACGTGGTGATCATCGGCTCGGGCGTCGCCGGGAGCCTGCTCGCGCACCGCCTCGCCGTCGTGCAGAAGAAGAGCGTCTGCGTGCTCGAGGCCGGCCGGTACCACCACGAGCGCAGCTTCTCGTCGGACGAGATGAACGGCATGTCGCGCGTCTACATGAGCGGCGGCATGCAGACCGCGACGGATCCAGGGTGGAAGAAGCTCCCGCCGCACCAGCACCGGGAGATCACCGTGCTCCAACCGTCGGCCGTCGGCGGGGGAGGCCTCATCAACAACGCGGTGTGCTTCCGCATGCCGAAGCCGCGCTTCGATGCGTGGCGCAACGTGGGCTTCCCGGTCGAGGAGAAGGCGCTCAACGACGCCTATCAGGCCGTCGCCGACGAGCTCGGCATCGTGCCGGCGAGCAAGGCGCTCAAGCCGGGCAGCCGGCTCAACCCGATGGGGGAGCTGCTCGGCAAGCACCTCGGCAAGCCCAAGCCCCACCCGGCCCAATTGCCCAACGAGCCCGGCTTCTTCGAGTGCAACGTGAACATCGGGAAGAGCCGGAAGTGCACGGGCTGTGGCTACTGCAACCTTGGCTGCTCGTTCGAGGCGAAGAACAACAGCCTGCAGATCCACCTCGCCGAGGCCATCGACGCGGGCGCAGAGGTCTTTCAGCTCGCGCACGTCGACGCCTTGACCTTCGACTCCGCCTCGAAGGTGCGGGGGGCGTTGGTGACGATCAACGGCACCAACTACGAGGTGAAGGCCGACGAGTTCGTAGTGGCCTGTGGGCCGCTGCACTCCTCGGCGCTGCTCCTGCGGTCGGGCCTGGGGAACCGCGCCGAGCCGTCGAGCGCGCTCATCGGGCGGCGGCTGTCGGCGAACATCGGCGCGCCGGTGATGGCCTTCTTGAACGACCCCATCGACTCGTTCGGAGCGCTGCAGATCTCCCACTTCTACTGGCCAGCCAACAGCCCCGGCTTCGCCATCGAGTCGTGGTTCAACCCGCCAGCGGCGCAGGCCATGGTGATTCCGGGCTTCTTCGAAGATCACCGCGCACGCATGGGCGCGTATTCGTACCTCGCCATCGCCGCGCCGCTCGTCGGCTCGTTCCCCGGGGGCTCGGTGGACTCGACGGGGAAGATGACCTTCCCCACGCTGACCTCCGACCTCGCCAAGGTGCACCAGGGCCACCTGGAGATCGCGCGGGTGCTCTTCGCCGGCGCGAAGGACAAGCTCGACTTCCTCCTCATGCCGACCGAGCACGGGGTCACCATCTACGACCAGGCCGGGCTCGATCAGTACGCGAAGCTCGACGACTTCCGCTCCATCGTCATCGGCACCGGGCACCCCCAGGGCGGCAACGGAATGAGCCTCGACCCGCAGATCGGGCCGGTGAACGAGCACTTCTTGCTGCGGGGCACCGACAACCTCCGGGTGTGCGACGCGTCGATCTTCCCCGACTGCGCGTCGATCAACCCGCAGTGGACGATCCTCGCGCTGGCGCACCTCTGCGGCGAGGCGATGGCGAGCTGATCAGGCGCCCTCGACGGCGCCGGCACTCCGCGTGTCCGGCGTCGTGTCGAACGAAGTCAGTCGTTCGGCGGAATCGGTACCGACACCTTCTTCTTCTCGGCGGCGAGCAGCTGATCGGTCAGCTCCATGAAGCCGACGTAGCCCTTGTACTTCTCGAGGTTCGAGAGGGTGACGCTGCGCATCTTCCCGGGCACGTCTTTGCCGGCCGAGTCCTTCTCTCGGTACGACATCTCGAGCGAGGGCGGGTTCGCGTCGTTGCGGAGCAGCACGCCGCCGCGCCAGCCGTCGTTCTCGGCGTTGCGCGTCTGATCCCAGGGGGCTCCGTTCGAGACCGCGGCGCCGTGGTAGCCGTAGCGGTTGAGCGAGCTCGCGTGCTGGCCATCGACGCTCACCGTCCAGTGGTTCTCCCCACCAGGTGGCATGAGCCGCGCGTTGTGGAACTCGACGCTCTGCGAGCCCTTGAAGCCACCGTTCGCGCGCACGAGGGTGACCGCCTTCATCAGCTCGCCGGGCGTCGCCAGCCCCCGCGCGTCGTCGTCGGGCTTCACCAACCGCTGCGAGAGTTGCTGCAGGTGCGACATGTCGTTGGCGCTCATCGAGCCCTTCGCCATGTGCTGGAGCGCGGCCTCTTCTTCCGCCTTCACCGGCACGCCCAGCTGCTTGGCGGACGCGCGCAAGGCGTCGGCGTTGGCCTTCGCGTCGGCCGGCGTCTTGGAGCCGAGCACGAGCCCGTTCACCATCGCGGCGCCCGCGCATGACGTGTCGGCGTTGCCGGCCTTTCGCGAGATGGGGTTGATCTGCGACGAGCGCTCGATGAGGTCGGTCTTGCCCGCCGGAGACATGAAGTCGACGCGCTGGGTCGGGTCGATCTCCCTCGTCGCCGTCGCCGTCGAGGGCCGGAGGAAGCTGAGGTTGATGTCTGGTGAGGTGAACTCGGAGCGGAGGGTCGAGGCGTTGCTCGCGTTCGTCGCGTTGGCGCCCTCGGCCACGCCCATCGCGAGGCGCTGTCCCGACACGGCCTTCTGCAGATCGGCGTTGGCGGCGACCGCGAGGGGCGTCGAGGTGTCACCAGTGCCCATCACCTTCTGCTTCACCTCGTCGAAGCCCTCGCTGAGCTTCTGAACGAGCGACTTCTCTGGCGGTGGCGCGGCTGGTGCCGCCGGTGCCACGTCGGTCGTCTGTGCCGTGCCCGAGACCTGCGGCTTGTAGCTCGGGCTTCCACTGCCGATGCCGTCGATTGCCATGGTCGCGCGAGCGTAGAGCGGCCGGCCTCGCGATTGGAACGTCGTCGCGCTGTGGGTGGATGTGATCGACGCGGGGCGCCGATGCACGTAAGGGAGGCGGGTGAACGAACCCAGCTTCGCGTCGTTGTCGTTGAGCCCGCGGTCCCTCGAGGTGTTGGAGCGCAAGCAGTACCTGACGCCGACGCCCATTCAGGCCCAGACGATTCCGCTCGGGCTCCAGGGGCGCGACGTCATCGGCTGCGCCGCGACGGGCACCGGGAAGACCGCCGCCTTCATGTTGCCGATGGTGGAGCGGCTCGCCGGCAAGCCGGGCGTGGTGGGGCTGGTGTTGGCCCCGACGCGGGAGCTCGCGCTGCAGATCGCCGAGCACGCGGAGGACTTCGGGCGCCCCCACCACGTGCGCATCGCGACCCTCATCGGCGGCGTCGGCATGGGGAACCAGACCCAGGCGCTCAAGACCGCGAACGTCGTCATCGCGACGCCGGGCCGGTTGATCGATCACCTCGGCGAAGGGAACGTCACCCTCGCGCACGTGCAGATGTTGGTGCTCGACGAGGCCGATCGCATGCTCGACATGGGCTTCAAGCCGCAGCTCGACAAGATCCTCGCGAAGGTGCCGAGGGCGCGGCAGACGCTGCTCTTCTCGGCGACGATGGCGGGAGAGGTCGCGCAGTTCGCGAAGACGAACTCGAAGGACCCGGTGCGGGTCGAGGTGACCCGGAGCGGCACCACCGCGAAGAACGCGACGCAGTGCGTGTACGAGGTGAGCCAGGCGGAGAAGGCGCCGCTGCTCCTCGCGCTGCTGGGCGAAGGGGAAGAGAGCACGCTCGTCTTCACCCGGACGAAGCGGCGCGCCGACGTGCTGGCGAAGGCGATCGCGCGCAGCGGCTACAGCGTCGACCGCATTCACGCCAACCGGAGCCAGAACCAGCGGCAACAGGCCCTCGACGGGTTCAAGTCGGGCCGGTACCGGGTGCTGGTCGCGACCGACATCGCGGCGCGCGGCATCGACGTGGCGGAGATCGGTCACGTGGTGAACTTCGATCTCCCGCACGTGCCGCAAGACTACGTGCACCGAGTGGGGCGCACCGCGCGCGCCTCGGCGTCGGGTCATGCCTCGGCGTTCTGTGCACCGGAAGAAGCGGCGCTCCTCCGCGACATCGAGAAGCTCATTCAGGGGAAGGTGCCGCGCCGGCCGATTCCGCGCGAGGCCGAGGCGTTTCAGAAGGCGATCGCCTCCGAGAAGGCGTTTCGTTCGCAGCCCGGCCATCAGCTCCCGCCGAAGCAGCACCAGTCACCGGGTCCGCGCTCGCAACGGCAGCAGCGGCGTGGGGGTCGAATGGGTCAGCGCGGCGGTGGCGGTGGTGGCGGCCGTCCCCAGGGGCGGGTGGTGTTCAGCGGCGGGCCCAAGCGCTGACTCGTCGGCGACCTCGACGCGCCGTGGCAGGCTCGAACGAGGGCGGTAGCTCTCGACCTCGCCTTTCCGCTATTCGCCCCAGTCCGTGTCGCGCGCCTTCGCTCTGCTCCTCCTCGCTGCTGGTTGTGGAACCCGGACGATGCCGGCGCCGTCGACCTGTGGACCTGGGTTGGTGGGCCGGCCCGTGGCGCAGACCGGCCTCGCGGGTGACCAATGCGCGAGCACCTGTGGCTGTGGCGCTCAGCAGTTCGTGCCCGTCGAGTGGACGCCCGAGCGGCTCGACCGCCTCCTCCAGTGGACCTCGCTCGACGCTCCGCCCGACCTGAGCGTCGACCCGTATTCGTTGCCCGCTCCCACGCCCATCGAAGGCGTGTGCGGCGCGGTCATCGTGAACGAGACGCTCAAGCAGTACCGGCTCCAGACGTTTGCGACGGAAGACGCAGCGCGCGCGGCCAACGCGAAGGTGACGCACCTCGACCCGTGTGGAGCGTGCTCCACCCTCGCCGATCTCGCCGTGTACGCCCGCGAGCCGGACCTGGGGAGGAAGGTGCAGGACTGCGGAGTGAAGACGCTGACCGCCGGCCTCGAGGCGAACGTGACCTGCCTCTCCGACCTCGGCTTCACGTCCTCCTGCGCGCGCATCTGGGCCTACAACACCCGCTTCACCCGAACGAAGTGCTTCGGCACCTGCTTCCCGCTGCTCGAGGCGCCGTACCACCTCGAGGACGGAGGCTTGAACGCGTGCCTCGAGTGCGACGAGCGGGAGAGCGGGCCCATCTTCAAGGCGGTCGCCGGGCGCACCCGTCGCAACACCGGAATTCCGTCGGCCATCTGCCGGCCTTGCGCGGAGGTGCGGCGTGTCACCCACGAGTGGTGAGGTCAGCGCTCGCTCGGTCGCCTGGTGCTCGCAGCGTCGTCGGTGGTTGCGGTGGCACCACCTCGCGGGAGTCGTGATGCTCACGCTCGTCGCCTGTCAGCCGTCGTCGAGCGAGGATGACGCGGGGGTGGGGGCTGGTGGCGGCGTCGTCGTGCACGCGGGAGGCGCAGCCGGTGGCGTCGGGGTCGGCGGCGGTGAGGCAGGTGGCGCGCTCGCCGGAGGCGTCGGCGGAGGAAGCGTCGGCGGAGGAAGCGTCGGCGGTGGAGCCGTCGCTGGCGGTGCGGTGGCGGGTGGCGGCATGGCAAGTGATGGCGGCTCCCCGGTGGACGGAGGGCTCGCCGATGCGGGGCAGCCGATCGACGGCGTCGTCTTCGTCCACGGCATCAACGGCTCCTCGGCCGACTGGGACGTGATGGTGGGGCGGTTTCGAGACGCGGGCTGGCCGATGGATCGCCTCGTCGCCAACAGCTACGCGGACCCACGCTGGGGCTGCAACGGCGCGAACGCGATGCAGCTGTCGGGCTGGGTGCAGCAGCTCGAGAGCCGGGGCGCGAGACGCGTCGCCATCGTCGCGCACAGCATGGGCGGCCTCAGCTCCCGGTACTACGTGAAGAACCTCCAGGGCACGCAGCACGCGGCGGTGCTCACCACCATCTCGACGATGCACCAGGGCATCGCCTCGGCCTGCTTGAACCCGTTGCCGGTGTGCGTGTGGCAGGAGGTCTGCGGCTCGAACGCCTTCCTCACCCAGCTCAACGCCGCGCCTGCGACGCCGGGCCCGACGCGCTGGTTCTCCATCTTCAGCGACGCCGACACGACGGTGCCCGCCGCGAGCTCGATGCTCCCGGGAGCGACCAACATTCAGGTGTCGGGCCTCGCGCACTCCGGCTCCAACGGCGTGCAGGACTCACCGATCGTCTTCGAGAAGGTGCTCGAGACGTTCCGCTGAGCTGCGCCAGAGCGCTCACCGACACGCGCGCCGGCTCACCGAGTAGGGCAACAGCTCGGGCAGGGCCTGCATCAGGTACGTCGGGGTGACGGTCGCCGAGCCATGGAGCGCCTCGAGTGCATCACCGAGCCGCGGCTCGAACTCCTTCCAGAAGCCGTAGCCACAGGTTCCAGCGAAGGGCGTCATCGCGAAGGGCGGGTACCCGAACGCCGATCGCCCGCTGTAGTTCACCCGGTACCAGCCGTTGCTGCCGTCGGCGAACGTGGTGAAGCGCGGAGTGACGAGGTCCTGGTTCCACACCGCCGACGCGAACGTTCGGGCGAAGGGCCGGAGCTCGGCTTCCGTCAGCCAGCGGTGCCTCACCAGGGTGTCGAAGACCGAGACGACGCGCCGGGCGTGGCTGATGTCCCAGGTGACGCGCGTGCCGGGCTGGGTGGGCGCGCTCGTGCTCCGTCCGCCGTCGGGCAAGGTGTGCCAGCCCGGGAACTCGGGGCAGGTGCAGCCGCCGACCGAGAGGCAGCCGGTGCAGGCGGCGCTGGTGCGGGTGGAGCCGGCGTAGTCGTAGTCCGGGTGTCCATCGAAGCCGCCTGGGTCGAAGAGCGCGCCGCCGTCGCGCGTCACCGTGCGAGCGCGAAGGAGCGCGACCCCGAGCGTGACTTCGTTCTCGAGCACCTGGCGGGTCGCGGCCGACAGCGGCACCAGGGTCGGATCGGCGGCGTTCGCGGCGAGCAGCTCCGCGCAGCCGGCGACGATCCACAGGTCGAGGTCGGTGGTCGCGTTGCAGTACGCGGGCGGGTTCGAGAGCGCGCCCGGCAACGCGCTCGTGCCGTAGACGCGACCCTGGAGGTGAGTGAGGTGCTCTCGATGCGAGAACGTGCCGTCGTGACAGCCCCAGCCACGCACCTGGAAGTGCCCAGGACGCCCAGCGGCGCGCGTGACCCAGCGGAGATAGTGGTCATCGAGAGTGACGGGCAGGGCGAGCGCAACGAAGCGCCGGAGCGCTGGTGACGGCGTGGGCAGCTCGGTGGTGGCCCGAACGAGCCGTGAGGTGGCGTAGAGGAACTGGGCGACGTCGAGGGTGGACTCGGGGCCGACCTCGACGCCTGCGAGCGGCGCCGAGGGCCAGAGCTTGCGCGGCGGGCTCACCGGCCAGACCGACTCGCGGTGGACGGCGCCTCCGTCGGCGAGCGGCGCGTAATAGAAGAACTCGAGCGACTGCGGCCGGACGAGCTCGAAGGGTGGCGAGTACACCTCGGCGAGCGACTCGAGCAGCGCCACGTCACCGGTGAAGTCGGCGTGAATGAGGAGCTGCGCGGTCGACAGCTGCACGTCGTACATCGAGCTCGTTCGCCCCGCGTCGACGGTGGTGCCGAGCAGGGTGCGCAGGCTCGGAGCGACGCTGAACCAGGCCGCACGGAGCTGAGCCGCGCGCCCACCGTCCCACGCGAGGCAGGACCCACCAGCGTCTGGTCCTCCGTCACGACCGCCATCGCCCGCCCCGCCATCGGCGCCCGCGTCGATGCTCGCGTCAGGCTCACCCGCGTCGGCCTCGCCTGCGTCAGGAGTTCCGGAGTCGACCTCGCTCCCCGCGTCGGAAGAACCAGCGTCGAGTCGAACCGAGCCGTCGAGCGAAGCTCCAGCGTCTTCCTGCACGGCTGGACCGCAGCCGAACACCATCACGGCGAGGAGCCACGCCAGGTGTCTCGGGTTCTTCGGTTCGACTCCGGCGCCCGTGCTCACACCCTGATCCGCTTGCTCTCGGGGTCGTAGAAGGGCCTGAGCGAGGCGACGGCCGGCACCTTGTCGTTGGCGACGATGATCTCCCAGCTGCCCTTCTCGACGAACTCCGGTGTGACCGGCTCGTTGGCTTCGATCATCGTGAGGCCGACCGCGCCTCCCAGAGTGTGGCCGTACGAGGCCGAGCGCACCGTGCCGAGCGCCTTCCCATTCCGCAGCACCACCTCGCCGTGGAAGAGGAACTTCGACGGGTCCTTCAGCAGCACCTGCACGAGCGCGCGCTTCAACGGGCCTTGCTCTTTCTGCTTCACGACGTGCTCGCGGCCGAGGAACCCACCCGGCTTCTTCAGGTCGACCGCGAAGCCGAGGCCCACCTCGAGCACCGAGTCGGTGTTGTCGATGTCGTGGCCGTAGTCGCGATATCCCTTCTCCATGCGAAGGCTGGCGAGGGCCTTGAGGCCGGCGTGTACGAGTCCGAGCGATTTCCCCGCTTCGGCGAGCCGCTCGTAGACGTGCACGGCCTGCTCGGCAGGAACGTACAGCTCGTACCCCAACTCACCGAGGTAGGTGATGCGAAGACAGAGCGCGCGGGCGTAGCCGATGTCGATCTCCTTCGCCGAGCGGAAGGGAAACGCCGCATGGGAGAGATCGGTGGTGGTGACGGCCTGCAACAGCTCGCGAGACTTCGGGCCCTGGACGTTGATCTGCCCATAGCCGCTGGTGACGTCGGTGACGAAGCAGTGCGCGCCGTCGGGCGTGTTGCGTTTGATCCACGTCTCTGCGTGCCGGTGCGCGGTGTCGGAGGCGACGACCATGAACTCGTCGTCGTCCCACTTGGTGACGGTGAGGTCGGCCTCGAGCGTGCCGAAGCGGTTGAGCCACTGGGTGTAGGTGACCCGCCCGGCCCGCCCGTCGACGTCGTTGGCGGAGATGAAGTTGAGCACCTTGCCGGCGTCGCGGCCCTGCACCCGGAACTTCGCCATGAAGGACATGTCCATCAGGATGACGCCTTCACGCGTCGCCTTGTGCTCGGCTTCCCAGTTCTTCCACCAACTCGGCTTGCCGAAGGTGAGCGGGCCTGCGTCTGGTTTGGAGCCGTCGGGTGTGTACCAATCTGCGCCTTCCCAACCACTCACGTCCTTGAAGTACGCGCCGCGCGCCTCGAGCTGTGCATGAATTGGCGAGCGCTTCGCTCCGCGCGCCGTCTTCATCGAGCGGTACGGGTAGTGGCACTGGTACACCATGCCGAGCGACTCCACGGTGCGCGTCTTCCGATACTCGGGGTTCGACTGGTAGACGTGCAGGCGGTCGATGTTGAAGCCGGTGATGTCGACGTCGGGCTGGCCGGTGATGATCCAGTTCGCGAGCACCCGGCCGAGGCCACCGCCGGTGAGAATGCCGATGGAGTTGAGGCCCGCGGCGACGAAGTAGTTCTTCAGCTCGGGCGCCTCGCCGACGACTGGCGCGAGATCGGGCGTGAAGCTCTCGGGGCCGCAGAAGAACTTCTTCACCCCGACCTCCATCGAGACCGGCACGCGCGACATCGCGGTCTCGAGGTACGGCGCCATGCGGTCCCAGTCGGGTTTGATCTCTCCGAACGAGAAGTCGTCGGGCACGCCGCCCACCTTCCACGGCGCGCACACCGGCTCGAAGAGGCCGATCATCAGCCCGCCGACCTCTTCGCGGTAATACCCATGGCAGCGCGGGTCTTCGATGA
Organism: Myxococcota bacterium; assembly: GCA_052034585.1. GTDB lineage: Bacteria > Myxococcota > Myxococcia > Myxococcales > Myxococcaceae > Xiheimicrobium. Next base: position 87,671 of record JBPOIJ010000005.1, read on the forward strand.
CGGGCCAGCTCGCCTGGAGCCCGGGGATGTCTTCGGTGATGAGGTAGTAGTGCTCGGCCGACTGGAGCGGCACGTTGATGCCCGACTTCGCCGCGAGCTGCCGCGCCCACATGCCGGCGCAGTTCACCACGTACTCGCAGGCGATGTGCCCGGCCGAGGTGTCGACGCCCGAGACCGCGCCGTTCTTCGTGGTGACGCCGATCGCGGAGACACCTTCGAGCACCCGCGCGCCCTTCATGCGAGCGCCCTTCGCGAGGGCCATCGTGGTGTCGACCGGGTTCGTGCGCCCGTCTTCCTTCACGTAGAAGCCGGCGAGCACGTCGTCGACGCGGGCGAGGGGGAACATCTCCTTCACCTGCGCGGGGCCGATCTCGTGAACGTCGATGCCTTTGTAGCGGTTGTAGGCCGAGACCCGCCGGTACTCCTCGAGCCGATCGGCGTCGGAGGCGAGCTCGATGAAGCCCACCGGCTTGAAGCCCGTCGCCTGGCCCGTCTCCTCCTCGAGCCGCGAGTAGAGATCGCGGGTGTACTTGCGCATCTCGGTCGAGGTGTCGGAGAGCGAGCCGAAGGTGACCATCAGGCCGGCGGCGTGCCAGGTCGTGCCCGAGGTGATGCGATCGCGCTCGAGCAGCACCACGTCTTTCCAGCCCTGATGGGCCAGGTGGTACGCGACGGAGGTACCGATGATGCCGCCGCCGATGACGACGACGCGAGCCTGAGAGGGAACGACGGGCTGAGTCATGGCGAGGGGTCATAGCGCAGAGCCCCTCGGCGATCGTCGAAGACTCGCTCAGTTGCAGCCGCTGCAGTTCGCCACGCCGGTGCCGCTGTGCTGCTTGCAGCTGGCGACGCCCATGCAGGTCTCCTGACAGGCCGGCGCGTTCGAGCAGTTCTGCGTCGTGGAGCTGGCGGCCGTGCCGGTGAGCTGACAGTTGCCGCTCGCGCAGTTCTGGGTGCAGGTCGCGCCCGCCCCACAGGTGAGCTGGCAGCGGTCGTTGCCGTTGCAGTTGACGGTGCAGGTCGAGTTCGAGCAGTTGGTCTGACACTCGCCGGTGCCGGGGCAGTTCATCACGCAGCTGCCCGAGGTGCAGTTGCACTGCTCGCCTGCGATGCAGCCGATGGGGCCGCTGTTGCCGCCGCCAGTGCCGCTCGTGCCGCCGCCCGAGGCGCTGCCACCGCCAGTGCCAGCCGAGCCGCCGCCGGTGCCTCCGGTTCCGGAGCCGCCACAGGCGACGAAGAGGATGGTGAGGGTGACGACGAAGAGCGACTTCATGGTGGTGAACCTCGTGAGGGTGGGGCGCGCCGTTCGGGCCGCGGTTGCCAGTCGACTTCGCACGCGCCATGCCGCGCCGAAGGCCCCGTCATCAGGTGCAGCGGTCGCTCGCCCCAAAGTGGAGTGGAGCGTCGCGGTTCACGACAGTGTTCTGCGGTGAGGACACTCGAAAAGCAGAGGCCGGAGCCCGCGAGAGCCCCGGCCTCGAGACGTCGACGCTCGGCGTGACTTACTTGCCGAAGCGGTAGGTGGTGAACATCGAGTCCATGCGCGCGTCCTGACCGGCGCTGAACGTGTTCATGCAGGCGTCGTCGGTGTAGTCCATGAAGTTGGTGATCGGGTCGAGGCCGGGCTTGCTCGCGCACGAGTTGCGGCCAGTGGGGCAGCCGAACGCCGCCGACTTCTCCGCCGGCGTGTCGCTCACGCTGTCGCCGCTGCCGTTACAGCCACCTTGGAAGGTATGGTACAGGCCCATCCAGTGGCCGACCTCGTGGGTGGCGGTGTCGCCGAGGTTGTACGGAGCCGCGCTCCCGCCGGGCAGCGACGAGAAGAGAACGACGACGCCGTCCATCTTCGGGGAGCGGTTGTAGTCGGAGGGAAAGGTCGCCCAGCCGAGCAGGCCCTGGCCCATGTTGTTCGTGTAGAAGTTGAGGTCGTCGGCGGTGCCCTGCCGGAGCGCGTTCTTCATCTGCGTCTCGCAGGTGCCGCCCGCGCAGGTGTACCAGCTCGTGTTGGTGGTGCGGTCGGTGGACACGAGGGTGAACTGCCAACCGGTCGACGCGTAGGCGGCGTTGAGCACGCTGATCTGGCTGGCGATCTGCGCGTCGCTCACGTTGCCCTGCGACGTCGAGGTGCCCGCGTTGATGACGTGCCAGTACACGTTGATGGTGCCACCGGTCGCGGCCTGGCGGAGCGTGCCGGGCGTGGTGGCGGTTCGAATCGCCAGCGCGGGAGCGATCTCGGAGTCGATGCGCGCCTTCTCCTCGGCGCTCGGCTCGATGGTGCTGCAGCGCTGGAAGTTGGGTTGCAGCTGAATCTCCGACAGCTCGTAGCCGGGTTCCTCGATCTCGACGGGGTTCACCATCGAGCTGCAGCCAATGCCGACGGTGGTGACGATCAGTGCAGCGCCAAGCAGCGTCTTCTTCATCGTGGGGTCCCTCCCTGGTGCGGGGTGAAAAGCGGGCGCACGCTATCAACGACGCGAGGCTCGTCGAGTCGGCGTGACCGAAAATCGACGTCCCACCTTGTAGGTTCTCAGCGAGCGAGAAAGCCGAGAAGGCGAGGTGGCAATGGTTCGGCAGCGCGCTCGTCTTGGGAGACATGAGCGACCTCGCAACCAAGACGTGTCCTGCCTGTTTCTCCACCATCAACGCGGCGGCGACGCGCTGTTCCTCGTGCTCGCAGCTCCAGCCCGACGCGCCGGGGCTCCATCGCAACGTGCCGGGCAAGGCGCTCGGTGGCGTCTGCGCGGCGCTCGCGCTCCACTTCAACCTGGACCTCACCCTGATGCGGGTGCTCTTCGTCGCCAGCTTCGCGGTGACCGGCCCGCTGGTGCTCTGGGTGTACCCCGCGCTGTGGCTGATGACGCCCTACGAGCTCGGCGGCAGCTCGCCGCTCAAGCGCTTCTTCGATGCGCTCGGCCGCGCCTTCTCGACGCCGGTGTCGTCGCCGCGCAGCGACGGCCCGCTGGGCTGAGGGTCTTCAGAAGCAGAGCTTGGTGCAGTTCGTCTTCCCGCTGCGCTGACACGAGAGCCCGGCGAAGGCCTGCTTGAGCAGCTCCCACTGGCCGGTCGAGGGGGTCAGCTTCCACACGTCGTTCACGGTGCCGCAGTCGGAGCGCCCGCCGAACATGAGCGCTCCCAGTGAGCCGGCACGGACGAGCACGTGCCCTTCGCGCCGCTCGGGAGAGGACAGGTCGGGCGTGGTGAAGTTCGGAGGGAAGTCGCAGGTGCCCGCGCCCGGAGTGAGGAAGGTGTCTCCGGTCTTCACCCGGTCCCAGCGGTTCATCGCCAGGTTGATGGCCCACAGCTCGTTCGTCTCGCCGAGTTGGCCGTCGTCGTGTCCACCGAAGACGAGGACGCGGTCGCGATCGGGATCCTCGACCGCCGCGGGACGAATGCGGCCGAGCGGAGCGGTGCCACTGAGCGCCAGCGGAGCCCAGACGCGGGTGGTGAGATCGAAGGCGTAGACGTCGGCGAGGAACGGGCCGGTGAAGGCGTTGGCGTCGCCACCCGCGAAGACGATGAGCCGGTTCCGCATCGCGTCGAGCGCCATGGCGTGGAAGAGGCGCGCCGGAATCGTGCCCGAGGTGGGCGTCAGCTCGCTCCAGGTGTTGTCGGGGAAGGCGAGCGCATAGACCTTGGCGCTGGGCGTGAAGACCAACCCGTCACCGCTCAGGTTCCCGCCGAACACGATGAAGCGATCGCCGGCAGCATCGTAGACGGCAGTCGCGCTCGAGAGGCCGGGAGGCGTGGCGCCGCGCGTGGTGAGCGGTCGCCAGAGGTGATCGTCGGGTGCGGGCAGACCGACCTCGAGCGCGTGGGTGTCGCTGTGCACGGTGTAGGGCCCGGAGGTGCCGGTCCGGGAGCGGCCTCCGAAGACGATCAGCCTGCGGCGCTTGGTGTCGAAGGCCGCGACGTGACGCGAGCGCGCCGAGGGGCCGAGCTCGGCCGACTTCCTCCAGGTGTTGCAGGTCGGGCTGTAGAACCAGGTCTCGGCCGAGAACTCGGGGCGCGCCATGCAGTTCACCGCCACGCCCGGGTCTCCGCCGAAGATGATCAGCTCGCCGCTCATCGGGTCGAAGCCGCCGCCGAGATCGCTCCTGCCCGTCGGAGGCGTCTGCCCCATGGGGCACATCGTCATCGTGCCTGCGTCGGTGCCGGCGTCCTCTCCGCCCATCACGCTGCAGACACCGTTGGTGCCGCAGGTGCCCGAGCACGCCATGCACGCTGCGCCCTTGGTGCCGCAGGCCTCGGCGGTGTTGCCCAGCTTGCAGACGCCCGACGAGTCGCAGCAGCCATCGCAGGTGCTCGGGCTGCAGGTCGAGGTGGGGCTGCAGGCGCTTTGCAGCGCGGCGAAGAAGACGACGACGGCGACGCGGATCATGACGGTCTCTCGTTAGGGGCCGGAGGGAATGACGGTTCGTGAATCGGTGGCGGTGCGGCCAGCGGAGTCGGTGGCGGTGAGCTCGATGGTGGTCGACTTCCCACGGACGTCGGCCGGGTCGGGCACCAGGGCCGTCATCGCGTACCACTCGAAGTACGAGCCGTTCTTCACCGCGTTTACCTTGTAGTCGGTCGAGGACAGCTCGGTCGTGCCGAGCTTCACCTTCACCCGGAAACTGATCAGCATCGGGTTCATCGGCGGGCTCACCCGCGCGGCGGCCCAGAGATGAAACCCGCCTTGCGGGCCGGCGATGATGGTGAGCCCCTGGCCGTTGGTGAGCGGCTCGAAGATCTGGTTGCCGGTGCCGAGCTCGAGGAGCGGGGTCGTGCCAGCGTCCATCATCATGGTCGAGCCCGAATCGGGCATCGGCGTGATCACCTGCCCGCCGGTGCCACAGCCGAGCCAGACGATTCCCAGCACTACCGTTCTCCTGAACACGGGTCGTCCCTATCACAGTGCCAACGCCGATCACCGGGCCCGAGCTTGTTTCTTGCGCATCGCACGGAAGCTCGCTGGGGTGAGTTCATGCTCTCCGTCGTGTGGACCGAAGAACGTGATCGAGACGTCGCCAAGGCGACGCGAATGGCGCAGCAGACCTTCCGCTTCTTCTGGAGAGAGGTGTTCTGGGAACGCCGGCGCATCGTGCCTGCCTACGACCGCGCGGTCGCGAAGCTCGCCTTCGTCGGGCCATCGAAGGCCTCGAAGAAGGACGAGGCGATCGAGTTCATGTGGGTCGACGAGGTCGACTTCGACGGCGCCGCCCTCGAGGGCACCTTGATCAACGAACCGATGGAGCTGCGCGGGCTCCAGCAGGGGGCGCGGGTGCGCCTCGCGCTCGATCAGCTCTCGGATTGGATGTTGGTTCGCGACGACGCGGCCATCGGAGCGTTCACCGTGAACGCGATGCGCCGCTCGATGACGCGGGCGGAGCGCGCCGAGCATGACGAGGCGTGGGGGCTCGACTTCGGCAAGGCCGTGGCGACTCCGAAGCTGACGCCGTTCGCGTGCAAGGGCGAACACCCGCTCGCGAAGAACGTCACCGCCTCGTTCGAGGAGCAGCTGCGGAATGGAGAGGTGAAGGCCGACGCAGTCGACGTCCGTGGGTGGTCGCCGCTCCATCACTTCGCGCTGGCCGGAGCGAAGGGCATCGTCGAGGCCCTCCTCCGGAATGGCGCCGACCCCCGACGGGTGACCAAGGCTGGCGTGACGGCCGAGCAGCTCGCCCGGGCTCTCGCCTGGAAAGAGGTGGCGGCGCTCTTGAAGCGTGCTGCGGCAAAGAAGGCGCCGAAACGGACCGCTCGTGGGAACCGCCGCTGACGCACGGTGATGGGCAATCGTCTGCGGGGGTCGTTCGTTCAACGGCTCGTGCGTTGGTTCGTCTTCGGCTTGGCGATCGTGGCGACGAGCTGCGTCCGGCTCACCCGCGACGACGTCTTCACCTTCTCGAGCCCTTCGAACTCCTGGCCACCGCCGTCGCTCCACGAGGCGGAAGAGGTCGAGCTTCCGACCGCGGTTGGCCGCGCTCGATGGATCAAGGCGACGAACACCCGCGGGACCCTGGTCTTCTTCAACGGCAACGGCGACAGCGCGGGGCACGTCTTCGAGCGGCTCTGGCCTCGGGCACGCGCGCTCGCGCTCGACCTCGTGCTCTTCGACTACCGGATGGAAGGCTCGGCGGCGCCCGCCGTCAGGGAGGTTCGCGCTTCTGCCCGAGAGGTCGTCGAGCGCCTGTCGCGCGATTCCCCCGGCCGGCCACTGTTCGTCGCGGCTCACAGCCTGGGCTGCTGGTTCGCGCTCGACGCGGCGAGCTCGCCGGAGGTGACGGGGGTGGTGCTCCTCGCGCCGGGCACGACTGCGACCGACGTCGCCCAGTCGGTGCTCGGGCCGCCGCTCACCTGGGTCGTGACGCTCCGCAGTGACGACGACGTCGCCTTCCTCGACGGTGAACGACTGGCGCGTTCGGCGACCCGCCCGGCGTTGATCATCGGCTCGCGCGCCGACGCGGTGATGCCGCCAGCGTTTCAGCAGCGACTCGCCGCGGCGCTGGGGCCCGTTCCCCACTCCGTCGAAGTGCTCGACGACACCCGCCACGGGGGCTTTCTCAAGAGTGAGCGGGTGTGGATCTGGGTGAAGGCCTTCTTCGACTCTCTCGCTCGGCAGTGAGGGAAAACTGCTAGACGACCGCCGCATGCGAACTCTCTTCCTGGCGGTGTTCCTGATGGCGACGGCGGCGTTTGCGCTGACTTCGAAGAAGGTGGCCTACGAGGTCGAGGGCGTGAAGCTCGAGGGCGTGTTGATCTTCGAAGAGGGCGGCAAGCCGAAGCCCGGGCTGGTGCTGGTGCCGAACTGGCTCGGCATCACCGACGCGAACCTCAAGCAGGCCGAGTTGGTGGCCAACCGCGGCTACACCGTCTTCGTCGCCGATCTCTTCGGCGTCACTGGCCGCCCCAAGAACCAGGACGAGGCGGGCAAGGCCGCGGGCGCGCTCAAGGGCAACCGGCCGCTGATGCGCGCACGGGTGAAGAAGGCGCTCGAGACGTTCCTCGCGCAGAAGAACGTGCCGCTCGACGCCACGAAGCTCGGCGCCATCGGCTTCTGCTTCGGGGGCACCACCGCGCTCGAGCTCGCGCGCAGCGGAGCGAAGGTGAACGGCGTGGTCTCCTTCCACGGCGGCTTGCAGAGCCCGACGCCCGACGACGCGAAGAACATCACCGGCAAGGTGCTCGCGCTCCACGGCGCCGATGATCCCTTCGTTCCCGCCGAAGAGGTGACGGCCTTCCAGACCGAGATGCGCGCCGCCAAGGTGGACTGGCAGCTGGTGGCGTACGGCAACGCAGTGCACAGCTTCACCGACGTCGACGCGAAGATGGCTGGCAAGGCCGAGTACAACGCCGCGGTCGCGACCCGCGCCTACGCCGCGATGGACACCTTCTTCGCCGAGGCCTTCGCCGCCAAGAAGTAGCGCCTTCAGCGCAGCGCGTTCTGGAGGAAGTCGCGCGTCAGCGGCCACAGCTGTTGGTTGGCGCGATCGTCGGCGACCGCGGAGCCTCCGTAGCCGGTGCGCGGGCTCGTCGTGCCGCGGTCGATCAGATCGGCCAGCGGGAAGCCGGCGCGCGAGGGGTTGATGGAGTGGCCCGCGCCTGAAAAGCAGATGAACTGATCACCGCGCGCGAGCACGTGGCCGGCGTCGGTGAGCCGGTCGAACGCCGGTGACGAGAGTGGGCACGAGGGCCAGATGCCATCGTCGGAGGCGGCGACCATCAGCACCGGGCCAGCGATCGACTCCACCGGTATGGCGGCGCGCTCGGCGAGCCCCGCGTCGAGGGCTTGGCGGTAGGCAGCGAGGAAGGGCGGCGCGCCGAACGAGACCGAGGACCCCGCGTCGCGCTGAACGACGGTGTTGCCCGCAGTGGGCCAGGCGAGGAAGGGCACGTCGCCGCCATCGAGCGTCCAGGTCGAAGTCGTCGAGCTCCCCGGTGCGGCCCAGGCGAAACCGCTCGGCACCACCGCGACGACTGCCTGTACGTCGTTGGGGAAGGAGGCGCCGGCGAGCAGCGCTGCCTCACCGCCGCGGGAGACGCCGAGGACGGCGATCTTCGAGGTGCGCACGTCGGGCAGCTGTCGAGCGCGTTGGACGGCTCGTTGGAAGATCTCGAGCGGAATGCGGCTCATCGAGGACGGCTTGCCCGGAACGGACCAGTAGGCGATCGCGAGCACTGCGAAGCCTTCGCGAACGAGTCCGGCGCCGGTGAGCTGGCCGCCAGCGAGGCCGCCCTCCGAGCCGCCGAAGACGATGACCGTCGGAAACGGCCCCGCGCCTGGAGGCCGGTAGAAGTCTGCGTAGAGCCCAGTCGTGGTGGTCTCTCGGAAGCTGGTGACGACGGTGCCTGGCGGCAGCACGAGGCGTGGAATGGTGAGGGAGAGCGGCGCTCCACCGTCCCATCGGCCAGTGATGAAGAGATCGTGTGACGTCGGCCCGCTCGTGCCGCCGTTGCTCATCGAGAAGAAGAGCCCGTTCGCCTCGGCGCCAGTCCAGGTGCCCGCGCTCGGTGCGTCGGTCGCGGTGGAGACGACGCCAGCGGGCGACGCGCGGAAGCGGGCGGAGCTCGAGAAGCCAGCGTCGAGCCGGAAGTCGAGCGCGATCTCCGAGCAGGGAGGGAGATCGACGACGCGGAGGTCGAGCTGATCGCGTGTGAAGAGGGGAGTCGGGAGGGCGCCTCCGTCGATCAGCGTCACCACGAGGTGCGGAGCGAAGGGACCGACGCCGACGCACGTGGTTCCGCCGCCGACCGAGCCTCCGCCGACCGAGCCTCCGCCGACCGAGCCTCCGCCGACCGAGCCTCCGCCGACCGAGCCTCCACCGACCGAGCCTCCACCGACCGAGCCTCCACCGACCGAGCCTCCACCGACCGAGCCTCCGCCGACCGAGCCTCCACCGACCGAGCCTCCACCGACGCCACCATCCACCGCGGGGTTTGGTGAGCACGCCGCGATGACGAACACGATTGCGAGCCTCGATGAACGCATCGTCGCAGTCTGCCGAGGAAGCCCAGCGCGGCGCGAGCACGATCGACTCGGCCGACAGGCTCGCGGCGACATGACGTACGAACCTCTCGTTCTCCCTGACGGTGTCACGTGACATCATCGCGCTCGTGACGTGGCTGCTGATCAGCCTGGTGGTCGCGCAAGCGGACGGAGGCCTCGAGCCCGTCGAGCTCATCGAGCCTGCGCTCGACGCGGGCGTCTCCGACGGGCCGCTCCTGAAGGGTGGCGTCGGCCTCGCCAAGCCGCCGTTCCCGATTCGCTTCGAGGGCAACCTGGTGCTGCCCGACGAGGTGTACCGCGCGGTGCTCGACGTGCCGGCCGAGGCGCTTCCCGAGCCGGAGACCGCGCAGCTGGTGGCTGATCAGGTGCAACGGTTCCTCCTCAAGGGTGGCTACGAGCTCTCGACCGTCGCGGTGCTGCTCGAAGACGGCGGGCTCACCGTGCGCATCGACGAAGGTCGGCTCGAGAAGGTCGTGTTCCGCGGCCGCTTCACCCTGCCGATGCTGCGCTTCAAGATCGCCCTCGATCTCCCGAAGGACGTCTTCAATCGGCCTCAGCTCGAGCGAGAGGTGCGCCTTCGCGCGAAGGAACTCGGCATCGAGCCGCCGACCTGGGAGCTCGTCGAGACCTCGGCGCCCAAGCACGCTGGCGTGCAGGTGACCGAGTCGCCGGGCATCGTCATCGCCGGGCGAACGATGATCGGCCCGCAGCAGCGCTTCGAGCTGCACTTCACCTTCGGCGAGCCGGCGTGGAGTACCGGGCTCGGCGTCGACGTGCGCACGAGCTGGATGGACGGGCTCGAGGTCGGGCTCAACTACCAGTCGAAGGGCCTCGCCTTTCCCCAAGATCGCTGGCGGGTCGCGCTCAGTGGCGGGCTCGGGCTGCGCAACGACCTGCCGCAGAACAACATCTACGTCTTCCCCTCGCGCCTCATTGGAGACGCCATCTGGTACTCGCCGCCCATCGACGAGAGCGGCACCGCGCGCGCGTTCCTCTCGCTCCACAACGAAGGCATCGCCCGGCAACGGCGTGACTTCGGGCTCGAGAACTACTTCGCCTTGCGCAGCGAGCTGTCGTTGTCGCTCCAGGTGCGGCCCCATCGCGCGGTCTCGCTCTTCGGCGGCGCGGGCATGCAGTACTTCATCGTGGGTGGCCTGGCAGGGCCGTTCGGGTCTCCTTCTCCGATCAGCGTGTCGGATCCGACGCGGCTGCGCAGCTTCGTGGAGGCGCGGCTCGACCTCGTCTTCTTCGACGGTGACTCCCGATGGGACCGTCGGCACGCGCTCTTCCTCGAGGGGCGGCTCTCGGCGAACGTGACGCGCTTCGACCTGCCCACCTTCGCCGAGGCGCGGCTCGGCTATCAGCTCGTCGTTCCCATCGGCTGGCACGACGTCTGGATCCGCGGGAAGGGCACGTGGATGAGCGGCGACGTGCTCTTTCCGTTCGAGGAGGTGCTCGGTGAACACCTGCCCGCCGTCTTCGGAGAGATCTTCGTGCAGAAGGCCGGCGGCGTTCGCGCCGAGTTCCGCTACAGCCTGGTGCGCGACATCTTCAAGGTCGGCCTCTTCGCGAACGGCCTCGCCTACGGAGAGGAGAAGCGCGACACGAAGGAGGTCATTCCCCGCTTTGGCGCCGGGGTCGGGCCCACCGCGCACGTGCTCATCGAGGGCATCTTCCAGCTCGATCTCTTCCTCAACTTCTCGGTGCTCTCGAACGGGCGGTTCAGCACCGGGCTCCTCGTCTGGTTGAACAAGGTGTTCTGAGTGGCGCACGAGCTCACCAGGGCCCTGACCGAGGTCGCGCGGCTCCGAGCGCTCCTCGCAGCCGGGGCGCATCGCGATCAATTGGGTGCAGCGCTCGTTCAAGGCGCGGCAGGCAACCACCTCGAGGCGGTGGAGGTGCTGCTCGAGCACGGCGCGCAAGTGAACGCGGCCTGGGCCTTTGGACGGACGGCGCTCTTCTATTCGTCGCGTCTCGAGATGATCGATCTCCTGATCAGCCGCGGCGCCGACGTGACGATCGAGGCCTCGGGTGAAGACGTGCTCGAGCACTTCCTCGGGCAGCGGCGATCGGGCGCGAAGCTGCCGGAGAACGCGATCGAGTACGTGCGTCGCTTCCTCGACGCGGGGCTCTCCAAGCGGCTGGCGGCGCGCGGCCGCAGCTATCTCACTCGTGCCTGTGCCTGCGGCGTTCCAGCGATCGTCGAGCTGCTCCTGCACCTCGGCGTCGAGCCGAAGCCGAACGACTCGCTGTTCAAGGACATGCGGTACGTCGAACACCGCGCCGAGGCCTTCTCGTCGTTGGTGAAGGCCGGCGTCGACCCGAACCTGCGCGACGCCGAGACGACGCTGCTCACCGAGGTCTGTCGAGAGGGCGCGATCGATCTCGCCATGGCGCTGCTCGACGCCGGCGCCGAGGTGAACCCTCCGATTCGGGCCACGCCGCTCGCGGTGGCGCAGGAGAAGCGCAATCAGGTCTTGGTCGATCTCCTCCTCGAGCGAGGCGCGCGAGTGCCGGGGCCTTCGTTCGATCTCGAGACCACCGTCGCGCTCGATCGCGCCGAGCAGCAGGCGAAGGAACGACCGATGGATGGAGCGATTCGGCTCGAGTGGGCGCGCGTGCTGCTTCGTCATGGCTTTCGAGCGGCGGCGGCGGCCGAGTGGTTCGCCGCTGGTCGGTTGGGTGCGTCAGACGAGTCGCTCACGCGCGGCCTCGCGTTCGACAACGGCACCCGGTGGAGCTTCCTCCCCTTCGAGCCCGCGTTCGAGGGCGTCGCCGGCCGAGTCGACGACGCGCGCATGCCTGGCGCCAGGGTGTCCGATGGCCTTCGAACGCTCCCGTTGGCGCTGGTGCTCGGGCCACCGTGCTCGGCCTGTGACGAGCGCGGCGAGCAGGTGTGCGCGCTCTGTGACGGCCGCGGTTCCTATGGCTCGCAGTTCTCGGACGACGACGTCGAGTGCCCACCTCGTCAGAGCTGCCCGAGCTGTGGCGGGCTCAAGTTCGTCGTCGCCAGCGAACGCGCCGGACTCGGAGCCTGTCAGCACGCCTTCGTCCCCGAGTGGAGAACGGCGAACCACCGGCTCGAGCGCTGTCGTCAGTGCGGGCTCGCATCGTTCTTCTTCCCCGGACCGCACGGCCTGTGGAAGCAGCTCGTCGCCTGCGGCTCGTGCGGGCGGTTCAGGTGCCGGTGCGGAAACGCGAGCTGACCCTCAGGGCGAGGCGCACCGAAGCGCGTGGTGCCGCAGGTCGCTGTAGCAGATGGCGGGCGCGCCTTTCGTGCCGAGGGCGAGCGCGGCTCCCCACGCTGCCTCTTCGAGCCCCTGAAGCGCCACGGTGCTCCAGGTGTCCCGGCTGCGCCGGAGGTAGAGGATGTTGCCGCCCGGCTCCTGGAGCGCGAGGTGCGCGTCACCAGCGAGGTCGAAGGTGAGCGACGTTCGGAGGCTCGCCTTCACCGAGAGCAACGTCTCGACGCGAAAGCCACGCGTCTCCCGCGAGGCCACCCGGAGCTTGTCTCGCCGCAGATCGAAGTAGCTGAGGTGCGGCCGGCCCTCGGCATCGAGCGCCAGCGAGGGACCGGCTGCGTCACCGGTCGCGTCGACGAGCTCGATCTCCCACTTGGCGCGAGTGAAGCGCGCGTACTTGAGCAGCCGGCCTTGACGATCGAGGTAGCCGATGTGCGGGTGCCCGTGCGCGTCGAGGGCGAGCGTCGTCTCCGCGCCGACGTCACCGTCCGAGTCCACCGTCTCGACGAGCCAGGTGCCGCCGTGCTTCCAGGCGTACTTGAGGTCGCCGTTGGTGAGGTCGTAGTAGCTGACGTGCGGTTCGCCTTGGGCGTCGAGGGCGAGCGAGCTGTCGACGCCGACGCTCTCCAACCCGTCGACGAGCTCGAGCTCCCAGCGAGTGCCCGTCCACCGGGCGAGGCGGAGGCTCTGCACCGCGAAGTCGAAGTAGGTCACCTGCGGCCGGCCGGCCGAGTCGAGCGCGAGCGAGCTGACCCCGCCGACGTTGCCCAGCCCGTCGATCGTCTGCGCCACCCACGCACCGTCGCGGAGGTGCGCGTACTTGAGCCGCCGCCGATCGCCCGCGACGAACTCGTAATAGGTGATGTGCGGAGCGCCCGCCGAGTCGAACGCGAGCGAGACGTGCTGCCCCATCTTCCCCGAGCCGTCGACGATGGCCTCTCGCCACGTCTCGAGCGCGAGCGGGGCGGCAGCGTGAGTGGTGAGCGAGGCGAGGAGCGACAACCAGGTGAGGCGGTGCATGAGTCCCCCGTGAGGCGCTGGGCGCCAGGTGTGCTCGTCTCACGCGCGAGGTCGGTCGAACTTTCCTGAACTCGAGTGCGCGCGACGCGAGGAAAGTCGGCGGAGCTTCGTGCGTGAACCAGTCATGACACGACCATTTCGGGTGACCGTCGTCGGAGGCGGTCCGGCGGGGCTCGCGGCGGCGGCGCGGCTGCTCGAGCAGGGCGGCGCGTCGGTGAAGGTGCGGCTGCTCACCCTCGGCCATCACCTCGGCGGCAAGGCGTCGTCATGGAGAGATGGTGAGGGCCGGCTCATCGATCACGGGCAGCACGTGGTGGTCGGCTTCTACCGGGAGATGAAGGCGCTCCTGCGACGGGCGGGCGTCGAGCCGAAGCAGCACCTCTGGTCGAACCAGGGCCACACGTACATCTACGAAGATCGCGACCAGAAGGTGCACGACCTCGCGCTGCACCGGAACCCACTGCTCACCCTGGCCGCGACGGCGGGCTACACCGGCTTCACCGCAAGCGAGATCGCCGGCATCACCGCCTTCGTCCTCCGCACCGCCGCCTCCTGGACCCAGCTCGAGTCCCTCGAGGGGTTCGACGACATGTGCTTCAGCGCCTGGTGTCTCGAGAACGGGCTCCCCGAGAGCGTGCTGCGCACCAACGCCTTCCGCGTCTCCCGTGACGGCCAGCTCAACTACCCAGGAGAGATCAGCGCCTACCAGCTGCTCAAGGCGCTCTCGGCGTTCGACCGCGGCTGGGAGACCTGCGAGTACGGGTTTCCCGACGGCGGCATGACGGACCGCTTCTGGGATCCGATCGGCGCCTACCTCACTCGGCTCGGCGGCGAGCTGCGGTTCTTTCAGCAGGCCGTCGGCCTCGAGCGCGCAGGGAAGCGGGTCACCGGGCTCCGCGTCGGCGAGCCGGACTCGAACGGGCATCACGAGCAGGATCATCGCGGGCCGCAGCGGGCGCTCGAGGTGAAGAAGGGCTCGGTGCGAGTCGCGACCGACTTCGACGCGCTCATCCTCGCGGTGCCCGAGGGCTGCTTCCGACGGCTGTGCGAGGGAGACGACGAGTTCTGGTCGCTCCCACCGTTCGAGCGCATGCGCGCGTTGCGCAGCGTCCCTCCACTCGGGCTGCAGATTTGGCACCGCGCGCCGGTGACGAAGCAGTACCAGAGCATCATCGCCGGGCTGCCGCCGCCGCTCTCCTTCGTCATCGACAACAAGCCCGTCGTTCGCGAGTTCCGCGACGACCCCCGCTACGGCTCGGTGCTGTACTTCGTCGGACAAGAGGCGGGCTTCGAGGGGCTCGACGACGAGGCGCTGCTCGAGCGGTGCCTGGCCTCGCTCCGGCCGCTCCCGGGCTTCGAGCAGATCGACCGCGCAGGCGTTCTCCACTTCGCGGTGATGCGCAACCGCGGGCCACAGGGTCGGTATTGGTACACCGAGCCGGGAACGCTCCAGCTGCGGCCGACGACCGTCACGCCGCTCGACAACCTCTTTCTCGCCGGAGACTGGATTCGCAACGAGCTCGATTTTCCCTGCATGGAAGGCGCGGTGCGGAGCGGGCTCGCGGCCGCCGACGCTGCGCTCGAGTGGAGGGCCTCCGCGTGAAGCTCGCCGCGCTCCTTCTCGTGCTCGTGGGGTGCGCGAAGCACACCTTGGTCGGGGCTCCGGCCGTCGCGGACCTTCGGTTTCCCGCTGATCACGGTGCGCACCCGGCGCAGACGGAGTGGTGGCACTTCCACGGCCATCTCCTCGACCAGAAGGGGCGGTCGCACGACTTCTTCCTGGGCTTCGTGCGCTGGCACACCGACGACGATCGGCTGCTCTTCGTGCCGGTTCGGTTCGCCGTCGATCCTGGGCAGGCCGCGGTCTTCTGCGTCACCGATCGTGAAGCGAAGCGATACCGGGGCCGAGAGAAGTACGCCTACCCCGACGTCTGGGCGGCCTCCGCGGCGACCGGCAAGCTCGAGCTCCGCCACGACGAGTGGACGGTGCACGAGGCGACCGACGGCATGCACCTCGTCGCGTCGGCGCAAGGTGCGGCGCTCGAGCTCGTCTTGGGGAAGGGGAAGCCAGTGGTGCTCGAGGGCGACCACGGCCGCTTCGACGCGCCACCTCACCTCTTCTACACGCTCCCGCGCGTGCCTGCGGTCGGTACCCTCACCCTCGACGGCGAGCGGCTCGAGGTGAAGGGCGAGGCGTGGGTCAAACACGAGTGGGGCTTTCTCTACGGTGACGAGGTCGCCGGCTGGGTCTGGTTCGGCGTGCAGCTCGACGATGGGCGCGAGGTGCAGCTCGGGCTGATCAAGGACCGGCAGTGGCGACCGATGGCCGGCTCGTTCGCCGAAGTCGTGGAGCCAGACGGTCAAGTGCGTCGCCTCGAGCTCGCCCAGGTGGGCGTGCTGCAGACCGGCGAGCTGTGGACGAGCCCTCGCAGCGGTCTCACCTGGCCCGTGCGCTGGCGCCTCGAGCTGCCCGAGCGAGCGGGAGCGCTCGAGCTCTCCACCAGCGTGCCCGAGCAGGAGCTGTTCTCGTTTCCCACGCCCATCTGGGCCGGCTCGCTCGAGGTGCGCGGCATGTTGGATGGGAAGGCGGTGCACGGGAGCGCGATGGCGGAGGTGTTCGGGCTCGAGCAGCCGTTCTTTCGAGCGCTGTACCACTCAGGGCCTCCCGGGGCCGCGAGGAGCGCACCATGAACCGACGCGAGCTGGTGGCGGCTGGGGCAGCGTGGCTGTGCGGCGCGTGCGCGCGTCTTCCGAGAGTCGGCGAACACCTCCCGAACACGGCCGGGACGACGGCGCGCGTCTGCGATCACGATCTCTGTCGCTTCTGGCGTGCGCCTGAAGACGCGGTGCCGACGTTGGTCGACGGCCATCGGGTAGGGCGCTGCGGCGCGGGTCTTCCGGAGGGTCTATGAGGCACTGCTCGAGGCGAGCCGGTCTGGTGCTGACGCTGGTGGCGACGCACGCCTTCGCGGAGCGCGGCCTCGTCACCGCAGCGCTTCAAGCCGGGCAGGTCGTGCAGCTCGCACCAGAGCTCGCCGGCGAGCGGAGAACGCCCATCGCCGCGCTGATGACCTACGGCGTCTCGGAACGCTGGTCGATGGCGAGCGGCCTCGCGGTCGAGCTGCACGCGGGTGGACCGACGCTCGGCTGGTTCCTCGGGCCCCGGTTCTCGCTCTTTCGCAACGACTGGTGGTCGATCGAGGCGCTGCTCTCGCCCGAGGTGCTGTGGCGCCCGAGCACGCAGCGGGTCGATCTCGCGGCGAGGGCCGGCGTCGCGGTGCGCTGGTTGATGATGTGGGGCGTCGGCCTGGCGTTCGAGCTCGGCGCGCGCGGGTCGTTCGACGCCGCGAGCCGCTTCGCTCCCGCCGTGGGGGCCTACGCGCTTGGTGGGCTGTACATCGAGGCCTGAGTCGCCTCGGGAGGAGGCGTCGATGAAGTGTCTCGTTCGAGTGGCCGTCGTCTTGGCGGTCGTCAGCTGCGCGTCGGTGCCGCCGGCGCAACCGTGGACGCACGTCGGGCCGAGCCGCACCCTGGAGATCCTCGTCCGGCGCGGGTGCACGTCTTGTCACGGGGTGGACAACGCGTTCGGCGCCGCGACCGTCACGCCGGAGTCGCCGCTCGAGCGCGCCTGCACCACGCCAGAGCCATTCGACGGCTTCTGTCACGTCCCGGCGCTGAGCTCGATGGAGCGGTTCCGCGCGTCGTGGCTGCGTGCCTTCCTCGCCGCTCCGTCCTCGGTGCGACCGCAGCTCGAAGCGCCGATGCCAGCCACCGGCCTCACCGCGCTCGAGATCGAAGCCCTGGTGACCGGCTGGCGCGCCGAGGACTCGTCGGTTGCCGAGCCCGTGAGGCCGAGCGCGGCCGTCCTCCAACACGGCGAGGCGCTCTTCACGGCCCGTGGGTGCGCCGGCTGTCACCAGCTCGGGGCTCGTTCCGCCGTCGAGTCCGCCGAGCCGGAGCGGTTGCGGGTGCTCGCTCCAGATCTCGCCCAAACGCGCCGCCGGCTGTCGCCCGCCACGCTCGAGCGCTTCTTGCGTGATCCGCGCGCCGTCGTGCCGACGACCGAGATGCCGGTGCCGAACCTCTCGCCCGACGACGCGCGCGCCTTGGCCGGCTTTCTCAGCTTCGCGCCCCTCCCGAGCGCCGCTTCACGCTGATCAAGCCGCTCAGAATTGAAAGTCCACGGTGGCTGTGGGCACCATCGCTCGATGCCAGTGCGGTGGCTGACGTTGCTGCTCTGCCTTTTTGGCGCGCTCGTTCACGCACAGGACGGGGGCGTCGCGCGGACCGGGCCCATCACCGTCGCGGTCGATTTCAGCCAGCTGCCTGAGGCGACCTGGACCGAGCTCGAGGTGCTGACGCTGGAGAAGAAGGTGCTCGTCCGGCTCGTGCAGGAGGGCTTCGCGGTGATGGCGAAGGACGCGGGAGCGGTCGTTCGGCTCTCGGTGTCGCGCCGGGAGAACACGCTCGTCCTCACCGCGCTCAGTCGGGCACACGAAGAGACGAGCGAAGTGCCGCTCGGCGCCGAGTCGATCGGCGAGCTGCACCTGGAGCTCGCTCAGCGGCTCACGCTCCTCGCCCAGCGTTGCGCGCCCACTGCCGAGGAAGCGCCCGTAAAGGCCGCGGCTCCTCCTGCGCCGACGCCTCCGCCCGCTCGCGCGAAGGGGCTCACGCTCAGTGGTTCGATGGGCTTCTTGATTCGGGCCGGAGGGACGGATCCGATCGTTCGTGCCGCGGTCCGCTTCGGAGGAACGATCGGCGGCGAGGTGACGGTCGGGCTCGTCGTCTCGGCGGTGACGGGGCTCACCGTCTTCGAGGTGCCCGTCCTCGCCGCCTTCAGTCTTCACTTCGAGCTCGGTCGCGGGTTCGCGTTCGAGGCGTCGCTCGCCGCCGGGGTCTTCGTTCACACCTTCGTTCTCGCCGATACGACGCTCGCGAATCGCCTGGGCGTGCGCGCCGACGCGATGGCCTCGCTGCCCTTGACGCTCACCTTCTCTCCGCTGTCGTGGGGTGGCATCGGGCTGCGGGTCGCTCCCAGCGTCGTCTCGGGCGTCCACGATCAAGCGGGCTGGAGCCGAGGGCCGCTGTCGGTCGAGGCGAGCGGCGTCGCGTTTCTGCGGTTCTGAAGTCGATTCAACCGGTTGTGACGTCGAGGGAGGCTGGAGGAATGGAACCCGCGCGCGGAGGAAAGTCTGGAGCTGCTCGCGCGTGGAACGGGCGATGGTCGTCTCCACCGAAGCCCTCCTCATGATCGCCAGCGCACCTCGAGCGAGCGAGGCGACCTTCGAGCGGCTCTACGAGACGCATCGGCGCGAGGTGTACCAGTGGGCGCTCCGCTTTGGAGGCGGGCGCACGACCTGGGCCGAGGACGTCACCCACGATGCCTTCCTGAAGCTCTGGCAGCACCTCGAGCGGGTCGACACCGAAGAGGAGCTTGGCGGTTGGCTCTATCGCGTCACCGCGAACCTCGCCTTGAGCCGGCTCCGTCGCGATCGCTCCTTCACTTCGGTGCTCGCGCGCTTCTTCACCGAAGACGAGGAGCCCACCGACGCCGCCGACGCCGAGCTGACCCTCAAGGAGGACGCGCGTGAGGCCGTGGAGGCGCTGCGCGGGCTCCCGCCGAGAGAGGCGATGGTGCTGACGATGAAGGTGATGGACGGGAAGAGCCAGCGGGAGATCGCCGAGGCCCTGTCGATGTCCGAAGGGTACGTCTCGAAGCTCGCCGCGCGCGGGTGGGACCGACTGCGCGCCGCAGGCTGGGAGGTGAGCGATGCCTCGTGACTTCAAGGCCGCGCTCGGCGAGGCGAACCGCGTCGTCGAGGAAGCCCATGGCGCGCAGGCCACCGAGCGGGTGCGTGAGCGGCTTCGGAAGGGCTCGCCGCGTCGGCGACGCGTTCGGTGGGGCCGGGTCGCTGGTGCCGCCGCCGCGATGGGCCTCGCCGTCATGGGGGCCGTGTCGGTGCGGGCGCCCGAGCGCTCCTTCGGCCGCTACACGGTACTCGAGGGCGACCTCGGTGGACGCGTCGACGGCGCGCTGCTCGCGGTTCGCTCGGGCCATGGCGTGCTGCGAGACGAGGGCCTGGGTGCCGAGCTCGAGGTCAGCGCAGGCACGCAGCTTCGCTCGCTCGACGACGGCGTGGAGCTCGTCACTGGTCAGCTGTCTCTCGACGTCGATCACTCCCGCGCGCGTGCAGTGCCGTTTCGAGTTCGGGTCTCGCACGGCGCCATCGAGGTGCTCGGGACTCGCTTCGTGGTGGTGCAGCGCGCCGGCGCGGGTGAGGTCACCTTGCTGCGCGGATCGATTCGGTTCGTCGCCGACGACGGGCAGCGGCGGGTGCTCACGCCTGGGGAGACGCTCCAGTGGCCGCTCCCAGCGGTGGCCGTCGAGCCTGCGCCTCCGCCTCCTCCGCCGACGCCGATTCCGCCAGTCCCTCCGCTCGCCCAGCCGCGCCCGAAGGTGAAGCCCACCGCGCCGCTTCCGGTGCCCGCTCCTGCGCCCGCCCTCGACGTCGGCCAGGTTCTCGACGAGGTCGCGCTCTTGCGCAGCCGCGGCGAGTACGAAGAGGCGGTGAAGCGGCTCACCCGTGCCCTCGACGTTCCACACGCACCGGCGACCGACGAGCGGTTGTCGTTCGAGCTGGGGTCCGTGTTGGGGCGGCAGCTCCACGACGCCGTTCGCGCCTGCACTCACTGGAGCGCGCACCTTCGCCGGTTCCCCGACGGTCGCTACAAGGCCGAGGTCGCGCAAGCGCGCGTCGAGCTGCGGTGCCCGTGAGGAGGGTCAGCGCGCGTCGGCGGCAGGAGGCGGATCGATGCGAAACACCTTCCCCGAGAAGTCGAGGACGAAGGCGTCGCCCGCCTCGTTGAGCGCGAAGCTGACGGGGAGGATCGGCCACTTTCCGAGCGCAGCCGCCCCGACGGTGCCGGTGAAGGAGCTCTCGGGGAGCGACAAGGCCCAGAGCCGCCCCGAGACGAAGTCTCCGAAGAGGTAGCGCTGCTCGAGGGCCGGAAGGCGCGCGCTCGTCACCACCACGCCGCCCGTCACCGACTGCCCTTCGTCGCGGCCGTATTCGAAGAAGGGCTCCCGAAAGCCGGCGGTGGCGCAGTGCTCCTTCGGCTCGAAGCAGTGGCGCGCCTCACGCACGTTCCAGCCGAGGTTGTCGCCGCGGGCGCAGAAGCCGACCTCCTCGAACGTGTCCTGGCCGACGTCGGCGACGACCAGCCGCCCATCGGGAGCGAAGGCGTAGCGCCAGGGGTTGCGCAGCCCGAAGGCGAAGATCTCCGGCTTCGCGTCTGCCCGGCCGACGAAGGGGTTGTCCTTCGGAATCGCGTAGCCCGCCTCGCCCACGCGCGCGTCGACGTCGAGGCGCAGCATCTTGCCGAGCAGGTTCTGGAGGTCCTGCCCCGCGTGGTGCGGATCACCGCGATAGCCACCGTCGCCGAAGCCCACGTAGAGAAAGCCGTCGGGCCCGAAGGCGAGGTGGCCGCCGTTGTGGTTCGCGTAGGGCTGCTCGAGCTCGAGGACGACGCGAACCGCCTTGGCGCCAGGCGCACGGAGCGACGCTGGGGCGAGCCACTCCTCGACCCGGCTCAGCTCCTTGCCGTCCTTCTCGAGCGTGTAGTTGAGGAAGAAGCGCCGGTTCTCGACGAAGCGCGGGTGAAAGGCGATGCCGAGCAGCCCTTGCTCCGACGCAGTGTTCACCTTCAGCGTCGCGACGGTGCCACCTGCTCCCGTGGCGAGCTCGAGCCATCGGAGCGCACCGGTCTTCTGGAGCACCAGCGCGGTGGCGTCGTCTCCGGGCACGAAGGCGAGGGCGGTGGGCTGCTCGAGGCCGCTCGCGACGCGGGTGAGCGCGACCGCCACGTGGGCCCGTCGTTCATCGGCGCCCTGAAAGACCGGAGTGAGCGCGATGCTGCCTTCGACCGTGTAGTTCTGCGGGTAGATCTTGGTGGCCGTCCGACGCAGCGCCTGACACGAGAAGACCGCGGCGATGGCGAGCGCGCTCACCACCACCACGGTCCATCGCAGCTGACGAGCGCTGGGAGCCAGGGAACGCTCAGTGCTTGTTGTCGAACTCCATGCCGGCCTTCACCTCGGCGATGGCCGCGGTGACGAGCTCGATGGCCTTCACCCGGTGGCCGCCCTTGTCGGCGGTCGCGTTCTCGAGCTGCTTCTTCGCGTCCTCGAGGAGCGCGAGCGACTTCACCATGTGGGGCTGCTTGTCGGCGAAGGCTGAGGTGGCGAGGCCGCCGGCGAGGGCGGAGACGACGGCGATCAGCATCATGCGCTTCTTCATTGGGTTTGCTCCTTGGTGGGTGGTGAACGGTGAGAGATCAATGGGTGTTGTCGAAGTCGATTCCGGCGCGAACTTCGTCGATGGCCTGGGTGATGAGCTGCATCGCGGCGACGCGGTGACCACCCTTGTCGGCGGTCGCAGTCTCGAGCTCGCCGTGCGCGGCGCGGAGCAACTCGAGCGCGTGGTGCATGTGGGGTTGTCGAACGTGTCGGGCCGCGCAGGCGCCCAGGATGAATGCAGTCGCGGAAATCAAGATGGCTCGCATGTCCCCTCCGGAGACGCGTGATGGGAGCAGACTTCTCCGACCAGTCAAAGGGAGATCGACGCCGAGTCGGGTGGCTCGTTCGCCGCGCTCACTGGCCACTCACCCGTCAGCCGGTCGCAGGTGGCGAAGAATCCACAGTCGGGGATGCAGAGCGGCGGAGTTTCAGCGGCCGACGAGCCGGTACTCGGTGGCGAACTCGGCGCGCAGTTCCCCCGACTCGTTGAGCAGCCACTTGGGCGCGATGTTGCGATGGAGCGTGACCGGCTCGGCCACCTCGTGAGTGCCGAAGACGAGGTCCCACACGACGCTGGTGACGCCGTGGTTCACCTTGGGCGAGACGTGGTGGTGGAGGTGATGCCGCCGCATCCACCCGAAGTAGGCAGCGAGCGGGGCGTGGGTGTGCACTCGTCGGTGGAGCACCTCGTAGGCGACGTAGGTGATGGCGTAGCCCGCGCCGAAGGTGGCGCCGAGGGGAATGCCGACGACGAGCGACGCGAGCCCGCCGAACACGGGAATCAAGACGACCGCCGCGATGGTCTTCTTCCACCACGGCGCGAAGTAGGTCGGGTCCCGGTGGTGGTGAATGTGCTCCTCGTTGAACAGCACCAGCGCGAAGCGTGGCGGCAGAAACCACAAGCCCTCTCGGCGTCGCGCGGGCCCATGCCCGACGAAGCGGTGAATCGCGTACTCCGAGAACGACCAGCCGACGGCACCGACGAGGAAGGCGAGGACGAACATGGGCGGGGACGGTAGCGAGCGAGCCCGCCCAGTGCACTCCGCCGCGCGAAACCAGAACGCCCGGTCTGGTTTCATCGTTGATCGACGTCACTCGTCGCCGCACGCGCGAACGGTTCCCTCGCAGTGTCGGTGGAGTAGCGTCGGCCGCGTGTTCGACACCGCCTCCATCGCCCACGAAGTCGACAAAGCCACCTGGAAGAAGGAAGAGCCGAAGCTGCGCCAGTCGCTGCTCGCGGCGCAGTTCACCGTGCTGCAGAAGAAGGAGTTCCCCGTCCTCGTCTTGATTGGCGGCGTCGAGGGAGCGGGGAAGGGCGAGACGGTCAATCTCCTCCACGAGTGGATGGACCCTCGTCACATCATCACCCACGCCTTCGATGCTCCCACGGAGGACGAGGTCGCGCGCCCGGCGATGTGGCGATTCTGGCAGCGGCTCCCGCCGAAGGGCCGCTTGGGCATCTTCTTCGGTGCCTGGCACAGCCAGCCCATCGTCGATCGAGCGCTCAAGCACCTCAGCCGCGCGGAGCTCGATCAGCGCGTCTCCGAGGTGAACCGCTTCGAGAAGATGCTGTCGGACGAGGGCGTGTTGTTGGTGAAGTTCTGGTTCCACCTCACCAAGAAGCAGCAGCGCAAGCGGCTCGAGGCGCTGGCGTCGGACAAGCACACTCGCTGGCGCGTGGGCGAGAACGAGTGGGAGCTGTTCAAGAAGTACGACCGGCTGAGCGACGCCTCGGAGCACTTCGTTCGAAGCACCTCGACGGGCTGGGCGCCCTGGTACGTGGTGAACGGCGCCGATGGGCGCTACCGCTCACTCACCGTCGGCAAGACGCTGCTCGCGGCCATCGAAGACCGCCTCGAGTCGGGCGCCTCATCGACCTCGTCCACGAACGCGCCGCCGCTGCTCCCGCCCATCGACGGCCGCAACGTGATTCGTGCCCTCGACCTGAAGCAGAAGCTGTCGGACGAGCGCTACGACAAGGAACTCGAGAAGTGGCAGGGCCGGCTCAACCTGCTCTCGCGTGACGAGAAGTTTCGGCGCCTCTCGGTCGTGTGCGTGTTCGAAGGAAACGACGCCGCCGGCAAAGGCGGAGCGATTCGGCGAATCACCCAGGCGATCGACGCGCGCTACATCCGCCCCATCCCCATCGCGGCGCCGACCGAAGAAGAGCGCGCCCAGCCGTACCTCTGGCGCTTCTGGAGACACCTGCCTCGCCACGGCCGCGTCGCCATCTTCGATCGCAGCTGGTACGGCCGGGTGCTGGTCGAGCGGGTCGAGAAGTACTGCTCCGAGGCCGCGTGGATGCGGGCGTACCAGGAGATCAACGACTTCGAAGACGAGCTGCTGAACGGTGGCTCGGTGCTGGCGAAGTTCTGGCTCGCCATCTCGAAGGAAGAGCAGTTCCGCCGCTTCAAGGACCGCGAGCGCACCCCGTTCAAGCGGTTCAAGATCACCGACGAAGACTGGCGCAACCGCAAGAAGTGGGACGCCTACGAGCGAGCGGTCTGCGACATGATCGATCGCACCAGCACCGAGGAAGCGCCGTGGACGCTGGTCGAGGCGAACGACAAGAACTTCGCCCGGGTGAAGGTGCTCAAGACGCTCTGCAAGACCATCGAGGATCGGTTCGACGCGCTGTGAGGCTGCGCGGCCTGGCATGAGGCTCGAGGGGCTCGATCGGGTTCGCGCGGGAGCGATGCTCCTCGGGGTCGTCTACCACGCGACCTACGCGTTCGTTCCGGGCATCGGGCCGTGGTTTCCGGTGCAGGCGCAGGCGACGTGGGACGGGTTCTCGGTGCTCGCGGCGGTGCTGCACTCGATGCGAATGCCGGTCTTCTTCTGCGTGTCGGGCTTCTTCGCCGCGCTGGTGATGGACAAGCGCGCCGACCGCTTCCTCGTCGATCGCTTCAAGCGGCTCATGGTGCCGTTCTTCGTCGCGCTGCCGGTGTCGATCGTGAGCGATCGCTTCATTCGTCAGGCCTCGCTCGCGCAGGGCACGCTGGACGCGGGTTACGCGGGGCAGGGCGAGTGGCTGTTTCGGCCGTTGCACTTGTGGTTCCTCGAGCTCGTCTTTCTCTTCTGTGTGCTGGCGTGGTTGGGCTCGAAGACGAAGCTCACCCTCGAGCTGGAGCGACTGCTCCGAGTGCCCGAGGTGCTCCTCTTCGGTGCGGGGCTCACCGCGGTGACGGTGCTGCTCGGTGGCGAGCCGCAGCCGGCGTTCTCGTTCATTCCGTCAGTGGGAACGGTGGCGTACTTCGCGCCGTTCTTCGCGTTGGGCTGGGGCCTGCATGGTGCGCGGCGAGCGACCGAGGTGCTCCAGAAGCGAACGTGGTGGATGGTGCCGGCCGCGCTCGCGATCGCGCTGTTCGTCTACACCCGGCCGCTGCAGTGGACGAACTGGGGCCACCTCCTCGGTGCGGTGGTGGCGTGGCTGATGGTGCTCGGAGTCACCGGCCTCGCCCTTCGTCCCGGTGCGAGCACTGGGCCGGGCGTGCTCGTGCAGTCGGCGTACTGGGTGTACCTCGTGCATCACCCGCTGGTGCAGGGAGGGCAGGTGTTGGTGGCGAAGCAAGCGTGGCCGGCGTGGGTGAGCTACCTCGTCGTCGTCGCCGGAGCGTTCGGAGTGAGCTTCGTCACCTTCCTCCTCTTCGTGCGAGGCACGCGACTCGCCCCATGGCTCGGAGCTGCCGCGAAGCCGCCGCAGTAGATGCCCTGAGGGCGACCTCGGCGTCAGCCCGAAGCGCTGGTGCCTCCGCTCGACCCAGCAACGCCTCGACCGGCGATGGACATTCCGGGAGGCGTCGGAGCTCGCCCCCGCGCGTGTTCGACTGAGCTCGCGTCTCGCCGCGCGGCGACTGGTCTCTTCATCGGGTATGACCCCGCCATGCGCACCTACGCGGTGTCGATCGCCCTCGGTCTGCTTGCCTGTACGAAGCCGGAGCCGGGTTCGCGAGCCGACGCTTGGTTCGCTTCGGTGATGGGCGCGGTCAAGCTCGGCGTGACGACCGATGACGAGCTGCTCGCGCTGCTCGGCGCTCCGGCGAAGTCCTGGGACCATGGCGGCGGGCTCGTCTGGTATCGCTACTCTGGGCCCGCGCCGTTCTCTCGCCGCTTCTATGCGACGAAGGGGGTGGTCGACCTCCTTCACCTCGAGGCTGATCGACCAGCCGCCGTTTCGCCGGCTCGAGCGCTCGAGCTGCTGGGCGATTGGAAACCGCGCGACGCGACGGTCTCCATCATGGAGGGACGGGCCGAGGCTCGCTTCATCGGCCGGTGCGGCTTGCCGAGGCTCCCCGAGCACGGGGTGATGTTCCTTTTTCTTGGTGATCAGCTGATGGAAGCGTCGATCAGCCCCTTTGCGCACTGGGAGTTCGCCTCGCAGGTGTGCGCCGTGCCGTGAGCGCCGCTGGTCCCTGCCTTGCTCAGTCACCACTCCGACCCGCCACGGCTCCTCGTGGCGCGCCACCACGGAGCACTGCATGCGCCAGTTTGGATCACTCGCCGCGACCGCCGCCGCCACCGCCCTCGGCACCACGCACACCAGCTCCATCTACGCGGCCGACATGGGGCCCTCGCAGCCGGTGAGCTCGGAGCTGCGCCGCCGCGCGAAGGGCGGAACCCAGGAGATCACCATCGGCCACACCGAGGAGCTCCCGCACGGCACGCTGCGCTGCTTCATCGAGGGCCGCCGCGTCTGCGTCGAAGTTCGCAAGGGCAAGAAGCTCGTCGGCCGCCGCTTGTCGATTCAGCCCGCGCTCGGTCAGCTGCGCTTCGGCGAGGCGTTTCCAGAGACGGCCTTCTCCGCGCAGGTGCGTGAGTTCCTCGGAACGCCCTGGCACGAGATCGACTCCATCTCGGTGTGGACCGTTCACGGCCTGCGGACCAACGGCGAGGCCGAGTTCCACGTCGATCTCTGATCAGGCCCGGCGCCGATTGAGTCGGGTCGATCAGCTCGGCCGGATCAGGCCTTGCCGAGCACCATCGCGAGCAGCGCCATGCGCACGTAGAGCCCGTACTCCATCTGCCGGAAGTACGCGGCGCGTGGGTCGTCGTCGACCTCGGTGGCGATCTCGCCCACTCGCGGCAACGGGTGCATCAGGGCCATCTTCGGCTTCGCCTGCTTCATCGTCTCTGGAGTGATGATGAAGGCGTGCTTGAGCGACTCGTAGAGCGCGAGATCCTCGAAGCGCTCCTTCTGCACTCGCGTCACGTAGAGCACGTCCGACTGGGCGAGCACGCCGTCGAGGCTGCGATGCTTCGCGAAGGGGATCTTCCTCGTCACCAGCTCCTGGGTCACCTTCTCAGGCATCTCGAGCTGCTCGGGCGAGACGAAGTTGAGCCGCACGTCGAACAACGAGAGCAGCCGCGAGAGCGAGTGCACGGTGCGGCCGAACTTGAGATCGCCCAGCATCGTCACCGTGAGCCCGTCGAGGCGGCCGAGCTCTTCGAGAATGGTGAAGAGGTCGAGCAGCGCCTGGGTCGGGTGCTCCCCGGGGCCGTCGCCGGCGTTGATGATCGGCTTGCGGGTCGCCTTCGCCGCGATGGCCGCCGCGCCCACCTCGTTGTGCCGGAGCACGATGACGTCGGCGTAGCACTCGAGCGTGCGCACCGTGTCGGG
This sequence comes from Myxococcota bacterium, assembly GCA_052034585.1. Lineage (GTDB taxonomy): Bacteria > Myxococcota > Myxococcia > Myxococcales > Myxococcaceae > Xiheimicrobium. The sequence continues at coordinate 114,829 of JBPOIJ010000005.1, forward strand.
CAGCGACTCGCCCTTCGAGACCGACGAGTAGCGCACCTCGCTGATGGGAATCACCGAACCGCCGAGCCGCTGCATCGCCGCCATGAAGGACGACTGGGTGCGCGTCGACGGCTCGTAGAAGAGGTTCGCGAGGATCTTCCCCTTCAGCAGATCGATGGTGCCGATGTGCTGCACCATCGTGCGCATCGCCTGGGCGACGCCGAAGATGTACTCGAGGTCGGTGCGCACGAACTGCGACACCGAGAGAATGTCTTCACCGTAGAACCGGCCGGTGCGTTGGTCGCCGAGAGGAAGATGCGCGGAAGAGGAGGGCGTCATGGCGAGAGGGAGTGTTTCGTCCTCCTCGGCCCGCGACGCAAGCGCCGTCAGAAGTCTTCGAGGTCGCGCAGCCGTTGCTCGAGATCACCCTGGAGACTCAGGTCCCTCTTCGCGTGCGGCGTCTCCAGCGCGCGCTGCCAGGCCGCCTTCGCCTCGTCACGCTTCGAGAGGCCGAGCTGCGCATCGCCGAGCGCGACCCACGCCGCCGAGTAGTTCGGGTCGAGCGTCACCGCCTGGTTCAGCGCCGTCACGCTCTCGGCCCAGCGCCGCTCGTCGAGGTAGAGCCGGCCGAGGGAGAAGAAGCCCATCGGCGAGTCGGGGAACTCGCGCGTCATCTGGAGGAACATCGTCTCTCGGTCGCTCGGCATCGCGCCGCCTTCTACCAGGACGCGGCCGTTCGGGTTGGGTGGGACATTCCGTTCCGGCTCCTGGACGGGCGCACGCTCCGGTGCGTGGATACTCAACACCGCATGAGTGACTCCATCATCGCCTCCACGACCCTCGGCTTTCAGTGGCCCACCCTCGACCCGTTCCTCTTCTGTGTTCACCACGACGATGCCTACCCGAAGGGCAACGAGCAGCTCGGTCCGGCGGCGTCGCTCGCCGGGCGCAACCTCGGCAACGACTTCGAGGGCATCGACGGCTGGCGCATGTACCACGGCGACGTCGTGCCCGGCTTTCCGCAGCACCCGCACCGTGGCTTCGAGACGGTCACCATCGCGCGGCAGGGCTTCATCGATCACTCCGACTCGCTCGGAGCGACCGCCCGCTTCGGCCAGGGCGACGTGCAGTGGCTCACCGCCGGCAAGGGCATCGTGCACTGCGAGATGTTTCCACTCGTCAATCGCGACGCCGCGAATCCCGCCGAGCTGTTCCAGATTTGGCTGAACCTCCCGCGGGCCAGCAAGATGGTCGCGCCGCACTTCTCGATGCTGTGGAAGCCGCGCATTCCGGTGGTGGAGCGGCCGGGCACGAAGGTGACGGTCATCGCCGGCGAGTTCGACGAGGTGAAGCCGCTGTCGCCTCCGCCGTCGTCGTGGGCGTCGCGACCCGAGAGCGACGTCGCCATCTGGTCCATCGTGCTCGAGCCCAACGCGCGCCTGACCCTGCCTCCTGCGAAGCCGGGCACGAACCGAACGGTCTACTTCTTTCGCGGTGCCACCCTGCGCGTCGAGGGCACCGAGTTTCCGAACCGCACGGCGGTGCAGGTGAAGGCCGAGGCCTCGATCAGCCTCGAGAACGGCGCGGCGCAAGGTGAGGTGCTCGTCCTCCAGGGCCGGCCGCTGAAGGAGCCCGTCGCGCAGTACGGCCCGTTCGTGATGAACACCCAGCAGGAGATCCTCGAGGCCTTCGCCGACTACCGGAAGACCCAGTTCGGCGGCTGGCCGTTCGATCGCGATGATCCGGTGCACTCACGGGAGCAAGCCCGGTTCGCGCGGCACGCCGACGGACGCGTCGAGCAGGCCCCCTGAGACGGAGCGGAGAGAGCCTGATGAGCTGAGCGAACCGGGAAACCCGTGCGATGGTGAGCCATGCGCTATCAGCTCAAGCAAGACCTCCTCGCGTTCGGTGACGACTTCACCATCAAGGACGAAGACGGCCGGCACGTCTACACCGTCGACGGCAAGGCCTTCACCCTGCTGCGCGAGAAGCTCGCCTTCAAGGACCCGGCCGGCAAGGAGCTCGCCTTCATTCGCGAGCGGCTCATCGCGTTGACGCCTTCGTACGAAATCCTCCGGAACGGCCAGCTCGCGGCCGTGGTGAAGAAGGACCTCATCAACGTCTTTCGCTGCGGCTTCACCGTCGACGTGCCTGGCCCCGACGATCTCGAAGCGACCGGGAGCCTCCTCGACCACGACTACACCTTCAAGCGCGGGAGCAAGGTGGTCGCGACGGTCTCGAAGAAGTGGTTTCGCCTCACCGACACCTACGGCGTCGAGATCGCCGAGGGAGAAGACCCGGTGCTGATCCTCGCCAGCGCGGTGGTGATCGATCTCATCTGCCACGGCAAGTCGGAGAAACCGAAGGCGGTCGAGACGAAGTCGTGAAGCTCCCCGCGTCGTTCGGTTGGTCGTGCACGAGCGACGCCGACCCGGTTCGGCTCAGCCTCGAGGGCACGGTCCCGAGTTGGCTGCGGGGCACCCTCATGCGCAACGGCCCCGCCCTCTTCGAGTCGCTGGCTGCAAGGCGACCCATTGGTTCGACGGGCTCGTCGTTTCGGCTCGGCGACGAGGTCAGGTTCAAGCAGCGGCTCATCGACACCGGGTTTCGGCGCGAAGTGGCGAGCGGCGAGCCGACTTCGAGGTCGTCGAGCAGACCCCGTTCGAGTTCCCAGTGACGAACTGGACGCGGCGAGGGCAGCCGACCGAGCTGGTGTGGGGCGCCACCTTGACCGGCGGTGACGGCCACCCTGCGAGAGCTCGCGCGGGCGGAGGTCGACGTGCAGCTCCCTCGGCTTCCACGGCTCGTTTCGGAGCGACTGAGGGCGTAGCATTCGCGGGTGCTCGCTCGGCTGCTCCCCTTCGTGCTCCTCGTCAGCTGCCAGTGCGAGCCAACCGAGTGCACCTCTTCCCTCGACTGCGGTGGCCGGCCGTGCGTCGACGGGCGGTGCCAGGCGCGCGACGGTGGCGTGGTGTTGGTGATGGGCGGCGGCGTGAGCGGTGTGGGCGGTGCGGGCGGTGCGGGCGGAGGCGCGGTGACGAGTGACGGAGGCGTCGGCGGCGGCTCGGCGATGGTGCCGCCCTGCAGGCTCGCCCACACCGGTTCCCTCGTCGGCGCAGTGTTCGAGCCCAGCGGTCAGCTCGCGCTCGCCAACGTGCTCGTCTACGTCCCCTCCTCGCCGCTCGACGACTTTCCCCGCGGTCCGTCGGGCCGATGTCTGGGCTGTGAAGCCGACGTGTCTGGAAACCCGCTCGTCAGCACCCTCACCACCGCCGATGGGACCTTCCGGCTCGACGACGTTCCCGTGGGGCAGGTGTCGCTCGTCTTCCAGACCGGGCGATGGCGCCGGCAGGTCGACGTCACCGTCTTGGAGTGCGCGACCCAGCCGGTGCTGCCCGACTCGAGCCGGCTCCCGCGCTCCAAGGCGGAGGGGCACTTGCCGAAGATGGCGCTTGTCACCGGTGCTGCCGACCCGCTCGAGTGTCTGCTCCTCAAGCTCGGCATCGACCGCGCGGAGTTCACTCGCCCCGACGCTGGCGGCGCCATTCATCTCTACCAAGACAACGGCCAGCTGCTCCTGGGAGGCCAGCCGTCGGGCTACGAGCTGTTCGGAGCGGGTGACTTCGGCGCCTACGACGCGCTCCTCGTTCCCTGTCGCGGCAACGAGTACGTGATGGGCCAGGCGACCCGCCAGAAGATGGCCGATTACCTCGACGTCGGCGGCCGGCTCTTCATCACCCACTACGGCTACACGTGGATGCGGGGCGCGCCCTTCTCGGTCACCGCGAACTGGGAGCCCACCAACGCCGGCAACGGCTTCGACAGCGCCTCCGTGGTGTCGAACTTCCCCCGGGGAGCCATCTACCGGCAGTGGCTCACCAACGTCGCTCACCTCGGGCCCGCCATCGCCATCGTCGACGCGCGCTACAACGTCGGCGCGGTGCAGGGCAGAACCGCGGAGTACCTCGGCGCCGACGGTCGCCGCATGTCGACCGACCCCCACTGGACGGCGCAGCTGTCTTTCACCACGCCCGTCGGCGCCGACGCCGGCTGCGGCCGAGTGGCGTTCAGCGACTTTCACGTCTCGACGAACGCGACCCAGGTGCCCCTCATCTGTCAGGCGCCGCCCTGCCCGCCGCCACCGCCCTTCCCCGACAACTGCCTCGCGGGCGCCTTCACCGACCAGGAAAAGGTGCTCGTCTACATCCTCTTCGACCTCGGCACCTGCCCGCGCGACGACCGCGCTGAGGTGTCCGTCTGTGCCTCGCTCGATGCGGGCTGCGGGCTGCGCCAGCCGTGCTGCGGCGATCTCCGCTGTCTGAACGTGGCCGGCACCTTCTGCGACGGAGGCCGCTGCGCCTGCTCGCCGTGAGCAGCTCAGCGTCGCAGGCCGAAGCGGAACCAGTGGGTGCGGGAGAGGAACATCGCGAGCGAGGTCGCGAGCGCCACCACTCCGACGAAGACCCGCTCGCTCGTTTGGAGCTGCGGGCGAACCTCCCAGACGAGGCGGCACGCGACGGCCGCGACGCAGAAGCCCACCACCGAGACCAACCCGCTGCCGGGGAGCGCGTCGAGCCGGGCGCGCAGCTTGTCCCGTTTGCGCCGCAGCGACGCCAGGCGCGTCGCCATTCGTTCCCGTTGCAGCTCCAGGCCCGCGTGGCGAGCCACCAGCTCGTCGAGCCGCTCGGTGAGGGCGCGCGCGCGCGTCTGCGCAGCCTCGAGCTCGTCGTTCTCGGCCCGGCTCACCGCGGCCCCCGGTTCAGCCGAGGGAGCATCAACAGCTGGACGATGATGGCCAGCGCCGCGAGCAACCCCAGCGGCCAGACGCCAGTGTCGAAGAAGAACCCCGCCGCGAGGAGCGACACCGGCGGCGCGAGCCCGAGGCGAAACGACGGCCACACGCTCGCCCGCACCTGCCCGATGTCGCGCACGTCGGCCTCGAGCGCGCTGAGCTCCTCCTCGAGCTGAACGAGCGCGGCCTCGGTGTGGGTGAGCTGCTGCTCGGCGGCGGCGAGCTTCTCCTCGGCGGTGCGCACGATCGACTCCGGGGTCTCCACCCGCCCAAGCCTACTCCACGACTCGGTCGCCTCGAGGCTGCCCACCTTGCGCTCGCAGTCCGGCGAGCTCGCGCCTCGCGGTGCAGCTCGAGCCTCCTGCGAGCCGTTTCGTCGGCGTGGCGCGCTGCGCCGTTGGAGGAACCCCCGTCCCGTGGGACACTCCTCGCGCCCGGCCACCTTCCCCCCAGGTGAAGCCTGTCTCACGGAGGCCTCATGACCAGCCCCTCATTCGTTGGGGTGCGCTCCCTTTCCTCGTGGAGCGTCATCTTCCTCGTCGCGGTGCTCTCGAACTGCGGGAGCTGTGCGCGCCAACCCGCGAAGAACACCCTCGTTCCCGAGGGGGCCACCTGCGCGCTCGACGACGAATGCGAGACGGGGCTGTGCGACGTCGTGCCCGGCACGAGCGCCCGCGTCTGCCTGCGCAAGTGCACCTCGGGCTGCAAGGACGCCGACCAGTGCACCCTGCTCGCGGCCGAACGCTACGCCTGCGTGCCCCAGCGCGCTGGGCTCTGCCAGTCCTGCCAGATCGACTCCGACTGCCCGTACCCGGCCGACAAGTGCATCACCCTCGGCGCCGAGAAGTTCTGTGGCCGTGACTGCAGCTTCGACGACAAGTGCCCCTCGACCTTCCGCTGCGCCGACGCCCAAGACGTCAGCGGCTCCACCGTCACCAAGCAGTGCCAGCCCACCAGCGGCACCTGCGCCTGCACCGCCGCCACCGCCGGGCAGACGATGCCCTGCGAGGCGACCAACTCCTTCGGCACCTGTCTGGGGAGCCAGACCTGCACGCCACCGACCGGCTGGGCTGCCTGCACCGCGCGCACGCCGACCGCCGAGCTCTGCAACGGTCGCGACGACGACTGCGACGGCATGACTGACGAAGAGATTCCCGACACCACCTGCGGCGTCGGAGCCTGCGAGCGCCGGGTACCGGCCTGCACCAACGGCCAGCCGACCGCCTGCACGCCGGGCATGCCCGACCTCGAGATCTGCAACCGCGCCGACGACAACTGCGACGGGCGGGTCGACGAGAACTTCGACCTCCAGAACGACGTCGGCAACTGCGGCACCTGCGGGCGGGCCTGCGCCTTCACCAACGCGGTGCCGAAGTGCGCGACGGGCAACTGCGCCATCGACCGCTGCATCGCCGGGTGGGTCGACCTCGACGGCGTCGCTGCCAACGGCTGCGAGCACCCCTGCACGCCCTCGAACAACGGAACGGAGATCTGCGACGGCCGTGACAACAACTGCGACGGGCGCACCGACGAGGGCTTCGACCTGGTGAGCGACCCGATGAACTGCGGCCAGTGCGGGTTGGTCTGCAACGTGTCGAACGGCAGCGTGTCGAGCTACCGCTGCGTGGCGTCTCGCTGCGCCGTGGGCATGTGCGCGATGGGGCGGGGCGACTGCAACCAGGTCTTCTCCGATGGCTGCGAGGAGAACCTCGCCAACTCGCTCACCCACTGCGGCATGTGCGGTCAAGCCTGTACACCCGCGAACGCGACGGGCACGTGCCAGATGGGAAATTGCCGAATTCAGGTGTGCAACGTTGGCTACCGCGACTGCAACATGATGGTGGGCGACGGGTGTGAGATCAACTCGAACGACGACCTCAACAACTGTGGCGCCTGCGGGCGGATGTGCAGCGCCGCGAACGCGACCTCCACCTGCACCGGCGGCAGCTGTGGCTTCACCTGTCTCGCCAACTGGTACGACGCCGACAACGTGGCCTCGAACGGCTGCGAGTACGCCTGCGTGCGCACCAACAACGGCGTCGAGGCCTGCGACGGCATCGACAACGACTGCGACAACCGCATCGACGAGGACTTCAACCTGATGACCGACCCGATGCACTGCGGCATGTGCAACCGGCCGTGTCTGCCCACGCCCTTCGCGATGACGACCACCTGCGGCGGAGGCACCTGCGCCATCACCGCCTGCGTGCCGGGCCGTGGCGATTGCAACGTGAGCTACGCCGACGGCTGCGAGGTCGACACCACCAGCTCGGTGACCAGCTGCGGCGGCTGTGGCATCACCTGCACCGCGCCCAACGTGCAGACGTATTCCTGCGTCTCGAGTTCCTGCCGCATTCAACAGTGCAACCCGGGGCGCGGCGACTGCAACGGCAATTACATGGATGGGTGCGAAACGAACACCGACACGTCGGTCACGAACTGCGGCATGTGCGGCAACGTCTGTACCGTGGCCAATGGCACGCCGACCTGCACCACGGGCCAGTGCCGGGTGAACACCTGCAACGCGGGCTTCCGCGACTGCAACATGAGCGCGACCGACGGCTGCGAGACGAACATCACCAACGACGCGGCCAACTGCAATGGCTGTGGGCTCGCTTGCAGCCGGCCCTTCGCGGTCGGCACCTGCATGAACTCCACGTGCAACTTCGTCTGCCAGCCCGGACGCGTCGACCTCGACGGCAACCCCACCAACGGCTGCGAGTACGGCTGCACCGCGATGGGGAGCGACATGCCCGACCTCGCCTTCGGTGACGGCGACTGCGACGGCATCGACGGCAACGGCTCGGCCGCCATCTTCGTGGCGAAGACGGGCAACGACTCCAACCCTGGGACTCGTGCGTCGCCCAAGCTGACCATCACCGCCGGCATCGCCCAGGCGTCGCTCAACGGGCTGCGGCAGGTGTACGTCTCGCAAGGCACCTACGCCGAGACCATCACCCTCTTGAATGGAGTGAGCCTCTACGGTGGCTACGACGTCGGCGCGGGCTGGGCGCGCTCGAACACGAACACCACCATCATCGCCAGCACCACGCCGACCGCCGTCACCGGGCAGAACCTCACCCAAGCGGTCGAGCTGCAGCTCCTCACCATTCGCAGCGGGAACGCGGTGGGGCAGGAGCCGACGGGCGAGGGGCGCTCGAGCATTGGGGTGCTGGCGGTCAACGTGAGTAACCTGACGGTGAACGGCTGCACGATTCAGCCGGGGAACGGCACCAACGGCCTTGGCGGTTCGATGGGAACGACGGGCGCCGGGGGGTCTCCGGGAGGAAACGGGGTGGGCGCGAGCCAAGGCGGGGCGGGGAGTTCACCTTGCGGAGCACCTGGCGGCGCCGGTGGACCAGGGGTGAGCGGAGAGACGAACGGCATCAGCGGCACTGGCGGGACGACGGCGCCAGGCGGCGCTCCGGGGGCGAACGCAGGAACCTTCGGCGACCACGGTGGCTGCAGCACCTTCTCGGCGAGCAACGGACATGATGCGCCTCCCGTCTCAGCCAACGGAACGACTGGGAGCGCGGGACAGAATGCCCAGCCCGGCGCAGGCCTCGGCGCGCTGAGCCTCAGTGGTTTCTACACACCACCAACGGGTCTCGTCGGTGGCACCGGGCAGACGGGCGGCGGAGGCGGCGGTGGTGGCTCTGGCGGCGGAACCCAACGCGGCTCGAGCCTCTTCTGCGCAGGGTGCAGCACCCTCACGAGCGGGGGAGGCGGTGGTGGTGGCGGAGGCGGTTGCGGCGGAACGGGTGGGACTGGTGGCCGCGGCGGCGGAGGCAGCTTTGGTGTGGTCTCGGTGAGCTCCGTTGTCTCCGTCTTCCAGACCAACATTACGACTGGGTTCGGTGGAACGGGCGGGCCCGGCGGCCCAGGTGGAGGACAAGGCTCAGGTGGGCCGGCTTCGGGGGGCGGCGCAGGGCAGACCTACAGTGGCGGCTGTCCCGATCGACGGGCCGGCAATGGCGCAGGTGGCTCGGCCGGCGGCCCGGGCGGTCGTGGCGGCGGTGGCTCGGGTGGCGCCGGCGGACCGAACATCTGCGTCTTTTACCGAGGGAGCGTCCCCGCACTCTCCGGTGGCTCCTGCGTCACGCGCCTCGGTGCTTCGGGCGGAACCGGCGGCACCAACGGCGTCGCTACCGCAGCGACCGGTCCAACGGGCATCGCTTCGAACCTCGTCGCCTCGCCCTGAGCGACCTGCTCGTCGTCGAAACTCGGTTGCCGCGGAACGGGGCTTTCTTTTTGCGGAGCCTCCTGCCCGGCTGATAGAACGGCCTCGCTCCCGAGCTGGAGGAACCGATGCGAACCCCGCGAAAGTGGCGAGGAATTTCCAAGCCGGCGCGGTGCGGGTGACCCATGGCTGAGCTCTCGCCCGGCACCGTCGTCGCTCACATCTACAAGGTGCGCGAACCGCTCGGCTCCGGCGGCTTCGGAGAGACCTACCTCGCCGACAACACCACCCTCAAGGGCGGAGAGGTCGTGGTGAAGACGGTGGCGAGCCCCGACCAAGGGCTCGAAGAGGCGCAGACGCTGGTCGCTCTCCAGAGCCACCACGTCATTCGGGTGCTCGCCTTCGACGAGAGGCTGCGTGCCATCGTCATGGAGCGCGCCGTCGGCCAGCCGCTCGCGAACCTCATCGGGCGAATCGACCTGCTGACCTCCATTCGCATCGCCGAGGCGGTGGCGAGCGCGTTGTCCGATCTCGAGCGGGCCCAGCTCGTCCACCGTGACGTGAAGCCCGAGAACATCATGGTGCAGCTCGCCGAGGCAGGCGGGCGGTTGATGGTGAAGCTCATCGACTTCGGCATCGCGCTGCGCTCGGGCAAGCCGCTCACGAGCGACCCAGTCGGGAGCCCCCTCTATTGCCCGTACGAGCAGCACGACCGCAACCAGCCTCCGCACCCGAGCGACGACGTCTACGCGCTGGGCGGCGTGCTCTTCCACCTGGTCGCCAACCGCCCGCCGTTCGAACCGCCCATGCTGAACGACACCGACCGCCTGTCGTTGCTCGAGAGCGTGGGCCTGCCTCCCGAGACGAGCGCGGTGATGCTCGAGGCAGTGCAGCTGCGGCAGATGCACCAGAGCGCCGACGTGCCCAGCCTGCTCGACGTCGCAGCGCCGCTCCACGCGCACAGCGAGCGCGAGAAGTTCATCTTGGAGAAGCTCGACGTGCTCCTCGCCGGCATGCTGGCGAAGTCGAGGAGCGAGCGCATCACCGCGCGGCGGGTGGAAGCCGAGCTCGACTCGTTGGCGTCGTCCTTCTCCGAGGCGGCGACGAGCGTGACCTCGGTGCAGCAGCTCGCTCAGCTCGCCAAGCCTGCCAAGCGACCGACCGCGACGTTGGTGCTCCCCGGCCGGCTGGCGACCTCGACTCCGAAGGCGAATTTCCAGAACTCCGAAACCGCGAAGCTCAGGCAAGAGCTCCAGCGCTCGCAATCGCGCCGGGGCGTCGTCGTCGGCGCGCTCATCGCGGCGATCGTGCTCGCGGCCGGCGGCTACTTCGTGTCGAGGGAACCCAAGCCGACGACGCTCGAGCCAGTGAAGGTCGACGCAGCGGCCGGCGGTGGGCGGGTTGAGGTCGCGGTGAAGCCTCCGGAGAACCCGGTGTTGAACCCAGTGGCGATCGAAGACTCCGGAGCCGAGGTCGACCCGAGCGAGCTCGCGCCGGTGAAGGCAGGCGGTGGGCCGGTGGTGAAGCTGCCCCGCAAGGCCAGCTCGCTCCACTCCGAGTGCGTGGTCGACGAGCGGTGGCGTGAGGGCGTCAGGGTGGACGTGGCGAAGTTGAAGAGTTTCATTGCAAAGAACAACCCCAACGCGTTCCCCAAGTTCGAGGAGCTCGAAGAGCACATCCTCGACCTGGCCCAGAACGCCACCACCAATGAAGATTGTGGCCGAGTGGTGCAGGAGCTGGCGTCGGCACGCAAGCTGGCTCCGCTGAACTGAGGGAAACCGTGACTCGAGTGTTGCTCGTGATGACGACGTGCGTTGCGGCGGTGGCGAGCGCGCAGCAGCAGCCGACGCTGGTGCCGTGCCCAGTCGAGGTGCTGACGGCCGAGGTGACGCCGAGCCAGCTCGACGCCCTTCAGAAGGAGTACCGCCGCCAGATCGCAGCCGCCCAAGTGCAGGTGCCGGCGAAGTCGGCGATCGCGACCATCATGAGCTCGCTCGGTCAGCGTGACTGCGCCCGCTCGACCGAGTGTCTCCAGCGCGCCGCCGGCCTCGGGGCGTCGCTCTATTCGCTCGGTGTGGTGGCGACGCGCGAGGTCGATGGCGCGATGGTGGTGACCGGCCGGGTGGTTCGGTCGGACGGGAAGGTGATGTTCGGGCCCGCGACGAAGAAGGAGCCGCGAAAGGGGAAGGAGACGGTCGAGGAGACGCTCGCCCGCGCGCTCGCAGCGCTGCTGCTCGAGGCCAACCTGGGCCAACTGCCACCGACGAAAGAGGTGCCGAAGCCTCCCGAAGTCGTGGTGGACGCGGGTGTGGTGGCGGCTGCGGTGGAAACACCCGACGCGGGCACGGTCATCAGCCCACCTCCACCACCACCGCTCGAGCCGTCACCCCTGAAGCTGGCGGGGACGACGACGATGATCGCCGGTGGCGGGGTGGCGTTGGTCGGAGCGGTGATCTTCGGAGTCGGCGTGAATGAGGCAGGATCGACGGGCGAGACCGGAGGCGCAGTGCCCTCGGACAAGGCGGCTCAGGCCGTGCGCGCGAGGACGTTTCAGTTCACTGGACTCGGGGTCGCGTTCGCCGGGCTCGCGGCGGCCGGAGCGGGAATGTTGATGTATTTGATGGCGCCAGACGATCCGAAGCCCATCGGCCTGTCGTTGGTGCCGGTGCCGGGCGGCTCGGTCGTCGTCATCGGAGGTGTGCTGTGAAGCGCCTGCTCGTCGGAGTGATGGGCCTGCTGAGCGCATGCAACCTGGCGAAGCCCTGCACGACCAACTCAGAATGTGACGGGAACAGCGGTCAGCGCTGCGATCTCGAATACAAGGTGTGCGTCTTCGACGTCGCCGGTGGGGTCGCCGGAGGTGGAGGCGTCGGGGGCATGGGCGGTGGCAGCAGCGGAGGCATGGCGGGTGGCAGCAGCGGAGGCACGGCCGGTGGCAGCGCTGGTGGGACGAGCGGCGGCTCGGGCGGAGGAATGGCCGGCGGCAGCGGCGGAGGAATGGTGGGAGGGGGCGACGCTGGTGTTCCCTACTGCGACCCAGCCATCGTGGCGTCGTGCGCGCCGTACCAGTTGTGCACCTCAGCGCCCAACGGAGGCCGTTGCGAGAACGCGGTCATGTCGCTTCGTTGGAGCCAACCGACGGTCGGTACGCGATTCGGGCCGCGGCGAGCGTCGCTGTCCTTGTCTGCGGGACTGAGTGGTTCGTCTGGCGCGCTGCCGCGCTTGGCAGACGGAGGCTTCTTTCCGCCGACGATTCCGGTCGGGTTCGGGAACGGCGGTACGGCGACGCTCACGGTCCTCGCCGATGGTGGCTACGAGGCCAACGGGGTGACGCTGACGACGCCGCTCGCCGGAGGGGATCGAGCGACCGTCGAATTCCGAGCGGGTTGGGACGGCGGGCCGAACGACACGACCTCGGTGGAGTGGGACGCGGTGCCGCCGACCGTGACGATCGTCGTCGAGGACGCCGGCCGGGTCCGCCGACGCGACGAGACGCTCCTCGTCAACGTCTCGTCTGACGAAGCACTGCAGGACAGCGGAACGAGGCTGTTGCTGGATGGCTCGGATGCGGGCGTTCGCGAGGTGAGCCAGATGGCCTGCCCGACCGTGCCGTGCCCGACTGGAAATTGCCGCTGCATGAGTGTCGATCTGTGGAAGGCCAACACTCAAGCAGGCGTCTCCGGTGTCGTCACGTTGGTTGCCGAGGCTGACGACGCGGTCGGGAACGTTGGAACGTCGACGAATGTGCAGCATGCGGTGACGAGGGTGAAGTGGACCGCGGCGGCACCTCCGGGCGTGACGCTGTCGCAGGTGACCGACCCTGCGCTCGACGACAAGGGGAATATCTACATTGGCGGGTCGACGGGCCCCGATTCTGGAGTGGTGTGGCAGGTGTATCCAGATGGAGGGCGAGGGTGGGTACAGACCAGCTACGGTGCGGTGACGGCTCCGGTCGTGTGGAGCCCGACGGGCAACGTGGAGGACGGTGGTCCTGGCCTCTTCGTCGCGACTCGCAACGCGACTCAGGCGCAGATTCGAGCGCTCGACCTCAACAGCGGAGGAACGGTTGGGAGCGCCTTCACGTGCGCTGACAGCGCGTCGACCTACTCGGCGCGGATGCTGTCACTCGGCAGAACCGTGGTCACTGCTCGCGAGAACGGCAGCACCCAGCAAGAACTCTTCCTCGCGAACCCAGCCAATGGCGCCTGCAACAACAACGGCGTGGTGGCGGTCGCAGGGAAGGCGAGCCTGGCCGGTAAGGCTGCCAACGACGGAGGCACGAGCGTCTACGCGGCCAGCACGGGCGTTACCTCGTTCTGGAGTCTGCATGCAAACGTGGCTGGAACGGGTTGGGTTGGAACGACCGACGACATCAATGGGCCAGCCCCAACGGCGGCGATCGCGCTCTCCCCAACCCGAGGCTTCCTGACACCCTCTGGACTTCAGGCGCAAGGTGTCTTCGGGCATGACTTGATTGGGACGAGCCGAGGGGCGCTCTCCAGCACGACTCAGCTCTTCTGGCTCGGGTCGAGCATCGGGCCGTCGTCCGGCAACCAAATTCCCGTCTATTTCACGGGAACGCGCAGCGGCGGCAACGCGTCGGACATCTTCCGTTCGACCCTCGACACGACGGCTGGTCTCGTGGGCACCTTCAGCCATGGCACGGACGCAGGCCTCAACGTCCTGGACGACGGCTCGGGCAATGCCTTCAGTCCGGCACACGCGGCGATCTTGGGCACGGGCGGAATGATGTACACCGTTGGGGTTCAAGGGGCGGTCAACGTGGCGACGACTGGAGGCGTGAGGCTGTGGCAGACCGCCGCCGCGGTTCCCTCTCCCGTCTCCGTTTCACCGGTGCTCGACGTGGCGCGAGAGGTCAATGGCGCCAAGCGGTGCGACCGACCCGGCTTGCTCTACGTCGTGAGCGACTCGGGTGCGATCACCGCCATCATCGTCGACAGCGCAGGCTTGGACGGAACGGCTCACTGGCCGCGCGTCCAGCACGACAACGCGAACTCGGGCAACCTCGGGACGTCGCTCGCGCAGTGGAGTTGCCCGTAGCGCACCAGCTGGTCCTCAGAAGCCGGCCCAGATGTAGTCGATCGTCGGGAGGACGTTGTTGCTCCTCACCCGAACGCGCTCCGAGAAGCCGTCGCTGCCTTTCACCACGGCCGTCGCGCCTTGATCGTAGTTCGCGAAGAGCACGCCCACCGTGAGCCGACTCTGCTTGAACGTCGCGATGTCGACGCCGACGTGCGCGGTGAAGATGAGCTGAGAGAGCGGGGCCACCGCGCCGACGTCGGTGCCAGAGACGCGCAGGTTGCCGTGCGAGCCAGTGACGAACAGATTCACCTCTCCGCGCACTCGGAAGGTCTCACCGAGCGCCTGGTCGTAGGCCCCACCCACGCGCGCGCAGAACCCGGTCAACGGCGCGGCGAGGAGAATGTCGAGCGGCGCGAGGAACGAGTCGAGCGGCGTCGCGCTGTTTGGACCGAGCGGAATTCGCACCGCCGCGTCGGCCCGCGCCGTCCACACGCTGTGCTCGAGCACCGTGCCCGACAGCAGCACGCCCGCTCGAGGAATCAACATCCACCCGATGTCGTTGGTGCTCGTCGCCCAGGTGGGAAACAGGTAGCCCTTCGTCAGGCGCATGCCGAAGGTGGGCAACGAGAGGCCCGCCTCCGCCGCGAGCCGCAGAGGCCCTCCGAGCAGCCGGAAGCGCGCGTTCAGGTTGGGCGCCACGAGGAACACCAGCGGGTGCGCCTCGAGCTCGAAGCCGTCGACCACCGCGATGCGCAGCGGGTTGAAGATGCCGACGCTGTAGTTCCCCTGCTTGCCCACGTCGGCCGTGTCTCGCGCCGGCCTGGGCGCAGCGAAGGCCACCGACGCCATCGCCATCGTGACGAGGAGCGTCTTCATCGGACCTCCCAGGTGCCGACGACCGGCGCGTGGTCGGACAGGCGAATCGCGTCTTGGGTGATGCCCATGCGCCCCGCTTCCTGGAGCACGTCGGTGTTCGTCCAGCTGTCGGTCTTTCGAATGAACAAATAGTCGAGCGTGCGGTTCCATCGCCCGGAGACGCCCTCGTCATTCTTGCCATCGGGCCCGAGGACCGAGTGGGTGAAGTACCTCGCTTGCGCTGCCTCACCGACCCCGTACCGCGTCAATGGGATGTATGAATTGAAGTCGTCGTAGAACGGCTTCATCACGCTCGGCGTGTACGGCGGCTGCGCAAAGGCGGTGCCCTTCGACGAGGCGCGTTCGTCGAGGAAGTCGACGAGCCTCAGCTTGCCCTCGCAGGACTCCGGCGTTCCCGCGTCGGCGCGCTCGTCACAGACCGGCGGCAGTTCGTTGAAGTCACCGCCCATCATCCACGGCAGGGTCTCGGCTTTGGCGAGGTCGTACAGCTGTTTGATCTGCACCTGCTTGGTGCCGTCCTGGTCGTACGCTTCGGTGTGCACGCCGTAGATGGCGATGGTTCGCCCGTTGCCGATGTCGATCTCCGCCCGGGCGATGCCGCGCTTCAAATAGAAGGTGCTCGTCAGCGTGTCCTGGTCGGTGCGGTCCTTCTGCCGAATGCGCTCGGCCTTCACGATTGGGTAGCGGCTGTGAATCGCGTTGCCCAGGTTGATGCGGCCGACGCCTTCGCTCGGCACGTAGCGCGAGTCCCACGTCGAGGCGAACGTCGCGTAGCGCAGGTTCGTGTTCTCGAGGAGGAAGCGCACCATGTCGACGTAGGCGCTGCGCTTGGAGTCGACCTCGATCTCCTCGGTGATGAGCACGTCGGGGTCGTACTCGCTGATGAGCGCGGCGATCTTGGTGAGGCAGTCGTTCACCTCGGTGGTGGAGAGCTGAACGCGGTCGCCCCAGAAGTCGAACCAGAAGTCGACGCGGCAGGCGCCGTACTTCACGTTCCACGCCATCACCTTGAGCGAGGTCGGGTTCTCGGCGGGCGCGGGGTGCTCGGCGTGCGCCTTGAAGCGCGGCACTTCTTCACGGGTGTACTTCATCGGGTCCGCGACCCACTCACACGCGGACAGCAGCAGGAGGACGAGCTCGAATCGAAGTCGCATCGAGTCGGACATTGGCAGCCGTCGTCCGGAGCGCAAGCTTCATCGGCCGTCTTGCGGCTGAGTTGGCAGCAGGGAGCTCGTTCGTCGGCCAGACGTTCGAGCGCGCAGATCTCGAGATCGGGAGCCACGTCACGGCGAGGAGCACTCGCAGCGGGCGAGGCCGCGGTCGACGCAGCGGCAGCCGATTCCACAGCTCACCGTTCCGCAGTTCGGCTCGAGGCACTGAGTGACCGGGCGGGTCGACCTGTCGAGGCAGCTACAGACGGGAGGCGCGCCCGCCGAGGGCACGGCACACACACAGCCAGGGGCACAAGGTTGACCACTGCAGGTCGGGCGCTCTGCTCCGCCTGGCGGGAGGTGAACCCCTTCGCGGTCGAAACAGACTCCCCCGCAGGGGTCGACGCCGCATGGCGGGAACCCCCCGTCAGCATACGAGCAGTCAGGTTCGACTCTCCCGGGTGGGCAGCAGCCGCGATCTTCGTACAGAAAGAAGCGCTTGCAGCCGTCGTTCCAGCCGCAACTGGAGCTCGAAATGAGGAGAAGAAGTAGGCCGAGGGGCAGAGCGGCAGAGCGGCAGCTCGGAGCAGTCATCAACCGTTGACACCATTGCCGTTCGCCCGTCCCATCAATCTCAGGACGACGCCGTTGCGATCGAGGGAGCTGAAGCGGTCGATCGAGGAGGTGCTCGGCGAGCCAGTCGTTCGTGCGGACGTGGGGCTGGTGAAACCCGACTGCCCTCAACCGGGGCCGAGAGCTGAGCGGTGCGTTTGGGGTTCGCCATTTGCGAGCCCGACACCGCCGACTGGCCGCCGTCTCCTCAACGAACCTCGGCGCCCCTGGTTCCAAGGTACTGGGTGCGAAAATTCCCGCTCAGCGCGTTCGTCTGATCGACGAGCCCCGTCGTCGCCCGCAGGTCGTCGAGGGTCGTGAAGGACGCGGAGAAGGAGAGGCTCTCGATGCCGAGGGGAAACTGGCCGTCGTGCTGAACCACGTTTCTAGTCGACGTCACCATTCCCGCGGTGGCGTTGCGATGGAGCAAGTGCCCGAGCGCGAAGGTGTTGCGGTACAGCACGACTGAGCCGAGCGCGTTCACCTCGTTGCCGAGGTGCACCAGCACCTTGCCGGGCTGGGTTCGCCACGAGTTCCACGACGCCTCGATGCCGGTCTGCACGCTGTAGGTGTCGACCATCAGGAGCGGTCCTTCGATGGCGACGTGGCCACGGGTTCCCCTGACGACGAGCCTGTTCGTGGTCGCCTTGGCGTAGACGAATCGGGCCCCGCTTCCCCGGAGCGTCTGCACGACGTTCCCGTCGAAGAGCACGTCGTCGATGCCGTAGAGTTCGGCGCCGAGCAGGTCGTCGACGTCTTCGAATCGGCTTCGAGAGACCGTCACGAAACGATCGGTGCCGCCGTTGGAGAAAAAGAGGTGCGCCGGGTTCATTCCGGCGAGGCCGGGGTCGAGCTGGGTGCCGAACTCGCACTCGAACACCGTCGTTCGCTGAGCAGCGTCGAACACGAGGGTCTTCCACGTCGAGGCGGAGCTGAAGCCTTCGAAACGAATGCCGACGAACGCGACATCGGAGGAGGACGGGTAGAACGAGAGGTGAGCGATGCGCGTGTCGAAGGTGACGCGCTCGCCAGGGTAGGCGAGGTGCGCGTGGGCCTTGTGGCTCGGCATCGCGATGCGAATCGCGTTCTCGACCGGCGCGAGATCGGTGCGATAGCGGCCCTGGCGCCAGATCACCTGCGCACCGTCGTTTCGAGGGTCGGCCTTGTCAGTCCCGTAGACGCCGCTCCAGGAACGAAGAGGGCTGCCGATCGTTCCGGTGTTGGAGTCGTTTCCAGTGGCTCCGTCGACGAAGAGGAAGCCAGTCGTGGTGACCGTCAACGTCCACTGACGAGTCACCTGGACGCCGAGTTGATCGGTGACGCGAACGGCGACGCGGTGACTTCCGGCGACGGGGTTGGGCCAGGTGAGAACGCCGTAGGCCTGGTAGCCAGCCGTGAGCCAGTTCGCTGGAAGCGTCGACCCAATCGACATTCCCGATGGGCCGTTCAGCAGCTCGAAGCAGTAGGGCCAGGCGCCTCCAATGACTTCGATGGGGCGACGAAAGAGCAGGCCCGGGTAGGCGCGCGCGTAGACGCTGTCGAGCCCCACGCCTGGCTGGGGCGCGATGATCTCGAGCGCGTGTGGTGACGACTCGAAGTGACCAGGGTCGAGCTGCCAACCGGCATCGGGGCTCGCCATTCCTCCGCCGACTGCACCGCCACCGACGACACCGCCACCGACGGCACCGCCGCCGACTTCACCACCACCGACGGCACCGCCACCGACTGCGCCGCCGCCGACTTCACCACCACCGACGGCACCGCCACCGACGGCACTGCCAGCGACTGCGCCGCCTCCGACTGCGCCGCCTCCGACTGCGCCTCCTCCGACTGCGCCTCCTCCGACTGCGCCTCCGCCACCGCCTCCCCCGTCCTCGAGCGAAGGAACCGGACCGCACCCGGCGATCGGAAGCGCGAACGCCAGGCGAAGGAGCGCGATGGCGCATGCACGCTTCACGTGAACGAGTCGGCGTAGGCGAGGAGGCGCCGAGAAAGCTGGTTGGTCGACGCGTAGAACTCCGATGGCTCGAGCTGACCGTCCTTGATCGCGCCGCGCCGCTTTCCATCCAGCTCGATCATCTCCTTCGCGACGCGGCTCACGGTCTCCTGGGTGCGCTTGGTTGGCACGCTCGTGGGCGCGAAATGATCAGCGGCGACGAACGCGACGTGACCGAAAGCGCTCAAGGTCGCGGTACGCAACTCCCTGGGCGCCTTCGTGCGCGTGAGCTCGGCGACGAGCTCCTTCTTGCTCACCACGCCGTCACGGTTCTTGTCGGCCGCTTGCACGACCTTGTTCACGTTTGCTGCTGCACGACGAATCGAAGAGAGACTGGCCATGGTTCACCTCGTTGGAGCTGGTGGGTCGAAGCCAGGACACCGACGCGCGGCGACCGTCCCGCTCGTTTCCGGCGCTCGACGCATCCCTTCGGGACGACCTTCATCCTGCGGTGTCGACTCGGCATGACCACCATCTCCCCGAACCCTTTCCGTCTCCTCACTGGCGAGGGCGACAACACGGCTCCAGAGCTCGAGCAGAGCAGCATGGGTCAAGCCCTTGGCCTTCCCCGAGCGGTCGTCGAGGAGCGTGGTGGGATGACCGAAGCGTTGGCGTCCATCCGCCAGCCGCGCGACGCGTTCGCCGTCTCGCAGCCTCCCTTGGTTGCGAGAGCGCCTGCGCCAGCCGCCCCGCCCGTTCCTGCCAGCGCAC
The DNA here is from genome assembly GCA_052034585.1 of Myxococcota bacterium. Lineage (GTDB taxonomy): Bacteria > Myxococcota > Myxococcia > Myxococcales > Myxococcaceae > Xiheimicrobium. Next base: position 134,169 of record JBPOIJ010000005.1, read on the forward strand.
CTCCGCCCATGAAGGTGATGGCGGGGGTGTCGAGCCCATTGCCGGCCAAGGTGAACTCGAACGGCGCGTCGGCCCGAGACGGCTGGCTCGCCCTCACCGATCCCAAGGCGCAGGCGGACTACAAGCTGATCATCCCCACGAAGCGGCTCGAGGATCCGAACGGCTCGAGCATGGCGCAGAGCCTCGACTTGCAGGTCAGGCGGGTGCCGGACACCGAGCGGCTCGAGAAGCTCGACCTCGTCTATCAAATGCCCACGAGCTTCCGGTCGGTCGCGGAGGCGATGGCGTGGAAGCCGAAGGTCGCAGCCTCGACGGGTGACGTTCTCGAGGTCGCGCGGAGAAGCGCGTTGTCGCTCCCGCCGTTCAGCGGTCTCGCGACGCTCCCGCCGCAGGAGCGGGCGAAGGTGCTCGCCGACCCACGGCGCGCCTACGCCGCCAAGCTCGGGCTCCTCGATGGCTCGATGCCTCCGCCGATTCCTCCCCTGCCGTCCTCGGCCGGGCCGAACGCCGTGCTCTACCTGACCGACTCGAGCCAGCAGGCCCTGGTGAAGGCGAAGGTGCCGCCGTTGGTGATGGGTCAGGGCGTGATGGGTGGCCCTCCGGAGACCGAGCCGAATGCCCCGCTCCTCGAGTCGCTCGAGGTGCTCTATCGGCTGCCTACCAGCTTCGGGTCTCCGGCTGCCGCGGCCGCCTGGAGCCCTCCGCCCATGGACGCGTCGGCTCGCGACTTCACCTCGACGAACTTCAACGCGACGGTGGCGAAGCAGAAACCGTGGAGTCAGCTCGGCCTGTTGCCGCCCGAGGTCCAGAAGGGCATCGCGAGAGACCCGCGGCTCGCCTACGCCGGTCTCAAGGGCCTCACCGCTGGTCCGATTCCGGCCGGCTACAAGCCCATGGAGTCGCAGCTCGTTCCTTCGGGGCGCTACGTCTCGTTCGACTCGAAGATGGGCGGCTACGACCCCAAGTGGGCGGCGCAGACGAAGTGGGTCGAGGGGGTGGGCATCGTCATTCCGAAGGACGCGGTCTTCGTTCCCTATCAGTACAAGCCCGACCTCATCGGCGACGTGCTGCTCCCCGCGGCCGCGAGCGTGGCGGCGAGCTTCGTCTTCTCGCCTGCTGGGCCGATCCTCGGCGGGGCGTTGACCGGTGCGGGAAACGCGATGGTGAGCGACGGGAACGCGAGCATTCTGCGGGGCGCCTTCCTCGGCGCGGTCGGAGGCGGCCTCAACCTCGCGTCGAGCGGACTCAGCCAGACCCTCGGCGCCGCGCTCGGCAATCAGACGGCGGGCACGATCACGAGCCGCGCGATCCTCGGTGGCATTCAGAACGCCATCGGCGGCGGTGACGTCGGGCGAGGCGCGCTCGCGGGCGCCGTGGGTGGCATCGTCGACGCGGCAGCTCCGGCGGTGACGAACGCCCTCGGAGGCTCGGCCGCGGCGCAGGCCACGGTGAACGTCGTTGGGTCCGCCATCACGAGCGCCGTCGGGGGTGGGAGTGCCGTCTCGGGAGCTTTCTCCGGTCTGCTCGCCTCGGTGGGCGGCACGCTCCGAACTCCCGAGGTCTCGGTGACGGACAGCGCACCACCCGAGCAGATCGCGCTGAGCGGACCCGACGAGGCCGTCGTTGGGAGCGTGAAGAGAGACCCGGTCGAAGCGACGGAGCTGCCCGTCGAAGGCCCCACTGCCCGTCCACTCCCGGCGACCCACGTCATCGCTCGCGGAGAGACGCTGAGTGGAATCGCCAAGGCACTCTTCGGCAACGCCGACCGATGGCCCGAGCTGTACCAGGCCAACCGCGACGTGCTGGGCAGCGACCCGAACCAGGTGCCGGTCGGCGCACGGCTCGTCGTTCCCTCCGCCGACTATCGGGTCAGCTCGGCGGAGTACGCGGCGCTCGTGCAGCGCGCCTCGATGCCCGACCTCTTCATCGGCGGCATCAAGCCCTCGGACATCGTGCAGGGAGGGGTCGTCGCCAACTGCTACGCCATCGCCACCTTCTCCGCGTACGCGGCCGCCCAGCCGAACGTCATCCGAGAGGCCATCGAGCCGCTCGGCAACGACGTCTACCGGGTGCGGCTCTATCAACCGACCTCGTCGACCGACGACACCCCGCGAGCCGTCTACGTGGAGGTCGACGCCAAGAAGGCGCTCATGCCCTCTCCGGCCTTCCGTGCCTCGTCCGCGAACCCGAAGGAGCTGTGGGGACCGGTGCTCGAGCGGGCGTGGGCGACCCTCAACGGCATCGAGCCGGCCCAGGCCTCCCACGGTTTCGCCGAAGACGTGATGTACGCGCTGTCTGGAAAGCCGACCGGACGAACCCTGATGCACGCGTGGAACACGACCGATCAGCTCTTCGACGAGCTGCGAACGAACGTGAAGAACAAGGTGCCGATGGTGGCGATGACGACCAAGGCGCCCGAGACCCTGCCGCTCGGCTTGATGACCGAGCACGGCTACACCGTGCTGGCTGCCTTCGAATCGAACGGGAAGAAGTACGTCACCCTCCGCAACCCCTGGGGAGCGCCAGATCGCCCGAACGGGGCGACCTTCACCCTGACCATCGAGGCCTTCCAGAAGGCCGCGGTGTTGACCGTTCAGGCGGGAAAGTAGACGCCATGCTCATCAGCGAGACGCTCTTCGCGCGGCGGTGTCGTCACCGCATGGACATCGAGTTGAGGGTCGTCGTGTGTGGGGTCGTTCTCGGCGTGCTGTCGTGCGGTCAGCCTCACGCCGACATCGATGACTCCAGCGGTGGAGGCCGAAGCGTACCGAGCGCGGGCGGGAGGGCGGGTGGCGTGACGGCGGGCGGACTCGCAGGCGGAGCGAGTGGAGGAGAGAACGCAGCAGGAGGAGGCGACCTCGGCGGTGGCGACGCAGGCGGAACGAGCGGAGGCGCAAGCGCAGGCGGAACGAGGGGTGGCGGAAGCGCAGGCGGAACGAGCGGAGGCGGAAGCGCAGGAGGAATGAGCGGTGGCGGAAGCGCGGGTGGAATGAGCAGTGGTGGAACCGCGGTCACGGACGGGGGCTGTCCAGCGGCCGTCGCCTGCGGAGCGCGCCGCTGTGGGCCGGATCCGGTGTGCGGGGTGTCCTGCGGCACCTGCCCGAGCAATCAGGCGTGCCTCTCCGGGTTCTGTCGAACGACGAGCGCCGGCGATCCAGGGTGGGGCCGAGGAACCTGGCTCCCGCCGGGGAGTGTCGACACCTTCATCGTCGACCAGTCCGGGTCGAACGGCGCCGGGGGCGTCACCGGCTTTCCCGGCTGCATCAACCAGATTCCGAACACCGTTGGGTGTCCTCCCACGTACGTGGGCACTCCGTACAACGTCGCCTTGGAGGAGGGCGTCACCATTGGCATTCGTGTTCGAACCGATGACGGCGGCGTGCGAGCGCGTGAGTATTTTCGGGTGACGGGCGGTGCCGGAGCTGGCGTGGGCACCGCGCTCAGGTGTGCTCTCAGCACCGTTCCCGGCGCGACCACCACCACCGACCCGATGTGCACCGTTCAGGGACAACCAGGAGGGTACCCGACCTTGTTCATCGGCGATGGAGGCTGCCCAGTCGATCCACACGTGCCGTACTACTTCAACGTGCGCGTCACGAGCGCTTGCAGCTCGCCGTATGCGTGCACCTACAAGCTCCTCGAACCGGCGAGCATGGCGAACTGAGGAACGGCGGGCCCCGACGTCGCTCGCCTCGGTCAGGTGCGCACGGTACGGTCGGCGGTGGCCAACGTGCTCACCAACTGGCTCCTCGAGCGTGCGTCATCGAGCGTGCGAAGAGCCGCGGCGGAGCACCCCCAACTCGAGTCGGCGCTCGAGGCGATCGCGGCCGGAGCGCGTACCGCCTGGCCCGAGTTCGCGATCAGCGACGAGACGTTCTTTCACGCGCTCGGCGAACGACTCACGACGCCGAGTGAGCTCGGGTCACTTCGCACGACCGACCTCTTCTTCGCCATTGCGTGCCTGGAGTCCGACGCCAAGGCCGTCGCGGCCTTCGATGGGCTGCTCCGCGCCGAGTGTGAGCGCGCCGCCCGACGCTCCAGAGGCGAGCTCGAGGCCTCCGACCTCTTCTCCGCACTCCGCGTGCGCCTCCTCTTCGACCCCCGCTCCCTGAAGGAGTACGCCGGGCAGGGCTCGCTCAAGGGCTGGTTGGGCTCGGTCGTGGTGCGGTCCCAGCTCAACGCCATGCGCTCGAAGCGCCGGGCCGAGGGCCGGGAGCAGGCCGCGTCGGACTCGGCGGACACCGAGGCGTTCGCCAACCCCGAGCTCGAGCTCATGCGCGCGCGTTACCGCGGGGCCTTCAACGAGGCCTTTCGCACCGCCCTCTCGCTCCTCGAAGACCAGGATCGAGCGCTCCTGCGGCTCAACGTCGTCGAAGGGCTCGGGCTCGATCGACTCGCTCGGCTCAAGAACGTCGGCCGTTCGACCGCTGCCCGTTGGCTCGCGGCCGCTCGTCAGCGCCTCCTCGAGGAGACGCGCCGCCAGCTGATGGCGCGGCTGGGCGTCGGGGAGTCGACGCTCGACAGCCTGCTCCCGCTCATGAAGTCCGACATCGACGTGAGCATTCGAAGTGCCCTCGACGGAGTCACCTGAGGCACGGCGCTCGTCGTCACCGCCGCGCTTGGAGCGCTTCCAGGCGAGTGAGCGTCTGCGCCAGTTCGAGGTCGGCCGGCAGGCGTGAATGGAGCGCGGAGGCGAGCTGGAGCGCCTCGGCCAACTCGCGCTCGTCGTCGCACCCGGCGGCCCAGACGACGCAGGCCTCGAGCGCGGTGTCGTCGCTCCCGAGCCGAAGCGCCTCGAGGAGCACCGCCCGAGCGGCTTCACGCGCTTCGCGGCGACGCCCGAGCGCTCTCCAGGCATCGGCCTCGAACAAGGTCACCCGAAGCCGAGAGCCGACGTCACCCGCTCGTGCCGCCTCGCTCACCACCCGAGGAGCGTCCCTCGCCACCGTCGACCACCGCTCGAGGAGGGCGGCGACCCCGACTCGGTGAGCGTCGGCCGAAAGAGGTTGGTGGCGCACCGTCGCCTGGCGGCAGCGCACCGGGTCGCCGAGCGCGGAGGGCAGCGCGGCCGTCGCCAGTTCACCGCTCGTCACCGCCGCGAGGGCCGCTTCGAGCTCCAGACGTCGACTCGCCAGGCAGCTCTCACGCGCAGGGAAGGGCTGGGTGTTCGCGAGCCGGCAGGTGTCTGCCCGCTCCTCCCGAAGCTGCCCGACCTTCCGTTCGAGGTCGGCGAGCACGGCGGCACTCGTGGCGTCGCCCGCCGAGGACTGGCGAAGCGCTTGCCAGTCGACCTCCAAGGCTCCGATGCCCTCGAGACAGGTCCTTCGCGTCTTCCAGAGGGAAGCGCTCCCCACCGCGACCGCGGCCACGAGCGCGACGACGCCGACAGTGGTCCAGAGCAGCCGTCGCCTCCGCGAAAGGCCCGCGCGCAGCGCGTCCAGCAGGACAGGGAGTGACTCGTAGCGTTCGTCGGGTTTCCGCGACAGCCCGCGGCGAACGACGTGCGCGAGCCACCGAGGCACCTCAGGCGGGAAGACGACCGGGCGCGCGAGGGCTTCGACGAACGCTGGCAGGGTATCTCCCGCGAAGGGCCGCTTGCGAACGAGGCACTCGTAGAGGGCGGTGCAGAAGCCGAACTGGTCGCTGCTGGCGGTCGCGTCTCCTCCAGAGACGAGCTCTGGCGCGATGTAGCCGACCGTGCCGGAGATCATGCCCTCGCGGGTGAACGAGGCGCTCAACGTCTGTTCGCGAGGCGCCTCGGGTTGCCCCACCTCCTTCGCGATTCCGAAGTCGGTGACGCGCGCGCGGCCGTCGGTGCCGATGAGGACGTTGCTGGGCTTGAAGTCGCGGTGCACGAGCTTCGCCTGGTGGGCGGCCGCGAGCCCTGCGCCGGCGTCGAGGAAGACCCGAACCACCTCTCGCCAGGGCCGCGGGGTCGCGAGCCAGTCACGGAGCGTCTGGCCTTCGATGAACTCCATCGCGATGAAGAGCGAGTCGCCCGTGGTGCCGACGTCGTAGATCGCGGTGACGTTGGGGTGGGTGAGCCGGGCGAGCGCTTGCGCTTCCCTCAGCACCCGGCTCCGCGACAGCTCGTCGCGACGGTGAGTGGGGTGGAGGACCTTCAGCGCGACGCGCCGCTCGAGCTCGGGGTCGAAGGCGAGGTAGACGACGCCCATTCCTCCGCGAGCGATGGCGTCGATGATGCGGTACCGCCCGACGGTGCGCCGCCCTTCGAGCGGGTCGGCCGCCACCCGGAGCTCGAAGGGTTGGGTCGAGAGGTCGGCCCAGGCGTGGTTCATCAGCTGGTGAAAGAGCGCCGCGCACTCGTCGCAGCTCGCCAGGTGCGCCCAGGCGTCGCGAGCAGCCGAGGGTGGCAAGGTCTCTTCGGCGAGCGCGCCGAGATCGTTGTCACTCAAGCAGGAGGTGCGTTCACCAGACGCCATCACAGCGGGTCCTCGTCAGGCGGAGAAGTTGGTTCGAGCGTGGAGTGGGGTCAAGCCGGAGCGTCGGTGCCACCCTGGAGGGACGCCGCGCAGTGGGAGGTGTCCCACGAAAAAGCGTATGAGACGCCCAATGACGGAAGGACCAGAACGACTCGGGCGGTATCTCGTGCTCGACGCGTCGGCGGTCGCGCTCGAGGGAGGCCGACAGCGCCTCAAGGCCGTCGACCCGGAGCTGGACCGGCGGGTCACCATCGAGCTCTTCTCCAAGGACGAGGGACGGGACTCGGTCTCGAGCGTTCGGGCGCTCCGGGTCGGCCAGGTGCTCGCCGGGCTCGATCACCCGAACCTCCAGCGGGTCTTCGACGTCGGGTTCGCCGATGGGCGGGTGTTCTTCGCGTTCGAGCGTGCCGGTGCGCAGACGCTCGAGCGCTGGGCGATCGGGCGCCCATGGAGAGAGGTCGTCTCGGCCTTCGCCGAGGCTGGCGCAGGGTTGGCCGAGGCCCACCGGCACGGGCTGGTTCACGGCTCGTTCTCGGCCGAGCTGGTGACCGTCGATGCCGACGATCACTGCAAGCTGGGAGGCTTCGTCGCCGCGGCGGCCAGCGCTGCCTCGCTCGAAGATCCTCCGACCTCGCAGGGCGATCAGGTTGCCTTGGTGACTGCCCTCGCGGGCGCGCTCGGAAGGACCGTGGGGCGCGTGCCAGCCTGGGTGAACACCGTCGTCGAGCGAGGCCGCGCGGCCGATCCCACCAAGCGCTTCCCAGACGCCGAGGCGCTCGTGGCGGCGCTCCACCAAGGGCTCTCTCGGCCGCGGCGCACGCGGCGGCTCATCGGCCTCGCGTCGGGCCTGTTGGTCATCGTCACGGTGATCGTCGGAGCGCTGGTGCGGGACCGCGCGCGCTGCGTGGGAGGCGCGGGCTCCCTCGACGGCGCGTGGGACGACGGCGTTCGTGCGACCATGCAGGAGGCGTTCGGCGCCGTCTCGCGGCCCTTCGCCCTCGACGTTCGAGCGTCGGTCTTCCAACGCCTCGACGAGGTGGCTCGGCGGTGGACGGCCATGAGAGCGACGGTCTGCGCGACGCCGGACTCGGACACGCGGCAGGCGCAGCTCGAGTGCCTCGCCTGGTGGCGGGACGAGCTCGCGGCAACCACCTTCGTGTTGGCACGCGCGGACGCGACGGTGGTCGAGAACGCACCCTCGGCGGTCGATGCGCTCTCGATCGTCGAGGAGTGTCGTGCCTCCCCCAGCCGCCGACGCTTCGGCAGCCCGGCGAGCAGAGTCCAGGGCTTCGACGCGGTGCGCCTCGAACTCGCGCGAGTGAAGGCGCTCACCGAAACGGGGCGCTGGAAGGAAGGCGTCGTGGAAGCGGAGGTGCTCGTCGAGCACTCCAGAGGGGTCAGTCAGCCGCTCCTCGTGCAGGCGCTGCTGCTTCGGTCGACGCTCCGGTCGCGCCTCGGGGAACCACGCAAGGCGTACGTCGATGCGCGCGAGGCCTTCCTGGTCGCGATGGCGTCTGGTGACGACGCGCTCTCGGCCGAGGCGAGCCTCCGCGCTGCGATCATGACTCCAGCCGCCGACGAGCGGGCCCGCGCGCTGGGCGTCGCCCGTGCGTTGGTCGAGCGTGTCGGGAGTGCCCAGCTCGTTCACGCCGCGCAGCGCATCGAGGCGCAGCGGCTGGGCACCGAGGGCAAGTGGGCCGAAGCGAATGAACTCTTCCGAAAGGTCGTCGCGTACGATCGCGCCACCCTCGGCGTCTCGCACTACACGACGTTGACTTCGACGGTGAACGCAGGCGTCACCCTGATGGAATCAGGCGATCTCGCGCACGCGGTGGAGGTCTTCGCGGAGGTCTACGAGCAGAGCTTGAGCGTGTTTGGTCCCCGCCACCCGCGCACCGCGCGGTATCGAGCGCACATGGCGATGGTCTTGCTCGCGACTGGAGAGCTCGAGCCTGCGCGCGAGGGCTTCTTGGAGGCGCTCGAAATTCACCGCGCGATGGGCGAAGAGAACATGCTCGTCGCGAACGACCTCTACTACCTCGCGGAGACCGACCGCCGACGTGGCCAGCTCTCGGCGGCCCTCGACGCGATTGGCCAGGCGAGCGCCATCAACACCGTGAAGGGGACTCCGCTGACTGCGGCGCACTACGACACCGAGCGCGGAGAGATCCTGCTGGCGATGGGGCAGCCCCACGAGGCGCTCGACCTCTTCTCGCGCGCCCTCGCCGCCTACGAGCGAGCGGAAGGCGCCTCGCCCAAGATGATGCCGGCGCTCACTGGCACGGCCGTGGCGCTGCTCTCGATGAAGCGTCCGCGCGAGGCCCTCCCGTTCGCCGAGCGGGCAGCCGGGTTCGAAGGTGGCCGCATCGACCGCACCGCGGCCGCGAAGGTCGCCCTTGCGCGAGCGCTCCGAATGCTGGGACGTGACGACGAACGAGGGCGGGCCCTCGCCGCCGAGGCCCTCGCGGCCCTGCAGGCGAGCCAGGTGAAGGAGCCTGCCGTTCTCGCCGAGGCCGAGCGCCTGCTGGCGGCATACACCCCCTCAAGTCCTTGAAGTCCGTGACGGTCTGCACGGATCTGGGACGAGGCGCATCGTCTGGTGTCGAGCACGCAAGGAGCTGCCCCATGCGCATCGATTCCAAACTGCCCTTCGTGAACCTGTCTTCGGAGGTCGCGGCGCCGCCCGAAGAGAGCTCGATGGCGCAGTCGCTCAAGGCGCTGACCCGCACTGGGGTCGCCGATTCCTTCTCGTCAGCGGCGAAGGCGCCAGTTGCCTCCCCCCCGCCGCCTCCTGCGCCAACGCCCACGAGCGCTCCGACCTTTCGGGCGACTCCAGGTGTCTCCGTCGAGCGAGCAGCGCGAGCGGCGAACGTCGACTCGGTGCTGAGCGCCGGCTACGCCCCGACGAACCCCAGCTATGCCGACGCGAACTACCAACTCTCCCAAGAGGTAAAGGCGCTCGCCGCGTCGGCTCGAGGGGCGAACTGGAACGGGGACAGCGCTGCTGGACGAGCGGCGCAGGCGAAGATCGACGCGCTCCTGAAGAGCTGGGACCCGCACAAGGCGACCTTCGATGGCTACGTTCCTGGCAAGCACCCACCCCCTGAGGACGAGCGGGCTCGGCGGGCGAGAGCCGGGTTGGACGACGCGGGCAATCTCCTGCCGGGCTTCTCCCAGGTGAAGGTCGCTCAAGTGCAACGCAAGACGCGCATGCAGGTCTTCCTCGACCACGCGCCGCTGTCGACCAAACGAGACTTCGTTCGGTTCATGAACCAGCCCCTCAACAGCGGCGAGCGGCGCATGGACCAGGCTCACGGCGGCGACGCTCCGTTCAGCATCAACTACCTGCGGTCGGCAAACTGGGGCGTCGTGGGCGGCATCGTCGACAAGGAGCCACTGACTCAGCAGCAGGAGTGGTCGCGACGGGACCTCGAGCGCGCGCGTCGTGGTGAGGAATAGGCCGCTCCTCATCGGCTGGTCGGTCTTCGTCGCGGTCGCAGCCGAGGGCGCCGAGTTCGTTCGCGAGGGGTTCGAAGCGAACCAGACCTTCGACGGAACGCCGGCCGGCATCCTCTACGAGCCGACGGCCGACTGCACTTGCACCGCGGGCACCACCACCTGCTCTGCCGCTGCCGGCTCCTGCGCGTCGACCTTGAGGAACTCGGCGTCGATTCAGGCTGCGGTCGCCCACGGCGGTGTTCGCGCGATGAAGGGCACGTTGGTCGCACCTGGTGGGGCAGGGGTGCTGATCTCCCCCGCCGCCTACCGGAGCCCCGACTGGTCGCAGAAGCGCGACCTCCATCTCCGGTTTTCCTTTCTCTACGAGGCCGGCTATCGCTGGTCCGTTCGAAACAAGCTCGTCGTCTGGCGAATCACCGACGCTCCAGATTTGTACATCAACTGCAACGGCGTGAGCTGGCCTTGGGCGGAGACGGCCGGCGCCGCGACCTGCGATCTCGGTGTCTATTTTGGAATGAGCCCCTCTGATTCGTGCGACGCGGTGCCGCCGTGGAGCGCCGAGCGAGCCGTGAATGGTGGGGGTGCCTTCTATTATCTGGCGAGCCGCACCGGGGCCAACCGGGGTCAGCAATGGCTCGTGTCGCCAGGCGGCTGGTACACGCTCGAGGTGCACGTCGATCTGGTGAACCGTCGTCTCGATCTCTGGCTCCAGCGTCCCACTGACCCCGCGCCAGTGAAGGTCATCGACAACCAGACACTCGTCGGCTGCAACGGCATCGATGGCGTCGCGAGCGAGGTGTTCGATGGGTTGGAGGCCGACGGCTATCTGAACAGCGCGGCCGGCCCTTCCGGAGGGAGCTACTACCTCGACGACCTCGTCATCGCCGACTCGTACATCGGGCCAGAAGGTGATGGTGGGACGGACGGGGGAACGCGCGACGGCGGGAGCTCCGATGGTGGCCCCCCGGAGGACGCCGGCCGGTCGGACGCCGGGTCAACCGACGCGGGGCTGGCTGACGCTGGAGAGCCGGACGCTGGAGCGCCGGACGCTGGAGAGCCGGATGCTGGAGAGCCGGATGCTGGAGCGCCGGATGCTGGAGAGCCGGACGCTGGAGCGCCGGATGCTGGAGCGCTCGACGCAGGAGGCTCACCAGCCGACGCCGGAACATCGCCTGCTCGTGATGGAGGTGATGATGGCGGAACGAGCCCCGACGACGCTCGGTCGGTACGAGGCGATTGTGGCTGCGACGCTGCTGGATGGAGTGGTGCGCTGGCGCTCGTCTCGGCGAGCGTGCTGGGAGGCCGGAGACGCCGTCCCGCCTTGCGCGCGTGAGCGAATCGATGGAACTCCCTCGATCGTTCAGAGCTCGGTGACCTGCACCTTCACGTCACCCGCGTCGCGCGTCGCGACCACCTTCGAGATGATGAACGCCTCGGGTTCGAGCACGTAGAAGGTCACGACGTTTCCAGAGACCGACGGCTCGCTGAACGTCTTGCCGGTGCTCTTGATCCGCCGGAGCGCGCCGGGGTTCGAGCTGGCGGTGAGGACTTGCCCACCAACCCCGGGAACGAAGCGGGCGATGATCTCGGCCTGCCAATCGGCTGGCGCATCACCACAGCCCGACAGCAACGTCGCCGCGATCTTCGGCCCGGTGACGAGGGCACCCTTCAGCAACGCGTAGCTCGCCTGAAACGAGCTCATGCGGGCGTTCGACGCGGCGGTGAAGACGGCGCAGTCTCCGCGACGGAGCCGCTCCACTTCGTCGATTCGCACTTCCTCGGCCTTCCAGCCGTGCTGCTCCTGCGCTGCCTGAACGATCTGTTGAACGGAAGTCATGGTTTCCTCGTTTCGAGCGCTCCGGGCACAGGCCACGAAACAGCAGAGGAGCGCGGTGCGCCAGCTCATGAGTTGGTGATGTTTCCAGAAGGCACGGGCGCGGGCTTCGCGGCGTCGGGCCAGGTGCTCGCGTCGGACTTGATGACGGTTTCCCAGTTCTTCGCATCGACCTTCTGACCGCTCATCGTGCTGAGCATGTCGTAGAACTTCTGCGCTTCCTTGGGGTCCTTCAGCGCTTCCTTGGCGTACTTGCCGTAGAAGCTGTCGGGGTTGAGCTGCCAGGACAGCCGCTGCTCCATCGCTTCCTGGTTGGTGGGCTCTCGGCCGTTCTCGGCCTTGAAGCCGACGTACCAGGCTCGGTACTCGGCCTCGAAGTACTTGTACGTCTTCGCGACCTTGTCGCCGTTGATGTTGTGGTTGACCTCGTGCGGCGTCGTCGAGAGCGCGAGGTGGTTCGTCTTGGAGTTCTCGATCATCTTCGCGTTGCCGTCGGCGACGATGCCCTTGTTGAGCCAGAGCGTCGAGTCGCCGCCTTCACCGTAGGTCGTGCTCTTCCCGTCAGATTTGTACTCCTTCCACACCAGCTTGTAGTCACCATCGAGGAACTTGTTCAGCGTGTTGTCCATGATGGCGCGGTCGCCCTTGTCGTAGCTCGAGAGCCGGCCGATGAGCTTGAGCGAACGCTGTTGATCCGCGAGATCCTGGGTCTTGAACCAGTCCTTCCCGAGCGCCTTGCCGACGTTGGTGACGGTGCGCGCGTCGGGGTAGTTCTTCACCTGGCTCAGCACCGCGGTCTTCAGGTCTGCGCTGGCCCCGTCGAACTTCGGGTCGTTGAGGAGCTTCTCGACGTTCTGCGCGAACGCGGGGTCGGCCTTCGAGCCCTTGAAGCCTTCGCAGACGAGCGCCTTGTCGGAGTCGCTGAGCGCGGCGAACTTCGGGTTGCCCACCAGCGAAAGGGCGGCGTCGACCTTCGCGTCCGTCACCGGCCCGTTGGTGCGAATGGTGTCGATGAGCGACGACTTGGTCGCGTCGCTCGTCTTCGCGAAGTTCTCGCTGTTGGCGAGCTTGCAGAGCCCCTTGGCGAGATCGGCGTTCTCCGGCTCGCGGTTGAGCGCCTCCATCAGCTGCTGGCGGTGCTTGGGTGACAGGTTGTCCATGCCCGGCGCGGTCGCGAGGCCCTTCAGGTTGTCGAGCTTGGCCTGGTCGTCACCCGCGGCGGTGAGCTGAGTGCGGATGAGCTTCTTGGTGTCGTCGTCGAGCTTCTTGAAGGACGGGTCGCTCTCGACGGCGAGGCGGGTCTCGAGTGAGGGCCCAGCGCGCCCCGTCTCGGGCAGCCCGAACTCCTTCTGGAGATCCTTCACCGCCTTCTCGGTCTTCGGCCCGAAGAAGCCGTCTTCCTTGATGGGCTTGGCGCCGTGCTCGGTCCGGTAGACGTTCACCTTCTCCTGCAGGTCCTTCACTTCGGGCAGCGGCTTCGACTGGAGGTCGTTGCGCTTGAGTTCGGTGGCCGCGCCCGTGCCGAAGCCCAGCTTGCTCAGGGCGTCCTTGATCGACTTGGTCGGATCGAAGCCCGAGGCGGGCGGAGGGGCCTTGACGGCTGGCGGAGCGCCCGGAGGCGGCGAGTTCTGGGGCCGCTCGACGTCGCGCGGACGAATGGGCGGAAGGCTCGGACGCGGATCACCGATCTTGGGGGAGGACATGTGGGGGCTCCGATGGGCAGGTACCGAAGACGCGCGGGGAGCCTTTCACGGGACAGGCTCCGCGCCAAATCGTCCTGACGGACATCAACCGATGCGTCGCAAGGGACAATGCCCGGTCTCGCGGGCTATCTCGCCGCCATGCGCCTGGTCTGCATCGGTGGTGGTCCCGCGGGGCTGTACTCGGCTTTGTTGCTCAAGAAGGCCTTTCCGCACCTCGAGTGTGACGTCTACGAGAAGAACAAGCCCGACGACACCTTCGGCTGGGGCGTCGTCTTCTCGAAGGAGACCCTGGGCACGCTCGCCGACGCCGACCCCGAGAGCTACCGCGCCATCGAGGAGCGCTTCGCCTACTGGGACGACATCGAGGTGCGCGCCAACGGGCAGGTGACGACGTCGACCGGGCACGGCTTCTGTGGCCTGGCGCGCGTCGACCTCCTCGCGATTCTCCATCGGCGCTGCGAGCAGCTGGGGGTGCGCATCCACTTCCAGCAGGAGCTCCCCGTCGAGCCGCTCCCGAAGGCCGACCTCATCGTCGCCTGCGACGGCGTGCACAGCCCGATTCGCGAGAAGTACACCGCAGACTTCAAGCCCTCCTTCGACTGGCGCAAGTGCAAGTTCACCTGGCTCGGCACCACCAAGCCGCTGCGGGCCTTCACCTTCTTCTTCAAGAACACGCCGCACGGCCTCTTCCAGGTGCACGCCTACCCGTTCACCAAGACGCCGATGCAGCCCTCTGGCGCGGTGTCGACCTTCATCGTCGAGTGTCGTGAAGAGGTGTGGAAGGCCGCCGGCCTCGAGACAGCGACGGAGGCCGAGACCGTCGCCTTCATGGAGAAGCTCTTCGCCGGGGAGCTCGACGGGCACCGCCTCTGTCCGAACAAGTCGATCTGGCGCACCTTCCCCACCATTCGCTGCGAGTCGTGGGTACGGGGGAACATGGTGCTGATGGGCGACGCGGTGCACACCGCGCACTACTCCATCGGCTCCGGCACCAAGCTCGCGATGGAAGACGCCATCGCCTTGCGAGACGCGATGGTGGCCGAGGGCGGGCAGGTCGAGAAGGCGCTCGCGCGCTACGAGGCGCTGCGCAAGCCAGAGACGATTCGCCTCCAGAAGGCCGCCCAGACGAGCCTCGAGTGGTTCGAGAACGCGGCCCGCTACGCGAACCTGGAGCCGCTCCACCTCACCTTCTCGTTGATGACCCGCAGCAAGCGCATCACCTGGGCGAACCTGCGGCAGCGCGACCCGACGCTGGTGGCCCAGGTGGACGAGTGGTTCGCCAAGAAGGCCGGGAGCCGCCGCAACTCCGATGGCTCCGCGCCGCCGCCGCTCTTCGCGCCGCTCAAGCTCCGCGAGCTCACCCTCGACAACCGCGTCGTCGTCTCTCCGATGTGTCAGTACTCGGCGGTCGATGGCGTGCCGAACGACTGGCACCTCGTGCACCTCGGCAGCCGCGCCGTCGGAGGTGCCGGCCTCGTCATCACCGAGATGACCAACGTCGCGCCCGAAGGCCGAATCACCCACGGGTGCGCCGGCCTCTGGAACGACGAACAGCAGAACGCCTGGAAGCGCGTCGTCGACTTCGTGCACGCGAACTCGAACGCGAAGATTGGCCTCCAGCTCGCGCACGCTGGGAGAAAGGCGAGCTGTCAGCGGCCGTGGGAAGGTGACGGGCCGCTCCAGGCGAACGAGAAGCCGTGGGCCACCGTCGGGCCGTCGGCGCTGCCGTACGGCAAGGGCTGGCACGTGCCGAAGGCGCTCTCGGTGGCCGAGCTGCGCACCCTCGAGGCCCAGTTCGTTCGAGGCGCGCAGCGGGCCGATGCCGCCGGGTTCGACCTGCTCGAGCTGCACATGGCGCACGGCTATCTGCTCTCGTCATTCCTCTCTCCGCTCTCGAACCAGCGCACCGACGAGTACGGCGGCTCGCTCGCCAACCGCATGCGCTTCCCGCTCGAGGTGTTCGACGCCGTGCGTGCGGTGTGGCCGGCGCACAAGCCGCTCTGCGTGCGGGTGTCAGCTTCCGATTGGCTCGGTGCCCAGGGCATGACGGTGGAGGACACGGTGGTGCTCGCCCAGGCGCTCAAGAAGCGCGGCTGCGACCTCATCGACGTCTCCTCGGGCGGCAACGTGCCGGAGTCGAAGCCGGACTACGGCCGCATGTACCAGGTGCCCTTCGCGGAGCAGGTGCGGCTGGAGGCGCAGCTCCCGGTGATGGCGGTCGGCGCGATTCAGGGCGCTGATCACGCGAACACCGTCATCGCCTCGGGGCGGGCGGATCTCTGTGCGATCGCGCGACCGCACCTCGCTGATCCGTCGTTGGTCGATCGCCACGCCGCCGACGAGCGGGTCGACACGCTCTGGTGGCCGAAGCAGTACGCGATGGTGAAACCGTCTCGGCGGGCCTAGCCCACCGCTCGGTCGATCCGATGACTCGGACGGCGGTTCAGACGTTCAAACGGCCGCGTCGAAGCGATCGAGGAAGTAGTTCGCGACGAGGATGTTGCCCTTCTTCCCCTGCGTCGTGAGCTGGCCGAAGTTGTTGAGCGCGAGCCGCTCGGTCGACTTCACCGCTCCAGCGCCGCGCTCGAGCTCCAGCGTGAAGGCGGAGTCGGTTCCGGTGGTCACCTTCCACGAGGTGTTCGCGCGGGTCGCCGTGTCGGGCAACAGCCACTTCGCGTTGGTGAACAGGCGCGACACGTCTTGCGGCGTCTTGCACTCGGCGCCGGCGAGCTTGCCTTGGCCATTCACCAGCACCGCACGCTTCTGGGCGGGCGCCTCGGAGCCCTTGGGGGTCAGGCCAATCTCGAACAGCGCGCCGTGCTCCGTCTGCACCGCCTTCTCGGGCAGCTTGGGCTGCGCGTCTTTCAGGTCGTCGAAGAGGGCGGGCAGGGTGTCGCCGAAGGGAATCACCTTCCACGGGTTGCCGAGAATCTCGATGTCGGTCGAACCGCCGCCGAAGAGCGCGCCCGTCGACTGCTGGAGCTTGCTGTAGGTCTGCGCCTCGGTCGCGCTCGTCTTGTTGGCGAGCGCTTGTTGAATGGCGTTGACCTGCTTGACGGCGAAGGCGTCGGGAATCCCCGTCTGGCTCACCTGCTGCTGCGCGGCGACCTGCTGGGAGGCGAGCGGCTGCTGTTGCTGAACGGGCTGGGCCTCGGCGGCGCGCTGCATCTCCTGAATGAGGCGCACGCGGTCTGCAGGCGTCTTGGGAAGGTCCTGGCCGACGGGAGCGGGCTTCCGATTGTCGTTCTGATCCATGGGCGCACTCTCGCCGCATTCGAGACGAGAGTGAAGTGGGGTGACGCTGGTGTCGCGCGCGGGTGTCGGCTGTCGCTGCGGGTTCGGTCGTGGCATGGAGCGGGGATGCGCGTCGTGTCCTTCCTGCTCCTCGCCGGCTGCACCAGCGTCCTCCCGATGAGTGGAGTGGACGCGGGCGTGCCTGGAGCCGACGACGCCGGGCCGTCGAGTGGTGACGCCGGCTTCGACGCAGGAAGCGTGGTGGACGCGGGCCTCGATGGAGGGGCCCTCGACGCCGGACCCGACGGCGGGCTTGCGCACGACGCAGGACTGCCGAGCGACGGAGGACGAGATCCGCTCGTCATCGCGCGACCCTTCGACGTCACCGTGCCCGTCGGGTACCGCGCTGGAACGCCGGTTCCCCTGCTCCTCTTGCTCCATGGCTACACCGCGACTGCCCAGCTGCAAGACACCTACTTCGGGTACTCGCAGCTCGCGCAGCAGCGCACCTTCCTCGTGGCGTTGCCGAACGGGCTTCGCGACGACACGCTCCAGCAATATTGGAACGCGACCGATGCGTGCTGCGCCTTCGGGAAGACGAACGACGACGTCGCCTACCTGACGGCGGTGATTCGAGACGTCCAGGCGCGGTACTCGGTCGATCCAAAGCGCATCTACGTGGTGGGCCACTCGAACGGCGCCTTCATGGCGCACCGGCTGGCGTGCGATCGTTCCGAGCTGATCGCCGGCATCATGGCCTTCGCTGGAGACACCTGGGCCGACCCGCTGCGCTGTCAGCCGAGCGAGGGCGTCGCGGTGCTCCAGGTCCATGGCACGCTCGACCCGGTCATCCTCTACGGCGGAGGCGCCACCGTCGGCCAGCCTCCCTACCCCTCGGCGCAGGACTCGGTTCGTTCGTGGGCGCCGAAGAACGGCTGCACCGGAACGGCGCTCTCGCCCATCTCGGGAAACCTCGACCTCGTGGCTGCGCTCCTCGGCAACGAGACCGACCGCGCCGGCGTCTCGGGTTGCCCCGGTCACACCGCCGCCGAGCTGTGGACGGTGAACGGCGCTGGACACGTTCCGGTGCTCACCGCCGACTTCGCCGAGCGCACGTACACCTGGCTGTTGGCGCACCCGAAGCCATGAGCACCGACGCGGGCTCACTCTGCGAACGCTGCGGGCTCTGCTGTGACGGCACGCTCTTCCAGGCGGTGCCCATCGACGAGGCCGAGGCAGCGCGGCTGGGGCCTCGCATCGAGCGCTGCGCGGAGGGAATGCGCCAGCCCTGCCGGGCGCTCCGCGGCTGCTCCTGTCTCGTCTATGCCGAGCGTCCCCAGACCTGCCGCACCTACCGCTGCCGAGCCTTGCAGGAAGTGGAGGCCGGTGAGACGTCGGTGGACGAGGCGCTCGAGTTCGTCGCGAAGGTGCTCGAGCGACGGCGCGCCCTCGCCGAGGTGATGGAGCTCGACGATGACCGAGCAGCGCTCCAGCTCGCGCGGCGTCGAGCGAAGGAGGGGCTCCTCAGCGAGGCTCAGCAGACGGCGCTCGACCGGCTCGCGCGCTTGCTCCTCCTCCTCAACTTCTCGCGTGATCAGGACAACCGCTGAACGGCTTGGGCGATGCACAGCTCCTCGTTCGTCGGCAGCACCAGCACGGTGACGCGCGAGGCGGGCGTCGAGATGACGAGCTGCGAGGCGTCGTTGGCGGTCTCGTCGAGGGAGAGGCCCAACCAGTCGAGCCGCTCCGAGATGCGCCGTCGAATCACCGCCGAACGCTCTCCGATGCCGGCGGTGAAGACCAAGGCGTCGAGGCCTCTCACTGCCGCTGCGAGTGAGGCCACCTCTCTGGCGCACCGATGCACGAAGTACTCGACCGCCTGTCGCGCCGGCTCCGCGGTGCTCGCGAGCAACGCGCGCATGTCGTTCGACTCGCCCGAGAGCCCCTTGAGCCCCGACTCCTTGTAGAGGAGCGTCTCGAGCTCCTTCACCGTCGCGCCCTTGCTCAAGAGATAGAGGAGCACGCCTGGGTCGAGGCTGCCGGTGCGGGTGCCCATCGGGAGCCCGTCGAGGGCCGAGAAGCCCATGCTCGAGGCCACGCTCTTGCCGTCCCGAAGCGCGCACATCGAGGCGCCGCTGCCAAGGTGCGCTACCACCACCCGCTTCTCGGCGATGGCGGGGGCGACGCGGCGGAGCTCCTCGGCGATGAACTCGTACGACAGCCCGTGGAAGCCGAAGCGCCGAACGCCTTCGTCGTAGTAGCGGCGGGGCAGGGCGAAGACGTCTTCCACGAAGTCGTGGGTACGGTGGAAGGCAGTGTCGAAGCAGGCCACCTGCAGCGCCGCTGGGAACGCGGCTCGGGAAGCGCGAATGCCCGAGAGGTTGTGCGGCTGGTGCAAGGGCGCGAGGGGAACCAGCTGTTCGAGCTCAGCGAGCAGCAGATCGTCGAGTCGTCGAGGAGCCGACGCCGTGACGCCTCCATGCACGACGCGATGGCCGACGCCGGTGACGGTGACGTTCGCACGCGCGACGACCTCGAGCGCCTTCGTCATCGCCGCTGCGCCGGTCTCCTCGATGGTGTCTCGCGCGAGCTCCTCGAGGCCGTCGCGTCGAAAGAGCGCGTACTTCACCGTCGAGCTGCCGGCGTTGAGGGTGAGAATGGCGTCGCGCGCGCTCACGTCGAGGCCACCGCCGACTTTCCCGTTCGCCGGAAGTGCGCCTCGAGCACCGCGACGGCGCAGCTCGCCAGCCGGGTGCTGTCGTCGTCGGCGCGGCTCGTCAGCATGATGGGCACCTTGGCGCCGACGACGAGCCCCGGTCCCTCGGCGTGCGCCACGAAGGCGAGCTCTTTGGCGAGCATGTTGCCGGCCTCGATGTTCGGCACCATCAGCACGTTGGCCCGGCCAGCGACGAGCGAGGTGATGCCCTTGGTGCGCGCCGCCTTGAGCGAGAGCGCGTTGTCCATCGCGAGCGGCCCGTCGACGATGCCGCCGGTGATCTGTCCGCGCTCCGCCATCTTCGAGAGGATCGCCGCGTCGAGCGTCGAGGGCATCGCCGGGTTCACCACCTCGACGGCCGAGAGCACGCCCACCTTCGGCTGCGCATAGCCGAGCGCCTGGGCGAGGAAGATGGCGTTCTGCACGATGTCGACCTTCTCCTCGAGCGTGGGCGCGATGTTGATGGCCGCGTCAGTGACGAGGAGCAGCTCGGCGAGACCGGGCACGTCCATCACGAAGACGTGGCTGATGCGTCGCACGCCGCGCAGGCCGCCTTCTTTCCGCACCACTGGCTTGAGCAGCTCGTCGGTGTGCAGCTTCCCCTTCATCAGCGCCTGGGCGGTGCCCTGATTGGCCAACGCGACGGCCTTGTCGGCGGCGAGGGCGGCGTTGGGGGCGTCGATGAGCTCGAGGCCGTCGATCGAGGCTCCGAGGGCCTTGGCGCTCGCGCGGATCTTCGCTGGGTCACCGATGAGGATCGGGCGGATCAGCGCGTGCTTCAGGCCGAGGAGCGCGCCACCGAGCGAAGGTTCGTCCTCGGGACAGACGACGGCGGTCGCCAGCGGCTCCAGCGGCTCGCAGGCCTTCATCAACCGCTCGATGTGCTGATGGCGCACGACGGTGACCGACGGCAGCTCGTCCTCGGCGACCTCGATTCGTTCGGTCGGCGCGACGACCTCGGCGACGCCGCTCGCGATCACGCGTCCATCGGCGGTCGAGACCTTGGTGTCCAGCGTGAGGCGCCCGTTGCCGAGCTTCTCCTTGACCGTCACGGTCGCAGTCACCCGGTCACCGATGCGGGCGCGCTCGGGGAAGGTGAAGCTCTGGGCGAGATACCGAGTGCCGGGGCCGGGGAGCCGATTGCCCAGGACCGCGGAGATCTGCGCGCCCGCCCACAACGCCGGCGCCACCGCGTCGCTCTTTCCATCGCCATCGGCGTCGAAGGAGGGCAGCACGAGCGGGTTCACGTTGCCGCTCGCGTGGGCGAAGACCCAGAGGTCGTTCGCGGTCACCTCACGGTGGATGGAGGCCGTCTGGCCGATGGTGAGCTCGTCGTAAAGGGTGTTGCGTGCCATGAGCGGCACCATATTTCCGTCTCGAGGCGTCGAGCCGGTTTTCCATCACGCTCGAAGCGTCCGACCGGTCGCCGGAGCACTCAGAAGTCGAACGCGAACGACGTTCCGCCGCTGCCGGGCGCGAGCCAGATGGCCGAGCGTGGCCCGCGGTAGGACTGGTACCGGTTCGGATCTTCGCCGACGAACAGCAACACGACCGAAGTCACCGCCGCCGCGATGCCGACTCCGCCCGCGACGTAGGACACCGCGAGCTGGGTGTTGATGGTGTTCCGGAGCGCCTCCGCGCTCGCTCGCGCGCTCTCGTCGGTCGCGAGCCGATCCCGCAGCTTCAGGAAGCTCGGGTTGGCATCTCGGTAGTTGAACTGGGCCTGCCCCTGCATGACGCCGAAGACGACGCCGCCGACCACTGCCAGGCCGGCCGCGCTGAAGGCACCGATGCGCAACGCCCACTGCTTGCGCTCGTAGGCCTCGACGTAGTCGGGGCTCGGGAGCAACCGAATCGCCTCGTCGGCCATCTGATCGGGCGCGATGCGGATCTGCTTCTGCACCGCGGTGAAGCCCTCCTTCTCGATCCGGAGCACGTGCGGGCCGCCCGCGATAGCGAGGCGCTGCGTCATTGGCGTGGTCGCAAGTTGGGTGCCGTCGATCTTCACGATCGACCCGTCTTCGGAAGCGATCACCGCCAGGAACCCCTGCCGGCCCGCGAGCAAGGGCGCGATGAGCCCCGCGACGCCCTCCTCGAGCTTCGCGACGAGCTCCGCCTCCGACGCTGCCTTGAGCTCCCGAGAGCTGACCCGCTTGCCGCCCTTCACCTCGAGCATCACCAGGTCGAGGCTCACCGCCGTCGTCGCCTTCTTCGAGTCGACGAGCCGGCCGAGGCGGCCGTTCATCATGTAGTCGACGCCCAGCTGACTCGCGATGTCGCTGCTGCAGCTGTCGTCGGAGCAGCCCAACAGCTGGCGCTGCCGCTCGAGCGACAGGAGGGCGCGCACTTGATCAGACGTCGTCACCTGGAAGAGCCCGGTGCGATCGATCTCCGTCGCGACCGACCCGGCGAGCATCGCCGCGAGCGACTCGTTCCCAGCGCTCGTCTGGAAGTCGGGCACCGCGATGCGCGGGTTGGGCTTCTCGGCTGGCGTCGGCGCGGGCGCCGGTGCTTGAGCCAACATCGCCGCGACGGTGAAGGTGATGAGCATGGCGAACCCCCAGAAGTGCGGGGAGCCTAGCGCAGCGCGCCTCGGCCAGAATCACTTTCGGCGGCGCGCCGCGGGCAGCGTCAGCACGAAACAGGCGGCGAGCGCCAGCACGATGGCCGCGCCCGATGGAGCGTTCACCCGCGCCGACACCAGCACACCACCCGCCCCCGAGAGGGTCGCGATGCCGACCGACGCCCAGGTGAGCCCCGCGAGACTCCGGGAGACGTTCCGGCCAGCGGCCGCAGGCACCAGCAACATCGCCTCGACCATCAGCGCGCCCAGCACCTTCACCGAGGCGACGATCACCAACGTCAGCAGCACCGCCAGCCCGTACTCCAGGGCGGCCGACGGCAGGCGGTGGGCGGCGGCGAGCCGGCCATCGAGCCCGTCGAGCACCCAGGCGTCGTGGAACCGCCAGAGCGCCGCCATCGTTCCGAGCAAGGCGACCCCGAGCACCGCGCAGTCCGTCCACGTCACCGTCAGCACCGAGCCGAACATCGCCGCCTCGAGTTGGTGAACGTTGAAGCGCTTGGTGACCGCGACGAGCAGCACGACGCCCAAGCCCAGGGTGAAGGCGAGGAACACGCCCACCAACGTGTCGGTCGGCAACTTCGAGTGACGCCGGAACGCGACGAGCGCGACGGCGCAGAGGAGCGAGAACCCCACCACGCTCGCCCATGGCGCGTCGACGGGCTCACCCAGCAGCACGCCGAGCGACACCCCGGTGAGGACGGCCTGGCCGATGGCGGCCGAAAAGAAGGCGAGCCGCCGGGTGAAGACGATCGGCGAGAGCAACCCCAACGTCGGAGCGGCCAGCAACGCCGCCACGAGCGCGCGCTGGACGAAGGCGAGGGAGAGCGTCTCGCTCACGGCGCCACCAGCCGCGTCTGGGAGGTCGCCCTCTCCGTCACCGCTGCGTCGTCGTGCGAGACCCAGAGCACCGCTTGTCCGCGCGCCTTCGCGGCGGTGAGCTGCGTCGCCAGCAGCGCTCTGGCTCGCACATCGAGGCCGGCCTCGGGTTCGTCGAGCAAGAGCAGCGCGGGCTGGGCGGAGAAGGCCAAGGCGAGGAGCACGCGCCGGAGCGCACCACCTGACAGCGTCTCGAGCTGCTGATCGATGCTGGTCTCGGCCTCCATCACCTTCAGCGCGTCGACCGTCCGAGCGCGGAAGGCGGTGCTCAGCCCCAGCCAGCTCGGGCGCTGCCGTGTCGAGGCTCCGAAGAGCTCCAGCACGGTGAGCGGCGACGAGGTCGCCAGCTCGAGCCGCTGCGGCACCACCGCCACCGTCGGGCTCTTCAGCGCGAGCGCACCCTCGAACGGAACGAGGCCGAGCACGCAGTCGAGGAAGGTCGACTTGCCCGAGCCGTTGCCGCCGACGAGGGCATGCACCGTGCCTGGCTGCAGCTCGAGGCTCACCGGCGCCAGCCTGCCAGGCACTCGAACGTCCTTCGCCGAGAGCAGGCTCATCGCAGCGCCTCCATCGTGCCGACGATGGCCTCGAGGTTCGTCCTCATCTCCTGCTCGAAGCGCTCCGGGGTGAACTCGCCCGTCGCGATGTGGCTCACCACCACCACCGTCGCGCCCGCGTCTTCCAGCGTCTTCGCCATCGCCGCCGGAAACGACTCCTCGGAGAAGACGACGCGAGCGTTGCGGCGCTGGAGGAGCCGGACGATCTGCGCGAGCTCGCTCGCCGAGGGCAGCAGGCCGTGCGAGGGCTCCACCACCGCAGCGAGCTCGAGCCCCAGCTCCTGCAGGAGATACGAATAGCCGTCGTGCACGGTGACGACGCGGCGCTCCTTCACCTTCGAGAGGCGCCTCACCGCGTCGGCGCGCATCGACCGCAGCCGCTTCGAATAGGCCGCCGCGTTCGCCTCGAGGGTCGGCCGCCACTCCGGGCGCAGCACCGCCAACGCCCGCGCGAGCCTGGTGCACTGGATGAGGGCGTTCCCGAGCGAGAGGAACGTGTGCGAGTTGGGCGCGGAGCCCTCGAGCGTGAAGAGGAGCGGCGTGCCCTCGTTGAGCTTCACCCGCACCAGCCGCTCGTTCCCCGAGGCGCGCACCATCTCGTCGAGGAAGGCGTCGTGGCCGAGCGCGTTCTCCACCAGCACGTCCACCGCTCCCAGCTTGGCGACGTCTTCGGGCCGGGGCTGGTAGCTGCCGATGTCGACGTCTCCCGGCACGATGGGCACCACCTCGACCGGCAGGCCCTTCGTCACGTTCCAGGTCCACGACGCGTAGGGGTGAAGGGTGACCCCCACCTTGAGCGGCGCCGCCGCCAGCACCAGCCACAGCGCCGCCGTCACCTCGAGGCTCCGCAGCGCGGCAGCTGCTCGAGGGCGCCGGCGTCGTGCGCGGGGATGATCAGCAGCTCGGGGCGCGCTTCGTGGAGCGCGTGAAGGAGCCCCAGCGCCGCTCCCGTCTGCTCGAGGTCGGAGTCGAAGGGCGTGACCGGGTTCTTGTGCACCGGCGCCTCGATGCCTCGCCACGTCCACGAGGTGTCGCCAGTGAAGAGCGCGGTGCGCCCATCGGAGAGGCTGACGAAGAAGGCCGTGCTCCCAGGCGTGTGGCCCGGCAGCGGCACCGCGACGATGGAACCGTCTCCGAACACGTCGAACGAGGCCGCGAACCCGTCACGCGGAGCCCCGGTGAACTCGTACTGCGCCAGCCGCTCCCGTGCGCGGAAGAGGTGGTGCGGCATCACCCCTTCGTCGAGGAAGCGCGAGCGCCCACGCGCCCACTCGAGCTCGGGCTTGGCGAGCAGCACCCGCGCGTTCGGGACGTCTCCCAGGGCGCCGACGTGATCCCAATGCACGTGGGTCGCGAGCGCGAGCTGCACCTCGAGTGGATCGATCGATGCCCGCTGCATCACCTCGACCATCGGCGTCTTGTCGCGAACGGGTCCCATCAGCACCGCGAACAGCTTCGGCGCGCGGGCCAGATCGTTCGCCACGCCTCTCCCGAAGGCCGGGTCGATGACGATCAGCCCCGCGCTCGGGTGCTTCACCACGATGGTGGCGATGCCGAACTCCCACGGCTCGAGCGAGAGCTCGGCGGTGCCCTCGTAGCGCCGCCGCTGGAGGCGCTCCTGCATCAGCACGCAGACCTCGACGCCTCGGCCGCGTGCACCGGAAGCCCCGAGCGCCTTCACCTCCACGTTCTGGATCGGCCCGGCACAGCTCAGGAAGGCGAGCGCTGCCCATCTCAGTTGCACGCCGCCGCCTTCTTTCCTTCTGCGAGGCGATCCCGCCGGCAGCCGAGAACGTACAGGGCCGAGAGCACGAACTCGTCTTCGGTCGAGGGATGCGAGGCGGAGCGCTCGGCCAGCTCCGGTGGGAGCGCGTTGGCGAGGGCATCACGCGCGGCTCCGTCACCCATCATCGCGAGGAACACCTGGCCCGTTCGGGCGTTGGCGCCGTCGATCTTCTTGAGCCGGGGGATCAGCTGAGGACCGAGCGGCTGAGATTGCATCAGGGCCTTGGCGACGAAGGCGCGGCGCTCCCAGCCGGCGTTCGTCCGAGGTTGGGCGAGCGCGAGGTCGATGAGGGTGTTGGCCTGCTCAAGCGTGAGCACTCGGCTGGTGAAGGAGATCCGCTCCAGCAGCTCGTGCTCGTACGTCTTCCTCTTCGCGAGCCCGGTGAAGAGGAAGTCCGTGTTCTGGGCGCTGGTGTTCGAGACGACCAGGAGCCCGCGTGGCTCGTCGAGCGCCTCGAGCCAGGCCTCGACGGTCAGCTTTTCGCCGAGCGTCATCAACGCGAGGGCCGCGCCGTCCTTCGGGCACTTCTCGGCCGCGGCACGAATCGCGGTGGAGGCGGCCGGCTTCTTCTCGGGCAGCGGGCCGGGATCGAGCCTGATGAGCTCCATCTGAGAGTTCGCCTTGCAGAGCGCTTCGGCGAGCAGGGTGCCGGCGTTGGCCGCGAGGTCGTCGGGCAGTCGATCGCACCCGAGCGCGGTCTTGGCGGTCGCAGGGCCTGCTCCGTTCATCGCTGCGCGAACGACCTTCATGCCCCGCTCGGCGTCGAGCGCGTTGCACGTCTTCTGGAGCACCGCCGCCTTCGTCTCGTCGGCTTCCTCCGGCTTGCCGACCAGCTCGATCACCATCGCGTCGCCTTCCCCTCCGAGCCCGCCGAACGCCTCGGACAGGAGCTTGCCGCGCCGCTCGCCCTTCGCGTGCTCGAGCGCCGTTCGAAATTGGCCGACGAGATCGACCTGCGAGGCGATGGTCGTGTCGGCGCGTTCTTCTCCTCCATCCGCGAGGGTCTTCACCTTCGCCCGCTCGACGATGGCGCGTTGACCGAGCTCGGGCAGGTCGAGCTGGGCGAGCTCACGCCAGCCGTCCGCGTTCTTCACGCGCGCCGACAACAGATCGCCGTCGGTCGAGTACAGCCCGTGAAAGGTCACCTCGCCGTGATCGGTGACGGTCACCTCGTCGTACTTCTCGGGGAAGGCGAGCTGGTACGCGATGATCGGCAGGAGAATGAGGCAGGCTGCCGAGTGCCCGCAGCCGCCCCCACCCCCGCTGACGTCCTTGCGCTGCCGAACGACCTCGACGACCACCTCGGGCGGCTTGGCGAGCTTCTTCACGTCCGCGAGCTTGGCCGGCACGTCGACGTACGACTTCTGTTCCGGGCTGCACTTGAAGCACGTCGAGAGAGAAGCGGCCATCACCACCACGAGGAGCCGACGCATTTCGCTCGTCTAGACGGAGGGTGCGCACGAGTCGATGGCGCCGTCGTGTCAGACGATCGTCACCACTGTGGGAGAGCCACCTGATCCGCTGAGAGACAGACGGCCACCTTGGGCTACACTTCGAGGCGTGACAGTGCTCGAGCCCGGCACCACGTTCGCCGGCAAGTATCTGATCGACGGCGTGCTCGGGAAGGGCGGCATGGGAGCCGTGTACGCGGCCACCAACCAGGCCATCGGCCGGCGGGTCGCGATCAAGGTGCTGGTGGCCGACCTCGCCGAGCGCGACGACATCAAGAAGCGCTTCGCCCTCGAAGCCCGGGCGGCGGCCGTCATCAACCACCCCGGCATCGTCGACGTGCTCGACATGGGCGAGACGGGTGACGGCGAGCCCTTCATCGTCATGGAGCACCTCGAGGGCGCGACCCTCAAGGCCGTCTTCAAGAAGCGGGGCATCTTCACGCCGGCCGAGGCGGTGGGCGTCATCGCGCCGCTCCTCGACGCGCTCGCCGCTGCGCACCAGGCGTCGGTGATTCATCGCGACATCAAGCCGGCGAACGTCTTCCTCTGCACCAAGCCCCAGCGGCTGGTGAAGCTGCTCGACTTCGGCATCTCGCGCTTCGGCCACAGCACCGGGCTCACCAGCGCGGGGTCGGCCGTCGGCACGCCCAAGTACATGTCGCCCGAGCAGGTGTTGGGCGAAGAGCTGGGCCCGGGCGCCGATCTCTACTCGGTGGGCGCGGTGCTCTACGAGCTGCTCGGCGGGCGCGCGCCCTACGACGCCGACAGCGACATCGCCACCCTCGCCAAGCTGCTCAAGGAACACCACGAGCCGCTCAAGCAGGTGCGTCCCGAGCTGCCGGCGCGGCTGTGTTCCTTCGTCGACTCCTTGCTGATCAAGGAAGCTGACCGCCGCCCGTCCGACGCACGCAAGGTGAAGGAGCAGCTGATCGCGCTCCAGCCGCCCGGCGAGCTGACCGAGCTGTTCGAGCTCGCCACCGACAGCGCCCGCGCGAACTCGACCGGCACGCCGCGGCCACCCTCCGGTCCCGCCCGCTTGCCCGCCACCACGCCGGGGCGCCGCCAGTCTCTCACCAAGATGCCCGCGCTCGACGCCGAGGTCCCGGTCGCCAGACCCTCGGTGGGGAACCGCAAGAACCCCAGGACGCCTCGGCCCGCGCCGCCCATTCACAAGGACACGGCGACCTCGCTCGAGCCCGTCGAGAAGAGGTCACGCACCGGGCTGCTCCTCGCCGCCCTCGCCGTGAGCGGGCTCGTGGTGGGCGCCGGGCTCTTCTTTCTGCTCAAGGACGACGCGCCTGCGCAGCCCGTCGTCGTCTCGCCCCAGCTGGTGAAGCCGGCCGTACCGCCGCAGGTGCCCACCGCGAAGCCCGAGCCCGTTCTCCCCGCCTCGGTGGTGGTGACGCTCAAGGCCGACCCCGCCTCGACGCGCTTCGAGGTCGACGGCGAGAAGCTCGACGGCAACCCGCTCACCCTCACCCGCGCCAAGGACACCGGCGTCTCCGTGGTGGCGACCGCGCAGGGCTACGAGCCACGCTCGCTGCGGGTCACCTTCGACCAGAGCCGCGACGAGGTGGTGACGCTCACCCGGCTCGTCGCCGTCGCGCCCCCCGCTGGCGACCCCAAGCCGGTGAAGGGCACCGCGCCGACGAAGCACTCCGGCAAGGGCGACAAGAAGAAGCTCACCGTCGACGAGACCAACCCCTACGAGTGAGTCGCGCCGGCCCGGTTCTCTCCTCGGCGCACCCGTCAGTTGCGCTACAGTCTCGCCCGTGCGGTTCGCCCTCGTCCTGTTCACGCTGTTGCTGGTGAGCCCGCCCACGCTCGCCGAGACGGCTGCGCAAGCCGCGAAGAAGGAAGCCGCGGCGAAGAAGGCGGAGGCCGCCGATCACTACAAGAAGGGCGTCGGGCTCTTCAAGGAAGGTGACTTCGGCGCAGCGTTGGCCGAGTTCCGCGCGGCCTACCAGGCCGTTCCTTCCTTCGAGGTGCTCTACAACATCGGCCTCACCGAGCGCCGGCTCTTCAAGTACGGCCAGGCGGTGCGCACCCTGAATCGGTACCTCGAGGAGGGCGGGAAGAAGGTGCCCGCCGACCGACGGGAGAGCGTCTCGAGCGAGCTGTCTCAGATTCGCACCCTCACCTCGAAGGTGACGGTGAAGGTGGAGGGCGCTCCAGCGACCGTCTTCGTCGACGGCGAGGAGGTGGGCAAGTCGCCGCTCGCCGAGCCGATCCTCCTCGGGCCGGGCAAGCACGTCATTCGAGGCGTTCGTGAGGGCGACCCCGACAGCGAGCAGGCGTTCGAGCTCGCGTCCGGTGGCGCGCTCGAGGTCGTCTTGAGCTTCAAGCCGAAGGCGCCCCAGGGCCCGGTCGAAATCTCCATCGAGACCGACCCGAAAGACGCGGTGCTGATGCTCGACGGGAAGCTGGCTGGCCTGTCGCCGACGAAGGTGGAGCTGCCGCCGGGCACCCACGAGCTCATCGTCGAGCTCGACGGCTACCAGTCGACGCGCACCGACGTGGTGGTGGAGCCTGGAAAGCCGCGCACGGTGAAGCTCAAGCTCGTCGCCGGAGGCACGAGCGCAGGCGCTGGCGGGCGCGGGAAGTTCCCCGTCGTCGGGGTGGTGCTCTTCGGCGTCGGGGTGGTGGCGGCCGGGTTCGCGGTCTTGTTCGCGGTGCAGTCGTCGAACGCCTCGAAGCAGGTCTCGGAGTTCTACCGCCTCGGCGGCCCATGGGACTCGATGCGGGCAGGCGTCGAAGCTGCTGGGCTGCGCGATCAGACCCTCTCCGCGGCGCTCATCGCCACCTCGGCGGCCGCCATCGTCGGAGGCGTCATCGCCACCCTCGTGAGCGTCACCAGCTCGAGCGACGAGAGCGAGAGTCGCTTTTTCCTCACCCCAACCTCGAACGGAGCGATGGCCACATGGTCGACCCGGTTCTGAGCCACCGACGCCGAGCGGGTGTCGGCTTCCTGCTGGCGGTGCTCGCCGGCTCCTGGGTGGGCTGCACCTTCTATTCGCCCACCGTCGTCGACTGCAGCCTCACCTGCGGGGACAACGGCCCGTGTCCCAAGGGGACGAGCTGTCGCAGCGGCTTCTGTCGGCTCGAGTCGGCGACCGGCGACTGCGCGTGCAAGCTGGGCGACACCCGCCCCTGTGGCGGCGGCCGGGGCGAATGCAAGCCCGGCACCGAGGTCTGCACCGCCGAGCGCGTCTGGAGCGGCGTCTGTGTGAACGAGGGGAAGCCGAAGTCGGAGGTCTGCAACGACAAGGACGACGACTGCAACGGGCTGGTCGACGACTCGGTGACCGACGCGCCGCTCTGCTCGCTCCAGGAAGGCCTGTGCCGCGGCAAGAAGGGGCGCTGCGAGGGCGGCGTCCCGCTGAGCTGTGACCCCTCCGACTACGGCTCCGCCTACGAGGCCGCCGAGACGCGCTGCGACGGGGTCGACAACGACTGCGATGGGCTCGTCGACCTCCGGCTCCCGAGAACGCTCCTCTCCGATTCGTCGCTGTCGGGGAAGTTCCAGTTCGTCTCGCTGCCAGATGGGTTCGCGGTCGTCTTCGAGCGGCGGGTGGGCATGAGCAACGAGCTCGTCGTCTCCCGCTACGACGACACCCTCACCTTCGTGCGCTCGCTGTCGCTGACGCGCTCCGTGCCGGCGGCCTTCCACGCGAGGGCGAAGGGCGACGTCGTCTACGTGGCGACGAGCATCGACGCTGGCGTCTCGTTGGCCCGCGTGAACACCCTGCTCTCGGAAGACGGGGGCATCGAGTGGCTGCAGTCACTGCCCACGGCGAACTTCTCGAGCGGGCTGCGGCTGGGGGTCGGCGAGCAGGCCGTGGCGACCTTCCTCGCCCAGGGCGACAACCGCGCGCGCATGGTGGTCTGGCAGCTCGACGGAGGCATCAGCGGCACCAGCGACATCGATCAACGCTCCGACATTCCAGCGACCGTCTTGGTCAACTCGGTCAACGTGAGTGACAAGGGGCACTTCGTCATCTTCAGCGGCGACGACTCGGCCGACAACCGCGTTCGCCGGCTGATTCGCATCGCAGACGCGGGCATGGTGACGCCGCCGTACTTCGGTGGCGTCGACTCCGAGCTCAACGAGTGGGACGCGGGCGTGTCGTCGACCTACCCCTATTCCGACACCAGCTCGTCGTTGTCGGGCATCTACTACCTGCCTGACCTCGTGCAGGGCCTGACCGAGGTCTCGCCGGCGGCCTCGACGATGTCGCAGGTCTGGGGCGCGATGAGCTGCTTCAGGAACCAGGCGGGCGACGTTCACATCGCGATGCAGCAGCGCGTGCAGGGTGGTGGGCAGGACATCGTGCTCGCGACCTCGGTGCCCGTGGCCGACACCTTCACCTTCCGCCTGCGCAGCCTCGACGGAGGCGCCGGCGCGCCGCAGCTGGTCCCCTCGCTCGAGCAGGGCTGGCTCATCGTCGGCTGGCGCGAAGGGACGACGGTGGTGGCGCGAAAGGTGTGCGCGCCCTGAGGCGTGGAGCGCGTGGGCTCGAGCTCACGTGCTGGCGCTGCCCATCGCCCCCACGTCGAGGAACTCGGCCACCTCGGCGGCGAGCCTCGCCCGCTCGACGTCCTGCGGGAGAATGTGGAAGCCACGCTGGAGCACCAGCAGGCGCGAACCGGCGACCTGCCGATGGAGCGCCTCGATGCTCGCGAACTCCACCACGTGATCGTTCACCGCGGCGGCGATGAGGGTCGGCGTCGTCACCCGGTGCGCGGCACGGGCAGCGAGCTTCTGCAGCTCGAACAAGTCGAACAGCCGCGCGAGGGGATAGCGCGGGAGCACCGGAGCCCGCTCTCGTGCGTCTGCGTCTTCGAGGTCCGTCGTCTTCTTCTCGAGCCAGGTCGCCCCGCGAATCGCCCCCGGCCCCAGCCGCGAGAGGAGCCGCCCGAGGCGCTGCTGCACTCGCATCACCGGCGCCATCAGCACCAGCCGCGAGACCCGGTGCGGGTGCCGCTCCGCCAACAGCAAGCCCAACAGCCCGCCCATCGAGAGCCCGGCGATCGACACCCGCGGCCAGCTCCGCAACGAATCGAACGC
Source organism: Myxococcota bacterium (assembly GCA_052034585.1). Lineage (GTDB taxonomy): Bacteria > Myxococcota > Myxococcia > Myxococcales > Myxococcaceae > Xiheimicrobium. The sequence goes on from JBPOIJ010000005.1 coordinate 165,880, forward strand.
GCTCTCGGCAGCGGCGAGCCAGTCGCGCCAGGTCACCCACAACATCGCCTCCGGTGTCGTTCCATGCCCCGGCAGCCTCGGCGCTCGTACGAAGAAGCCGCGCGCGGCGAGCGACTCCGCCAACGGCCGCACCTCCCACGGGCTCCCGGTGAAGCCATGGAGCAACAGCACCGCCGTCGACGCCTCGGGTGGCCCGAGATCGAACGGCGCAGTCAGGGAGGGATCGAGCGGGAAGGACACGGCGCGCCGATGGTCGCACGCTGGCATGGCGAGGCAACCGTTTGCGCTCCAGTCTTCGTCCCCGACGGAGTAGAGACGCCCCATGAGTGACGCCCCGAAGCCGCCCGAGATCCAGCTCCAGATCCAGCTCGACGACGATGTGGCCAACGGCCGCTACGCCAACATGGCGTTGGTGAACCACACCGAGACCGAGTTCACCTTGGACTTCATCTACGTGCAGCCGCAGCAGCCGCGCGCGAAGGTGCTCTCTCGCATCATCACGAACCCCAAGCACATGAAGCGGCTCCTCATGGCGATTCAGGAAAACCTCGCCAAGTACGAGTCGAAGTTCGGCCCGGTGGAGATCATCGACCCCGGCACCCCCGTCCACTGAACGGTGGAGTCGTCAGCTTGCGTCGACGGTCGGACCAGCGTCGAATGCACGACCGAGGTGAATGTGGCTCGCGGGTGCCCGTCGCTCACTCCGATGAAGTGGCTGCTCCCGCTCGGCGCCTGCCTGACGTTGTGGGCTGCGCCTTCGCTCGCCTGTGAGAACGGCATTCGGCTCTTCCCCGCGCCGGGCGCGACCGTTCCCACCAACGTGCAGTTCGTCCTCGAGGGCGTCCTCGGGGAGCAGGAGCGCGTCGCCAAGCTCGTCGGAGGCACCGAGCTCGCCTTGCTGGGTGGGCCCGAGCCCATCGGCGTGGCGGTGGAGAAGGGCTGGTCGTCGACGATGAATCGGGTGGCCGTGCGGCTCAAGCCCAAGCACGCGCTCGCCCCGAACACCGAGTACACCCTCACCATCGGCCGCGCCTTGCCCGCGGTGAAGTTGCTCAACGACTCCTGGGGCGACAACACCGCGCGGTGGAAGACGGGCCCCTCGGCCGATACGGCCGCGCCCAAGTTCACGACCCGGCCAGCGACCTCCGAGGGCTTCTACCAGCGCACCCGCGACGGGCTCACCCGCACCCTGAAGCTGCGCACCGTGGTGGCCGACCTGGGCGTCACCTACGTGCTCGTCTCCATGCAGCGCGCTCGCGGCATCGCCGCCAAGCAGCAGTACCCGGTGCCCGTCGACGCCGACGCCTTCGTGCTCGGTCACGACATCTGCTCCGGCAGCTTCGGCTTCGACGACGGCCGCGCCTACAAGGTGTCGGTGGAATTGTTCGATGCCGCCGGCATCAGTGGTGGAAAGCCCGTCGCGCTCGAGCTCTCGGCGCCGAAGCCGACCGAGCCGCTCCCCGAAGAGTCACCCGACAAGAAATAGTGTGCAGTCGAGGGAACAGGTGTCGGTTGGAGTGGGCTGCCGATCGTCGACAGCCGTGGGCAGAAACGCCAATGATCGTGACATCGCGCGAGCCCCATGGAGCGCTAAGCCGCCGCGGGTGTTCGGCTTTGCGTTGATCAACCAGCGCTTGGCAAGGCCCTCGCAGTGGAGCCCCTCGTTCAAGGGGACTCCGAATGCGCGCCTTCACTCTGATGATCGTGGCAGCAGCGACGAGCGCGTGCGTCGGAGCCTACTCCGCGACCCCCGAGGAGCTCGCCCGCTACGAGTTCGTCGCCGACGTGCGGGTGAACCCGACCGCCCCGCAGCCTGGCCGCAACGTCAGCCTGTCGGTCGAGCTGGTCAGCCGATCGAACGCGCTCGTCGTCGTCGACGTGGTGCTCAGGGCCGTTCGCCCCGACGGCTCGATCATGCATACCCAGGTGTGGCGCGAGGTGAAGTTCCACCCTGAGGAAGTGTGGAACCTCACCCAGGGCTTCGTGCCGAGAAACGACGAGAAGGGCACCTTCATCATCGAGCTCGAGACTCGCGAGTCCGGCACGGACAAGCTGCTGTGGGAGGGCGACGGCCCGAGCCTCACCTTCCGCCCGCTCTGACGCCGAGCCTCGAGGACGTTCGTCGGACGCTGACTCGACCTCGATGACGTGGAGCGTCGAGGGAGTGAGCGACTTCTCTCGCCTCACCTGGGTTCCTTGCCAGAGTCCCCCGCCATGCTCGAACGCGTTCTGATCTGCAGTGTCCTGGCGTCCGTCGTCTTGGGCTGTGATCCCGCTGCCGGAGTCGATGGAGGGACCGCTGGAGGACGTGCGGGTGGCACCTCCTCGATGGGTGGTGGTGCCGCGGGTGGATCGGCGGGCGGATCGACGGCGGGCGGCTCGACGGCTGGTGGGTCGACGGCGGGCGGATCGACGGCGGGTGGCACGACGGCGGGTGGATCGACGGCGGGCGGGTCGACGGCGGGCGGCTCGACGGCCGGTGGATCGACGGCTGGCGGCTCGACGGCTGGCGGATCGACGGCTGGTGGATCGACGGCTGGTGGCTCGACGGCTGGTGGCTCGGCGGCGGGTGGCTCGACGGCCGGTGGCTCGACGGCTGGCGACGCGGGAACGCCCCTCTTCATCGACCGGTTCGAGTACGACGTTCAACGCGACGCGGGCTCGAAGTTCGTCGCCGGGAGCCCGTTCATCCAAGCGGGTTGGAACTACGGCAAAGACGCCGTGCTCAATGGTCCCGGCGCAGGCGGCTTGCTCTACACGGCGACCTCGATTCCCGGCTTCACCGGCTCGTTTCCCGGCCTCAACTCGACGCGCGTGTTGGCGGTCGAAGCGAAGGCCGGAACCGGAGCGAGCTGCATCTCTCCCGGTGGCTGGTGCCAGACGGACTTCTACCTCGAGTACGGAGACACCAACGCGGGCTCGTTCGACACCGTGCCGACCGACGTGTGGTTCCAGCACTGGATCTACGTCGCCGACGCGGTGCCGCAGCGCTCGCTCTTCCCTCCAACAGGTCGGCTCGGAAAGTGGATCTACCCGACGCGAAACAGCTACCCCTCCTCGAACCTGGAGTGGCTGCTCAACCTCTCCGGCGTGATGATCGACGACGAGACCGTGATGGGTGGCTCGGGGAACGAGCTCGACATCGGCATGACCAGCCTCGCCGTTCAGCTCAACCTCACCGACACCGACGGCAACATCTTCACCGACGGCCGCGCCTACGCGTTGGGCACGCTCGGCTACGCAGGGACCGCGCCTGGTCGACTCACTCCGATGACTGCCAACCAGTGGTGGCTCATGCGCATCCACATCGACCACAGCGTGACGCCCGGTGTGGTGGAGATGTGGATTCGCCCACGCACCGGCGCCTTCGTGAAGACGATCGACACCGCGGCGACGACCCACGTGCAGTGGAACCCGGTGAACCGAACCCAGGGCCATCGCGGGTTCCGGTTCCCCACCACGATGAACAACTACTACCAGAACCCCAGCGCACAGACGACGCACGGTGACTGGTGGATCTACATCGACGACTTCGCGATCGCGCGCGGCGTGCACGCCGGAGGCCGAGGCGTCGACGATCTCCCGAGCTACCCGTGAGCCGGACGGACCCGCTCGGGTTCCAGACTCCGCTCGTCGATTGGTTCTTCGAGGTGAAGGCGCTGAGGCCCGCGCTCGAGAAGGCCGCGAAGAAGACCGTCGAACGCATCGTGTGGCTCGAGGGCGACTGCAACCCGCTCGACCCTGAGCCGTGGCGTTGGCAGCGGGCTGGCCACTCGACCGCGGTGCTCGCGAAGAGAGCGCCGGGCAAGTCGGCGGCCGCTCGAAAAGGTCACCTCGAGTGTGGGCTCGATTCACTCGGTCGCCTCGTCACGAGCCGTCAGTACGTCGGCACGCCCAAGCCGTACCTCAACCTCTCCTTCTTCCTTCCGCCAGACTCGCTCGGCGAGCACGGGCGCGTTCGCGGCGTGCGCTACCCGACGGACGACTACCGCTTCTCTCCACCGGAGATGGTGGTCGAGTTCCTCCTCGATGGCGCCGGTCAGGTCGTTCACCGCGAGTCCTACGCGAACCTCTCGCTCTGGCCGGCGAAGGGAGAACCGACCGAAGCCGATCGCGAGGCACTCAAGAACGCGCCTCCGCACAACGTGTCGCATCTGCGGGTGAACTTCGAGTGGCGGGGGAACGAGTTCATCGGGGCCGACGACGGGCTCGTCTACGACCGCGAGCAGGGCCTGGAACGCATCTGGCGGAAGAACCACACCCGCGCGTCCGGCATCGAGGTGAGGTGGAAGCGGGGCAAACGCAAGGGCTGGCCCTTCGTCGTTTGAAGGCGGGGTGTGCTTGAGTTCGCGAATGCTCGTCGCGCGGCCCTCGCTGAAGTGCGTCCTCGCTGCCTGCTGTGGGTTGGTGGCGTGCACCGGCCTCGTCGGAAACCCGGACCCCACCGACGGAGGATTGAGCGAGCCCGACGCCGGCTTCGAGGTCGATGCAGGTTCGCAGTGTCCAACCGGGCAGCACTGGTGCGCGACGCAGTGTCTGTCGAACGACTCGGTGGACTCGTGCGGCGATCGCTGCGGCGCCTGCCCCGTTCCCTCTGGCGGGAGCGCGACCTGCATGGCCGGCGCGTGCGTTCCCCAATGCCCTTCGGGCGCGTTGCTCTGTGCCGGCGCGTGTCGACCAGCTGCGCAGGGCCCGTGCGTCGACCCGCTCAACGTTCCTGTGAACACCTTCGTGAAGTTGGCCACCAACGGGCTGGGGACTCGGGCGGGCGGAGCGCTCGTGCACGACGGCGCGAGCGGCCAGTTCCTCCTCCTCGGTGGGTGGCGCGGCTTCCGGATGATGGCCGAGCCGTACGACGTGCTGTCGCTGACGCTCGAAGAGAAGGTCTGGAAGAACGTGCACCCCGTCGACAAGCAGGCGAGCTGGGGTCCGGAGGTCGGCAACTCCCTCGCGCCGCTCTTCAACAGCCCGTACTGGGCCGACCGCGATCCCCAGGGCGTCGCGCGGCCGAACTACGAGGTCGACTCGCCTCCCGGCACCACCTCGTATCAGCAGTACGCCTTCCTCGAAGCGGACCGCGCGGTGCTCTTTCATCTGCGCAACCGCACCTTCCGCTACGACGTCGCCGCGCGCACCTGGTCGTTCCCGCAGTTGATGGTCGAGCCGAGCGGAGGCCCCACCAAGCTCCTCCATCGCTGGGGCTCGATGGCGTCGCTCGCGTCGAAGGTGTTGCTCTTCGGCGGCGCGGGCATGGAGACCGACGCGGCCGAGCCCGGCACCTGGCTCTTCGAGAACGGGCAGTGGCGTCAGCTCAACGGCGCCCCACGACCTTCACCGCGGGCGCTCGCGGGGCTCTCGGTCGACCCGGTTCGCCGCAAGGCGCTGCTCTTCGGCGGTGACGGGCTCGATCGCCTGCACGGCGACACGTGGATCTTCGACTTCGACACCGACGCGTGGACGCAGGTGACGCCGGCGCACGCACCGAAGCCTCGCGGTGGCGGCAAGCTCCTCTACCTGCCGACCTCGGGCGAGACGGTGCTCGTCGGCGGGCTCGAGTTCACCAGCACCACCGACTACGTCGCCGCCGTCTATCGCCCTCACCCGTTGGCCATCTGGCGGTTCGACTGGACACAGCGCGACTGGCAACTGGTGAAGGCGTTCGCGATGGGGGCCACGGCGCCGTCGTTGAACAACGAGTTTGCGCTCTCGGCAGCGGCCTCACCCGGTGACTACGTCGTCATCGTCGTCAACACCGATCGGTACGATCTCACCAAGAGCGAGACCTGGGCCCTTCGCGTCGATCCAACCGCGCGAGACGGAGCCGCCGAGCCTGGCCTGCTCGCGACCTCGAACGAGGCATACCGAGAAGGGCCCTACGCCAAGGCGTTCTACGAAGACGCGGGCGTTCCGGGCGCGACCGAACGAGCCGCCATCGACGCCCGCATCGCGAGCGCACCCGACAACAAGTGGATCGCCATCACCCCTCCGCGCGTCCCCGCCTTCAACGTGGACTGGGGCACGGCCGTGTTCGACGTCGATCACGGCGCCATGCTGCGCTGGTCTGGCGGGCACTCGGCGTACCCGGGGAACAACGTGCTCCTCTACCGCCCCTCGACCAACCGCTACGACATCAGCGATCGCCCCGAGTTCCTCGTCGACCAGTGCTACGCGAACGGAGGCATCACCGGCTGGACGCCGCGCGGTCGGCCCTTCATGCAAGGCCACTCGTGGAAGATGTACGCGTACAGCCCACGGCTGGCGCGCATGGTGCTCCACGGCGAGCCCTTCACGTACTTCTTCGATCCGGTGACGAACGAGTTCGACCGAACGCGGCTCACCCAGGCGATGGGCACCGGCCACTCGAACATGCTCGTCGCGGTGCCGAGCGGTGTGCTCGCGTGGACTCGAACGGGCTTCTGGAAGCTCGAGGCGATCGCGGGGCCGTGGGCGCGCGTCACCACCACGGGGCCGACGGTGCCCGCCCCCTTCGGTGACACCAGCGCGGTGGTCTACGACTCGATGCGGAACCGGCTGCTCCTCGTACCCGACGGCAACGCGCAGGTGTTCGCGCTCGACGTCGCCACCAACCAGGTGACCGCGCTCGCTCCCTCCGGCCGCGCCGACATGATGGCCAATGGCCCGAAGAGCCATCTCCGCGAGAGCCTCTACCTCGCTGGCGACGACGTCACGGTGGTGTTCGCGAGCTATGCGTATTCGACGGCCAACCCGAACCAGGTGCCCGTGTACGACGGGGCGACGAACCGCTGGTACGCGTACACCATCGACACCACCGACCTGCGGGAGCGCTACGGCAACTCGTTCGCCGTCGTGTGGGACCCGACGCACCAGCGCATCTGGGGCTTCGGCCAACGCAACGCGGTCTACCTGCTCAAGTTCGACAAGCAGACCGCGACGAAGGTGCCGCTCGACTGATCAGGCGAACAGCGCGAGCAGATCGTCCTTGGTGAGCGCGGTCGTCGGTTGCCCATCACCCAGCGCCGCTTCGAAGAGCGCGCGCTTCTTCTCCTGCAAGGTGAGGATTCGCTCTTCCACCGTGCCGAGCGAGACGAGCCGATAGACGAGCACGGGCTTGTCCTGCCCGATGCGATGCGCGCGGTCGGCGGCCTGCTGCTCCACCGCCGGGTTCCACCACGGGTCGACGAGGAAGACGTGATCCGCCGCGGTGAGGGTGAGCCCGGTGCCGCCCGCCTTGAGGGAGATGAGCATCACCGGCGGCCCGGCCTCGGTCTGGAACTCGCTCACCAGCTCGCCGCGGTTGGTGGTGGAGCCGTCGAGCCGCGAGTAGCCAATGGAGGCCTGCTTCAGCTCCGGTTCGATGAGATCGAGCAGGGAGGTCCACTGGGAGAAGACGAGCGCCTTGTGGCCGTCGTCCACCGCGGTGCGGAGCGCGTCGACCAACGTCTGCACCTTCGACGAGCTGACCGCGTGCTGACCGGGAATGAGGCCCACGTGACACGCCGCCTGACGCAGCCGGAGCAGCGCCTCGAGCGCCTTGAGCACGCTGCCGCCTTGGCCGAGCAGCTTCACCACCTCGTCCTTCGTCGCGGCGTGAATCGCGTCGTAGGTCGCGCGCTCGCGCTCATCGAGGGTGACGTGCCGAATGACCTCGGTGCGCGGCGGGAGATCGGTCGCCACGTCCTTCTTGAGCCGGCGCAGCACGAAGGGCTTGAGGCGTTTGCGCAGCTCGACGGCTGCGTCTTGCCTGCCGTCGGCGATCGGCCGGGCGAGCTGCTCGTCGAACTCGCGGCGGGCGCCGAGGAGGCCCTGGTTGGTGAAGTGGGTGAGGCTCCAGAGCTCGTCGAGGCGGTTCTCGACCGGCGTGCCGGAGAGCGCGAGGCGGAAGCGCGCGTCGAGCGAGAAGGCGGCCTTCGCGGCCTGGCTCTCGGGGTTCTTGATGGCCTGCGCTTCGTCGAGCACCACCGCGCTCCAGGGGCGTGAGGCGAGCGTCGGTTGGTCGAGCCGGAGGATCGCGTAGGTCGTCAGGGTGACGTCGGCGTCGTCGAGCGTGCGCTGCGGCCCATGGTAGGTGTTCACCGTCAGCGCCGGTCGGAAGCGCCTCAGCTCGGCGGCCCAGTTCGCGAGCACGCTGGTGGGACAGACGACGAGCGAGCCTCTGCCCAAGACGCAGATGGTCTGGAGCGTCTTGCCCAACCCCATGTCGTCGGCGAGCACGCCACCCAAGCCCGCGCGCTGGAGGAACTGGAGCCAGCCGACGCCGTGCAGCTGATACGGCCGGAGCGTGGCGGTGAGATCGACCGGGAGCGTCGGAGGCGGGAGCGACTCGAAGCCCCGAGCGAGCGGTTCGAGCTGTTCGAGCCCGAGGGGGCGCGGTTGCTCGAGCGAGTCGCAGAGCTCGGCGAGCTTCGGCAACGCGTGGTTCGCCAGCGTGCCCCTTTCGCTCTTCGCGGCCAGCAGCGCGGCGATGCGGGCGCCTTGCGACTCGAGGAACTCGGCCGGGAGCTGCGCCCAGCCACCGCCTTCGATCGGCACCAGGCCGTAGCCCTCTTCCCACGCTCGCAGCACCGCCGCGCCGTCGATGCTCGTCGGCATGTCGGCCGTGCCCCCCTTCAGCTCGAACTCGAAGCCGAAGGTGACGCCGGGCGCTCCCTGCTGCCCGCGCTCCTCGAGCCGCAACCGGGGAACGAGGGTGACGTTGGGCGAGAGCTTCTTCGCGGCGTCTCCGGTCAACCCGCCACGCCAGGCGCGCAGCCGATCAGCGAAGCGCACTGCGTCCGGGCCGTTGACGGTGGTGCGCCGCCCGGGAACGAGGTCGAGCGTCTCGCGGAGGTGTTGGACGACGCGCTGCTCCTTCGTCTCGTCGCGAATGGGAACGCTGCCGCGGAGATGGACGAGGCGGCCTCCATCGATGCGGACGTGCGGCGGCGCGCCGTAGACGAGGGTGGGGAGCACCGAGAGGCCCTGCTCGAGCTGGTTCACCTCGAGAAGAATCCGCGGCTCGAGGCTCGCGTCGATGCGCGGCAGCCGCTTGGAGGCGATCTCCACCGGGAACCGGCGCGCCAGCTCGGGGAGCGTGGTGGCGCTCACCTCTCCAGCCTGACTCGCCGGGTAGCGCTTCACCGAGGGCAGCCGCTCGAGCCACGCCCCAGTGAACGCGGTCTCGCCGAGGCGAACGATGGAGTCGCCGCTCACCGCCACGCCCGCTGCCAGCACCTCGCCGAGCCGTGGGTCTCGCTCCACCGTCACCACGATGGCGTCTCCATCGTCACGCGCGGTCACTCGAGGCAGCACGGGGTCGGGGGCGATCGCGACGGGCCGGCCGTCGAGCAGCACGGTGCGCGCCGGCACCAGGACGTTGAGCAGCGCCTCCACGCGCTCCGGGGGCAGCGCGAGCCGGGTCTTCTTCTCGAGGAGCCGATCGGCGGAGAGGTCGTGCTGCTCGATCTGCAGCCCCTTCGCCTCGGCGGGGTTGGCGAGCACCTGGGTGAGCGAGTCGAGCGGCGTTTCCTGGCCGTCGGGCGAGACGATGGAGCGGGAGACCTGTAGCCCGTTCTCGACGCGGAGGAGCCGGTACACGACTCGGGAGAACCGGCTCTGCACCGTCTGCACCGCGCCCTCGCTGCCTGCTTCCTTGAGGGTGATCGCCGCCGCGACCGAGTGCTCGCAGGGGTCGACCGTCGAGGGGCAGTTGCATTCCCACGCGGCGTCCTTCGGGTAGAGCACCACCGTCCACGGCACCGGGCGGCTCCCTTTCACTCGGAGCACGACCTCGGAGCCATCGGCCGACTCCTGCGCGACCGCACCCGCTCGCGAGAGCTTCACCCCGTTCGACCAGACGCCTGGCTTTGCTTCGGCACGAATGGCCTCGAGCAGGGTGGCGGCGTCGCTCATGGCCGGCCGCTCTACCTCACGATTCACTCGGGTGCCCTACGCGAGTCGGTGGCGACTCCCAGGAGTGGGTCCCTTCCCACCGCTCGCGCCGACCCACCTCCTCGGGACGTCGAGCCGGAAATTCGGCGAGGGTCTGTCGCGTTGACCGGCCTGGTTGTGGTTTGAATACGAGGTCCGGCCGATTCGAAGACTCCCGATGAACCCTCGCTCGTTGATCAGCATCCTCGTGCTCGCGGCGGCCGCCTGTGGCCGAACCGAACTGCTCGAGGCGCCGCCGGTGCCCGACGTGGTGGAGTCGACGACCAACGTCAACGTCGCTCCCGACGGCTGCAAGGTGGCGGCGACCGACAGCTACCCGCTGGAGCCGTTCAAGCGGCAGCCCATCGACGTGCTCTTCGTCATCGACGACTCCTGCAGCATGGAGGACGACCAGTCGGCGCTCGCCGCCAACTTCGAGTCCTTCTTCGGCTCGTTCAAGACGAACCAGGTCGACTTCCACGTCGCCGCCGTCACCACCGACATGGACGAGGACACGAGGCAGGGCCGCTTCGTCGGGCCAGTCATCACCGACAAGACGCCGGCCATCGATGACGCCTTCAAGAAGATGGTGAACGTCGGCAGCGAAGGGAGCGCCCACGAACAGGCGCTGGCGGCGGCGCGGGCTGGCCTCTCCGAGCCGCTCCTGTCGTCGACGAACAAGAACTTCCTCCGGGCGAACGCCGATCTCGCGCTCGTCTTCCTCGGTGACGAAGACGATCAATCGCCGTTCCCGCTCGCCGAGTTCGAGAGCTTCGTCCGCGGGCTCAAGACGGGAGAGCAGCGCACCTCGGTGACCTCCATCGTCGGCCTCGATGGCTGTCTGTTCCCCGGGCTCGTGCGCGGGTGGCGGCTGGCGACGCTCCCCACCGACTTCAAGCAGGACGGCACGCTGGCGCTCTGCACGGTGGACTACGTGAACATCCTCCGCACCACCGCTGGGCGCCTGGTGAACCAGCGCTGCATCGTCGGGCTCAAGCGGCCGATCGATCGCACCCGGCGGGTGCGGGTGACGGTGAACGGCGAGCCCAGCACCTTCCGCACCACCCCGCCCGACACCACATATCCGCAGGGCAGCATCGAGCTCGACGTCTGTCCGCCCGCGGGCGGCACCGTGAACATCGGCTACGACGAATGCTGGCGGTGAGGTGGTTCGGCTGAGCGCTGGCGTGTTCCTTCGAGTGACGAAGTCGCTCAGCTTCTCCGCCTCACTCTCGGCTTCGTCTCACGACATCAACTTGTGCATCGAGGCCTCGGACCGCGAGAGGCCCGCGGTGGTCAGCACCGAGCGCGCCGCCGGGTTCTTCGCCAACACCGCGTCGACCACCGCCCGTGGGAACGCCACCACCTCGAGCTCGGACAGCGCGGTGACCGTCGCCTGGCGCCGCGCCCCCGACAACATCGCCTGCTCGCCGAAGAACTGACCCGACGTCAGGGTGCCCACCACCTTCTCGGTGCCCAGGTCGTCGACCGTCACCTGCGCCTCGCCCTTCGCCAACACATAGAGCACGTCACCCGAGTCGCCTTCGCGGCAGAGCACGTGCCCCTTGGGGAACTTCTGCCGGCCCGCTCGCGAGAGCAGCTCCTTGCGCCCCTCGGCGTCGAGCGCCTCGAAGAGCTTGGAGGCCTTCGCCAACGCCGCAGTGTCGAGGTCGCTCATGGAGCGCGAGTCTGGGAGCGGCAGCGCGCGCGGTCAAGGTCACCAAAGTCAGCCAAAACGAGCCGACTCGGTCGACTTTTGGCTGACGATTTCGGTCACTCGGGAAGCGTGAGCGGGGTGAAGAGCGCGTCCATCGTGAGCGAGCGGGCGACCAGCTCGCGGGCGTGCTCGTTCGGGCGAACACCGTACGACGTCACCATGGTGAGGAAGAGCGCCTTCTTGGTGCCGGTCACCTCGCGGAACGCGTCGCGCTTGTGCTTGAGCTCGCGCGCGTAGGCCTTGTCGATGACGAACTCCGACTCCGAGAACTTGAGCTCGCAGAGGTTCGTGCAGCGGTCCGCCCGGTCGATGACGAGGTCGATCTGCGCGCCATCGCGGCCGTGCGCACCCGGCGCCGCCCACGACGCCTCGGTCGTCTCGAGCCCTTCGATGCCCAGCGCCGCTTTCAGCGAACGCACGTGCTTGAGGCAGACGGCTTCGAAGGCGAGCCCCGCCCACGCGCGCCACGCCGGAGTGCCTTGCTTCCGCAGCCAGACGCCGCCGCTCGAGAACGAGCGCGGACGTGGCTCGATCCACGAGAGGTAGAAGAGCGAGTACTCGTCGGTGAGCCAATAGGCGCCGTCCTTCTTGGCGCGGCCGAGGTGGGGCAGCTGGGCGATGAAGCCCGACTCTTCGAGCTCCTCGAGCACCTTGGTGGCGGTGCCGCCCGAGCCGAGGCCCGCGGCGTCGAGGAGCGCGGTGCGCGTCATTCCTCGGCGCTTGGTGGCCAGGGTGCGCACCACCGCCTCGTGTCGCTCCGAACGCTCGAACAGCGAGGTGAAGAGCGTCTGGAACTCGGTGCGGAGGAAACCGTCGCGGGCGAAGCAGAGCCGGTCGACGTTCTGCGCCGCCGAGTCGCCGGGCCGAACCTGCGCGAGGTAGTGCGGGACGCCACCGAGCGCCAGGTAGAGCTCGACGGTCTGGTAACGACCGAGCTCGACGCCCTTCGAGCGGAGCAGCTCCTCGGCGTCGCGCAGGCCGAAGGGTTCGACGCGGAGCCGGCGCGTCACCCGGTTGTGGAGCCCGCCGCGCTCCGTCACCACGTGCTCGAGCATCCACGATGCGGCCGAGCCGCAGAGCACCACCACGAGCTGCCGCTGCCGGCTCGCCCACGAATTCCAGAAGTGCTCGAAGGCGGGCAAGAAGCCCGACTTGCGCGAGGCGAGCCAGGGCACCTCGTCGAACACCACCACCTGCTTGCTCGAGCGCCGCTTGAGCCGCTTGGCGAGGAAGGCCTCGAGGGTGGAGAACGCCGCGAACCAGTCGGCCGGAGGCTCCACGTCGACGCCGGTGGCCTTCGCCAGCGCCTTGGCGAAGCCGCGCAGCTGGGTGGGGCGGTCGACGCCGTGAATGCCGACGAGCTCGAAGCAGACCGAGGCCCCGAAGCCCTGGCGGATGAGGAAGGTCTTCCCCACCCGGCGGCGCCCGTAGACCGCGACGAGCTCGGCCTCGGTGGAGCGGTGGGTCTCGTCGAGGAGCCGCCGTTCGCCGTGTCGCGCCACGAGCATGCGGTATTCATAGCCGAATCGGTGCTGCATGGCGGAGATTTGGCTGGGTATCGCCGCACCTCATGAGCGGCCAAAACGCAATGACGAGCTGGCGATTTGGCTGGCGATGGCTCGTCACTGCCCTGTCACCCCGCGCGCCAGAAGCGGTGACCTCGGGCAGAGTCGAAGCACTCGGAGGGTGAGCGGGGTATGTCGACCCTCCTCGACGACGGAGCGTGCACGCAATGAGACGACCCCTTCACCCCCGTTTCCTCCTCACGATGCTCGCCGGCTGCGTGAGCGTGCCCGAGCCCACGCCCACCCCAGTCGCCGCGCCTCCGCCCGCCGTGGTGTTGCCAGAGGAGAAGCACCTCGCCGCGCTTCGGCAGCTCACCTTCGGTGGCGAGAACGCCGAGGCCTATTGGCGCTTCGACGGAACGGGTCTCTCGCTCCAGGCGCGCGGGCCAACCGACGGCTGCGACCGCATTCAGACGATGGACCTCCGCGGCGAGCGGCCCGAGGTGCACCAGCTCTCGAGCGGAGATGGCGCCACCACCTGCGCGCACTGGCTCCCCAACGGCACCGAGGTGCTCTTCGCCTCCACCCACCTCGGCGGCGTCGCGTGCCCCCCCAAGCCCGACCTGAGCCTCGGCTACGTCTGGGCACTCTACGAGGACTACGATCTCTTCAAGACGGTGGCGCCTCCGAGCGGGGTGCCGGTCAGCGTCGCTCAGCTCACCCGCCTCACCGACACCAAGGGCTACGACGCCGAGGGGACCGTCTGCGGGAAGGACGGCAGCGTCATCTTCACCAGCGTGCGCGACGGCGACCTCGAGCTCTACCGAATGGACGCCGACGGAAAGAACGTGAAGCGGCTCACCTTCACGCCCGGCTACGACGGCGGCGCGTTCTTCAACGCCGACTGCTCGAAGATCGTCTGGCGCGCCTCTCGCCCCGAGGCCGGCGCGGCGCTCGACGAGTACCGCGCGCTCTTGGCGAAGGGCCTGGTGCGGCCCTCGAAGCTCGAGCTCTACGTGGCCAACGCCGACGGCACCGACGCGCGGCAGGTGACGTACTTGAACGCCGCCTCGTTCGCGCCGTTCTGGTTCCCGGGCCGAGAGCGCATCATCTTCTCCTCGAACGTCGGCGACCCGCGTGGGCGCGAGTTCGATCTCTGGGCGGTGAACGCCGACGGCACCGACCTCGAGCGCATCACCTTCAGCAAGGGCTTCGACGGCTTTCCGATGTTCTCTCCCGACGGCAAGCGGCTCGCGTTCTCCTCGAACCGCGCGACGGCCGAGGGCAGGCACGACACCAACGTCTTCGTCGCCGAGTGGGTCGATGGGCCGATCGAGTCGACGCCCGGCGCGGCGGAGCGGCTGAGGGACGACGTGCGCTGGCTGGCGGCCGCAGAGCGGGAAGGGCGAGGGCTCGGCTCGGCGGGGCTCACCGAGGCCGGAGCGTGGATCGAAGCGCGCTTCGAGGCGCTCGGGCTCGAAGGCGGCGCACCCGACGGGAGCTTCCGTCACGGCTTCGAGGTGCCCACCACCGTGGCGCGAGGAAAGGCGACGTCGTTGCGCATCGCCGGCAAGCCGGTAGCCGAGACCGACTTCACCCCGCTGGGCTCGAGCGCGCAGGGCACGGTGGAGGGACCGATGGTGCTGGCGGGCTACGGCCTCGAGGACGCGGAGCTGGGCCTCGACGACTTCAAGGGCCTCGAGGTGAAGAACGCCGTGGTGCTGGTGCGCCGGTTCGCGCCCGAGCACCCGAAGCTGGCGAGTCCCGAGCAGCAGCGCCGCGCGGGCGATCTCCGCAAGAAGGTGTTCCTCGCCAAGTCGAAGGGCGCCAAGGCGGTCCTCGTCGTCGACGCGCCGGTGCTCGTGCCGACACCCGACGCGAAGCCCGAGCCGGTGATGGAGGCGCCGCTCCCCGCCCTGCGCATCGAGAGCCTGCAGGACTCGGGGCTCCCCGTGCTGGTGGTGAAGCGCGCGGTGATGGAGCCGCTGCTGCCCTTGCTCGAGAAGAAGCAGAAGGTCGCGGTCAGGCTCACCGTCGCCCTCGACGTGCAGCGCTCACCGACGTTCAACGTGGTGGCGAGGCTCTCGACGGGCAAACCAGGGCCGCCTGTCATCGTGGGCGCGCACTACGACCACCTCGGGCTGGGAGGGCCGAACTCCCTTGCGCCCGAACGACAGGAGCCACACCTCGGAGCGGACGACAACGCCTCGGGCGTGGCCGGACTGCTCGAAGTGGCGCGCGCTCTCTCGGGGCGGAAGACCGAGCTGCCGCGTGACGTCGTCTTCGTCGCGTTCTCGGCGGAAGAGACCGGCGTGCTCGGCTCCTCGGCGCTCGTGATGGCGAAGCCGGCATGGCTCGAGGCGTGGGCGATGCTGAACCTCGACATGGTGGGGCGCCTGCGGCTCAACGAGCTCTCGGTGCTCGGCGCGGAGTCGGCGCCGGAGTGGAAGGCGTTGGTCGAGGCGGCCTGTCGTGAAGCACGGGTGAGCTGCTCGGCGAGCGGTGACGGCTACGGCCCGTCGGATCACGTGAGCTTCTACGCGGCCGGCCTCCCGGTGCTGCACTTCTTCACCGGAGCCCACGGCGACTACCACAAGCCCTCCGACTCGGCGGACAAGCAGAACGCCATCGGGCTCTCGAAGGTCGCGCAGGTGGTCGGGGCGATCGCTTCGGCTCCACCGACGACGCTGAGCTACACGAAGTTCCCCGCGCCGGTGCGAGGCGACGCCCGCAGCTTCAACGCATCGCTGGGCACGGTGCCGAACTACGGCGGTGGGCTCCCCGGCGTGAAGGGCGTCTTGCTCGACGACGTGCGTCCCGGCGGCGGCGCGGAGAAGGCCGGCATGCGGCGCGGCGACGTCATCGTGAAGCTGGGGAAGTACGAGGTGGGCTCGGTCGAAGACCTGATGTTCGTGCTCACCCAGTCGAAGCCGGGAGAGACCGTCACCGGCGTCATCGTTCGTGACGGGAAACGCGTCGAGCTCGAGGTGACGTTCCAAGAGGGCCGGCGACGGTGACTCGCGACGACTGATCAGGCTCGGCGCCGATGACTGTCTCCGCCGACGCATCGACGTTCACCGCACGCAACGCTCACTCGCTCTCGGGGTCTTCGCCCGGCGCGTCGGCTCCTGGTGCTTCGAGCGCGACGGCCGCGAGCACCCGCTTGCGCACGCCCTTCGGTGACAGCCGCTGCGTGTCGGCCACTGCGCAGCTCACGTAGGCGAGATCGGCCAGCGCGCGAATCGCCCGCGCCCGCCGCTCGAGGTTCTTCCCCGACAGCTCGTCAGCCGACTTCTCGAGGAACGCCTTCGCGAGTGACTCGAAGAGGTACACGCGGTTCTCAATCGTCCCCTCATCGCTTCGTTCGGTCTTGCTCATGGCTCGTCAGTGGAGCGCAAGTCCGCCTCCTCGCCAACAGGCGCACGCAAGCGTTGCGCTCGCCCTCACGCGCATTCGGGCACGACCTTGGCGCACATCATGCACACCCGCCGGCACTCGTTGATCATCGAGGGGACGACCACCATGGCGAAGGCAGCGAAGAAGAAGGCGAAGGCCGCACCGAAGCGTGGAACCAAGTGGGTCTATCTGTTCCGCGAAGGGCGGGCTGATCAGAAGGGGCTGCTCGGAGGCAAGGGCGCCAACCTCTGCGAGATGACGCGGCTCGGGTTGCCAGTGCCGCCGGGCTTCATCATCAGCACCGCTGCGTGCAACGCGTACTTCGCGAACAAGGGCTTCCCGAAGGAGCTCTGGCCGCAGGTGCTCCGCGCGCTCGACGATCTCCAAGAGAAGAGCGGCCGCCGCTTCGGAGATCCCGAGCGCCCGCTCCTCGTCTCCTGCCGCTCGGGCGCCAAGTTCTCGATGCCCGGCATGATGGACACGGTGCTCAACATCGGGCTCAACGACGCGATCGCGAAGGCGCTCGCCGCGAACCCGGAGCGCCGCCGCTTCGTCTGGGACTCCTACCGCCGACTCGTGCAGATGTTCGGCACGGTGGTGCTCGATCTCGATCACCACCCCTTCGAGGCCGAGCTCAAGAAGCGCCGCGCCGAGGCGAAGGTCGAGAACGACAGCCAGCTCGACGCCGACACCATGGAGGCGGTGACCCAGGTCTTCCTCGGCATCGTGAAGGAGAAGACCGGCAACGAGTTTCCGCAAGACCCCCTCGAGCAGATGCGGCTCGCGGCCGAGGCCGTCTTCAAGTCGTGGAACGGCAAGCGCGCCATCGACTACCGCAACGCCGCCGGCATCGCCCACGACCTCGGCACTGCGGTGAACATCCAGATGATGGTGTTCGGCAACACCGGCAACCGCTCGGGCACTGGTGTCGTCACCACCCGCAACGTCTCGACTGGAGAGAAGCAGCTCGAGGGCGACTACCTGCTCAACGCGCAGGGCGAAGACGTCGTCTCCGGCACGCGAATGACCAAGCGCATCACCGCGCTCGCCGAAGACATGCCGGAGGTCGCGGCCGAGTTCGCCAGACAGTGCACGAAGCTCGAGAAGCACTTCCGCGACACCCAAGACGTCGAGTTCACCGTCGAAGACGCGAAGCTGTGGATTCTCCAGACGCGTGACGCCAAGCGCACGGCCCAGGCTGCGGTGCGCATCGCCGTCGAGCTCACCAAGGAACGGATGATCACCAAGGACGAGGCGGTGCTCCGGGTGAAGCCCGAGCACGTCGACTTCTTCCTCCACCCGCAGTTCGACCTGAAGGCCCGCAAGGCGGCGGTCGATCGCGGCGATCTGCTCGCCAAGGGCCTCAACGTGTCTCCGGGCGCGGCGACTGGCGCCGTCGTCTTCGACCCCGACACCGCCGAGCGCCTGGGCCGAAAGGAAAAGAAGCCCGTCATCCTCGTGCGGCCCGAGACCAAGCCCGACGACGTGCACGGCATGCTCGCCGCGAAGGGCATTCTCACCTCACGCGGAGGTCGAACGAGCCACGCCGCCCTGGTCGCCCGCCAGTTCGGCAAGCCCGCGGTCGTCGGCATCACCACCCTCGAGGTCGACGTCGAGAACAAGCGCATGACGGTGAAGGGTCGCACCTTCTCCGAAGGCGACGTCGTCTCGCTCGACGGCACCACCGGTGAGGTCTTCGCCGGCGAGGTGCCCACCATGGTGCCCGAGTTCGACGACCCATTCCTGATGACGTTGCTGAAGTGGGCCGACGACACCCGCACGCTCGGCGTGTGGACGAACGCCGACTACCCGCGCGACGCGGAGCGGGCACGCCAGTACGGAGCCGAAGGCATCGGCCTGTGCCGCACCGAGCACATGTTCTTCGAGACCGAGCGACTGCCGATCGTGCAGAAGATGATCTTGGCGGCGAGCCCGGAGGAACAGGACGAGGCGCTCGCCCAGCTGCTCCCGATGCAGCGCGGCGACTTCGACGGCTTGTTCCGCGCGATGAATGGGCTGCCGGTCACCATTCGCCTCATCGACCCGCCGCTCCACGAGTTCCTCCCGAGCCACGACGAGCTGCTCCAAGAGGTCACCGAGCTCGAGACCCGGCTCAAGTTCTCCGGCGCCGAGGTCGACGGGCTCGGCCTCGAGAGCAAGCTGTCGAAGCAGAAACGAATGCTCTCGGCGGTCGAGGGCATGCGCGAGCAGAACCCGATGCTGGGCCTGCGCGGCGTGCGGCTCGGCATTCACCTGCCCGCGTTGGTGCGCATGCAGGTGCGCGCCATCTTCGAAGCGGCCTGCACCTGCCAGAAGGACGGCATCAAGGTCTACCCGAAGATCATGATCCCCCTCACCTCGCTCAAGACCGAGCTCGCCTTCGAGCGCTCGATCCTCGAGGAGGAAGCGAAGAAGGTGATGGCCGAGCGCGGCCTCAAGGTGAAGTACCAGTTCGGCACGATGATCGAGATCCCGCGGGCGGCGGTGACCGCCGACGAGATCGCCTCGCTCGCCGAGTTCTTCTCCTTCGGCACCAACGACCTCACCCAGACGACGTTCGGCATCAGCCGCGACGACGCCGAGACCGGGTTCCTCCTCGAGTACCTCGAGAAGCGCATCCTCCCCGAGAACCCGTTCGCCAGCATCGATCAGCGCGGTGTCGGTGGGCTGATGGAGATGGCGGTGAAGAAGGGCCGCAAGACGAGGCCGTCGCTCGAGGTCGGCATCTGCGGAGAGCACGGCGGCGACCCGAAGAGCATCGACTTCTGCCACCGGCTGGGCCTCACCTACGTGAGCTGCTCCCCGTTCCGGGTGCCCATCGCGCGCCTCGCTGCCGCCCACGCTGCGCTCGCGAGGAAGTGACTCAGGCCGCTCGTCGCTGGGCGGTGGAGGACAGCTCCTTCCACCGCCCCATCGCGCTCGCATCGAGCGCGAAGGGCTTGAGTTCGAGCTGACACTCGTCGTTGGAGGTGCAGCTCGCAGTGACGGTGGCCGGGAAAGCGAAGTCGCCGATCTCGACGTTGACGAGCTGCCGCAGCGCCACCGTCGCCTTCCCTCGAACCTTGACGGTGGTGTCGGTGAACTGCCGCGCGCGGTACGGCTCGCGCTGCCCGCGCCGGACGATGTTCACCACGAGGTCGAGGTCGGGCGTCTCGGTCGGTGGCGGCGTCTCTTGCGAGACGAGGCTGGGGACCGCGCTGGTGCCGGGCACGTCGAGCGACTCGAGGAGTGAGGGGAACTTCGGCACCAGGTGCAGCAGCGCCGCGTGCTCGGCCGGCGAGACACCACCCATCGACGACAGCTCGGCCGCTTCGAGCGACGTCGACTCGAACAGCCGCGCGCTCAGCACGTCGCACGTCTGCACCAGCTCCATCAGCTTCGCGTTCTCGCAGAGCGCCGAGTCTTCGTCGTGGTGCCGGGCCACCACCTCGGCGAGGAAGTTGGGCAGCCTCCAATCGGCCGAGAGCGTCATGCCCAGCTCGACGTGGTACGCCTTCGCGCGCTGCACCCACAGCTCCGCTGGGCGGGGGCTCACCTCGGGGTGCTCGCCGAGGATCACCTCGAAGGTGCGATAGGCGATCGTCTCTCCGAAGTCGTGGAGGAGCCCGGCGAGGAACGCTTCTCCCGGGTCGAGCCGCCGCCCTCTCGCGAGCTGTTGACAGAGGAGCGCGTTGACCAGGCTCCGGCGCCAGCTGTCGCGGCGGAGCGCCACCAGCGGCCCGTCGATGAGCGCCTGGACGCCGAGGGTGCCGGCGATGGCGATGTTCCCGAGCTCGGAGGCGCCGATGCGGAGGATCGCCGAGGGCAGGGTCGTGATGGGCTGAATGGGCCGGTAGAAGGCCGAGTTCGCGGCGCGCACGACATGGCTTGCGAGCCCCGGGTCCGATTCGACCAGCTTCACCAGCTCGTCCATGCCGAAGGTGCCCGCGCTGATCAGCCGCTGCAGCTGGAGGGCGATGCCGGGATAGGTGGGCAGTTCGATCACCTTGGCTCGAATCAGCCGAACCACCTCTGCGTCGAGATCGAGCCCCACGATCGATCGGATAAGGGGGCCATGCGAGCTTTGCGCGACAGAGTTTTGACGCCGGCTCGGTCCTCGCCGGACAATCGGCCGATGACCCGGGACGAATTTCGTGACGCGCTGCTGGCGGTGATGGAGCGCAAGGAGCACTGGGCCTGGCCGCGCTTCACCGACGGCACGGTGAAGAAGGCGCTGCTCCACGTTCACCTCGAGCAGGACTACGCCACCTTCGTGCGCGACTTCCCCGTGCTGGTGGGGCGCGCGTACGTGCAGTGTCCGCTGCCGGCGGTGCGGCGTGAGCTGGCCGAGAACCTCTACGAGGAAGAGACGGGCGGGCTCCACGCCGGCCGGCCGCACCCGGAGCTGTTCCTCGAGTACCCCCGTGGGCTCGGCTTCGACCTGCGCCGCTTCGAGCGGGTGGAGCTGCTCCCTGGCGCGAGGCTCTACCGTGGGCTCCTCGACGAGCTGACCCAGGCGCGCGGCTGGAGCGTGTCGGCCGCCATCGTCACCCTCTTCATCGAGGGAACTCCGCACGAGCGCTCGCTGTTCGACCCCGCCGCGCCACCTCGCCCCGAGCCGCCGCTGAGCGAACACCCGCTGGTGAAGCACTACGCGCTGCCGGTCGAGTCGCTGGCCCTCACCAAGGCCCATCGTGGCGTCGAGGGAGACCATCGGAAGGCGGCCTGGCGGGTGATGCTCGATCACGTGCCGGCCGACGAGCGAGGCAAGGTGGTGGTGGCGATGGAGCAGGCGCTCCAGGCCTGGCTCGTCTATCGCGACGACGTGGCGCGCGCGTGCGGGCTGTCACGTTGAGTCAACGAAGGTGGGAGGTCGGGGTCGGCGCACCCGGTGGCGTCACGGGCTGGCGACGACGTGCGAGATGTCTCCTGAGTTGAGCGCGCACTCGAGACACATCGGCGTCGACGAGGGGAGCGTGCGGAGGCCGGCGTAGTTGGTGACGCTGAAGAGATCGAACACCCTGATGCTCGCGACGATCGTGTCCTGTGACTGGGGCCCGGCGTTGGCGAGGGCGGGTGGCAGCAGGGGTGTACGGACCACAATCGTGAGAAGACGGGCGCGGTCGTCGGGCTCACGAGCTACTCTCGCGCGAATGCTCCGTGTGTTCGTCGCTCTGGTGCTGCTCGCTTCCTGTTCACCCCCAGCCGGCTCGTCGGATGGAGGTGTCGGTGGCGGATCAGTCGGTGGCGGCTCGGTCGGTGGCGGCTCGGTCGGTGGCGGATCGGTCGGTGGCGGCTCGGTTGGTGGCGGATCAGTCGGTGGCGGATCAGTCGGTGGCGGGTCAGTCGGTGGCGGCTCAGTCGGTGGCGGCTCAGTTGGTGGCGGCTCAGTCGGTGGCGGGTCGGTCGGTGGCGGCTCGGTTGGTGGCGGCTCAGTCGGTGGCGGCTCAGTCGGTGGCGGACGCGCCGGGGGAAGCCCGGCCGATGCTGGCTGGTTGCGACTGGCTCCGGGAACGTCGTGGCAATGGCAGCTCACTGGCACCATCGACACGACCGTCGACGCGGGTGTCTTCGACATCGACCTCTTCGAGGCGCCGCAAGCGACGATCGACTCGCTGCACGCCTCGGGACGCAAGGTCATTTGCTACTTCGACACCGCCTACGAGCCGGGCCGGCCCGACTCCGCGCAGCTCGCGCCGTTTCGCGGCAACCCAGTGCAAGGCTGGCCGGGGCAATTCTGGCTCGACTTCCGCCAGGCCGCGGTGCGGACGGTGATGAGCGGGCGGCTCGACTTGGCGGTGACGAAGCACTGTGACGCGGTGGAGCCCGACGACGTCGACGCCATCGACAACAACCCGGGCTTCCCCATCACAGCGGCCGATCAGCTCGACTTCATCCGCTTCCTCGCGAGAGAAGGGCACGCCCGCGGACTCGGCGTCGCGCTCAAGAACGACCTCGCCCAGGTCCCGCAGTTGGTGGGTGACGTCGACTTCGCGGTGAACGAGGAGTGTTTCCAATTCAATGAGTGCGCCGACCTGCAGCCGTTCATCACCGCGGGAAAGGCGGTGCTCCAGGTCGAATACACCTCGGGCAACCTGGCGACGAAGGCCGCGACCATTTGTCCGCAGGCGAACCAGCGCAACTTCGACACCTTGATCAAACACCTCGATCTCGACGCGCCTCGAGTGCCCTGCCGCTGAGAATCGACGCGTTTCGTGCAGCGCCGTGCGACTTCCGACCGAGCCAGGTCGTCGAATGCCGAGGTTCGACCCTCGGAAAGGAGGTCACATGGCCTGGCTCTGGGCCCCGATCACGAACTGGTAACGCAGAACCGGTGGCGGAGCGTGGGCAACGGCTTCACGCTCCGCGCGCCTTCCGAATCACGCTTTGGAGACTCGGAGTGAGACCGAGTGCCCATCGAGGTCGACGGCCTCGGCTCCCGCGCCA
This sequence comes from Myxococcota bacterium, assembly GCA_052034585.1. Taxonomy (GTDB): domain Bacteria; phylum Myxococcota; class Myxococcia; order Myxococcales; family Myxococcaceae; genus Xiheimicrobium. The sequence goes on from JBPOIJ010000005.1 coordinate 188,812, forward strand.
GCGAGCTCGATCTTCGTGGCCAGGACCTCTTGTTTGATGTGCGCCTCGAACGCGCTCACGCACGCCTTCACTGCCGCGTCATCGGAGGCCACCGTCAGCACGATTCGATCGGCCACTTCGAGGCCGGCGTCCTTCCGCGCGCTCTGCACCTTGGCGACGAGCTCGCGCATGAGCCCTTCTTGCTTGAGCACCTCGGTCACCTTGGTGTCGAGGGCGACGGTGAGGTCTCCCTCGGACTCGACGACGACCTCGCCCTTCGCGCTCCGAGTCACCAGCACGTCTTCCTTGGTGAGCTCCGCGCCCTGAACGGTGACGGCGCCGCCCTTCTCGAGGATCGCCCACTGCGCACGGGTGAACGCCTGCACCTCGTTCGCGGCGTCCTTCATCTTGGGCCCGAGCTTCTTCCCGAGCGTCTTGAAGTTCGCCCTGAACGAGAGCGTGGCGAGCGAGGCGTCGTCGGCCAGCGCCACCACCTGCTTCACGTTGAGCTCGTCCTCGAGCAGCTCGGCGTGCGCGACGAGGGCCTTGCGCACCGCTTCGCTCGTCGACACCACGGTCAGCGTCGAGAGCGGCTGCCGGGTCTTGAGCTTGTGCTTCTCGCGCAGCGCCCGTCCCAACGCGACCGTCGCCCGCACCGAGGCCATGGCTTCCTCGACGTGCCGATCGATCTTCTTCTCCTCGACGAGGGGATAGGCGCAGAGATGCACGCTGTCTTCCTTCGGCGCAGCGAGCCCGGGCTCGACCACCAGGTTCTGGTACAGGCGCTCGGCAAAGAACGGCAACACCGGCGCGATCACCTTCGAGAACGTCGTCAGCACTTCGTAGAGCGTCGCGTAGGCCGAGGCCTTGTCGGTCGAGTCCTCGCTCTTCCAGAAGCGGCGGCGCGACCGGCGGATGTACCAGTTCGTCAGATCGTCGATGAACCCGAGCATCGGCGGGACCACCTTGTCGAGGTAGTAGCCCTCCATCTGCGTGTTGATCTCGCGGACGAGCGACTGCAGCACCGAGAGGATCCACCGGTCGAGCTCGGGCCGCTTCTCGAGCGCGGGTGCCTTCGCGAGATCGGTCTTCGGGTTCCAGCCGTCGACGTTCGCGTAGGTGACGAAGAAGCTCCACGCATTCTGGAGCGGCAAGAGCACCGTGCGCACGACCTCCTTGACCGAGGCGCCCGATGACTTCTCGTTCGGCTCGGCGAGGAAACGGATGGGATCGGCGCGCACCAGCGGCGAGTTGATCAGATACGCCCGCAGCGCGTCGGCGCCGAACTTCTCGATCACCTCGTTCGGATCCGGGTAGTTCTTCTTGCTCTTCGACATCTTCGAGCCGTCTTCGGCGAGCACGAGCCCGTTCACGATGACGTTCTTGAACGGCGCCTTGTCGAAGAGCGCCGTCGAGAGCACCAGCAGCGTGTAGAACCAGCCGCGGGTCTGATCGAGCCCCTCGGCGATGAACTGCGCGGGGAACGCCTGCTCGAAGACTTCGCGGTTCTCGAACGGGTAGTGCAGCTGCGCGTACGGCATCGAGCCCGACTCGAACCAGCAGTCGAAGACGTCGCCGATGCGCTTCAGCGTCTTGCCGTTCCGCTGGAAGGTGAGGTGATCGATCTTGTGTGGGTGGAGATCGGTCACCTTCTCGCCGGTGAGCTGCTCGAGCTCCTGCACCGACGAGACGCAGTGCATCTCGCTGCCGTCCTCGCTCATCCACAATGGAATCGGCGTGCCCCAGAACCGCGAGCGGCTGATCGACCAGTCACGCGCTTCCTTGAGCCAGTTCTCGAAGCGCTTCTCTCCGACGAAGCCCGGCACCCAGTGAATGGTCGCGTTGTTCGCCACCATGCGATCGCGCAGCGGCTCGACCTTCACGTACCAAGACGGCGTCGTCTTGTAGATGAGCGGCGTGCCCGACCGATAGCAGTACGGATACGGGTGGCGGATCTGCGAGTGCTTGAAGACCGAGCCCTGGGCCTTGAGGTCGTGGATGATCTGCTTGTCGGCCTCCTTCACGTTCTTGCCCTGGTACGGCGGCACTTCGGCGGTGAAGTTGCCCTCGGGATCGACGGGATCGACGAGCTCGATGCCGTTCTTCTTGCAGGCCTCGAAGTCGTCTTCACCGAACGCGGGCGCCATGTGCACGAGCCCGGTGCCGTCGGTCGTCGTCACGTGCCCGGAGTGGATGACCCGGAACGCGCCCTTCGCCTTTCGCTCGGCGTAGAACGGGAACAGCGGCGCGTAGGTCTTGCCGACCAGGTCCTTGCCTTTGACCGTGCTGACGACGGTGGCCTTGTCTCCGAGCGTCTGGGCGAGCAGGTCCTTCGCGAGCACGTAGCGCTGGCCGTCTTCGTGATCGGCGACCACGTAGTCGATGTCGTCCTTCACCGCGACGCCGAGGTTCGACGGGAGCGTCCACGGGGTGGTCGTCCACACCAACAGCGAGGTCTTCTTTCCGCCGATCGGCTCGTCGAGCACGAGGCGAATGGTGAGCGCGGGATCGTCGACGTCGCGGTAGTCGAGGCCGGCCTCGAAGTTCGACAGCGGCGTGGAGAGCCGCCACGAGTACGGCATCACCCGGCGGCCCTGGTAGACGAGGCCCTTCTTCCAGAGCTCGGCGAAGACCCACCACACGCTCTCCATGAAGGAGAGATCCATCGTCTTGTAGTCGTCGTCGAAGTCGACCCAGCGGCCGACGCGGGTGACGGTGCGGCGCCACTCCTCGACGTAGGTGAGCACCGAGCCGCGGCAGGCCTCGTTGAACTTGGCAATGCCGAACTCGCGAATGCTGTGCGGGCCGCTCAGGTTGAGGTTCTTCTCGACCTGCATCTCGATCGGCAGGCCGTGGGTGTCCCAGCCGAAGCGGCGCTCGACGCGGAAGCCGCGCATCGTCCAGTAGCGCGGCACGATGTCTTTGAGCGTCGAGGCGACGAGGTGGCCGTAGTGCGGCAGACCGGTCGCGAACGGAGGGCCGTCGTAGAAGATGAAGTTCCGCGCGTCCTTTCGCTGCTCGACCGAGCGATGAAAGGTGTTCTGCTTCTTCCAGAGATCGATGACGCCGTGTTCCTGCGCACCGAATTGGTCGGCCTCTGCCGAGACGTCCTTGAACGAGCCCACGATTCCTCCTGACGGGAGGCTGTGTTCGCCACTGACGGGCGCCTCAGTCAACAAACAAGACGAAGGGCTCAGAACACGCCGGGGATGCTCACCCGCGCTCGATAGAGGTTGTGCACCGCGAGGCTCGACTCGGTCGTGAAGTAGACGCTCTTGCCGTCGGCGTCGCCGAAGGAGCAGTCACTCGCGCCGGGCACGTCGAGCTGTTGAATCAGCGTTCCCGCTGGCGAGTACACCCGAACGCCCCGCCGAGCCGCGTGGTACAGGTTGTCGGCCTGGTCGACGCAGAGCCCGTACGCGCCGATGCCCTCGTTCGGTCCTCCCACGAGGAGCGTCGCCGCGCCGACCGCACCGTCCGGCGCCAGCGCGACCCGATAGAGCTGCGCCTCTCCGTAGCGGTTCTCTCCACTGAGGAAGAGCGTGCGTTCGTCGTACGAGAGCGCGAGCCCACGTGCGGCGAGGCCCTTGTGGTGCACCGACAGCGTTCCATTCGGAGCGACGCGATAGACGGCGGTGTACGCGGCGGCGCCTTGCCCCGACTCGGTCTTCGGATCGGTGAAGTAGATCGTGCCGTCCGAACGGGCCACCAGGTGGAGCGGCATGTTGAACGGCCCGGCGGGCGTCGTGGCGTCTCCGGGCCAGCTCGTCACCAGCGGCTGCGGTGACGCGTAGCCTCCGCGAGAAATCGTGAGCCGATGCTGAACGGTCTCGGCGACCACGAGCGCGCCGTCAGGCAACACCGCGAGCCCCTGCATGCCGAACACGCCCTCGCCGCCGACGCGCACGATGTCGAAGCCGGCGTTCGTGGTGACGGTCGGGCGGAGCCTCCAGACGTCGTTCACCTGACAGACGGTGAAGAGCAGCTCCTGAGCGTGCGCGTTCCAGGTGATCGCGCAGGTGTCGTCGAACGCACCCTGGGTCGGCATCAGCGGCGTCGGAGGACTGAGGATCGTCGGGACCTGTCCATGAAACGGTCCTGGCCGCTCGGGGAACGCGCCGGCATCGAACGGTCCAACTCCACCTGCGTCGAAGGTCACCCCAGCATCGGGCGTCGAGGCGTCGACGACGCGTCCCGCATCATGCGCCGCGCCTGCATCGATCGGCTGCCCGGCGTCGACCTCCGTCCCCGAGTCGATCGGCTCGACGGACGCATCTCGTTCCTCGGAGACGCCCGCGTCGGTCGACGGCTCGGGCGAGAGCGTGGTGCCGAATGGAGCCTCCGCGATGCCGACGCACGACGAGACCACGAGCGCTGCGAGGCCGAGGACTCTCACAGCCCCTGCAGCTCCCCAGTGAAGGCCGGCTCACCGAAGAAGGTGCGGTTGGCGCCGAACTGATTGGCGACCTTGGTGAGCAGCCGGTTGTGCGCGTTCGTCTCGCGCGCGGTGACCGACGTTCCGCTGCCGGAGTTGTAGGTGAGGAAACGGCCCTTCTGCCAAGCGCCGCCGCCGCCGAGGAGCACGAAGGGCACGTTCCACGGCTCGTGGTCGCGCGGATTCCCGAGCTCGTTCGTCCAGAGGATGATCGTGTTGTCGTAGACGGTGCCGTTCCCCTCGGGAATCGCCTTGAGCTGATCGCAGAGCGCCGCCACGTGCTCGGCGTGCCAGCGGTGAATGCGCGAGACACGCCGAATCGAGAGGTCGACGTTGTCTTGCATCACGTGCACGACGTCGTTGTGCACCGCTGGGTCCGTGCCCCCGAGATCGAGGAAGGGCATTCGATTGCCACCGCTCAAGTGACAGGTCGCCACGCGGGTCAGGCCACACGCGAGCGCGGTCGAGAGGTACTGCATCGCGAGCTGGTGCCGCAGCGGGTACTCCATCAGGTCTCCGCGTCCGACGGGCGCGGCCGGCTTCGCGCAGCTGGTGGGCCGGTTGATGCGCGTCTCCATGGAGTGCAGCGTCTCGAGGTGTTGATCGAGCTTCACCCGCTCGGGCCCGGCGAGGCGCGTTCGCAGGCGCTGCGCGTCGGAGTTCAGGTACGAGAGCACGCGGAGATCGGCCCGGCTCTTCGCCTGCGCGACTGGATCCGTCGTCGTCATCAGCCCACCGAAGAGCTGCTGGTACGTGCGCACCATGTCTTCGTTCTCGGGGTACACCTCGCCGGTCGCGTCCCAGCTCTTGAGCGCGTCGTAGAAGGTGATCACCAGGGGCGGCGTGCGCAGGAGCGAGGCGAGGAAGATGTCGATGGACGGCGTCTTCGAGCGGCGATCGTCCGGGCCACGGAGGTCGCTCCCGGTGAGCGCGGCGATTGCGCTGTGGTGGCCGATGGAGCCGGTCGAGCCAGGCCCGTAGCAGCAGGTGAAGTCGAGGCCCTCGATGATCACCATCGAGTCCTTGTGACGCTCGAGCGGACCGAGGGACGAGTCGGGATCGAAGTCGAGCCTCCAGCCACGCTCGGTGAGCGCTCCGCCGTTCGGCATGCGCGGGCGCCAGTACGAGGTGATGCCGTGCGGCTGCGTCAGGCACACCAGGCGGAGCGGCGGCGCCGTCTGCGCCCAGGCCGAACGCAACAGCCCATCGAACTGCGCGACCGAGGCCGCGGAGAGGCCCGCGAACGTCTTGAGCCAGGCACGGCGGGAGATCTGCGTCACGGAGTGGCCACCTTTCGCTGGGTGAAGGTCTCGTCTTCGATGAGCGCCGAGAGCAGCCCGGCGACGTCCTTGCCATTCGCGGCGAAGCGGGCGTCGAGTCGCTCGAGTGTGCAGCGGTCGGCCGTGGCCTCGAGGCGGCCGGTCGCGAACCGGAAGGCCTGCTTGGTGAAGCACTTCTGCACCTCGGCCGAGGACGACAAGGCACGCGCGAGCTCGGTGGGGCCGGCGACGGATTGATCGGGCCTGTCGAGCCCGACGATGGCGCCCGTCGAGTCCACCGGCAGGCCGTTCTCCTCGGTGCGGAAGCGGCCCAGCCCGTCGTAGGCCTCGAGCGCGTAGCCCATCGGGTTGAAGAGCGCGTGACAGCCCTGGCAGGCCGAGCCACCGTTGCGCAGGTGGTTCTCGACGACGGCGCGAGTGGTGCGGCCGGGCATCGAGCTCGACGACGGGAGCGGCGGCACGTTCGCCGGCGGCGGCGGGAGCGAGCGGCACAACACGTTGCGGAGGACGACGATGCCACGCGAGACCGGCGCGCTGCCGTCGGTGTGCGCGTGGGTGCCGAGGAAGGCCGGCGAGGTGAGAATGCCGGCGCGCTGCGAGGGGTTGAGCGCGACCGAGCCCGCCGTCGCTGGCGCCGAGATTCCGAAGAGCGAGGCGGTCTGCGGGCCGACGACCCACGAGCTGCCGGTGAGCAACGTGTCGAACGAGGGTTGCCGCGCCCAACCACGGAGCTGCTGTGAGGTCTCGCTCTTGATGGCGGTGAGCAGCGCGGGGCTGAAGGATGGGTAGGTGGAGGCGCTCTTCGTCCAGGCCGGCTTGTCGAAGTCGATGAGCAGCCACTCCGAGACGAAGCGCTCGAGCTGGGCGGCGAAGAGGTTCGGTGAGGCGGTGAGGAGCCGGTTCACCTCCGCGCGTCGTCCGGCCGAGGTCGAGAGCTCTCCGCGTTCGGCGGCGTCGAGCAGCGCGGCGTCGGGCGGCGCGGCGAGCAGGGTGTAGGCGAGGGCGGTCGCCAGCTCGGAGCTCGTCAGCGCAGCGTTCGTTCCAGCCGCGGCGCCGTCCGTGCCCAGCTCGCTTCGATAGAGCAGCTGCGGTGACTGGGCGAGGGCGCGCAGCGCGTAGTCCATGCCGGCACGGGCGCGGGCCAGCACCGTCGTCGTCGCCGTCGTGTCGCGGCCGAGGTCGTAGATTTCGCCGAGCTCCGTCACCTCGCTCGCCGTCAGTGGGCGCCGGAACGCGAGCCGCCCGAGGGTCCGCAGCTGATCGATCGCGCAGGTTCGCGCCGCGGTCTCGCTCGCCTGGCAGGTGCTCGAGAAGGTCCAGCTCGCGCGGACGGCCGTGCTCCGCGTCTCGAGCGTTCGCTGCAGGCCTTCGGCGAAGGGCAGGTTGACGGTCTGCTGATCACCCGTCGAGTAGCCGAAGGCGCGCGAGTCACGCGGCACGTCGAGCGCCGCGACCTGGCCGTAGAGCACGTCGAGCGTGTTGCCCAACTCGACCTGCGAGAGCCGAATCACTCGCGCCGGCGCCGGCTCCACCGCGGTACACGGCGCCGACGGCATGGTGGGCATCGTCGGCGTCGGCTCGGTCGGCATCGGCCCGGTTGGGGACGTGGGCGACGGTGATGAGTCGGTGGGAAACTCGCCGTTCGGGCTCCGTCCGCCGTCGATGGTGCCGGTGCAGCCGACTCCAAACATCACCGCGAGCGCGACGTGGCGTCCGTTCATGCCACCTCGGTACCGTTGGTGCGCAAAACGGCTCACCGGCTCGTAAGCCCCGAACTTTCGGGCTCGAGTTCGAACCGCGCCAGCGAGACCGCCGCCTAGAGCAGGCGAATCGAGAAGTCTGGGAACTCCTGCCACTCGAGCGTCGTGCCACGGCTCGCCTCAGCCACCGATCGATGGATGGTCGCGGCGAGCTCGGCGGTCACGGAGACGATGACGGTGAACTGCTCTCGACGCAGGCTGGGTGAGGGCTCGTGGAGGATCTGCAGATCGCCAATCGTCCAAGGCCGCCGCTGGTTCAGTGCGTCGAGGAAGTCCGCGCGATCGGCGAGCGTGAGTTGGTACCTGCCGATGAGGTCGCGATGGAACCCATTGCTCGGCGTTTCCTCCTCCTCAGGAGGCTCCTCCTTCCACGCCGGCAGGGTCGCCGCGAGCGAACGCAGCACTCGTTCGCTTGGAGTCGCCGTGAAGCTGACGATCACTGCCATCATGCCGAGGCGATCGAACTCGTTCTCCTCGGTCGCGAGCACGCTGATGCGAAAGTTGCCGTCACCGATGCCCGTCGACGACAGGAAGAAGCCCCTCGGCCAACGCCTCGCCTCGAGGCGATCGTCCGAGCGGAGGAGGGCCTGACCGCGCTCGCTGTCGTACACGTCGGAGTCCACGAAGGTCACGCAGCCGTCGTCGACCATGACCGAACTCTCGTCGCGATCGATCAGTCGACCCGCCGTGGCGAGCTGAGGGCGAACGAGCGCGACCGAGCTGATGCAGCTCGCCTCGTCCCTGCTCTGAAAGACCGACCACTTCCCTGGCTCGACGAAGACGGCGTGCGGGTCGTTTCCTCCGGAGTCGATGATCAACGAGCCCGAGCCGATGGGGAGCGTTCGCACCTTCTTGAAGGACGCCTCGCGGTCTTCGACGGGCCAGCGAGGTGCTGGAGCCTGCGCGCGCGTGAACAGCGACTTGAGGAACCTGAACACGGAAGTTCTTCATATTCGAGCTGATTTCGGCGCGCGAGCCGAACACCGGGCCTCGAGGTACAGAGGTGACGAATGGCCCCGTCGTCGCCACTGCGCCTGGTCGAACCGGTCGAGAACCCGGGCGACTTGTACGTGGAGTACGGCCGCTACGTGGCGGGGCTCGCCTACCGGCTCCTCGGGCGAGATGGCGACGTCGACGACGTGGTGCAGGACGTCTTCCTTGCCGCGCTGACGGGGCTCTCACGCCTGCGTGATCGCGGCGCCATCAAGGGCTGGCTCGCGTCGACGACGGTGAACGTGGCGAGCCGGCGGTTGCGACGGCGAAAGCTGCTCTCGGTGCTGGGCTTCGATGGCGCGTCCGACGCCGAGGTCGAAGCGCCCGGTGCGTCGGCGGAGGAGCGAATGATGTTGGCGCAAGTCTATGAAGCGCTCGACGAGCAGCCGGTGAACGAACGGGTCGCGTGGGTGCTCCGGCACGTCGAAGGTGAATCGCTCGAGCGAGTGGCCGAGCTGACCGGGTGTTCTCTGGCGACTGCGAAGCGGCGCATCTCTGCCGCGCAGGAAGCCGTCGACGAGGTGACTGCATGAAGCCCTCCACTCACACCGAGTCGGTTCGGGAGGTGTCGTCATGAGTCGACGCGAGCTCGACGCTGCGCTTCGCAAGGTGCAGCCGCAGTGGAGTGACGCGCGCGCGGCCTCGACGCAGCGAGGCGTGGTGCGCAAGCAGCGGCGCCGCCGAATCGTTCGCGTCTCGGTCGCGGCGGCGGTGCTCCTCGGCGTGGTCGCGGTGGGCGTGCGAATCTCCTCGCCTGCACCCGTCACCGAGACGCCAGTGCCGATTGCCGAAGCGCCAGTCGTTCCTCCGAAGCCGCCGCCGCCGTCATTCGAGATCAGCGCCGAAGGAACTCGGCCGCCCACCCTCGTCGAGGGCGTGCTCGTCGCCGGCCGCGTGAAGGTGCGAGGGACGGGTTCGCTCAAGGCCGGTCCAGTCGAGATCGTCGTCTCGGCCTCGCAGGTGCTGGTCGACCGAACCGACGTCACCACCGTCACCGTCATCGAAGGTGAAGCGGTGGTGCGATGGGACGGGCAAGACGTTCGCCTGCAGGCTGGAGACGTGCGCACCTTCCCGCCGCAGCCAGCCCAGCCGAGCGAGCCGACGCGACGGCCGACGCCCAAGCCCGTCGCGAAGTGGAAGCAGCTCGCGGAAGAAGGTGACTTCGCGACCGCCTGGGTCGAGCTCTCGAAGGCCCAGCCCCCGAAGGACGAGCCCGCCGAGCTGCTCCTCGCCGCCGACGTCGCGCGGCTGAGCAAACACCCGCAGGAAGCGGTGACGCCGCTGCGTCGAGTCCTCACCCGGTTCCCCAACGATCCACGCGCGCCGCTGGCCGCCTTCACGCTCGGGCGCACGCTGCTCGACGAGCTCGGACGTCCCGCGGAGGCGGCGCAGGCGTTCTCCAAGGCGCGGGTGCTCCAGCCCGATGGTCCGCTCGTTCCCGATGCACTCGCGCGCGAAGTCGAAGCCGAGGCTCGCGCTGGCAACGCCGGTCGTGCTCATACGCTCGCCCTCGAGTACCTCCAGCGCTACCCCGAAGGCGCCCGCGCCCGGCTCGTGCGGCACCACGGCGGAATCGAGTGACCTTCGGGTCGGACCTGGAGGCACGCGCGCTTTCGAGTGCCTCGCGCGAATCGACGGGCTCCGAGTCGGTTGGCCGTCGCGACGTCTGATCAGGGCGCGGTGTAGGCCTCGACGGAACGGCAGGCGGTCGGTCGGCCGCGCGCGCAGGCGTCACGCAGCAGGGAGAGTCCCTTCTTCTCGTCGACGGGAACGCCGAGCCCCTCGAGGTAGCAGCGCCCGAGGTTCGAGCAGCCCATCGCGTCGCCGCCGGTGCAGCCTCGTTCATAGAGCTGGGCAGCCTTGGTGATGTTCTTCGAGAGGCCCTGTGCGTGCTCGTAGGCGTACCCGAGGTTCGAGCAGCCGGGGGCGTCCTTGGCGTCGCAGGCCCGCTGGTAGAGGCTGGCGCCGCGCTTCTCGTCGACCGCGACGCCACGTCCGACCATGTAGGCGAGCCCGAGGTTGCGACAGCTGCTGGCGCTCCCGCTCGCGCACCCGCGCTCGTAGGCCTTCGCGCCCTTCACCTCGTCGCGCACCGCCTTCGAGCCTTCGCTCCGAATGAAGCCGAGGTTGTAGCAGCCGCCTGGGTAGCCACCGTCGCAGGCGCGGGTCGCGAGCTGGAGCGCGCGCTGCTCGTCCGCGGTGAGTCCGCCTTGGCCGGTGTTGACGAACGCCGAGAGGTTGCTGCACGCCGCGAGCACGCCCTTCTCGCAGGCGCGCTCGTAGAGCTTCGCGGCAGCGGCGGGGTCGGCGCGCACCACCTTGCCCTCGAAGTAGAGGACGCCGAGGTTCGAGCAGGCGTTCGCGTCTCCGCCATCACACGCGGCCGCGAGCTTCTCGACGTCCTTTCCGTCAGCGAACGCGAGCTGGCCGAGCGAGAGGACCACTGCGAGCGCGAACAGTCGGGGGCGATCCATTGGGTGAGGGTAGTCGAAATGCACCCGGGCCGGGCAGCCTCGCGCCTTCACCGCTGGCCCTCTCGTTTCTCCGACGGTACCCTCTGGTTCCCCGCGCTCGTCTGGTGCGACCTCACGGCGGAATGGAATGACTGTGCTGACGGCGCTGGTGCTCGGTGCCATCGAGATCTCCTCGGCGGACTGCTCGGTGCTCGACGTCGCCGAGGTGGAGCGCATCGCGCAGGTCGAGCTCAGCAGCGCGCCACCGACGCCGACGCCGATTCGGGCCACGGTGCGCTGTGACGGCGCGTCGGCAGAGCTGACCGTCGAAGACCCGGTCACCAACAAGACGCTCGGGCGCAAGGTCTCGTTGATGAAGGTGACTCCGCGGGCGCAGCCTCGGGTGTTGGCGCTCGCCATCGCCGAGTTGGTGTCGGCGAGCTGGAGCGAGCTGCTCCTGACGCCTCGCGAGGAGACCGAAGCGCCGAAGGTGCCGCCCGAGGTGCGCGCACAGGCGTTGAGCGTGCTTCCTCCCGAGCAGCCGCGAGGCGTGCTTCGAGTCGAAGGAGTCGGGGCCGTGCGATGGCTGCCGGCTTCGAGCGCGGTGCAGTGGGGCGCCGGGGCGCGGGTCGTCTGGATTCCAGTGAAGCGCTGGGGGCTGTGGGCCGAGGTGACGGGCGAACACGGAGAGGTGACGCGCGCAGCGGGTCGACTCACTGTGCAGACGATTGGCGCCGCGGGGGCTCCGGTGATTCACCTCGAGGCGACGTCGTGGCTCGAGCTGATGGCGGGTGTCGGGGCGCGCTTCGGGGTCGGTCGAATCATCGGCACGCCGCTCGACGAGACGGCGACTCGAGGCGCGACGCTCGCGGGCGGCTGGGGCGGTCCAGCGGCCGTCGCCGGTGCGGGCGTCATCATCGGTCCGCTCGTCATCGGGGTGGGGCTCGAAGGTGGCGTCGCGCTCCTGCAGCTGAGCGGGACCGTCGATGGCGCGCGCGGGTTGGGGCTCGATGCGCCGTGGGCGTCAGTCTCGGTGAGCGTGGGGTGGCGACGATGAGCCGTGCGATCCGAAAGCTCGTCCGCGCGGATCCGAGGGGCGATCGACGCGGCTCCCGCTCCTTCGTTCGTCTCGTGAAGCCCGAACCCCTCGGCCTGGGCGCATCGCTGCGAGGTGGACGCTGGGCGGCGCTCGTCGTCACGACGTTCGTCCTCGGCTGCACGCGTGGTGACGTGCTGACGACCCGCACGCCCGAGCCCACGCTCGACGTCACGCCGGGAGCCGCCGCCCTCGCGCCAGGAACCTCCCGGGTCTTCGCTGCGCAGGTGACGAACTCGACCGCGCCGCTCACCTGGGTCGCCTCGGCCGGAACCGTCGTCAGCGACGGCCTCCGCGCGACCTACACCGCGCCGATGGAGGCGGGTTCCCAGACGCTCACCGTCACTCTGGAGAGCACGCCGCGCAAGACCGTCGTCGTCCCCATCACCGTCTCGAACCAGTTCGCCTTCGGCCTCGCGATCCCCACCGCTCATCCTCGGCTCTGGTGGAACGACGAGCGGCTCGCTCGTGCACGACGCTGGCTCGCGTCGAACCCATTCACGCCGAATCAGGCCGACGTCACCGGCCTCGCGCTCCATGGTCTGCTCGCGAACGACGCGGCGGAGTGTCAACGCGCCATCACGCTGGTGCTCGCGCTCGACTTCTCCATGGCGCCGAACGACATCCTCGAGGACGAGGGAGAGGGCGCGTTCCTCACCTACGACTGGTGCCACGCGCTCTGGACGCCAGCGCAGCGCGCGCAGTTCACCAGCACCTGGAATCAGCGGCTGCACCAATTCGAGAGCGCGGCGTGGGGCGGGCCGACGATGCCGCAGAGCGACGTGTACTGGGCGCGCGTTCGCAACCACTTCGAGTGGGGTGTGACGAGCTTCGGAGAGAACGCCGACGCGCCGGGCTTCCTTCGCGAGGCGCTCGAGGTTCGCTGGCGCGATTCCTTTCTGCCCCACGCGCTCGCCGGTGGTTCGGGAGGTGCGCTCCAGGAAGGCAGCCACGTCGGCGCGCTCGTCTTGGGCTGCGCGACCGTTCCGCTCGTCACCGCCCGCTTGCTCGGCCGCGACCTCTTCGCCGAGACCCCGTTCTTCGAGGAAGCCGCCTTCACGCTCGCGGCGAACACCTCGCCTGCGCCAACGCTGTTGCGGAACACGAGCTCGCGCTTCTTCGAGGTGTTTCCTTCGAATGAGGAACCGTACTTCTCCAACGGCCGCTCGGCGGAGCGCACCGAGTACGCGGACTTCATGGCGGCGATCGCGGACGTGCATCGCAGTCGAAGGGTGGGTGGCATCGCACGAGGGTGGCTCGCGAAGACGGGAGCAACGGCGAACCGCTGGGTCCTCGCGACGAACGAGCAGACCGCCTCGTCGCCTCTCAGCGAGCAGCCGCTCGACTTCTTCCAAGCCGGGCCGAGTTGGATGATCGCGAGGTCGTCGTGGGCCGCCAACGCGACGGTGCTTCAGCTCCAGCTCGGCGCGGTGAGCGGCACTGGCCACGAACATTCGGACCTCGGCGCGTTTCAGCTCTGGCGTGATGGCGCCTGGCTCACCCGTGAGAGCGCTGGAGGCTTCGGCGACGTGGCTGGCCTTCGTGGCGTTGGTCGGGTGCCCTCCTCGGATCCGCTCGCGCACGACGTCGTGCTCATCGACGGGAAGGGGCATGCGGTGCTCTCTGCCGCGCCGATCGCCGCGCCGGTGCTGAACCGGCTCGAGAGCACGAACGAGTACGCCTTCGCGGCGATCGATCTCACTCCCGCGTATCGCGATCTCGAGTCCATCGGAGGGCCGCGCGACAACCCGCTCGTGCGTCAGTACGTGCGCGAGTTCGTCCTTCTTCGCGCGGAGCAAGCGCTGGTAGTGCTCGATCGGATCACCACGACGACTGCCGGCGTCGCGCGCACCTTCGTGATGCACTTCGAGCAGCCGCCGACGCTCGAGGGACCGCAGCGGGTGCGAAGCGTGACCGGTGACGGCCAGGTGCTGCTCACCACCCTCGTGCCGGCCGCGCCTCTTCAACGAAGCGTGAGCGAAGGCGGCATCGGGCAACATCGCGTCGAGCTCGAGACCGCCGGTGCCGCCGACCAGGTGTTCTTGAGCGTGGTGCAAGGGACGTCGGCTGGCTTCGCCGAGCGCGCGGTGTCGCTGACCGAGCAGGCCGATCGCTGGGACGTGCAGGTCGGCGCCTCCCGGGTCACGCTGCTCAAGGGAGCCACGAGTCAGGGTGGATCGGTCACCGTCGCTGGGGCCACTCGCGCCTTTCGTACGGACGTGCAGCGGCAACGCCTCACGCTCGACGGCCCACGTTGGGATCCGTGAGACGAAGCCGCGAGCGGGCCGCGAAGAACGAGCGCGGGAAGTCGAGCTGAGTCAGCGCGCGAAGCGCTCACGGCAATGGGCGCTCGCGAACCTGCACCTGCCCTGCGCCGTGTTCGCGGAAGCTCGTGCGCCACGCTGCGATGATGCCGCTGATGGAGTGCAGCCCATCTGGCAGCTCGAGCCGCAGCTCGAGTTCTCTCGACGGGAGCCGCACGAAGAATCGGCCAAAGCGACCGCTCGCGCGCTGAAGCGGCAAGGGGTAGGCGCTCCCCGGTGAGCGAAGGTGGCCTGAGCACGTCGCCTCGAAGGAGCACGTCGCGCTCGCGGCGAGCCAGCGTTCGACGGCGAGGTCGGGCGCGCTGACCCAATAACGACGCGAGGTGACTTGGCCTCCGATCGCGGCGCGAAGCTGGTCGGCGCTGATACCCGAGATCGGGCGCACGAGGACGAAGGGAGCGGTGAACACCGAGTCGAGCAACTCACGAAGCCGGGTGGTTGGCTTCAAGATGCCGCTCACCGAGAACCCGAGCAGCCGGCGCGAGGACCAGCAGCGTCTCCACGGAAACCCGCCCGCGCGTCGCAGCAGCTGCGGGTTCAGATCGATCAGCTCGTCGAGCTCGGCGTCCAGCTCGCTGGCACGTCGAGGGTCGGCCTCGGCGGAGATCTCGAGCTCGAGCGTCATGATTCGCCCGCGGACATCTCCCGCCTCGGACATCGCGTCGGCCAGGACCGCGGCGCGGCTCCGCTTCCAGGGCTGCCCTCGGACCTGCTTCTCGAGCTGCTCGATGGTCGGCCCTCGGCGCGGTTCGACGATCGGTCGCTGAAGCACGTCCCACACCATTCGCGCGGTCTTCTCGTGCAGGTGGCGAATGCCGTCGATCGCGCCGAGCCTCCAGAGCTTCCCTTCGGGGTTCGGGCGTGTCTGCCGGGCGCCGCGCGATCCATGCACGATCCAGCCGCGGACCTCCGTCGTCGTGAGCCGTCGATCGAACCGGAGCCCGACGAGCTCGGTGCCACCCACTCGCTGCGGACCGAGAGACATGAGCGGCTTTCCCTTCGCAGGACCTTCCAGTCGCATCGCGCCGAGGACGAAGAGCGAGCCCATGTGCGTGGTGATTGGGATGATCACGTCACCCGTGCGGACGCCGTGCCGCTCGAGCCGGAGCTGCGGAGTGCCACCGACCTCCAGGACCGTCAGCGGCTCCGGCGCGTTCGCGTTCGTCAGGCCGTGGGCGTACGGCCAGTAGAGACTGAAGAACCGGGTGAAGTCGGGCGGCGTCGACACGGGCCGATGCTCTCAGATTCACGCCGGCGCCAGTACCGTCCTCCGTCATCGCGACCAATGCGGACGATCCCGCTTTGACCTTCGCGAGTCTCCCAGCGAGCGATGCCAACGCTCCGGCGGCACCCTTCGTCAGCGCGACCTCTTCTTCCTCACGCTCCACTGACGCGCTCGGCTATCGCGGCTCCCGACACAAGGTGATCCAGCTCCCGAAGCCGGGACACGCTCGAGCGTTCTCCATGAGAAACGGGCCGGGAGGCTCCCAGCCGTCAGGACGCGCGACGACGACCTCGACGGAGAGTCGCTGTTCTTCGGCGGTGAAGACCCGCACCACGCGGTGATCGAGCAGGGCCAACGCAGCCGCAGGATCAGCTGCAATCACCACGTCCTTCGGGAGGCGGGCGAGTTCCGGCGCTGGGTACCACCGAGCGGTCGAGGCCTCTCTTGCAGGTCGCCACAAGCCACGCGCGTTCCAGCTCAGCTGAGCGCAGATGAGGGCGGCGAGGACGATCGGCGTCCAGCGGCGAAGGTTCGGTCGGAGGTCGGCCAGCCCGGCGGCTCCGGCGAGCGCCAGCAGACTCTGTGGCACGATCGAGTGGTATCCGCCGAAGCGATACAGCTCGGTGTCGCTCGCGACGAGCCCAAGTCCGATGAAGGGCAGCGCCGACACGGCGAGCAGCCGAGCGCGACGGCTGAAGAGCGGCAAGAAGCCGAGCCACAGCAAGAAGCTCACCGCGAACGAAACCCGCGCTCCGAACGTGGGGAGGATCGTCGAGGGCTCTGCTCCGACTCGACCGAGGTGGTCGAACGTCTTGCCTGCCCAGAGCGGTTGGCCCCAGACGTAGAACGCTCCCGCGGCCACGCCGGCGAACGCGAGCAGGGCGGCGATCAGCAGCTGGCGTCGCGTGCTCCCGCCCCAGAGCACGAGCACGACGAGCCAGAGGGGGCCGATCGCGAAGAACGATTCCTTTCCACTCGCGCTCGCCACCATCAGCACCATCGACAGGACGGGGTGGCGGCGGATCAACGCGACGATGGCCCACACCGCGAACGGCAGCGAGAGCACCTCGTCGTGCACGCCCCAGAGGAGCTCCGGCCGCAGGTTCGGGCATACCGAGACGATGAGCGTCCAGGCAGCGGCGACGGGCGCTTGGAGACCGAGACCGCGCGCGCCTGCGTAGACGCCGGCCAGGACGAAGGCGAAGGCGATGGCTTGAGCGAGGAGGAGCGCCAAGGGGGCTCGAACACCCACGGCCGCGAGCGCGCCGGGCAGGTACAGAATCGGCGCGAAGTGGTGGGTGAGGAAGTTGACCGGCGCGTCCCCGAGCAGGCTCGTCGTGGGCACTCCAGTGGTGGCGATCGAGTGGACGCACTGGGTGAAGAGCGCGAAGTCGACCCCCATTCGACCAGCGAGCACCCGGGTCCAGCCGTGCACGAGAAAGACGGGAACCATCGTCGCGGCGCACCCGAGGAACAGCCAGCTCGACCAACGCGGCAGCTCCGCGAGCTCGAGCTGTTTGCGAAGAACGAGCGCACCGACGACGACGAGCCCGAGGGCGACGCGTGCGACGTCCTCCGCGAAGCCGCCAGCGAGCCACAACCCGAGCGGTGCCAAGCCGATCAGCAAGAGGGCGGTGGCCGCGCGTTTCATCGCTCGAACCAGTATGCACTCTCGAGTGCTCCAGCCCGGCGAAAACCGGCCGCACGCAGCGCCGCTTCCGTGCTCGCGTCGAGTGGGTCGATGACGATCGCGCGATCGACGTTCGGGTCGGCGACGGCGACCTGGAAACAGGCGTCGTTCACGTCGTCGGCGGTACACCAGCGGTGGCTCGGCGTCGGCTGCGCGTCATCGGCCAGACGCATCAGGTTCGAGCCTCGCGCGTAGAAGCTCCCGGCCGAGCCCCACAGGCCGGCATGAACGACGAGCAGCCCATGCCCCTCACGGCTCGCTCGCTCGGTGAGGACCACGAGCTCGGAGCCCTTCGGTCTCAACCCATCGCCGAGCGACCAGGTCCCCACGCTCGTCGCCGCGAGTGCGGCCACGGCGAGCGCCCACGCGCGATCGGTGACTCGGCTGATCAGCCACACCACGCCTGGCATGGCCGCGAAGCTCCCGACGAAGATGGCGGGGATCAGGAACCGCTCCTCCTTGTGCGGAACGGCGACGATCGACGCGAGATAGACGACGGTGGCCGTGAACGGGAGCGCCGCGCGGAGCCGGGGCTCGGAGCGCCAGACTCCAACGCCGAGGAGCGCCCACAGCACGCCGAACGAGGGCACGTAGAACCACCACGGGCTGCGGCCGAAGGACGAAGCGCCGCCCTTGATGAAGTTGAAGGTGAGGTACTCGATCAAGGAGTGCCACCAGCCGCCGAGGTGCGGCTCGTCGAGCGTGCGGCCCCAGGTCGCGGCATCGAGTGCTCCGAGGAGGAACGCGACCGCCGCTCCGCCAGCGACGAAGGGAACGAGGCGCCGCCGGCCCTCTCGGGCGAGCCAGATGAGCGTCACCACGATGAAGGGCGCGCTCCCGTATCGGCACACCTCGGCGAGCCCCATCGCCAGGCCCGCCTGAAGGGCCACCCGGGGAGCTCGATCGGACGCGTCGAGTCTCTCGAACGCCAGCACCAGGAACGCTGCCGAGTACGACTCGCTCAAGCTGCGCAGGGCGACGAGCGCGATGGCCGGTGTCGTTCCAAAGAGCACGAGGGCCCACGCCGCGAGGCGCCCACCGACTCGTCGCTCCGCGAAGCGGTACACGGCCAGCAGTGATGCCAGGTAGAGCGCAACCGAGGGGAGAGCCATCAGCGCACGGCGCGCCCACGGGTTCTCGACGCCAATCGCGGCCGCCAGGCGAAGGAGCGCCGCCATCACTCCCGGCACGGCCCAGTTGCGCAAGCCGACCTGCCACTCCCAGCTCTTCACGCCGAAGCCGAAGGCGAGTCGGTTCGCCGGCTCGAGGGCCTGGAAGAACTCATCGGGGTGCAGCTGGCCTGGCCAGGCGAAGAGCGCACCCGCCGAGAGGGCGACCGCGAGGCTGGCGAGCCCGACCTTGATCGCCCTCCGCTGAGGCTGCGCCGATTCGGTGGACACCGTGTTCACGTTCTTCCTCGAGTGGTGCGTGTCCACCCGCGGCTCGAGTCGGCGCTCAGGCGAGGGACTTCGTCGCGATCTCGTAGACGTCCTTGCTGCAGCCCTCGCGGTCGAGAATGCGCTGCAGCTCCTTCTTCATCAACGCCTGCCTCGGCGGGTCCTGCCGCTTCCAGCGCGTCAGCGGCGTCATCATTCGCGCGGCGATCTGCGGGTTGAACGCGTCGATGGTGCGGATCTGATCGGCCAGGAACGTGTACGCGCGGCCGCTCGCCTCGTGAAACCGGAGCGGGTTGGCCATGCCGAGGGTGGCGATGACCGAACGCACCCGGTTCGGGTTCTCGAGCGTGAAGGCCTCGTGCTTCACCAGCGCGAAGATGTCTTCGAGGGCTTGCGGCCGGCAGCTCGCGGACTGGAGCGCGAACCACTTGTCCACCATGAGCGCCTCGCCCTTCCACTTCGCATAGAAGTCGGCGAAGGCCCGGTCACGCGCGGCGCCGGCGGTGTTCGCGAGCAGCCCGAGCGCGGCCTGGGTGTCGGTCATCGAGCTGGCGCGCGCGAGGTGGTGGAGCAGCAGCGGCTCACCGTTGGGCAAGCGGCTCCGGTAGGCGACGAGCGCGTTGCGCAGGCTCCGGCGGCCGACGTCTTCGGGCGTGAAGCGGTAGGGCGCTCCGTCGAGCGACTTGGACAACACGGCGTCGAGCTCGTTCATCAGCGGCGCGAGCGCGGAGGCGACGGCGGTCACCAGGTGTTCCCTCGCCTCGAACGCCGAGGTGTAGTCAGCCCAGGACAGCCGATCGCCGAGCACGTCGAGGCCTGGCACCGAGAGCGCGAGGGCGAGCAGCGACGGATCGGCGGCAGGCGTGAGCGCGGTCGAGAGCGCCGTCTTCACCGCGTCGAGCAGCGCCGGTTTCGGCGGCACCGGCCCGCGCTTCTGCTGAATCGACTCCACGCTCGAGAGCAGGTGCCGGAGGAACAGTTCCTGTCCCGCTTCCACCCGGTTGAAGGCGTCGTCGTCGTGCGCGAGGCGGAAGAGCAGGGCGGCCTCGTCGTCGTCGGTCTCGAGGATGATGGGCGCCGAGAACCCGCGCAGCAGCGAGGGCACCGGCTTCTCCGCCAGCCCAGAGAAGACGAAGCGCTGCTCCGGCGCGCTCAGCTCGAGCACGCACTCCGAGCCACGCGCGACGCCGTCGACCACCAGCGGGAGCCGTTGACCCTTGGCGCCGAGCAGCGCCGTGACGAGGGGAATCAGCAGCGGCTTCTTCTCGCTCTGGCCCGGTGTCGCCGGAGTCGTCTGCGACAGCGTGAGCGTCCAGGTGCCGGCCGCCGCGTTCCACGAGCCCCGCGCGGTGACCCTCGGCGTGCCAGCCTGCGAGTACCAGCGCGAGAACTGGCCGAAGTCGCGCCCGCTCGCCTCCGCCATGCACGCGAGGAAGTCGTCGGTCGTGACGGCCTGCCCGTCGTGCCGCGAGAAGTAGAGGTCGGTGCCCTTGCGGAAGAGCGCCTCACCCAACAGCGTGAGGTACATGCGCACCACCTCGGAGCCCTTCTCGTAGATGGTGACCGTGTAGAAGTTGGAGATCTCCACGTAGCTGTCGGGCCGCACCGGGTGCGCGGTCGGGCCCTGGTCCTCGGGGAACTGCAGGCTGCGCAGCCGCCGCACCTCTTCGATGCGTCGCACCGCGCGGGAGCCCACGTCGCTCGAGAACTCTTGATCGCGGAAGACGGTGAAGCCTTCCTTCAGCGAGAGCTGGAACCAGTCACGGCAGGTGACCCGGTTGCCCGACCAGTTGTGGAAGTACTCGTGGCCCACCACGCCTTCGATGCCGGCGAAGTCGACGTCGGTCGCGGTGTCGGGCCGGGCGAGCACGAACTTGGTGTTGAAGATGTTGAGGCCCGTGTTCTCCATCGCGCCCATGTTGAAGTCCGACACCGCGACGAGGTTGAACACGTCGAGGTCGTACTCACGGCCGAAGCGCGTCTCGTCCCACTTCATCGACTTGATGAGGCTGTCCATGCAGTGGGCGGTCTGATCGAGATCGTGTGGCTGCACCCAGACGTTGAGCGCCACCCGCTTGCCGCTCATCGTGGTGAAGGCGTCGGAGCGGGCGACCAGGTTCGCCGCGACCACCGCGAAGAGGTACGCCGGCTTCTTGTGCGGGTCGTGCCAGACGGCGACGCGCCGCTTCTTTCCGTTCACCACCTCGTCGCGCTCGCTCACCTTGTTGCCGTTGCTGAGCAGCACCGGGAACCGCTCGGCGTCGGCGCGCAGGGTGACGGTGAAGACGCTCATCACGTCGGGGCGGTCGAGGTACCAGGTGATCTTCCGAAAGCCCTCGGCCTCGCACTGGGTGAAGAGCCCGCTGCCCGACGCGTAGAGGCCCTCGAGGCTCTTGTTCTTTCCGGGCGTGAGCCGGCGGCGGGTGAGCAGGGTGAAGCGATCTCTCGGCTGGTGAATCGTGAGGCTCGCTTCGTCGAGGGCGTAGGCGCTCTCGGCGAGCGGCTGGCCGTCGACGGAGATCGAGAGCAGCTGCCCCGAGCCGTCAGCGTCGGGCGCACCGTCGAGGACGAGCGGGCCGTTGCCGTTGCCGAGCCGGGCGACGACGAGCTCAGCCTCGACCTCGGTGTGGTCGACCGCGAGCTCGAACGTGAGCGAGACCTTCTCGATGGTGAACTGCGGCGGAGTGTACTCGGACAGGCGAATCGTCTTCGGGGTGGCGTCTTTCATCGCGCGCCGAGGTGTAGCAAGGAACGGAGAGGTGATGACTCGGGTTTTCCTCCTCCTTCTCCTGGGCGGGTCGGGCTGCCAGAGAGCTCCACCCTGCGAGCCGTGGACGCGGTGGAAGCTGACTGCGTTGAGCGACGCGCCGGGTGAACGACTCGAGCGCTGCGTCGAGAACGAGCTGCGCTGGAGGGTGACGCCGGGCGGTCTCGCTGGCCGCTGGCTCGATCAGCTCGAGCGAATGCCCATCGACGGTGGCTGGCGGTTGTGGCGGCGACGCGCGCTCGTGCGGGAAGGCTCGCCGGCGGTCTCGGTCGAGGTGCAGCGCAGCGGAGACGAGCTCGTCGTCACCTTGCGGCCGACCGCCGACGTCGAGGTGGGCGAGGCGCTCGCCGAGCTGGCAGGCGCCCACTGAGCTCCGGCTACTCGGCCTTGGTGGAGCCGACGACGACGACCACGTCGGCGGGCGCCTTCCCCGGCCACGCCTTGACCTTCACCGGCCCGAGCGCGGGTGCGAGGTGGCTCGCGACTTCCTTGGCTTCGTCCTCCGCGCCTTGGCCGAAGAAGATCTCCGACACGGTGCGCGGGTTCACCGCCTTCGGCCCGCGGAAGAAGCGGTGAAGGTCACCTTCCGCTCGAGCACCGCCGCGATGCGCTTCGCGGTGGGCGCCTCGAGGATCGGCCCGGCCCCAAGGAACGAGACGAAGAGGGCGGTGATCATCGCAGCTCTCGTGCAGGTGAAGGTCGCATCACGCGACGATCGAACGCCCGTCAGCCCCCGTCAATCGCTCGCTGAGCGCCCTCGAGGCTCCGGAGCGAACGGCTCGGCACGGTAGTGGGCGCGAAGCTCGGGGCTCTCGTTCGTGCCCTGGTACGAGTCACACATCGCGCCCGCCTCGATCTCGTGCACCACCTCCGCCACCGGCCGCGTGCCGCCGAGGAGGCAGCCTTGCATTCCTCCAACCTCTCCGCCCCACGAACGAGCGGCCTCGAGCGCCGCCGCGTACTGACCCGACTTCGTCACCTTGAGGCCGCAGAGGGCGACGAGCTGCCCACCGCGCTGCGCGTCGTTCGAGAGCCTGACGAACGCGGCGTTGGCGTCGCTCCGCTCGAGCGTCAGCCGAAAGGCGCGGGCGGGCATCGAGAGATTCCCAATCGCACCCACGTGGGCGCTGTCGAGCTCGTCGAGCTTCATCAAGAAGTCGAACGCGCGCAGCTGCTCGGGAGTGCCCGTTCGGGCTTCGCTCGAGCCAGACTTGCAGCTGAACGTCGCCACCATCATCGCCAACGTGAGCACTCGCATCGAGCCCACTCGAACACCGCCGCGCGAAATCTGTTCCCAGAAAATCACCAGGGCACCGACGGGCCCTTCGTCACCGTCGCGCCTTTGGGGCTCGCCTCTCGCTGGGTGCTCTGATCGGGCATCACCGCGTCCTGGGCGCGGCGGGCGAGCTCGGGCCACTCGACGACCGCGCGCTTGACGGCTGTGGCGAGCGCCTGCTGCCCACTCGGGTACGCCGCCGCCGGCCCGCTCACCTTCAGGAAGGCCTGGAGCGCTTCCTTCCCACTCCTGGTGCGCTCGGTGAGCTCGCGCTCGAGCAGGCCCATCACCGCGGCGTCGAGCTCGGGCGGGCAGTCCTCCCGCACCTCCGAGGGCCTCGGAATCGGCATCACGAAGACCGCGTTGAGCGAGTCGGGATCGTCTCCGAGGGGAAAGAGCCGGCGCCCGGTGAGGCACTCGTGCAAGGTGACGCCGAGCGCGAAGAGATCGACTCGACCGTCGATGGGTTCTCCCGCCGCCTGCTCCGGGGCGAGGTAGCCCGGCTTGCCCTTCACGATGCCCACCTGGGTCTGCTCGGTTCGGCTGGCGGCGCGGGCGATGCCGAAGTCGGCCACCTTCACTTCGCCGAGCACCGAGAGCAGCACGTTGGGCGGGTTCAGATCGCGGTGAATGAGGTTGAGCGGCTGGCCATCACCACCGACGCGGCGGTGCACGTAGTCGAGCGCCTGACAGAGCTCGATGGCGAGCCAGGTGACGGCCGGGAGCGGCAGGCCCGTCTGCTGGTGAACGTCGATGACCCGCTTGAGCGAGAGCCCGTCGACGTATTCCATGGCCAGGAAGAAGGCGTCGTTGAAGCGCCCGAAGTCGAGCACCTGCACCACGTTCGGGTG
The DNA here is from genome assembly GCA_052034585.1 of Myxococcota bacterium. Lineage (GTDB taxonomy): Bacteria > Myxococcota > Myxococcia > Myxococcales > Myxococcaceae > Xiheimicrobium. The sequence goes on from JBPOIJ010000005.1 coordinate 212,338, forward strand.
GTTGAGCCGGCTGCAGAGCTCGGCCTCGAGGCGGAACAGCCTGAGGAACTCCTGGTCGGCGGAGATCGAGGGGAGAATTCGCTTCAGGGCGACGATCTTCTGGAAGCCGCCCTCGGGGCTGTAGGTGGCCTTGAAGACCTCGGCCATGCCCCCAGCGCCGACGCGATCGTGCAGCAGGTACTTGCCCATCACGTCGCGCATCCGCACCGCGCTCAAGGCCTCCGAGGCGCGGCGGTTCAAGTGCCCGACGAAGAGCGCGGTCACCACTCCGGACGCGAAGAGGAGCACCACCCGCACCGCGAAGAGGCCCGGCCGCAGCGTCACCAGCGCATCGGGCGGCAGGCGCGGAACGGCGAGCACGAGGTACAGCAGCACGTACTCGACGGCGGCGATGGTGCCTGCACCCAAGGAGAGCGCGCGGCTCCCACGGAAGCCGGAGAGCACCACGAGGGTCGCCCACACCACCGGCAGCGGCGCGGTCAGGGCGTACTCGACGCTGTAGAGGCTGCTGTCGGCGATGAAGAAGAGCGACGGGATCGAGACCTCGATGGCCACGTTCACCCAGCGCAGCACCGGCGAATACCAGCCGCGGCGGAGCGCTCGATCTTGCACGAAGAAATAGAGGGTCAGCGTCGCCAAGACGGCGGCCAGGACGGCTGCGAGGGTCCAACCGATGAGCGACCCGAGGGCGAGGGCGGTGAGGGTGCCCAGGCCGCTCGCGACGCTCATGAAGCGCGCCACCGACGCTTCCCGCATCGGCGCGTCCTTCTGGAGGTGCTCCTCGAGGGCAGTGGTGAGCGGGGGCTGCACGAAACGAGCTTACGAAACTGCCGCGCGAGGAGATTGCCCCACCCCCTCGGATTCTTCGTCAGCCGCCTGGCGGTCGAAGGGTCGGGCCGTGAAGGCCGTCCTTGCGAATGAGGGGGAGCTTCTCGAGGTCGATCGTCCCCTCTCCATTGAGGGCCGTCGCCGGGCCGCCATCGGAGTCGATGCGCTGCCACACGCCGTAGAGCCCGCGTCGGCAGAGATGGTTGAACCGGTTCGCGTCGATGCACAGCCGAAACACCTCGCCGGCCCTGAGCCACTGCTCGGGCCCGGTTCCTGGACCGGTGAGCAGCTGCACCGCGTACTGGAGTTCCTTGGAGTCGGGAGAGTCGAACGGAGACGGCTCGAGCTCGGGCTTGGGCCCGCTGGGCCGAATGGCGTCGACTGGTGGCACGCTCCCGTCGCGCGCAGCGGCGAGCGGCTCGGGTGGTTCGTCGGGCGTGTCCATCGCGGTCGCACGCGTGCCCGCCGGCGGCGAGGTGGGCGAGGGCGCCGTCGTGCCGGCAGGGGCAGCCGAGGGCTCCTTGTCGTCGTCCAAGAGGAGGAACGCCCCCGCCGCGACGAGCAGCACGGCGACGGCGAGGAGGATGAGGCGTTGCGAGTTCATCTGCTCACTTCCCGATGCGGTGGTGGCACACGTCTTCGTGCACGGTGACGACGGCCCCGATGTCTTGGTCGCCCTTTCCTGCAGCGCGCGCGAGGGCGTAGGTCTCCTTCATCGCGGCTGCGGCCGGCGTCGGAATGCGGTGCTGCGCGGCGTTCTCGACGAGCAGGCTCAAGTCCTTGTGCATGAGGTCGATGGAGAAGTGGGTGCTGAAGTCGCGCTCGAGCAGCGCCTTGCCCTTGAAGTCGAAGTACGGCGAGCGAAAGCCCGACGCCTGCACCACCTCGATGAACTTGCGCGGGTCGACGCCGGCCTTCGAGGTGAGCAGCAGCCCTTCCGAGAAGGCCTGCAGCATCGAGGCGATGAGCCCGTTGCCGGCGAGCTTCACCTGAGTGCCCGCGCCGAGCGCCCCGCAGTGAATCACCTTCTCGCCGACGGCCTGGAAGATGGGCTGTGCGCGCGCCATCGCCCCCTCGGAGCCGCCCGTCATGATGACGAGGGTGCCCTTCTCGGCGCCGTTCTTCGAGCCGGTCACCGGCGCGTCCACCACGTCGACGCCCTTGGCGCCGAAGGCCGCCCCGAGCTTCTGCACGAGCGCGACCGAGACGGTGGAGAAGTCGATGAAGAGCTGGCCCGCCTTGGCGGTCGAGAGGAGGCCGTCCTTGCCGAAGGCGAGCTCGTCGAGCGCCGGCACGTCGGCGACGCAGGTGCAGAAGGCGTCGGTGGTGGCGGCGACCTCGGCGGGCGTGGCGGCGACGCGAATGCCGTGAGAGGCGAGGGCCTCGGCGCGAGCGCGCGTGCGGTTCCACACCGTCACCTCGAAGCCCTTCTTCTTCAGGTTGGCGGCCATGCGGCTGCCCATCAGGCCGAGGCCGAGAAACCCAACGTGTCGGATGCTCATGAATTGCTCCCAGGGTTCTGCATAGAGTGCTCGGCGAATGCGCCTACCACTGCTCTTTCGCCGCGAGAACTCCGCTGCCGCGAAGGCGGAGCGACAGGCGCGCCTCGAGCGGGCGGTGACCGAAGGCCTGCGCCGGCTGGCGAGCGTGCTGGAGCAGGCCGCCACCCTCGTCGAGAAGCAGCGTCTCGAGCGCGAGGGCTACGAGCAGAAGAAGACCTTCCTCGAGCGGACGGACTCCACCAAGCGCTGACCCGTGTTCTACCGAGCCTTCCGTCTGGTGATGACCGCGCTCTTGCGCAACTTCTTCCGCGTCGAGGCGGTGGTCGACCCACAGCAGGCGCTCGCGACGGCTGGTCCGGTCATCTTCGTCGGCAATCACCCCAACGGGTTGGTCGACCCAGGGCTGCTCTTCGTGCTCGTTCGCCGCCACGTCACCTTCCTCGCCAAGGCGCCGCTGTTCTCGATGCCGGTGCTCGGGTGGATCCTCAGAGGGCTCGATGCGCTCCCGGTGTTCCGCAAGCAGGACGGGGCGGATCCGGTGAAGAACGACTCGACGCTCCAGGCGAGCGTCGGCGCGCTGGTGAAGGGCCGCGCCATCACCCTGTTCCCCGAGGGGAAGAGTCACTCCGAGCCGCAACTCGCCGAGCTCAAGACGGGCTGCGCGCGAATCGCCCTCGACGCGGTGGCCAAGGGCGCGATGGTGCGCATCGTGCCGGTCGGCATCACCTACGCCGAGAAGAACCGCTTCCGCAGCCGGGTGCACGTCGAGACCGGGGCGGTGCTCGAGGTGAAGGACTTCTCCACCGGACAGGGCTCCGCCGACGCCGAGGCGGTGCGCAGGCTCACCGACGCGATCGCCGCCGGCTTGTCGAAGGTGACCCTCAACCTCGAGCAGTGGGAAGACCTGCCGATCGTCGAGACCGCGGAGGCGCTGTACGCGCTCGAGCAGAAGGAGAAGGCGGGTGACGTCGATCGCACGAAGGCGTTCGCGCGCGGAGTGTCGCTCCTTCGTGCCGAGCAACCGGAGCGCTTCGATCGACTGAAGACCGAGGTCGCGAGCTTTCGGAGACGGCTCGATCTGGTGCAGGTGAAGCCCGCCGAGCTGACCTTCGAGTATCGGCCCGCGACGGTGGCGCGGTTCGTCGTTCGAAACCTCGTCTGGCTCCTCGGCTTGCCCGTGTTCCTCGTGGGCATGGTCGTGTTCTTCATTCCTTATTGGATTCCCATCGGCGTGGTGGCGCTCACCAAGGCGCAGAAGGACGTGGAGTCGACCTTCAAGGTGCTGACGCTGCTGTTGCTCGCGCCGTTCTGGTGGGCGCTGCTCACCGTGCTCGCCTGGTGGCAGCTCGGCGTGATCGCCGGAGTGGCGACGCTCGTGGTGACGCCCGCGCTCGCGCTCTTCACCCGCTGGTACCTCGAGCGGCGCATGGCGGCGCTGCGTGATGCGCGGGTGTTCTTCTTGTTCTTCTCTCGCGCGGCCCTCAAGCGTCGGCTCGTGGCCGAAGGAACCGACGTCGCGAAGCAGATCGAGGCCGTCGCGAACGAGCTGCGTCCACGGGTGACAGGCTCCTGAAGTCGGAGGCGGGTTGGTCGTGCCTCCTGATGCCTCGAGGGCCGAAGCTCGCGAGGAATGACTTCACGCTCCGAGATCGGCGCGCCTCGCGAATCGTTTGGCCGGTCGTGCGCCGAGGCAGCAGGAGCCGTCGGATTGCGCCATCGGTCCTTCGACGTTCGCTGATCACCCGCGTGGGGTGAATTCCCGTCCACGATGGGCACGCCGCTCCGTGGGCCGGGTCGGCGTGAATGCGTCAATCGCGCGACGCAACGGCTCGCGGTGGCTCAGCCGCTTCCACGCTCTGCGCGACCTTCAAGTCGGCGCGCTCGGTTGAAGTCCTGGCCCTTGACGAAGGTGCTTCACTCGGGCGACGACCACCCCGTGTCGGAGTCCCTCTCCACCATTCTCGAAGCGGGCCAGCGCAAGTACCCGGGGGTCAGCGTCGCCGAACCCGTGCTCGCCGCAGCGCTCGCTCGCGTCGCGCCTGCCTCCGACTGGAGCCAGCTCGTCGTCGAGGACGTCTTCCTCGTCGCGGCCTGTCTCGAAGGGAACTCGGCCGCGCTCGCGGTGCTCGAGCAGCTGATCAGCCGGCTGTGTGCGCTCGCCGCGAAGGGCGCGGAGGTGGTCGAGCTCGAGCAGCGCGTTCGCCTGTCGCTCCTGGTCAAGACGGAAACGACCGCGCCGAAGCTCACCCAGTATGCGGGCCGTGGTGCGTTGGTGAAGTGGCTCTCCGCCGTCGTGCAGCGCCTCGCCTTGAACCTCGCTCGGGAGAAGAAGCCGACCGAGTCGGACTCCGGGCTCCACGCCCACCCCGCCCCGCAGTCGGACCCGGAGCGCGCCCTGATGCGCGAGAAAGACGGCGCCGTCTTCAAGCAGGCCTTCCAAGCCGCGCTCGAGGCACTCCCCGAGAAGACCCGCACCCTGCTGCGCATGTATTACCTCGAGGGCTTCACCGCCGATCAGATCGCCCAGATTCATCAGGTGCACCGGGTGAGCGTCGCGAGGTGGCTCGGTCAAGCGAAGCGAGAACTCCGCGCTGCCACGCGGGAGCGCCTCGTCCGCGAGGCCGTCTCGCCGTCGCAAGTCGACAGCCTCATGCGGGTCTCGAACCTGCACTTCGGCGCCTCGCTCGAGCGCGCCTGCTCCTGACGGTGTTACAGCTCCGCGCCTGCCCGTGTCCCTGTCGATGACTGGCTTTTCCAGTCCATTTTCAGGGTGCACTCGCATGAATCGCTTCGGTTTCGTCGCTCTCGTTCTCCTCTCTCAAGTCCTCGCCGGCTGTGGGCCCGTCACCCCGACGACTCCGACGGGTGGAGGCAGCTCCGGCGTCGGCGGAGGCTTCTTTGGAACCGGTGGCGGCTTCAGCACCTCGGGCGGTGGCAGCAGCGGCACCGGCGGCGGCACCTCGGGAACGGGTGGCGGCACGTCGGGGACCGGCGGCGGCACGTCGGGAACGGGTGGTGGCTCGTCGAGCGCGACGTGGGCCATTGCCGAGTGCGAAGCCGCGATGGACAAGTTCGCGAACGCCAACTGCGCCGACCGACAGAGCTGGCTCGGCTTCAAGGCCCAATGCCAGCGACTCCCCAGCCCGAACTCGACCGCGCTGTGCGAGACGCCGCTCTCTCGCGCCAAGGCCTGCCACGCGCAGTTCATCAGCCAGGGCACCGTGTTCTGCAATGGGCCGAACACCGACACCAACGAGACCTGCGGCGCCGACGTCGTGTTGGGCATCCTCTGCGCTGCGACGGTGAACGCGGGGCCCTGCGCGGGCGTCGCGTGCATGTACAACTCCGATTGCCCCTCGGGCTGGAGCTGCAACGACCAGACACGGCGCTGCTTCCAGACGAGCGCGCGCTGCCCCGGCCTGCCGTGCAAGTACAACGCAGACTGCCCGACCGGGCTCACCTGCAACAACGCCACTGGCCAGTGCAACGCGAACTGAGCGTGCTGGAGTGAGCGTGTGGTAGGCCCGCGGCTCCGCACGAGGGACGACCCATGAGCTGCCTCGACGAAAACGAGCTGGTCGCGTTCGGTGACGGGTCGCTCTCCGGCGAGGCGCTCACCCGGGCGGCGGAGCACCTGCAGCACTGTGAGGCCTGCCGCGCCGTCCTCGCGACCGTCTACGAAGCCAGCGGCAAGCTGCGCACCTCGCACAGTCGCGCGACCTCTGGCGCGGCGCTCCTGCCTCCCGCGGCGGTGCACTTCGAACCCGGCGCGACGGTCGGCCGCTACCGGCTCCAGGAACAGCTGGGGAAGGGCGGCATGGGCGCCGTCTACGCCGCGTACGACCCACAGCTCGACCGCCGGGTCGCCCTCAAGTTCCTCCACGGTGCGCAGCAGGCGTCGGCGACCGAGCGGCTGGTGCGGGAGGCCCAGGCCCTCGCGCGCGTCGCGCACCCGAACGTCGTCACCGTCTTCGACGTCTCCACCCACGATGGGCAGGTCTTCCTCTCGATGGAGCTGGTCGACGGCGCGACCCTCGCCGACTGGCTCGCCACCCGGCCTCCGCTCCCGCAGGTGCTCGAGGCCTTCGTCGCCGCGGGCAAGGGCCTCGCTGCGGCGCACTCGGTCGGGGTCGTTCACCGCGACTTCAAGCCGAGCAACGTGCTCCGCCACAGGGACGGGCGCGTTCGCGTCACCGACTTCGGGCTCGCGCTGTCCACCGCGACGAGCCAGTCCTTCGCCACGAGCGGCGCCCCCGCTTCCCTCACCCGCTCGGGTGAGCTGCCAGGAACGCCGCTCTACATGGCGCCCGAGCAGCTCGGCGGAGGAGAGGTCGACGCCCGCGCGGATCAGTTCGGCTTCTGCGCCTCGCTCTACGAAGCCCACCACGGCACCCGGCCCTTCGCCGGGCGAACCCTCGACGAGCTGCGCGCGAACGTCGAGGCCGGCCGGTTCCAGGACACGCCCACGCCCCGGCGAGTGCCTCCGCGCCTCGAGCGGGCCGTTCGACGGGGGCTCACCGCGCGCGCGGCCGACCGCTTCCCCGACATGGCCGCGCTGTT
>JBPOIJ010000003.1:0-160978 GCA_052034585.1 Myxococcota bacterium
AGCCGCCCGATCCGCCCGCGCCGCTCGATCGATGCGAAGGGCTCGCCGCCCTCGTGGCGACCGCGGCGCCTTCTTCGGTGAGGACGAACGGGGCCGCGTCGATCGACGCGACCGGTGGCTCGGGGCACTATTCCTACTCGATCGCCACCAACGTCTCGGGCGGTTCCCTCAGTGGAGCGCGCTACGTCGCCGGGGCGATGCCGGGAAGGGACGTGGTGCGCGTCACCGACGACTGCGACACCTCCACCGACCTCGCCATCGAGGTGAAGCCGGCCTTCGACGTGCAGCCGCTTCGCGCCACCGTTCGTCCAGGAGCGCGGTTCACCATTCGCACCGCAGGCACGAGCGGCTCGGTGAGCCATGGCCCGGCGCAGACACGGCTCGCGTCCGGAGGCAGCGTCTCGGCGAGCGGAGAGTACGTCGCAGGGCCGACCGAGGGGCTCGATCTCATCGTCGTGCGCGACACGGTTTCGGGTGATCAGGCGCTCCTGCAGTATCGGGTGCTGGCGAACGCGCGCTTCCGCATTCGCCCCTCGAAGATGGCGGTCGTCGCCGGTGGGGTGATTCCGCTCGAGACCGCCGACGGCTCGGGCGTGGTGACCTGGCAGAAGACGGGCGGCCCGGGCACCCTGACGGGAACGACGTACACCGCGCCGCTGACGGGCTCGGGCACGGCGACGCTCGAAGCGCGCGACGCCTTCACCCAGGAGACCGCGACCGGCTCGATTCGCGTTCTCACCGAGCTGACGCGGCCCACCCGGGCCCAGGGGCGCCGCACCGACGTGGGCACGATGGTGGTCGGCGACTTCGACGGCGACGGCGTCAAGGACGTCGCGCTCGGGGTGCCGGAGAGCGATCTGAAGCGCCCACAAGGCGGCGCCGTCTTCATCTTCAAGGGCAGCTCGTCGGGGCTCCCCGCGCAGCCGACCTGGCGCATCGAGGGCGAGTCCGATACCGCGCAGTTCGGTGCGGTGATGGCGGTCGGCGATCTCGATGGAGACGGGCGCGACGATCTCGTCATCTCCGAGCCGGGCGCCGACATCACGGTGGCCGACTCCGGCGCCGTCGCCCTCTACCGCATCGGTGATCAGGGGCCCGAGCCGATTCGTGCGCCGCTCACCGGCCTCGGACGCGGCAACTTCGGCGCGGCGCTCGACGTGGCCGACGTCGACGGTGATGGCGATCAGGATCTGATCATCGGCTCTCCTGGGTCAGACCTCGCGCCCACCGCGCAGATCAACGGCCGCGGCGTGGTGGACATCTTCCTGCTCGAGCGCGGCCGGCCCATTCCCGATCTCGGGTCGATCCGCATCGGCGGGCAAGATCTCGCCGCCGACGGCTCGTTGCGGGCCTTCACCCAGCTGCGCGCGGGGCGAGCCGTCGTCGCGAGCGACCTGAACGCCGACGGCCGCGTCGATCTCGCGATCCTCACCTCGGTGAACAACTCGCTCCTCGGCGGCACGATGCTCGCGCGAAACCAGATCGCGGTGCAGCTCCACCTCGGGCGCGAAGGCCGCCTCTTCGAGCCGAAGCCCGACGCCTACCTCCTGCCCATCAACCCGATGGACGCGACGGAAGGCACCTGGCGGCTCGGCGTGGTGAAGGCGTCGGGTGGCGTCGGCCCGTTCCTCATCGCCGCCGCCGATCAGCTCGATTCACCGAACCTGATGGCGATGGGCGGCAACCCGGCAGGGCAGAACGCGGGCGGCGCGCTCCTGTTCGAGCTGAAGAGCCTCACCACCGCCGCGGCGCCAGGCGACCTGCCCCGACAGCTGGGCCGCACCGACGCCTTCGCCCAGCTCTTCGGCGATCAGGCCTTCATTCAAGCGGGCCGCAGCTTCGCGGTCGGCGATCTCGACGGTGATCAGAAGCCGGAGCTCATCCTCGGGGCGCCGTACGCGACCGCGTCCTTCATGATGAACGGCATGTCGGTGTCGATTCCCCTCTCAGGCCGGCTCCTCGCCTACTCCCTCGGCGCGCTCACTGCCGGTACGCAGCTCAACAAGACGACGCTCGTCCGCAACGGAGTGAGCCGCACCGACACCCTGGGCATCGCCACCGCCTTCGTCACCATCGGAGGTCAGGCTCGGCTCATCGGCTATTCGGGCCGCGCGAGCACGGCCTTGGGCGACTTCACCGGCCGGCTCGATGCGTTCTCGGGAATGGGCGCCGACCTCTCGGCGTGGGCGGTGAGCTCGATTCCACTCCCGAACGTACCGGCCTCGAGCGGCTTCGGCACGGCGGTCGACGTGGCACCTGGCATGGGCTCGCTCGCCGCCGTGGTGGGCGTGCCGACGATCTCCGGGGCCGCGGCCGATCTCTCTGGAAACGAGACACAGGCGGGGCAGGTGCACCTGTTCTCCTCGCAGGCCGCCGACGCGCCACGGGTGCTGCAAGAGGGCGCCACCACCCGGTACGTCACCGACGCGGGCGTGTCGGCATTCGGGGGTCGGTCGCTCGCCGTCGACGTGGCGATGACGGACTTCGACGGCGATGGCCGGTCCGACGTGGTGTTCGCCGCGCCCAACTGGTCGGTGCCCGCGCGCCTCGCCGACGGAGGCGTTCCCACGACCGAATACGCCGGCAACCGCCCCCAGTGTTTCCAATCGGCCGCGCAGACGCCCGGCGGCGCCATCGTGCACCTGCAGAAGGCCGACGGCACCTTCGCGGAGGGTTTCCGAGTCTGGGCGCCAGTCGCGATCGCGGGCTGCACGGTTCCCGACGGTGGGGCGGCGGCCAGCTGCCAGCGGAGCGCCATCAGCCGCGCTGGGGTCGTCGGTGGGTTCGACTTCAACGGCGACGGCACGCAGGATCTCGCGCTCGCGCGCACCAACGGACTCGAGGTCGTCTTCGGTCGCACGCCCGACGATGCGTCCCTCGCCAAGCCCTCCATCGCGTGTGACATGGGCTACTCGCTGCCCTTCCTCTCGCAGGGAACGACGACGCTGCTCGCGGGGCTGGGCGATCTCAACGGCGATGGCTGCCATGAGCTCGGGCTCCGCTACGGCGATCGACTCGGCTTCATCGTCGTCTACGGCTTCGACTCCAGTGGCGCACGCTGCGGCGGTCGAACGGAGGGCTCCTGGGTGCGGGTCTCGGGCGACGCAGAGGCGGGCTTGCCGACGATTCGGCTCGGAGTGGCGATGGCACGCGCGGGACAATTGCTCGCGAACGACACGCGAGACTTCGTCGCGGTGACCGCCGATCTGTACAACTTCGAGGGCGTCTCGCAGCCGACGGTGCTGCTCTTCGACGTCGCCGAGCTGAACATGAAGCGGCCGGCGTCGGGTGGCGTGCTCGTCGGGGCGTTGGGCGACGGGCTGACGCCGGTTCCGCTCGTCTATCTCGAGCGGGCACCAGGCTTCGGGCGGCAGCTCTGGGGAGGGGTGAACGTCGTGGGCGACGCGAAGCCCGATCTGATCATCGGCGTGCCCACCGCCACGGTGAACGGTGACGGAACGGGTGCGGTGATCGTCTTCCAGGGAGGATCGACCACTCCCGGCCGCAACGAATCGTCGCTCACCATCTACCCTGATCACCGGGAGCGCTCGGCGTTCGGCCAGGATCTCGCAGCGAGCGCGGCGGGGCGGTCTCAGCCGGCGGCGATCGTCGTCGGGGCTCCGCTCAGCTACCGCTCGGGCACCGCGAACGGCTCGGCCTTCCTGCTCCCGCTCGATTTCTGAGCCGCTCGAGCGCGCCTCAGGCGGTGATGAACCCCGGCAGCGCGCCGGTCGAGTCGCCGAACGACGTCTGCGGCGCACCGAGCGCGTCGGTGATCGAGAGGAACAGGTTCGCCACGGTGGGAGCGCCGGTGAAGCGCAGGTGCCGCCCGCCCGCGACGCGGCCGCCCGCGCCACCCGCGACGAGGATCGGCATGTTGTCGTGGCTGTGGCTGTCGCCGTCTTCGATCTCGCTCGAGAAGAACACGAGCGAGTTCTGGAGCACGTTGGTGCCGTTCAGGTCGGGCGCGGCCTTCAGCTGGCGCACGAGGTAGGCGAACTGCTCCACTTCCCAGGTGTTGATCTTCTCGATCGCGTCGAGGTTGGTCGCGCTGCCGCCGTGGTGCGAGTACGAGTGGTGCCCGTCGGTCAGCCCGAGGAAGTCGTAGACGAACCCGCTGCCCGCGTTCTGGAGCATGAAGGTCGCCGAGCGCGTCACGTCGCAGCGAAACGCCCACACCAACATGTCGAGCATCACCCGCGTTCGCGCGCGCAGGTCGCCAGGGCTCGAAGGGCGTGCGCCAGGCGTGCACACCGCTGCGGGCTGCTCCGCCTGCACCCGTCGCTCGAGCTCGCGCACCCCGGTCTGGTACTCGTCGAGCTTTCGTTGATCGGTCTTTCCCAGCTTCGGCTTGAGCGCGTCGGCGTCGGCCTTCACCGCGTCGAGCACCGACTGCTTGAGCCGCTTGCGCTTCTCGACCGCCAGCTGACTCTGGTTGGGATCGAGGCCGCCGAAGAGCCGGTCGAAGAGGCTGAGCGGGTTGGTCTCCTTCGCGAGCGGCTGGGTGTCGCTCGCCCACGAGATGTTGCGGGCGTAGGCGCAGGAATAGCCGGAGTCGCAGTTCCCCGAAGCGCCACCACCATCGGTGCCGGTCTCGAGCGAGGCGAAGCGCGTCTGAGCGCGCCAGGCGTTGGCGAAGATCTGATCGAGCGAGATGCCGTTGCGAATGTTGGTCGCCTCGGTCTTGAACGGGTGCCGCGCGGTGATGAAGGCGCCGGTGCCGGAGGCGTGATCGCCAGGCCCATCGGGGCGCGCAGGCCGATTCGACAGCCCGGTGATGACGTTCACCTCACCTTGCACCGACGCGTTCGTTCCGTTCGCGCCGAGCGGCGACAGAATGGGCGTGAGCGCGAAGCCAGCACCCGTCGCCGAGGGTGTCCACCGGTTCATTCGAATGCCGCAGGGCACGTAGAAGGCGAGGAAGCGCTTGGGCGGCGTCATCTGCGCCATCGCCCGCCGCGGCAACATCGCCTCGAGCCACGGGAGGGCGAGCGAGACCCCGGCTCCACGCAGCGCCGTTCGTCTCGACAGGGGGAACGTCATGGCGCTTCTCCTCGACGGTGAGTGAAGGTGCGGCTCGTCACCAACGCACGAACCAGTGTCGCCCAGCGGTGGCCTCCGCTCGCGAACGCGTCGGTGATGGCCTTCACCTGGCACGCTTCGTCCCGAGCAGGCGCGCGGCCGAGCCCGTAGGTGAAGAGCTTCTCGGTCATGCAGGAAGACACGCGCTCGTCGTCCTTGAGCAGTGACGACAGCTGCGCCGGCCCGTCGAAGCGGCGCCCATCGGGCAGCGCGCCAGTCGCGTCGATGGGAAAGCCACCGACCTCCATCGTTCGGGTTCGGCCCACGCCGTCGTAGGTCTCGAGACCGAAGCCGATCGGATCCATCAGCGCGTGACACCCGGCGCAGGTCGGGTTCGCCCGGTGCGCTTCCATGCGCTGGCGCAGCGACGCGTTGGGCACGTTGGGCACCGGCAACGCCTCGACACCGGGCGGGGGCGCGGGGGGTTCCTGGCAGAGCAGGTTCGCCATCACCCACGCGCCGCGCTTCACCGGAGAGGTGCGCGCCGGCAACGACGTCACGGTGAGCACGCCACCCTGCCCGAGGATGGTGCCTCGCAGCGGCGTCGAGAGCGTCACCTTCTGCATCGTCGTCGAGCCCGGCCGCGGCAGCCCGTAATGATCGGCGAGCGCGTCGTTCAAGAAGGTGAACGGGCTCCCCAGCATGCCGAGCGCGTCGGTGTCCTGGGTGAGGAAGTGCTCGAAGAAGAGCTCGGTCTCCTGCTTCATCGCCGTCTTCGTCGCCGCGGTGACGTTCGGGTACACGCTCGCCGAGGGCGCGGTGTCTTCCACCTGGTTCGTCCACAGCCACTGCCCACCGAAGTTCGTCACCAGCGTCTTCGCCTTCGAGTCGGCCAACATTCGCGTCACCTGCGCCTCGAGCACGGCCGGCTGGGTGAGCGACCCATCATCGGCCACCCGCGCGAGCGTCTCGTCGGGCGTCGACGCCCAGAGGAAGAAGGACAGCCGGGTCGCCAGCTCGTGCGCGGTGAGCGGGTGCGGAGCGAGCGACGTCGGCGAAGCATCAAGCTCGACGCGGTAGACGAAGTTCGGAGAGAGCAACATCGCCTCGAGCGCGAGGGTGAGGCCGGCGCGAACGGTCTCCCCTTCGGTGGTGGCGGCGGTGACGATGCGCTCGTAGCGATCGACCTCCGAGGTGCCGAGCGGCCGCCGCCAGGCCTTCCGGCCGAACCGGGAGAGGATCGTGCGCACACAGCCAGCCACCGAGGGGTCGCACACCATCACCTTCGCGCTCGAGGGGTCGATCGTCGACCCGGGCCGCTGCACCTCGATCCAATCGACCAACAGGTTCCGGTCGGCGGGCGCCTGGTAGTAGTCGTTGGTGAAAGCGACCTCGACGGTGTGCATGCCTTGGGCGACGTCGGCTTCGACGGTGTAGGTCGCCGGAGCCGCCTCGAGCGCAGTGACGGTGAAGGCGCTCAGCTGCCGGCCGTCGAGCGCGAGCGTCATGTTCGCGGCGTCGGGCCCGGCGGCTTGCTGCGCGGCGCGAACCCGAAACGAATACCGGCCTGCGGTGGAGAAGTTGACCGGCGAGGTGACGGTGCCGTTCGAGAAGAGATTCCAGAACGAGCCCGCCGCCGAGCCGGTCGACTGAGTGGCGCGCTCCGCTTCGACGCGCGTCGTCTGCCCAGCGACCGCTTCCCGGGTGACGATGGTCTCGGCGAGCAGCTTGGCGGCGAGATCCCACTTCTCGACGAGCACCGGCGCGGTCGAGAGCACGTCGCCGTTGTTGTTGAAGCCGTGGCCGAAGTCGTCGGCAGGAAAGTCGTCGGCCGGACGCGTGGTGTCGCCCAGGAGATCGCGAACGGTGTTGTTGTACTCGGCCCGATTGAGGCGCCGCATCGTGACGCGGCCGACGTCGAGGGTCTCCACCGGAGCACAGGTGAGCGCCTCTCCACCCGGACCCGTCGTGCCCGTGCCCCCACCCGACGGCGTCGACGGGGTCGGCGCGCCCGGCGTCGCTCGGTCGACGACGGTGCCCACGATCGTGCCGTCACACCCCACCATCAACATCCACGTCAGCCAGGCCCGTCGCATCGCCGCTTCTTATGCAAGAGCACTGCCTCGGAATTCGCGCCTTCGATCAGTGACTTGCAGCGCTTCTGGTGTTCACCTCAGGTGGCAGGTGTGGCGTTGATCTGGAGCACTCCTGTTCCCTGATGCACTGGCTCGACGCGCTCTATCTCTCGCTGACCCGGCGGCAGGCCTTGTTCTCGCGCGGCTGGGGCGCGCTCGAGGAGCCGCTCGCCCAGGTGGAATCGCTCCTCGTGCGCTCGGTGCCTGACCCGCTCCGGCTCGACTTCTTGCCGACCGCCGCGCGCACCGAAGAGGCGTTCGTTCGCTCTCCCAGCGCGCTGCTCCCCGAGGAGTGCTCGACGCTCCACCTCACTCGGCTCCGCGCTCAGGGCACGCTGCGCGCGCGGCTCATCGTGCCTCCCTCGTGGGGCGACGAGGGGTTTCGAATGCGGCGGTGGCTCACCAACGGGCTGCGCTACCGCGGCGTCGAGGTGTGGCTGTTCGAAGGCGCCTACTTCGGCAGCCGACGGGCGAGGGGCCAGGTCGGCGCGGGCGTGACGACGGTGGGTGACTTCTTTCGCATGGGCCTCGCGAACGTGCTCGAGGCGCGCAGCCTGGTGATGAGCGCGCTCGCGCAGGAGCCACGCGCGCCCGTCGTCCTCGCCGGCTACTCGATGGCGGGTCAGATGGCAGGGCACGCCGCGGCGTCCCTCGACGTCGAGGTCCCGGTGGTGGCGATGGCGCCCTCGAACGAGGCGAGCGTGGTGTTCTGCGACGGGCCGCTCTCGATGGGCGTCGACTGGAGCGCGCTGGGAGACGGCGGCAAGGAGCGGCTGCGCGCCCTGCTCGTTCGACTCTGCGTCTCGACGCAGCCAGTGCCGAGGTCGAACCGGCGGGTGGTGGTGGCGACGCGAACCGACGGCATCGTGCCTCCGCGCTCGATGGAGGCGATCGCCGCACACTGGAACGTGACGCCTCGGTGGGTCGAGAGCGGGCACCTGGGGGCGTACGCGTTTCATCGCGAGGCGCTCCACGGCGCCGTGCTGAGCGCGGTCAGCTGAAGCGTCGAGTGGGGGCTGTGGCCCTCACTCGCCGTGTAATGGGTGCGAGGTGCGCAGGAGGTGCTGACCGCGACTCGGACATCGGCCCTCGCGACCGCCGGTTCTCCGAGTGATCTCCGCTGCTTCGGCTCCTCCACGCCCTCCTCGATCGAGCGGGATCATGGCGTACCGATTGCTCCATTTCCGCACCCATGTTTTCGCGTCTTCGAGTGGTGATGGCGGTGATGGTGGTGGCGGTGAGTGCGTGCTCGAGAGACGCCTCGTCTCCCGGACGGAGCTATGCGGCGCTGCTCGACGAGCCGGCTCCGACGGCGGCGAGCCAGGCGGTGGCGGCGCACACCGCGTTTCGGCGCTGGCTCGACGACTTCAAACAGGCGGTGCCGGCGGAGCAGCAACGCCTCCGGGCGGCCGGTGAGCTCCTCGCGATGGCGCGGCGGGAGCAGCTGCGCGGCGTCATGGTGAACGAGCCCGAGCTGGCGCTCTCGATGGCGCTCTCGATGGCGGAGCGGCGCATGCTCCCGGTGGAGATCGCCCAGCACGTCGAGCGCTGGCGCGACGGGCGCGGCAGCCTGCACGTGGTCGGTGCCGTCGACGAGGCTCCGACGCCCAGCCCGCTGCGACCCAAGCCGGTCGAGCGCTTCGTCACCTTCGATGGCCGCGACGCGGTGCTGCGCGCCGGGGTCTACGGAGCGCGGGAACGGCTCCCGACGATGAACGATCTTCGGCTGCACGGCATCGAGCTCGACGGCGTCTTCTCGGTGTACGAGCTCCCCGCGCGTCGGCTCCGGCCCGAAGACGTGGGCTTCTTCGACTACCAGGCAGGCTCGCCCTGCCCCACCAGCCGCCGCGCGAGCACGGCGAACGACGTCGTGCACGACGGAGACTCTGCCGTCGGGTTCTGCCAGCCGCTCCACGCCGACGCGTACACCGCCGCGCTCGGCGCTCAAGAAGCGACCGCCGCGACCGAGCAGATCGCCGACAGCGCTTGGACCGAGGGGCCCAAGACGGTGCTCTTCATGCGCGTCGACTTCGACGATCGCCCCGGAGAGCCGCTCTCGCTCGCCTCGGCGACCTCGCTCATCAACACCAACGTGAACAACTTCTACGTCGCGGGCAGCTTCAACAAGACGACCGTCTCTGGCGTCTTCCCGCCGCTCCTGCGCATGCCGCGGAGCGCCGCCGAGTACCAGGACGCGGGCAACTACCTCCAGCTGCTCTCCGACGCGCGCACCGCCGCTCGTGATGCCGGCTTCGACACCAACACCTACAGCCTCGACATCGTCGCGCACCCCTCGCTCTTCTCGGGCTGGGCTGGGCGCGGCTACGTGGGCGCGAAGGGCACCTGGCTCAACGGCAGCTTCGGCACTGGCGTCACCTCGCACGAGCTCGGCCACAACTACGGGCTGTGGCACGCGAACTTCTGGAACGCGGGCGCGAGCATCATCGGCGCGGGCAGCCTGCAGGAATACGGCAACGTCTTCGACGTGATGGGGAACTCCGGGGCCTCGCACTTCAACGCCTGGTTCAAGCGCTCCCTCGACTGGATGCCGGCGACCCGGGTGCAGTCGGTCAGCACCAGCGGGACCTACCGCATCTACCCGCTCGAGGTGCTCACCCCCGACGGCGGCATGCAGGCGCTCCGGGTGCCGCGCAACGACAGCCAGAGCCGCGACTACTGGCTCGAGTTCCGCACTGCGTTCACCTCGAACGTCTCGCTCTCGAACGGCGCCTCGGTGAACTTCGGCTTCCCCTTCATGGGCAGCGGCGGGAGCCACCTGCTCGACATGACGCCGTTCGACGGCACCCGCACCGACTCGGCGCTCGTCATCGGCCGCACCTTCTCGGACACCCAGGGCAACGTCCACCTCACGCCCGTCGGGAAAGGCGGCACCACCCCGGAGTCACTCGACGTGGTGGTGAACTTCGGGCCCTACCCGAGCAATCGCGCGCCCAGCGTCACCGTCGGCGCCTCGGCCACCACCGTCGCCTCGAACACCGCGGTCACCTTCACCGCGACCGCGAGCGACCCCGACGGCGACGCCCTTGCCTACGCCTGGGAGTTCGACGACGGCACCTTCAGCATCAACAACGCACCGACGCAGACGAAGACGCTCGCGGGCAACCGGCTCTACACGGTGCGCTGCACGGCGAGCGACATGAAGGGCGGCCGCGCGACCGCCGCGGTGCAGGTGACGGTGGGAACGCCGACCAACTTCTCGCTCGGCGGAACGGTGACGCTGGCTGGGGCGCCCCTCGAAGGCGTTCGCATCACCGACGGCACCCGCGCGACCTTCACCACCTCGAACGGCACCTGGCAGCTCAACGACGTGCCAGCGGGCAGCTACACCATCAACGCCGCCAAGTTCGATCTGAACTTCGCGCGCTCCTTCGCGGCGCCGCTCGCCGTCTCGGCGAACACGACGATGCTCGACTTCACCGCCACACCCAAGCCTGGCTACAGCATCTCGGGCCGCGTCACCTCGGGCACCGGCGTGCAGGGCGTCGTCGTCTCCGACGGCTCGCGCACCGCGACCACCAACTCGAACGGTGACTTCACCTTGAGCGGCGTGCCCAACGGAGCGTACCCGCTGACCGCCACCAAGCCGGGCTGGGTCTTCGTCCTCTCGGGGCGCAACCCCATCGAGGTGCTGGGCGGCAACGTCACCGGCATCAACTTCTTCGCCCAGGGCCAGACCATCAACGGCCAGCTCCCGGCCTCGGTGGCGACCGCGCCGGTGGTGACCGACGGCTATCGCTCGGTGACGGCGACCCGCGGTGTCGCCACCCAACCGTGGAGCTACTACCTCTCGGGCGTTCCGAACGGCACCTGGAACCTCACCGCGAGCTCGCCCGGCATCACCCTCGAGCCGGCGAACTTCACCAACCCGCTGACGGTGGCCGGGAGCTCGCTCAACAGCCAGAACTTCCAGGTCGCGAGCACCACCACCACCTTCAGCATCTCCGGCACCGCGCGCACCGGAGGCACCCCGCTCCCGGGCGTCGTCGTCACCGATGGCACCCGCTCGTCGACGACCGACTCGCAAGGCCGCTACGTGCTCACCGGCCTCGCAGCGGGCAGCTTCACCCTCACGCCGACCCGCGCGGGCTACACGTTCTCGCCAGCGACGCGCACCGCGACCATCACCACCGCGAACGTGACCGGCATCGACTTCGACACCACGGTGGTGAACCTCGCGCCCACGCTCGCGATGGGGCCGACCGCGACCCCGCCCACCACGACGGGCACCACGGTGCAGCTCTCGGCGCTCGGGGCTGACGATCAACCCGAGTCGCAGCTCACCTACCAATGGAACCCGATGGGCGGCGGCGCCTGGCCGCTCAGCTTCTCAGCGAACGGCACCAACGGCGCGAAGACGGTGACGGTCACCTTCACCGGCGCGGGCAGCTACACCTTCGAGGTCGTCGTCACCGACGCGGGCGGGCTGTCGGTGCGGAGGACGGTGACGGTGATGGTGACGCAGGTCGCCTCGGGCTTCGACCTCACGCCCTTGTCGGCGAGCGTGCCGGTCGGCGGCATGCAGTTCTTCAGCGCGCAAGGGCGCGACCAGTTCGGCCGTTACATGTTCCTCGGCAGCGCCACCTGGAGCGTCTCGGGCGGCGGCACCATCTCCACCTCGGGGCAATTCACTGCCGGCGCGACGCCGGGCGGGCCCTTCACCGTCACCGCAGTGGCAGGCGGGCGCACCGCCACCGCGACCGTCACCGTCGTCGGCTCGGGAGCGCCCACCATCGTCGAGCCAGCGCGGGCGACTCCCGCTCCCGTCACCGGCACCACGACGGTGCTCACCGTGCGCGCGACCGACGACGCTGGAGAGCCGTCGCTCCAGTACACCTGGTCGGCCACGATGGCGCCGGGGGCGGTCACCTTCTCCCAGAACGCGAACAACGCGGCGAAGACCACCACCGTCACCTTCACCCAGGCCGGCGACTACGAGTTCCTCGTCACCGTGCTCGACAGCGCGGGCAACATGGTGACGAGCGTGGTGCGAGTGACGGTGCAGGCCGTTCCCACCGCCATCGAGCTGCAGCCGCGGGTCGCGACCGTGGTGGTGATGGGCACCCAGCAGTTCACCGCCGTGGTGCAGGACCAGTTCAGCGACGCCATCAGCCCGCAGCCGGCCATCACCTTCACGGCCTCGGGTGGAGGCTCCATCGACGCGGCGGGCCTCTTCACCGCTGGCGCCTCGGCGGGCGGGCCGTTCACGGTGACGGCGACCTCGGGCGCGGTGAGCGTGACGGCGTCCATCCTCGTCGACGCGCGGCCCGACACCACCCCTCCGCAGGTGCAGCTGACCGCGCCGGCGAACAACGCCCAGGTGAGCGGCCAGCTGCAGCTCGTCGCCCAGGCCACCGACGACGTGGGCGTCACCCGCGTGCAGTTCTTCGAGGGCACGACGCAGCTGGGCCAGGTCACCGCGCCGCCCTGGCAGCTCACCGTCGACACCGCCGCCTGGACGACCGGCACCAAGACCCTCACCGCGAAGGCCTTCGACGCCGCCGGGAACACCGCGACGAGCGATCTCGTGACGGTGCGGGTGGGCATGATGGGCGATCTGACGCCGCCCACCGTCAGCCTCACGGCGCCGACGCCGAACGCGATGACGGGGCTCCAAGTGACTTTCACCGCGAACGCGATGGACGACGTGGGCGTCACGCACGTCGAGTTCGAGCTCGACGGCCAGGCGGCTGGAGACGTGACCGCCGCGCCCTACCAGGTGAACCGAACGGTGACCGCAGGCGCGCACTCGGTGGTGGCCATCGCCTTCGACGCGTCGGGCAAGTTCACCCGGAGCTCGCCGGTCGCCTTCACCGCGATCGACCCGAACGATGACGGAGGAATGATCGCCGTCGACGGCGGCTCGGCGATGGACGCAGGCGTCACCGAAGACGCGGGCGTGACGACCGACGGCGGCTCGGAAGAGGTCGACGGTGGCGCGACCGAGGCCGACGCGGGCCAACCGGCAGATGCGGGCAGCACCGAGAGCGATGGGGGAACCGGCGGCGGCGCTCCCGGGCGCGAGGGGCGACAAGACCTCGTGCTCGGGGGCTGCGGCTGCAATCAGGCGAACGCGGGCCTCTTGGGGTTGATCGGCTTCGCGGTGCTGACGTTGCGGCGCCGACGCTCCGACGCGCCTCGTGCCTGATCAGGACGCGGTCGAGGCCTGGTACCGCAGGCCTTCTCCGAAGCGCTCGCGAAGCACCGACAGCGTCGCGGGTGCCAGGCGGTGGAACAGCTGGAGCTCGACCGACTTCAACTTCGCGAAGGCGTCATTCTTCGCCAACGCGAGAAAGGCGTCTTCCGAGCTTCGCGAGAAGCAATGGAGGGTGAGGCGCTCGAGGTTTCGGAGCGTGCTGCTGCTCGTCAGCTGCTCCGGCCGGCTCGTCGTCACCGAGAGCGCCTCGAGCTTCGAGACGACCTCACTCGCGGCGAGCAGACTCAAGGCGAGCGAGTTCACGCCGGTGAGGTCGAGGCTGGTGACCGGCGTCTGCTCGACGAGGTGCAAGACGGCCGAGGCATCGTACCCACCGAGGTGAACCGGGGCCGGCAGACCCAAGTGACGGAGGCGAGGCAGGGCCTTGCTTTCGGCGAGGCTGCGGAGGCCCGCGTTCTTGCACCTCAGCTTCTCGAGGGTCAGCCGGCGAATCCGGCCGAGGTGCGGCGAGGCGGCGAACGTGGAGAGCCGCGCGTCGTCCAGCTGGCAGTCCCACCACCACAGCTCCGTCGTCCAGGCGAGGGTCTCGCACGCGCCGAGCTTGCCGCTCTGTCCGCGGAGCCGCGTCTCGCGCACGCCGAAGCGCGTGAGAAGCGGGAGCAGGGCCGACTGGGTCGCCTGCTGCGCGTAGCTCCCCGTCTTCCCGTAGAGGCTCGCCAGCATGCCGCGCTCGAACACCGGCCGCTGCCCCGACTCGGTGCCGAACCACTCGCCAGCCTCACCAAACCACTCGCGCTGGTGATCGGTGCCGAAGGCTTCAGCGAGCGTCGCGTTGGCGTTTGGGCCCACCTGGAGCCGAATCAGCTCGGCGAGGGCGTCATGCCGTTCTTCGAGCCAGTCAGCGTAGACGAGGCTCGGCGCGTCGTCGTCTGGTGCCTCGAGACAGCTCGCGAGCAGCAAGGCACCTGGATTCGACGCGGGTGCCGTCTTCTTCGCCGCCATCAGGTGCCTCCGTCGCAGAACCGCTCGGGCAGGCACTGGCTCATGAAGCTCTGTGGGTTGGGAACTCGACAGCAGGCTCCCGCGCCGTAGGCCCCGCACTCGGCCGCGTCGGCGCAGGTGCCGGAGCAGGTGAAGGACACCGGCGTCCACGGGAAGATCATCGTGCACTGGAGCGGCGCTTCGCAGTCGGCGAAGTGGCCGTCACAGTCGCCACCTGGGCCGATGGGGCCTCCGTCGGCGCCACCATCGACTCCAGCATCGGAGCCGCCATCGACGACACCGGCATCGAGGCCCGCGTCCGCGCCCCCGTCGGATCCGCCGTCGAGGCCGCCGTCGAGCCCGCCGTCGAGGCCACCGTCGAGGCCACCATCACGTCCTGCATCGAGCGGCACCCCGGCATGGGGCCACGGCTTCACCGTTCCGCCCGCCAGCGGGGCCGAGCTGATCAGCACTCCTCGCCCGAGCGTCTGCACGAGATCGCCGCCGACCGCGACGAGGCCGGTCCGCGTCTCGAACACCGCGTGCAAGTCCTTGTTCGTCACCGCGCGCACCACCTGAACGGAGTCTCCCCGGCCCTCGGCGACGTAGCCCTCGAGGCCGACGATGACGACGCGGCCGTCACTGCGAACGGTCACCCCGTTGAGGAGAGGCGGGGTCCCCGGAACGGTGAGCGAGCTCCAGCTCCCGCCGCTCCGCCTGAGGAAGACCGGCCGTTGAATGCCCCCGACCGCGTACGTCTCGGTCGCGTTGCCGTGCACGGTGGTGAGCCGATCGGTGACCCCCGAGGTCTCGACCGACCAGCTCGAGCCACTGCCTCGGGCGATGAGGCCGCGCTCTCCGACGAGGTAGAGCTCGGACGCAGAGCGGCCCCACACCTTGAAGAGCGGGCGCGAATCACTGCCGAGCGGAGGCCGTTCGTTCCACGTCGACCCGCTGCGCACGAGCAGCTCGGGCCGCGGCGCCGAGAGGCTCACCACGCCACCGACGGCGATCAGCGACGCCCGTGAGGGACCGAAGAGGCCGAAGAGCGTCGCCTGGCCTTCCTCGCGCTCGACCGTCCAGCGGGTGCCGTCGAAGTGGGTCACCACGCCGTTCGCGCCAACCGCCCACACGTCGTCGGCCGAGAAGCCGTGCACCCACCAGAGGACGCTCGAGGTCCCCGGGTCCATCTGCCACCAGCCGTTTCCGTCGTGGCGAAGCACGAAGGCCGAGCGCGCGGTGCCGCCGACCGAGAAGAGCACGCCGTCACTCGACTCCCACACCGAGAGGAGCGCGCCGGGCAGCTCGTCGTGAACGAGCACCCACGAGGCGACCCCGGCATCCGCTCCGGCGTCCAGCCCGGCGTCGACGCCGCCGTCCGACCCCGTCATCGGCGCCGAGCAGCCCAGCAGCACCGCGAGCGCGAGCCAGCCGCGCATCACCGCCAAGGGTCTCCTCGAGCTCGGAATCACCTGGTCCCGTCCGACGTCCTGAACCCTCCGGCCACGCGCACGGGTCAGCTCGTCACCGCGTCGGCAGGGTAGTCAAAAGTCACGGCGTACGAAACGAGTCGCATCGAAGGGCGAGTTGCCGTATCGACGACGCATGCCGGGGGCGCCACTCCAAGTGAAGGGCTTCGCGTGGCTCAACCTGCTCGGCTGCGTGCGAGAGCGCTTCGGTGAGCAGACGGTGAAGGACCTCAAGACCGCCTTCCCTGCCCACGGCGCCTTCTTCGACGAGAGCGCGGTGCTTCCAGTCTCGTGGGTTCCGGGCGAGCTGCACTGCAGCGCCATCGAGTGGCTCACCCTCGAGAAGTTCGGCGGCACGGCCGAGGGCGCGCAGGAGGTCGGCAAGCTCCTCTCCTCCCGCAACGTCGCCTCGACCTTCCGCTCCCTCACCCGCCTCGAAGACCTCCGCACCGCGCTCGCCTCGACCCAGCGCGCCTTCAGCCAGTTCTACTCGCGGGGCGACATGGTCTTCACCGTTCGCGACGTGCTCCTCGAGGCGCGGCTCACCGACTTCCCAGTCGCGACCGTGCTGATGGGCAACTGCCTGGGCGCGGGGTTGGTCACCTTCCTGCGCGCGGGGCACCTCGACGCCAAGCTGGTTCGAGTCGCGGTCGGGCCGCAGCTCATCGCCTACGACGTGACCCTGCGCTGATCAGAAGCTCGTCTGCACCCCGCCGTGGAGATCGATTCGCCCGAGCGGCGCGCTGAGCCGCCACGCCTCGGTCAGGTAGTAGGTGTAGTTCACCCCCACCACGAGGTGGATGTTGCCGCCGATGGGCTGGAAGTAGCTGAGCCCGCCCAGCACCCCGAGCCCGAACTGGGGCAACAGCGGAATCGGCACGCCCACCCGGAGCTGCAGCTGCGGAATCACCTGGTACCGCGCGCCAGGAATGATCTCGAGCGTCGCCACCCCGGGCGTCGGCGTGAGGTACGCGAGGAAGTTGCCGTCGAGGTCGAGCGAGAGGTTGTCGATGATGAAGTAGCCCACCCCGCCGTGCGCGCCCACCGTCACCCGCGCGCCGGTGGAGTTCACTCCGCCGAGGTTGATGCTCTGGTTGAGATCGAGGTTGATGCCGCCACGCACCGCGATGCGGCCCTTCGAGAACGGGCCGGCCGGCGCCGCCTGTTGAGCCGCGGGCGGAGGGGGCTGCGTCTGCGCCGCGCTGACGCCTGCCACCGCCACCACCACCAGCATGAGTGTCCGCTTCATGGGCCCTCCCGGGTCAAAACCACGCGTTCTTCCTAGCAAACTCAGGTGGCGGAAGGTGTCCAGTCCGTGTCGCATCCGACCCACACCTACACCGACAACCTCGGTGTCCTCACTGGAGCCCGGTTCATGCCAACCCACGAACTCAAAGTGCTGCTCACCAAGGTTCGCCGCACGCTGACCCCCGACGCGACGCCGGTGGCGCGGTCGCTCGAGCTCTACCAGCGCTTCGGGCCGATCCTCTTCTCGCACTTCTACCGGGCGGTCGCGGACGAGCAGCGGGCGATGAACGCGACCCGCATCGCCTTCGAGCGCCTGCTCGAGACGGGCCTCACCGAAGACAAAGACGTCGTCGCCTGGGTTCGTTCTCTCGAAGCCGATTCACTCCACTGAGGAGCCGCCATGATCGACCGCTCGCCGAACCCTCACGGCGTCCACGACGACACCATCGTCACGAGCAACGCGACCTGGAAGAGCAACTGCGGCGCATTGCACGCGGCGGTGATGCGGTTGATTCGGCGAAACCGCTCGCTCTCCGGGTCGGCGAACCAGATGCCGTCGTCGCCGGTGGTCTTGCCCTCGACCGCGCGGAAGAACAGCGCCGCGTAGAGCAGCTCGACGCCGAGGCTCACCAGCAGCATCACCACCAGCGCCGGAGCCCACCAGCCCCACGCGCCCACCTCGGCGAGCGCCCTGCCTGCCCACGCCGCCGTTCCGAGGATGAGCGCGATGCAGACCGCGTCGTGGGCGATGCCGATGGGCGGCCGCCAGTTCTTGGTGACGTGCAGCATCACGAGCTCGAGCGCGCCGCGGAGCCACATCGAGAGCGCGTGAACGCCCACGATGACCCGGTAGGCCCACGGCAGCGCCGGCTCGAAGAAGAGCACCGCGCACTCGACGAACCAGAACCAGATGGCGAAGAAGAGCCAGAGCACCTTCGGGTTGCTGATCTTCCCGCCCTTGGCGCCGTGGCCCGCGTTCTGCTTCGCGCGAAACCGCAGGCCCATCACCACCGAGATCGCCGCCGCCGCGAGGAGCACGGCCAGCGTGCGCGTCGAGGCCATCACTTCTTCGCGGCGTCGGCCTTCGGAGCGGGGTTCTTCCGCGAGTTGTAGGTGCGGATCACCTCGTTGGTGAGATCGAGCGAGGGCGCGGCCCAGGCCAACCCGGAGGTGCTGCGATCGAACACCATCGACAGCCCTTCCCGCTGGGCGATCTCGTTCACGATGAGCTGGAACTTGGGGAGGATGACGGCCATCTCCTTCTGCTCGGCCTCGGCGATCTCCATCTGCGCCTTCTGCACCTTCTCGCCGAGATCGTTCTGGCGCTTCATCAGCCCGTCGAAGCGATCACGGCGGGCCTTCTCGTCCATGGTGGCTTCCTGCTTCTTGAAGGCCTCCGCGTCTTTGTCGAGCGACACCTTCTCGGTCTCGAGTTCCTTCTTCTTCACGTCGGCCTTGGCCTGGACGCGGCCCTTCGCGGCCTTCGCCTCGTCGACTTCGCTCAGCGCGCGCTGGAAGTCGACGAAAGCGGCCTTGTACTGCGCGTGAGCGAGGCTCGAGGTGACGAGGGTGAGGAAAAGGAGGGTTCGCATGGGCGGCGCCTCTAGCACAGGTTCACTCGGGCCTCGCTGGCGCGCGTCGTTTCGGTGGAGGGAAGGCACGGCTCGTATCGAGCCGCGAGGCGAGGAGGTCGACGAAGGCGCGCACCTTGGGCGGGAGGTGTTGCCCCGGAGGAAAGACGGCGTGGAGCGGCGAGGGCGGAGGCTCGAAGTCGGCCAGCACCGGCTCGAGCCGGCCCTGCTCCTCGAGATCGACGGTGTAGCCGCTCGGAATGCGCGCGATGCCGAGGCCCGCGGCGGCGAAGTCACGCGCGAGGAGGAAGCTGTTCACCGCGACCCTCGGCCGAACCGGCTGCATCACCGACTTTCGACGAATGAGGAAGGGCCAGCGGGCGGCGCGCTCGGTGTTCGCGTAGACGATGCAGTCGTGGTCGACGAGCTCCTGCGGCGACTTCGGGCGGCCGTGGCGCTCGAGGTAGTCGGGGCTCGCCACCATCGCGAGCCGGTTCGTCCCCAAGAGGCGCACCTTGAGGGTCGAGTCCGAGAGCGTGCCGGCGCGCAGGGCGAGGTCGTAGCCCTCGCCGACGAGGTCGACGTAGCGATCGGTGAGATCGAGCGTCACTCGCACCTCGGGGTGGGCGACGAGGAACTCGCTGACGATGTTGCTCAAGAAGTGCTCGGCGAAGGTGATGGGGGCCGTCATGCGCAGCACGCCTCGCGGTGCCGTCTCGCTCAACAACACCTCGCGAGCGGCGTCGTTGATGGCGACCAGCGCCTGGCTGCAGCGCTGATGAAAGGCCTCGCCGACGTCGGTGAGGGTCACCGTGCGCGTGGTGCGCTGGAGCAGCTGCACGCCGAGCTGCTTCTCGAGCAGCGAGATGCGGCGGCTCACCGTCGACTTGGGAACGGCGAGGCTGCGGGCGGCGCCGCGAAAGCTCCGGTGCTCGACGACCGCCACGAAGGCGGTGAGCGCGTTGAGGTCGAGGTGGCTCGTGTCCATGATTCGGGCCAGTGCTCTCAGGAAGGCCCGATTGTCCAGCCGAATCCGTCGAGGAGGAGCGAGGGACCGAGCCTCGAGGCGCCGGCCTCGCGGCGAGCTCAGTCGTCGCTGAACCAGGTCATGAAACGGGCGAGCACCGAGCGCTTCTGCGCCTCGGCTGGGGGCTCGGGCTCCTGGGGCTTCGCGCACGCGGCGCAGACGAGGCCGGTCACCGTGCTCGTCGCTTCCCCGAACGGCCGCCGCTCGCCACAGGACTCGCAGACGAACCCGCTCCCACCTGGAGCGCGCTGCACCGCCTTGCGGGTCTTGGTGATGGCCGCCACGTCACGGCCATCGAGGAACACGCCCTGACAGCTCCCGCAGCGCTCGACCTCGATGGAGCCGTCGAGCACCGCCGCTTCGAGCCGCACCCGGCAGGAAGGGCACGTTCTCGTCGACGAGCCCTGCCGCCGACGAAGCGTCTTGCCCAGCGCGGCTTCGATCTCTCCGGCGTTGAACCAGAGCGCGCTGCACTGCCCGCAGCGATCGAGCTCGACCTCGGCCGAGCCCGCGTTCTTCGAGGGCACGTAGAACGGCTGCATGCGCTGCCGGCAATCAGGGCAGGTCGCCATCACTCACCTCGTCCGACGTCGGCGTGAGCCCGGAGCCGCGCGATGACGGCCTCGGCGCCGGTGAGCAGGCGCGCTCCGTCCCACAGCGCGGGCGTGGCGCCCCCTCCTCGCGCGGTGAGCTCGGCCATCACCTCGGGGTAGGTCACGTTTCGAAACCGCACCGCCTCGACCAGCTCGTGCTCGACGACGAAGGCACGCACCTTGGCGCTCGCGGAATCGGCGATGGCGTGGAACAGCTCGAAGGCGGGCTCGGCCATGCCGCGAGTTCACCCGATGGCGTCGAAGGCGCCAACGACTTTCACCTGCCGCGGGATTCGGGAGTAGACAGCTCGGCGATGAAGGCGCTCCCCATCGTTCTCGTCGTGCTCGTGCTGGGCGTGGGCGCGTGCCTGCTCGTCGGCTGGGCGCTGCTGCGGGTCGGAGCGGCGGCGACCGAGCCCGTGCCCAGCTCGGTCGAGCTCGAGGACTTCGACGGCGAGCTTGGCGGGCGCTGGCGAGCGGTCGAGGGCGGCTTCACCGGCGACGAGGCCGAGACGCCGCTCGACGCCGACCTCTCGGCGCAGTGGCCGACGGGGAGCGTGGTGGAGCTCTCGATCCTCCAGGACGGCCGCTACCAGCTGACCGAGGTGCGCTCGACGGGAAGCGGGCCGTCGCTCGATCGAATCCTCCACCGCGAGGAGGGGCGGTGGAGCCTCGCCGCAGGGGTCCTCACCTTGAACGTCGAGCGCGGCACCGTCGTTCGCCGGCACCACGGCGAGCGCACCGCGAGTCCCGTCGAGCCACGACAGCGCACCTTCGGCCTCAAGGCGCGGGTCGCGGAGACGGCGGGCGCTCCTGGCGCATCGCCCACCACCACCGAGGAGCTTCAGCTGTCGGGCGACTGCGTGGTGGGAGGCGGGCGCTGCGAGCACCGCCTCTCATTGGACTGACGGGTCACTGCACCACGATGGGCGGGAGCCGACCGCCGAGCTGGCGCACCTGATCCCACGAGAGCTCGGTGCCAGCGGGGTAGCCGAAGGCCGAGGCCTCGAGCTTGATGCCCTTCGCGGTGACGGTGACCGAGCCGTTGGCGACTGGCACCTCGTTCGTCACCTGGCCACCGAGCGTCACCCCGCCGCCGACGCCGGCCTCTTCGGGCTTGAGCTGCAGCTCGCCGGAGTAGTTCGTCAGCTTCGACACGCCGATCGACGCGCTGAGCTGCCCCTCGCGCATCGCCTGGCCGAGGAGATCGGACGCGCCCTGGGTGTCGCCGCGGAGCAGCTTGCCCATCACCCGTTCCTGGAGGGCGGGCGGCAGCTTGTCGACCGCGACCTCGAGCTTCACCTGCCCGCCGGACCCGCCCGCATCGCCTTGCAGGGTGAGGGTCGCCTTGTAGCCTTCGCTCAGCATGCGCGGTGGATTGCCGGGCTGCACCACCATGCTCCGCTCGAAGGCGACCTCGGCCTGGCCACCAGCGATGCGAATCGAGGCCTGCGCGCCGCCGCCACCGACCGCGCCCTTGATCTCGCCTTCCGCCCCGCCAGCGACGGTCGCGCGCACCGTGAGCGTCCCGTTGTCGTTGAACTCCACGCGCCCGCCGCCCTTGAGGTAGGGCGCGATCTGCCCCTCGACGCCTGCGCCCAGCGTTCCACCGAGCACGCCAGTGAGCTTTCCGCCCGCACCGACCTCGATCGCGGTCACGTGCTTGCGCATGAAGTCGAGCGGCTCGCCCGGCAGGTTCACGCCCGGGAGCTCCTCGATGCCAGTGAGCACCGCCGCGGCGGCAGGGCCAACGCCTGGGAGCGCGGCGATGCCAGCCATCGCGCCGGTGTGCGCGGCGAAGGCGGCGAGCTCGGTGGCGGCGCCCGGCTTGGAGAGATCGACGGTGAGCTCGATGCCTGCCGTCGCTTCGAGCGAGGCCTTCGCGTTCGCTTCCGCGCCAGCGGTGTCTCCAGTCAGCTTGACGCCGAGCGACCCACCACCGCCGAGGGTGATCTTGAACTTGTTCGGGTCGTCGGTTCGGCGCTCGACCGAGACGTTCACCTTGGTGCCGACGTCGACGCCGAGCACGGCGGCGAGCTCGGCGTTGGCGCTCACCTGAACCGTCGTCTTCTGGCCCGGCGTCATCCGGTCGAAGCCAGCGGCGTTGATGACGGCCTTGTCGATGCCGGTGAGGTTCTCGCGGTTGCCGATCGGCTTCTCGGCGGCGGCGCCCGGGTCCGAGAGGAGCATGCGGGCGGCGTCGGCCACCTTCGTCTTCACCCCGTCGACGATGCGCTCGGCCCCGTTCACGAGATCGCGACCGCCGTTGTAGAGGCCACGCGCGAGATCGATCGCCTGCTGCGCCTGGTGGTTCGCGAGCGCGACCGGCCCCTCGAGCAACCGATGGGCGATGGGCGTGGCGAGCTCGACGGGCTTGCGCACCGCCTGGGTGAAGTCGCTCACCGCGTGGTTGACGACCTGTTCCGCACGGTGGGCCGTGTTGGTGACGGCGGAGGTGGCCTCGTTCACGGTGTTCGAGACGGTCGACTTGGCGCGATCGACGGTGGACGAGACGGCGTTGCGGACTCGGTCGAGGAGACCCATGGCGTTACTCCTGTTCGATGAAGTGAAGAACTCTGCCAGTGTTCTCGGCAGATGAGAGTCCCGAGTTTCCCGCACGTTCGACCACATGTGCCCCGATGTGTGCCCTTCGGGATGACGGCGGTTTGGCGGGTGAAATGGGGTGCTGTGGCTGGTACAGGTCGGCGCCTTCGATGCCGCGCACGCGCCCAGCGCAGCTCCTCCTCTTCCTCCCGATGCTGGTGGGCGGGCTGCTCAGGCTCCAAGTCGGCGCGGTGGATCACGGCATCTTCTGGCCCGACGAGATCTACCAATCGTTCGAGCCTGCGCACGCGCTCGTCTTCGGCCACGGCCTCATTCCCTGGGAGTTCGTTCAAGGCGCGCGCAACTGGGCGCTCCCGGGGCTCGTCGCCCTCCTCCTGAAGCTCTGCGCGATCGTCGGAGCGGACCAACCGGCGCAGTACGTCGTCTTCGTGAAAGAGGTGTTCGCCCTGGTCTCCCTCGGCGCGGCGTGGGGCGCGTATCGGCTCGCGCGCAGCTTCGAGGTGGACGAGCCGTGGGCAGCGGCGGGCGCGGCGGTGGTGAGCCTGGCGACCCCGATCATCTACTTCGCGCCGCGGGCGATGAGCGAGAACGCGACGACGGTTCCGGTGGTGTGGGGGCTGGCGCTCCTGCTCGATCGCGCGCTCGTCACCTCGGCGTTCGACGGCGTCGGGAACGTGAAGGCGAAGCGGCTGGTGTGGCTGGGCGCGTCGCTCCTGGGCCTCGGGGTGATGCTGCGGCTCCAGTCGGCCGTCTTCTGCGTCGCGATCATCGCGGTCATCTCGGCCCGGAGGCAGTGGAAGCTGCTCGCGCACGTCGGCGCGGTGCTCGCGGTCTGGGCCTTTCTCTTCGGCGCGCTCGACGCGGTCACCTGGCATCAGGTGCCGGAGGCGAAGGCGGGCGGCTGGTTCCACTCGGCCGTCGTCTACCTGCGGTTCAACCTCATCGAGGGGAAGGCCGCCGGCTGGGGCGTCGCGCCGTGGCACTTCTTCGTGACCCGCTCGTGGGAGTCGATGCCGTGGGTGAGCGTGGTGCTCGCGGCGGGCCTGCTCGGCTCGCTGCGGAAGGCGCCGGGGTTGGTGTTCATCGCGCTGCTCTTCCTCGTCCTGCACTCGGTGACGCCTCACAAGGAGTACCGCTTCGTGCTCCCGGTGTTGCCGGTGCTCGCGGCGCTCGCTTCGATCGCGGTGACCGAGCTGAAGGTCGAACGGCTTCGGCAGGTGGCGGCGGTGCTCCTCGTCGCGGCGGGGCTGGGGTCGGCGGTGAAGCTCGACGAGCTCACCTTCGGCCAGCTCGGGCAGTACCCGGGGCGGGAAAAGGACAGCGCCTGGGACGACAACGGGTCGATCAACCGGCTGATGCTGGTGGCCTCACAGCAGGCCGATCTCTGCGGCCTCTTCACGCCCGTGCACCCCGCGTGGATGGGTGGCGCGACCTACCTCCATCGCAAGGCGCCGCTCTACTCGCCGGGCTGGCCGTCGGACTGCGTCGGCCAGGGAACGTGCAACTACGCGATCATTCCCAAGGGCCAGCCACTCCCGCCCATCGCCGAAGACGAGAACTTCATGTTGGTGAAGGTGCCCAACAGTCCCTGCCGGCCGGATCCCAGCTACGGCTGGCGGCTGCCCTGAGCACGGCTGGATCAGCGGCTGATCAGAGCTGGCCGACCCACTCGCGGATCAACGCGGTCATCGCCGACTTGCACGACGCCACCCGCGAGGGCTCGATGCTGACGAGCGCGCGATCGTCGTCGAGCCACTTCACCAGCGCCTCGGCCTTCGGGCTGAGCTTCATCTTTCGCGGCTGCTGCTTCTTCGCGCCACGGTGAAGCACGAGCACGATCTCGTCACGCGAGCGGAGGTTGAAGGTGCAGAAGTGCTCGTCGGTGCGGAAGCTGGGCGCGTTCCACTTGACCTCTTCGACGATGCCGGGCGCCGCCGAGAGGATCACCTGGCGAACGCGCACGATGTCGTCGCGGCGCGGGTGATCGAGCGACTCGAGGAAGGCGTCGACTTCGTTTCCCTCGGGGGGCGGCAGCTTCGCCGTGGCCTTGACGCTCTGGGACTTCGCCATGCGCCAACCCTAACGCATTCCGGCGTCAGCGCCGACGAATGAGGGTGAGCAAGCCGAGCAAGGCGAAGGGGGTGAGTGCAGTGGCGCTGCAGCCGACTCCGGCGTCGCCAGGGAGGTAGGTCGTCAGCTTCTCGGAGGACATCGCCATGTTCCCCGAGAGATCGAACGCGGCCACTCGGAGCTCGACGAGCCCGGTCGGCACCGCGACGGCGGTGAGGGCGTTGGTGGTGGTGATGGCGAGCGCGCTCGCCGGCATCGACGGGGTCTGGGTCGTGCCCGCGACGAGGAAGTTGATCTCCCCTGGCGCCTCGAGCTGCACGGTCACTTGCGAAGGCGCTCCGCAGCTGCTCGCGGTCTGGGTGTCGGCCTTGACGTCGGCGACCTTCGCCTTGGGCAGCTCGGGCGGCTTCATGTCGATCTCGTCCGAGGTGACGAACTTGCTGATCACCGCGCCGTTCAGCTCGAGCCGGTAGTTGGTGGTGCCGTCGAGGAGCACCGAGGGGCGAAGCACGAAGAGGGTGGCGACCGCCTCGCCCGTCACCCGCACCTGCGTGGGAGTGAGGCTGATTCGTTTCCCACGCTCGTCGACGAGCAAGAGCGCGCTGATGTCCTTGATCAGCTCACCGCCAATCGACTGATCGGAGCGGAGCCAGATGGCCGTGCTGCGCGGAACGCGAGAGCCGTCGGCCGGGAGCACCTGAAACCCAGTGATGGAAGGCGCCGCCTCCCGAGTACACGCCGCAGCGCGGCTCGCCTGGAGCGACGCTACTGCGACAACCAGCAACAGGAGACTGCGAACGACCATGGGGACCGCTCTGAGCGAGGCCCGTGCCAGCATCGAGCAAGTTATTTCAACATGTTAATGCGGCAACCCCCTCACCTCCGCCCTGATCCACGACACAGGTGACACGGCCCGGAAGTCGTTCGAGCCCAAGTGAAATGGTACACTGACACTCCACGCTGTGGGCACAACCCTGCTCCACCGGCGCGGCGCGACCCGGTATCTTTCGATTTCCTGGTCGGGGCAGGCGTGGCACGAGACGTGGAAAGGGGCTCCAGCATGTATCCCGAGCTTCGAAACGACCGACGGTACACCTGCCAGGCACGCTTCTTCGGCTCGGGAGGCACGTTCCTCTTCCGCGGGGCGGTGACGGACATCTCGCGGACTGGGCTCTGCTTGTCGGGCGTGGCGCCGATGGCTCGGGGGCAATCGATTCACCTCAAGGTCGATCTCCCGACCGGCACCGTAGAGGCAGTGGGCGAAGTGCGGTGGGTGCGCTCCCAAGCCGACGGTCAGGCCGAGGTGGGGTTGCGGTTCGTGCGCATCAACCAGTCGAGCCTCGAGGCCATCGACGAAGTCACCGTCGACCGTCCAGTGGTGTCGAGCTTCATGCGTCAGCACGTGTTTCGCTAACGGCGTGCGCGGGGAAACCCGTTGACGGCGAGTGGTCGCAGCGGTCACAGTCGAGTCCGTGCGGTGGCCGGTCTTCTCGCTCTCCTTGTGGTTCTCGTGTGCGACGACGAGCCAGCCCGTGCAGACCGTCGCGCCGGTCGCGACCGAGACCCCCGAGACGAGTGAGCTCGCGAAGGCCTTCGAGGCCGAGCCGCCCGCCGCAGCGCCCGTCGTCACCGCCAAGCCGCCGCCACCGCTCACCGACGTCCGGGCGGCGTTTCGAGACGCGCTCGAGGCGGGGCAACGCGCGGCGGCCGCCAAGGACGTCGAGACGGCTCGAACGTCTGCCGCGCGTGCAACGAAGGAGGCCGCGACCCTCGGAGTCGTCGAGCGGGTGAAGGCAGCCGAGCTCAGCTTCAAGGCCGAGGTCTCCGGTGGATCCGCCGAGGCGGCCCAGCAGGCCGCGCGTACCTGGCTGTCGACCTGCGGTGGAGACACGGTCGATGCCTGTCGAACGGCCGCGTTCAACGCCCTCCTCTCGACCAGCAAGCTCGCGCCCGACGAGGCGAAGGCGCTCCGAGAGGAAGTGATGGACCTCCAGAAGGCCGACGCGTGCTTCAAGGCCTCGGAGCGTGCGCGCAAGCTCGAGCGCTGCTTCGGAGACTCGGAGCGACTCGCACGAAAGACGAAGGACGAGCTGCTCCTCGCGCGAATGGGCCTCGCGAAGGCCGCCGCGGCTCCCGAGCCCCGACAGCCGGCCCTGCTGCAGGCGGTCGATCAGCAGTGTGATCAGCCCGCGTGCGTGCTGCCTCGACGAAGGGCGCTCGCCCGGTTGATCGCCACTGCCCGCGCCGAGAAGCGCTTCGAGGACGCGGCGCGCTTCGCCTTCCGAGACGTGCAAGCGCTCTCGCTCACCGTGGCCGACGCCGAGAAGGCCTGGGTTCGTCCCCCGGAGACCGACGCGGTGTGCCTGCTCCTCGACACCCAGGCCGGCCCGGGCACCTGCCGCAAGCTCGAGAGACAAGTCACCGGCGGGTGGACCTTTCGAGACTTCTCCAAGGAGCGCGCGAAGGAAGGCCTGAGCGCCGAGCAGGTGCGGGTGGTGAACGAGCACTACGCGCCGCTCCTCCAAGAATGCCTCGCGGCCCAGGCCAAACGACTGCGTCCTCCCGAGAGCGCGCGCTACGAAGTGCGGTGGATGGTGTTCAACGACGGGCGCGTCGGGGAGGTGCACTTCAAGGAGCCCGGCCTCGAGAGCTCCGAGCTCGCCACCTGCGTGCGCGCGCAGTTCGAGACCTGGCGCTACCCGCCGTACCAAGGCGAGTGGCAGCACGTGGAGCAGAGCTTCACGGTGAGCGCAGTCGAGCGGCGAACCCAGCGCTGAACGTTCACTTCACCTTCCAGACGATCTCGATGAAGTAGCGCGCCATCGCCGAGTAGGGCTCTGCTGGCGTCATCGCAGTCTCCAGGCCGGCGCGTGACTCGGCCTCGAGCGCAGGTGGGAGGAGCCGGAGCTGCACCGGCCGCGCGATGGCCCTCAGCTTCCAGTAGTGGGAATACCGATCGTGGGCGAGGTCGTCGCGGTTGAGGTTGCAGATTCGCTCGAGCGCCGCGACCACCCTCCTCGCCCGCTGGCCCTTCCCGCGCGGCACGACGTCGACCCGCTTCAAGACGTCGTCGGCGTCCCACGCAAGGAACGCGGTCACGTCGTCGAGGTACGGGTTGGGGAGACGAGCGTCTTCCGCGCGGTGAAGGCGCTCGAAGGCCTCCTGGGTCAGGCCAGCGGAGAGGTCGAGTGGATCTGGGGTCAGCGTACCGGCCAGCTTGGCGATGGCGGCATCGGTCGTCGCGGCCGTGATCCTCGGAGCCGGCCAGCGCTTGCCGTCGAACTCGAACTGGTTGCTCTTCTTGTTGTTACAGAGAAAGCACGCGTAGGCGTAGTTCTCGTACGCCCAGGCGAGCCACCAATGCACGTCCTTCGGGCGGAGGTGTTCGACGTCGCCTGGGTATGCCGCCGAGGACTTGGACTCGCAGTAGGCGCACTTGTCGTGAGCCTCCGCCTTCAGCGTCTCTTTGGCGGGTTTCCACTGCGAGGAGTCGAACTCGAGGACCCGATCGCGCCGCGCGGTGAGCAGCGCGCGTTCTCGCTCGATTCGCTTCTTGCCGAAGAACGCCTTGGGAATGCGATCACCGCTCCGAATCCGCGCCAGCCGAATCATCGTCGCCTCCGCGGAGGGCTCGGCCTCGGCGCCGCAGCCACCTTCCTCATCACGGGTGGCGCCTGGACGACCACCGTCGGCTTGCCGAGCGCCGTCGCCTTGGCAGCCCGCCCTGCGACCGCGCGATCGATGCGCTCGAGCAGGGCGTGCAGCGGCTCGCCACCGGCACGCTCAGGCAGTGGGTCGCCGTCTGCGCGGAGCTCGCCGTGGAGCTTCGCGAGCTCGACGCGCTCGTCGGCCGTCAGCTGCTTCTTCCGACGCAAGCGCAGGTACGCCTCTGCCTGGGGCGAACTCAGGCTGTCGAGCCCGAAGGCGTCGCTGAGCAACAGGTGCTGCACCTGCAGCCGCTGAGGATTCCCGGGGTAGCGCTGCACGTGCGAGCCCCTCTCGCGGTCGACGATCCACAGCTCGCCTTCACTGGACTGTTGAGCCGTGAGCGCCGAGTGGGTGGTGGCGATGAACTGGAAGTTGGGGAAACGAGTCTGGAGAAACCGCCGCAGGCTGCGTTGGACGCGCGGGTGCAGGTGGAGCTCGATCTCGTCCATCAAGAGCAGACCTCTGGCCTCGAGCGGCCGCTCGTAGTCCTTGAAGGTCTCGGTGATTCGGAACAGCAGGTCGCCAGCCCACGCGGCGACGCTCTGGTAGGCATCGCTCAGCTGGCCCAACGGCACCACGCCGTCGGCGGTTCGAAAGAGGATTCGGCGGTTCTCGCGATCGATGCCCTCGAACTGCGCGTCCGGCAACAGCCCCTCGAGCGTCGTGCGGACCACGGCCTCGCCACGCTTCCCCAGCCGGTAGTGGAGATCGGTGGACCAGGTCTCGATGGAATGGAGCAAGGCGTCGGCGGTGAACAGGGTCGCGACGTTCGCGAACCGGGCCGGCTGTGGTTCACGGGTGAGCTCCCTCGAGAGCCGGCGGGCGACGCCGTACCCGACGGTGAAGTAGCTGCGGTGCGTGTGGTTGAGCGCCCAGTCGAGCTCCTCGAGCGATTTCTGGTTCTCTTCGAGAATGGTGGCGACGTCTCGGTCACGACGAATCGTCAGCGCGATGGTTCGCTTCTCGCCGTTCGCGGTGACGAGGGTCGCGCTCACCCGGGCGGCCTTGGCGCCGTTGCGAATCCACCCCGCGGGCTCGGTGAGGAAGCTCGGCAGCGCGGAGCGACCGGCCATCACCATCGCGATCGCGCGAAGGAGCGTGCTCTTCCCCGAGCCGTTCTCACCCAGCAGCATCGACCATCGCTGGGGAGCAGCGCGTGGGCTGCCGAACTCGAGCTCGGCGGAGGCAATCGATCGCAGATTCTCGACCGTCAGGGAGCGCAGAAACATGCTGCGTCCTACCACCCCGGGCTCCTCCACGCCGGCTCCACCTCGAGTGCAGGTGACTTGTCGAGGCATCGGCGACGCGAAGCAGGTAGACGGAGCGAATGACCACTCCCCGCAGGTGGCCGAAGGTGCTCGCCGTCGTCGTCGTCGTCGCCCTCCTTCCCACGTACTGGTGGCTCTTCCTCGAGTCGGGCTCGCCGAGCGGCACCTATCAGGTCGATCTCGCCGAGGTTCGGCGGCTCGCCTCGACGGTTCCGGGTGAGAAGCCGACCGAGCTGCGCTTCGAGCACTCCGCGGGCTTCGAGTTTCCTTCGACGGCCGTGGTGGCAGGTGACGGCTGGTCGATGACGAAGATGCCCGTCTTCTCGTACCAGCTCGTCTCGCCCAGCCACCGCACCATCGTCGACACCGCCATGGACGAGAAGACGGGCAAGTCGGGAGGAGGCGCCTTCTTCGACGCCGACGCGAGCGCCCGCATCGCCAAGGGGCTCGAGAGCGCCACCACCATCGTGGTGACCCACGAGCACTTCGATCACCTCGCCGGGCTCGCGATGCACCCGAACGCAAAGGCCCTGCTCGGCAAGACGGTGCTGACGGTCGAGCAGCTCTCCGAGCCCTGGCGCATGCTGCCGCTCGTCTTCCCGAAAGAGGCGCTCGAGGGCTACCAACCGCACAAGACCGAGCGGCTGCACGCGGTGGCGCCGGGCGTCGTGCTCATCAAGGCGCCGGGCCACACGCCTGGAGCCCAGCTGGTCTACGTGCAGCGCGCCGACGGCACCGAGGTGCTCTTCATCGGCGACGTCGCCTGGCACTTCCGCAACATCGAGGTCGTTCGCGAGCGCGCCCGGCTGGTGACGGCCTTCTTCCTCAGGGAAGATCGCAACGCGATTCTGGAAGAGCTCACCTGGCTCCATCAGGTGCACGAGCAGGAGCCGAAGCTGCACCTCGTTCCCGGACACGACGGGCCGGTCATCGACGAGCTGGTGAAGCAGGGCGTGCTCACCAAGGGCTTCGTGCTCTGACTTCCTCCGCGGGCTTCGTCAGGTGTACGAAGAGCGCTGGTCTGCGTTCCGGTCATGGCCTCGAGCGACTCTCCTGATTCGAAGGAAGGCCCACGCGTGGGAGCGCGTCAGCTTCGTTCGCCCGAGCGCCGGTCGGTGTCGACGGAACGAATGTCACGCTGGGCGAGAGCACCGGCCGGGCGGCCGTTGATTGCGACAACGTCATGGCCAGCGGTGGGCACTCACGCGTATTGTGCGCCGCCTCCGTCCACCATGCCGCTTCGACTCGCCGAGCTCCAAGACCGGTTGCGCGCGTCGATGCTGGGCTTCGCCATCGGAGACGCGCTCGGCTTTCCGCTGCGTGGGCTGCCGCCGCCGGGGCTGGTTCGGCTCACCAACGTCGCCGAAGACTTCGCCGCTCGTCCGCGGGGACGCTTCGCGAAGGGCCAGTTCAGTGACGACACCCAGATGATGCTGGCGGTCGCCGAGGCGATCGCGCACGAGAAGCGGGTCGATGGCCGGAGCGTCGCCGCGCACCTCTCCTGGCTCTGGCAAGAAGGCGTCATCCTCCAGCCGCCGACCTCGGCGACCACCGCGGCGCAGGCGATCCTCGCGGGCACTCCGTGGATGGGCGCTGGCGCCGAGCTGGGCGTGCGAGACCCGAGCTGTCTGTCGCGCGCCCTGGTGCTGGGCTTCTGGAGCGAGCCGTCTCCGCCCCGGCTGGTGCACGACGCGCAGGTGCTGACGGTGGTGACCCACAAGGACCCGCTCTGCACGGCTGCCGCAGCGGCCTTCGCGCGCGCGGTGCAGCTGGGGCTGTCGGGCGAGTCACTCGACGCGACGGCCTTCTGCACCGAGGTGTCTTCGGCGGCGGCGCCGGCGCATCAAGAGCTGGCGGACGAGCTCTTCTATCTCCCTCGAGCGCTCGGCTGGAGTCCGGAGCGCGCGCTGCCTGCGCTGCGCCGCGTCGGTGTCACGCCGAGCGAGTTCGATCTCGAGGCGGGGCTCCCGGCGCACGTGACGCCCGTGTTGCTGACCGCGCTCTACTGCGTGCTCAAGGCGCCGCTCGACGTTCGCACTGC
The DNA here is from genome assembly GCA_052034585.1 of Myxococcota bacterium. Lineage (GTDB taxonomy): Bacteria > Myxococcota > Myxococcia > Myxococcales > Myxococcaceae > Xiheimicrobium. Next base: position 31,874 of record JBPOIJ010000003.1, read on the forward strand.
GCTGGCGATGGTGCTGGCGAGCGGCGGCGAGGTCGACGTCACCGCGGGGCTCGTGGGCGCCATCGTCGGAGCGCATGTCGGCACCGAAGGCCTGCCCGCGCGGCTGCGGCGCAACGTGTTGTACGCCGAAGCGCTGGTGGAATCGGCCGATCGGCTCTTCGACGCCCGGCTCGCGAAGGAGCAGGTGACCGTCTCGCAGCCCGTCACCGTTCGGCGGTGAGCTCGAGCTGGGTGTCGGCCGCGCGCGGCATCGAGCGCCTCCGCAGCGCCTGCAGCGTCTGAAACGCCCCGAAGCCCAGGAGCGCGAAGAAGACGACCGCGAGGAGCGGAAAGAAGATGGAGAGCAGGCTGCCGGTGACCGCGACGACGTCTTCGGTCGCCGAGACGAGAGGCCCGCCCGTTCCGAGGGTCGCGGTGTGCACGACGGGACGAGCGATGGCCTTGGTGGCGTGGACGCCGAACGCAGTGACGAGCCCGCAGGCGACGAGGGCGACCGGGGGGAGATCGCCGATGGCGCCGCTCCCCGCTGCGAAGACGACCGCACCGGCCACGGGACGAATGAAGGTCTGCAGCGCGTCGTTGAGGTGATCGATCGCCGGGAGCTTGTCGACGAAGAGCTCGATGAGGAGCAGCACCACGGTGACCCCGATGACGACCGGGTGCGCGAGGAGATCGAACGGCTCCTTCAGGGTGATGACGCCGAGCCGGCCGAGCACCGAGACGGCCAGCAGCGGCACGTACGCGTTGAGGCCGGCGGAGCCCGCGAGCCCGAAGCCAGTGAGCAAGTGAGTGACGAGCACGCCGAGAATGACGAGCCCCGCGGCGTTCTATTTCACGAGCCGCGCAGGCCTCCCGAGGTGATGCACTTTGCGACATCGCCGCAGTAAGCACCGAGCGCTCGATGGAGAACGTCGCCTCGCTCGTGGTGTTGCTCGTCGTCGCCCTCGCGGCCGGGTCGATCATCGTCAGCACGTTGCGCCTTGGCATCTCGCCGATGCCGACGTCGAGGAAGGTGCGGGCCGCGATGCTGTCGCTCTTGCCCGAGCGGACGACCGGCGTCATCCACGAGCTCGGCGCGGGCTGGGGCGGGCTCGCGGTGGCCATCGCTCGGCGCTGTCCGCAGGCACGCGTCATCGCCTGGGAGCTGTCGCCGCTCCCGTTTCTCGTCTGCTGGCTGCGCGCGAAGGGGGTCCCGAACCTCGAGGTGCGCCGCGCCGACTTCCGCACCGCCGACCTGAGCCAGGCGACCGTGCTCGTGTGCTACCTCTTCACCGGCGCGATGCGCGCGCTCGACGAGCGGCTTCGGCGGGAACGCCCAGGCGAGCCGCTCACCCTCGTCACCAACACGTTCTTGCTCCACGGCTGGCCGGAGGACGTGGGCCTCACGGTCGACGATCTCCACCGCAGCCGCGTCGTTCGTTACCGCTCGGTTCCCCGGCGCAGCTGAGCCGCTCACTCGGCGAGTTTCGCCCTCGTTCTGTCAGACCTCGACACACGTGCGACAACGGCCAACGGGCCACGTCGCTCCACAAACCCCTTCGGAGCGCACCATGTCCTCAAAGCCCGTCAGTGCCAGCAGTGGTAGCAGCCGCACCCACACCAGCCGTTCGGCGCCTCCCGAGCGCGTCACGCGCGCAACACCGACCTCGCGCACGACCCCCAAGGCGAAGGACGAGTTCAGCGCGCCGACGGCCAAGCCGGTCGCGCTCGACGGCACCAAGCGTTCGAGCTCGGTCAGCGAGGCGATCGCCAAGGCGCGCAGCCTCATCGAGACGGGAGGAACGCCGAAGACGGCGAGCGTCCCCAAGGGCCTCGTCACCAACGACACTCCGAGCGTGAACGACCCGAAGGACGTGAAGGGTGAGCGCGCCAAGAAGGCGAGCGCCCAGCTCGCTGCGAACGCCGAGCTCGAAGGCAATGCCCTGGCTCGCCTCTCGCCGAAAGACCGGGAGCGGTACCAGACGGTGAAGGACGCGCTGCTCGAGCCGACCGCTGGCAAGCCGAAGGGCGACCCGGTCGCGGCGCTCGGGCTCCAGACGATGCTGCTCGAAGGGAAGCTCCCCGGCGGGAAGGCCCTCGGGAGCAAGGACACCTTGCTCGGCGGGCTCGCGAAGCTGGCCACCCAGGAGGTCGGGGCGGGCATCGACCGGCAGCAGCTGCTCTCCGACGTCGTCCAGGAGGTCTTCACGCCCTCGGCCGTCGCCCAGGGCAGCCGGAAGGGGACCTGCTCGGTCACCACCGCCGAGATTCAGCTGCTTCGAGACAACCCCGCCGAGTACGTCCGTCTGGTGAGCGGCCTCGCCTCTCCGGCGGGCGAAGTGACGACGGCCGGAGGCGACCGGCTGCGGGTCGAACCCGATGCGGTGACCGACGGCTCTGGGCGCTCGGCCTCGCAGCGGCTGCTCGCCCCAGCGCTGATGGAGTTCGGCAACGGCGCGCGCGAGTACTCGAACAACGGGAGCGGCCAGGACTCGAACAGCAGCGGGGCGCGTGGCCTCGACACCGCGGAGGTCGACCGCGTGCTCGAGAGCCTCAACGCCGACACCTACAAGTGGTCGGCCAAGGGCGGCAGCGAGCAGCGTCGGAAGGAGATCGCGGCGATCGTCGACCGCCGCCTCGACGCTGGGCGCTCGGTGATGGTGGGCCTGAAGTGGACGAGCGAGGGGCACCAGGTGCTCGCGATTGGGACCGAGACCCGCAACGGCCAGGAGTACGTGAAGATCATCAACCCGTGGGGCACCGAGGAGTCGATTCCGCGCTCGGAGTTCGACGCCCGGCTGATCAGCACCAACTACGAAGCCTGACGCTGGCTCGCGAGTCGAGGTGCGCTACGGTGCGGTGGCTCCTCGCCGTGGCCTGGGGCTGGCCGGCGCTTCAGGTTCTCTCGGACATGGCACCTCGACGTCGCGACTTCGTCTCGAACCCGCGCTGGCTGGGCCTGGGGGCGCTCCTCATCACCGTGGCGTGCACACCGCCACCGGCCTGTCCGAAGGGCACCCTCCGCGTCGTCCCTGCGTCGGTCTTCACCACCGAGCAGCGCCTCACCGAGGTCTCGATGACCTTCCCCGCGCCGAAGGGCTGCGACCTGCCCGAAGGCACCTTCGTGGTGACGGGCTCGTTCATCGAGGAAGACGGCTCGTCGCGGCCGCTGACCGTCAACATCCAACGTCACGACAAGTCGGCGGGAACGGCGCTGGTGACGGTCTCCTTCACGCCGTCGCTCCCCGGCATCGGGACCCTCAAGGTCTTCGTCGACCCCCAGCTCGGCATCGTCCAGCTCCCGGTCTTCGTCGCGAGGGACGGCGCGACCCTTCCCTCGTTCGTCGAGCTGAGCTGTCCGCTCGGCCAGCCGTCGCTCACTGGGCACTTCGTGTGCGCCGACGCCGGGGTCAGCGTTCGGTTCCAAGGCACCGAGGTCGCCTCGATGCCCACGGCTGACGCGCCGCAGGTGGTGGGCAACCTGCTGTGGGTCAGCGTCAAGAGCGGTGCCAACAGCGTCATCGAGCGCTCGCTCCTCTTGCCCGACGGAGGGGTGCAGTTGCTCGAGCGCAGCCCGCCCTTTCGCCCCGGGACCACCCACGCACGCTACGCCGACGAGGAGCGCACCTTTCGCGATCAGGTCGTCGCCATCGCGCGAGATGGAGGCATGGAGGTGATTCCCCAGGGCGCCGTCGCCTCCGCCGTCGACGCGGTGGTGGCCGAGCCGGGCCGGGCGTGGGTGTGGAACACCGATCGCTGGTGTCAGAGCGATGGAGGCTGCCAGGGGAACGTGACCCGCGCCCGAATCGCTGGCCTCGAGCGCGACGCCTGGTGGGAGTACGTCTCGCCGACCCTCACCCTGCGGCCGCGGCCAGTCGGCGATGCGGGCTCGTTGGCGACGGTCGAGTTGACGACGGGCCTCAGCGTGCTCATCAACCGCCGCGACGTGCAGCGCACCTTCCGGCCGACCTGGCCCGACACCGATCAGACCAACCTGGTGCTCGAACGAACCGACGCTGGCGGCCTGTTCTTCACCCGGTTGCCCGAGGGCCCGGTGCGCTTCCAGAACGACGAGTTCATCGGCCTCGGCGTCGACGGCGGCACCCGCTTCTTCCGCCTGCGCTGATCACCGGTGTTCCCATCAGAAGGCCTTCACGCCAGGGTTCGAGACGATTGACACGAGGGGACCTGTTGGTAAGGGCGCCGTCGTCATGGGTCTCCGCGACATTCGAAAGCGCATTCGCTCGGTCAAGAACACCCGGCAGATCACCAAGGCCATGAAGATGGTCTCGGCTGCCAAGCTGCGAAAGGCGCAGGACAACGTCATCGCCGCGCGGCCCTACGCGAACACGCTCGACGCGGTGATGAGCCAGTTGATCGCGCGCTCCGAGCCGGGAGAGGTCACCCACCCGTTGCTGACCCGCCGCGAGGTGAAGAAGATCGAGTTCGTGGTGGTCTCGTCGGACCGCGGTCTCGCCGGCGGCTTCAACTCGAACATCACCCGCCGGGCGCTGAAGTTCCTCGCCGAGAACAAGGGCGCGGAGATCAGCATCACCACCATCGGCCGCAAGGCGAACGAGTTCCTCCGTGGCAGGGGCTACACGATTCGGAAGGACTGGCCGGGCCTCCTCGGCAAGCTGAACTATGGCGCGGCGCAGACCGTCGCCACCGAGGTGACGAACCGGTTCCTCTCTGGAGAGGTCGACGCGGTCTTCTTCCTCTTCAACGAGTTCGTCAGCGCGATCTCGCAGGTGCCGAACCTGTCGCAGTTGCTCCCGTTCGAGCCGAAGGCGACCGACTCCAAGCCGGGGGCCGAGTATGCGTACGAGCCGAACCCGCAGGCGGTGCTCGAGAAGCTGGTGCCGCAGGCGGTGAACGTGAAGGTGTACCGCGGGCTGCTCGAGTCGTTCGCGGCCGAGCACGCGGCCCGCATGGCGGCGATGGAGAACGCGACCAAGAACGCCGGAGACATGATCGGCACCTTGACGCTCTTCTACAACCGCACCCGTCAGGCGCTGATCACCAAGGAGCTGATGGAGATCGTCTCGGGCGCCGAAGCGCTCAAGGGCTGAGGGCGCTCAGACCACGCGCTTCCCAAGTCGCCCGACGAGCAGGAACGCGACGGCTGCGAGCAGCTGCGTCACCACCGAGAAGCCGATCATCGCCGGCAGGCTGCGCTCGTAGAGCCAGCCCATCACCGTGCTCCCGAGCCACCACGCCAGCCCGAAGACGGCGAAGAAGACGCCATACGCCCGCGCCCGCTCCGCTTTGGGCACCACCGTCGCGATCGCGGCTTTGAAGGTCGACTCCTGCGCGCCCATGCTGACGCCCCAGCAGGCCGCACCGAGGAGAACGAAGGACGCGCGCGGCTCGAAGAAGATCAACGGCCCGAAGAGCGCGGAGAAGAAGCAGGCGACCGCGAGCACCGAGACACCTGCGCGATCGAACCAGCTTCCGAAGACCAGCGCGGCGAGGGCGTCGAGGCCCATCACTCCGGCATAGACGACGGGCAGCATCGAAGGATCGATCACCTCGGTGCGCGCGGCGTGAAAGGCGATCAGCGCCCAGTCGGAGAAGCCCAAGGCGAGCAGCGCCGAAGCCCCCACCATCCACCAATAGGCGCCGCCGTGGACGCGGGTGACGGGCGCGGTCTCCATCGTCTCGGGCGTCGGAAAGCACGCCCGCGCGAAGAGCACCGAGCCCAGGTTCGCGAGCACCGGGAGCAGGAGCACGGCGAACGCGAGCTGGTAACGGCCGAGCACCGGCTCCGCGCGCACGACCCACATGACGAAGGCGGTCAGCAGCGGCCCGCTCACCGCGCCGATCTGATCGAGCGCTTCCTCGATGCCGAAGCTCTTCCCTGCCCCCGCCGCCGACGCCGCGTAGGAGACGAGGGTCGAGCGCGCCGGACTCCGAATCGCCTTCCCGATGCGCTCGAGCAGCACGAGGCCGATCGCCGCTTCCCAGCGTCCCACCAGGGCGAGGCCAGGCACCGCCAGCAGGTTCACCGAGTAGCCCGCGATGACGAGCGGCCAGTACGCGCGGGTCTTGTCGCCCAGCCAGCCGGTGACGAGCCGCAAGCCGTAGCCGAGGAACTCACCCAGGCCGGCGAAGAAGCCGATGGCGGTCGCACTCGCGCCGAGCATCGCCAGGTACGGACCGACGAGCCCACGCGCGCCCTCGTACGTCATGTCGCCGAACAGCGAGACGACGCCCATCACCACGATGAACGTGCGCGCCTTCCGCTGGAGCTCCGGCGACATCAGCGGGGACGTTACGCCTCATTCGAAGCCGACGTCGGGAAAGCCACCCTCACCGCCGCGCGGGCGAAAAAAGTGGGGCGAGCAGCCCTCCCAGCTGCCCGCCCCGCACTCCCCACCGTGACGGCGCACTCGAGCGCTCCGCCACGTCCGTCCTCCCCTGAGCCGGACCAGCTTCGTCCTCGCTCAGCCTGTCCCCTCTTTGCCTGCGCTCGTCTCCCCCGAGCGCGGCCTCAAGCGGCGTTGGCGTACAGCGAGACCGCGTCCTCCACGGTCCCTGGCCGGCTTCCCCGCTTGTCCTCGTACATCTCTTCGTCGGCGCGAGAGAGGAGCCGCAGCTCGTCGTCCCCGCGCTCATAGGTCGCCGCGCCCAGGCTGAGCCCTCGCGTCCCCAACCCCACGCCCGCCAGCGCCGGCAGGTGCGCCCGCAGCCGCGCCAGCACCGTCTTCACCTGCACCTCGTCGGTGTCGGGCAGGAGCAGCACGAACTCGTCTCCGCCCACCCGGCAGGCGATGTCGGAGGTGCGCACCAGCATCTCGAGCAGCTGGCCGACCGCGACGAGGGCGGCGTCTCCCGCGGCGTGCCCCATCGTGTCGTTCACCCGCTTGAAGTCGTTCACGTCGATGCAGATGACCGAGAGGCTCTTGGTGCGCGCCCGACGCAGGCGGCACAGCTCTTCGCCGAGCCGCTCCGAGAAGTACCGCCGGTTCCGCAAGCCAGTGAGTGGATCGCGATAGGCCAGGCCTGCGAGCCGCTCGTTCTCCCGTCGCAGCCGCTCGACCTCCGCCTTCAGCTTCACCACCGACCGCTCCGTCGTCGCCCTCACCCGTTCCATCGTGCTCTCCCCGCTGATCACGCCAACCCTCCAGAGCAACGGTCAGGCCAGCCTCGATCCGGTCCGCAACCGCTGGATCATTCCAGGCGTGTGAAGCCCGACGCGTCACCGCCGTGACGAAGTGGGCGAGCGGTGGGGGGGTCACTTCGTTATCGAGTCACCGATGACCCCAGATACCGTCGCGCTCGGCGCCTTGACCGTGTTGAACGTCGAAGGCGAGCCGATTCCCGTCTCGACTGCGTGGAGCGAAGGCCCCGCGGTGATGGTGTGGCTGCGCCACTTTGGTTGAATGTTCTGCCGCGAGCAGGTGGCCGAGTTTCGGTCACGAGCAGCAGCGCTGAAGGCCGCCGGAGTGAAGCTCGTCTTCATCGGCAGCGGCACGCCCCTCATGGCGAAGGACTTTCAAGCCTTCATGAACGTCTCCGAGCTGCCGGTGTGGACCGACCCACGGCGCCAGACCTACGCCCACCTCGGCTTCAAACGTGGGCTGGGCACGATCTTCGACACCGCGGCGCTGAAGTACGCGGTGCGCGCCCTGAGGGCGGGGTTTCGGCAGGGGAAGACCCAAGGTGATCCTCTTCAGCAGGGCGGCGTGCTGGTGGTGAAGCGCGGCGGAGAGGTCGAGTACGGCCATGCCTCGGCGACGGCCGGCGACCACCCACCGATCGAGACGGTGATTCGACATGCCTTGAAGGCCGCTGCGCCGGCTGGGGGCTGAAGCGGGCTCACTCGACGGCGGGGCACTCGTACTCGACCGACTGCTCGGAGTCGGGGGCCACCGTCACCGTCTTCGCCGCGCCCGGCGTGGTGTTGCCCGCAGCATCGTAACAATCGAAGCGAACCTTGTGGGTGCCCGCCCTCACCTTGAAGCCGTCGATGGGCGAGCTCCCCACCTTCTTGCCGTCGACGTACACGTCGGCGGTGTCGGAGGCGCGCAGGTTGAGGAGCCCTTCGCCGACCGGCTGAGGAGGTGGCGGTGGCCGCGCGGGAACTCCGGCGTCCTTCGCGGGGGGCGGCGGAGGCGGCGGCGGCGCGGCGCCAGCGTCGGCGGGCTTCGGCGGCGGAACGGGGGCGCCCGCGTCGGCCGCTTCGGGAGCCGGCGTGCCGGCGTCGTTCGAGGCTGGCACGTCGTTGGGCGGGAGCGGCGAGGGGCTCGACCCGGGAAAGGGCCGCAGCGCGACTTCGCTGACCTTCACCGGGCCCTGCGGACCAGCGGCGGTGATGCTGAGGGCTCCCATCACCGAGAAGGCGAGCGCACCGAGGCCGAGCAGGCCGAACACCGCGATGAGAAGTGACCTCGCCACCGCCATTCCCCTCGTCACTTAGCGCTGCTGACGCGGGTCCGCCACTTCGCTCTCGAAATCGGGCGCGCTGCCTGGTGAACAGCGTGCTGTCAAAAAGTGCTGCCGCCCACGATGGCGGTGGTAGGCCCGAGCGGCCATCTCGAAGGAGGAGCACCATGTTGACCGCGTGTCTCGTTGCTGCAGTTCTTTCCCAGGCCGACGCCCCCGCGCCGACCGTCACCGACCCAGCCGAGCGCGCTGCCCTGGCCGCGCAGAAGGCCGCCGAGGCCGCCGCGAAGGCCGCCGAAGCCGCCCAGCGCATCGCCGACAAGGTGGCGCCGCGCACTGCGGAAGCGGCTGGTGGCCCGGCGGCTCCCGGGTCGTGGCTCGTGAACGTCGGCGCCGGCCTCTCGCTCCTCGGCGGCAACACCCAGTCGCTCACCCTCACCGGCAACGTCGGCATCGACAAGAAGTGGGAGGTCTGGAGCCTCGGCATTCGCCTCAACGGCGCCTACGGCCTGGCGACGCCTCCTGGGTCCGCGGCTGGAACGGACCCCTCCGTGGTGGCTCGGCGCGCGCTGGGCACCGTGCGTGGTGACCGCGCGTTCGGCGGCTTCGTCTCGGCCTTCGCCCTCGCTGGCGCCGAGTTCGACCACATCAAGAGCATCGAGAGCCGGGTCTACGGCGAAGGCGGCGCGAGTTTCGGCCTGCTCAACGAGAAGGAAGGCGACCTCGAGAAGCTCTTCCTCAAGTTGGACCTCGCGCTCCGGTTCGGTCGCGAGACCCGCTTCTCGTACTTCCCGATGCCGTCGGCGGTGAGCCCGTACGAGATCTACATTCTCTCGCCGCGCGTCGCCGCGGTGGGCCGCTGGGCGCTCAACAAGAACTTCAAGATCAGCGAAGAGCTCGAAGTGCTGCCCTTCTTGCTGCCCCCGACGCTGGGCCGCTTCCTCATCAACAGCAACACGAAGATCAACGCGCGCATCACCGAGGGCGCGTCGCTCTCGCTCGGCTTCCTCCTCGCCATCGACACCCAGCCGCCGAAGGCCGACCTGAAGCCGTACGACTACACGCTGACCGCGGGCATCGACATCGCGCTCTGAGCTGGTCGGGCGGGCGTCGTTCCCCCAGGCCTCGCGTCCTCCTCGAGTGGAGGCGCGGGGCCTCTTCGTTTCTTCTCGCGGCTCGGCTCAGGTGACGACGAGCCCGGTGTGGGGGTTGGTGCCGAACGGCGTGCCGGCGACGTTGAGCACCCGGCCCAGGTAGGACCAGAAGCCCGGCGCTTGCGGAGTGCCGGCGGCGAGCTGCACCCGCTCGTTCACCTTTCCGGTGGTGCCGACGCGCACGTACTTGCCGATGACGGTCGCGGAGAGCGCGGAGGCGTGGTCGGAGCCAGGCAGGCTGCGCGCGAACTCCCCGAGGATCGCCACCACCACGTTGCGGTTGGGCGCGTTCACCATGCGGGAGACGAAGGTGCGCAGGCCGGGGAGGATGCGCTGGGTCATCTGGTTGCGCACGGTGCTGCCGGTGCGATCGCCGTGCGTGTCCCAGCCTCCGTCCAGCGCGACGGCCACGTTGGTGCCCGAAGCGATCATCAGCTCGGCGGCGGCCATCTGGGCCGAGAAGGAGTTCACCGCGGTGGCGTTGGTGCCGAGCCCGTACGCGGCGGCGAGATCGGCGTAGTTGAACTGCTGCACCGGCCGCTGGAGGGTGTCGATGGCGGCCTGGTAGCCCTCGCCGAGCTGCTTGGTGAGCTGCGGGCTGGTGAAGAGGGTGCTCGCGCTCATCGTGTACGCGGCAGCGAGCGACTTCTCGGCGACGCTGCGCTGGGGGACCGAGGTGTCGAGGGAACCGCCGAGCGCTTCGATGGTGCTGCGCATGTCGGTGATGACCTGGAGCGAGACGCCGTTCTCGACCGGCCGGGGCCCTGGCACCCCGCGGCTGCCGACCTGCGCGCACTTGATGCTGGCCGCTCCGCCCATCGCCGCCGCGAGCCGCAGCGCGTAGCTGCGGGTGCCATCGGAGAAGCAGGCGCTCTGGGCCGCGCCGTGGCTGGTGATGCCGTGGCGGATGCCCACCGTCGCCATGTGCGAGAGCGCGAAGGCGGGCAACGTTCCATACGTCGGCGCGTCGACGACGAGCCCATTGCCGAGGGAGCGCTGGTTGGAGCCGGTGACGCCGAAGGTGCCGGCCGTCGCGAAGCTGTCGGCGCTGGCGAAGAGCGCGTTGTAGCCACCCTGGAGGAACACCACCAACAGCGCGGGCTTCTCACCGGTCTGCGCCCAGCCGGTCGAGGGGAGGAGCGAGGTGGCGGCCGAGGCGCCGGCGATTCCACCGAGCCCTCGCAACAGCTGACGTCGAGACAAACGAGCCATGGGTGCGTCTCCAGGAGCCTTCTAGAAGGTGAGGAAGCCCGACGAGGTGAGGGTCGCCGCGCAGCCATAGGCCCACCGCCGCCGAGCGCTCGTCTCGACGGTGGCGTCACGGGTCAACACCTGCGCGCAGGCGGTGAGCTCGGGGGCGAGCGCGCGGCGGCTCCAGAAGCGCTCGGCCCAGGCGGCGCACTCGGTGCGCGCGGTCGCGTCGGTGGGCGCCGTCGCGTACTTCGTCGGCTGCGCGGTGAGGGTGAGGCAGCCCTGAAAGGCGATGCGGAAGGCGGTGTAGACCGAGACCGCGCTCATGGTGGAGTCGGTGAACCAGCGCGCAGGGGTGACGCCGAACGTCGACTCCGCGCTCGCCAGCAGCGCCGGAGACGTCCCCAACACGCGCACGTACTCGGTCGAGAGCGCCGAGAAGGGCTTGGGGCGGCGCAGCTCTTCACCGAGCTCGCCCTGGTCGCGATCGCCCTCGAGGGTCTCCTTGCCGAACCCGACGTACGAGCGGCCGAGGGCACAGGTGCGCGCCGGAGGCGTCGGCGTCGTCGGGGTGGTGGGGGTGGGCGTCAGGGTGGGCGGGGTGTCGTCCACCACCACGTCGGGGTCGACCACCTTCACCACGCCGTCGGTCGGGTTGAACGCGCCTTCACACCCGACGAGGGCGAGGGCAGCGGCGAGCAGCGCGCGCGTCATGGCTGGGCTCCTTCCGCGCCGCAGAACGACGCGTCCTTGGTGAGGGTGGCGACGGCAGCCTGGAACGTTCCCTGCGCGCGGAAGGCGTCGATGCAGCGATCGAACAGCGGCCCTTCGCAGTCGAGCTCCTTGCGGCCGTGGACGAACTGGAACGCGGTGCGGCAGACGTTGAACTCGAACTCGGTGCTCCCCACGAGGGCGGTGACGAGCTCCTTGTCGTTGGAGATGGTGCGCCCATCGAGCAGCTGCTGGGGCCCGGCCGTCGGCGGCTCGAAGCGCATCGCGTCGCCAGTGCCCACCCGGCGCGTGAGGACCGAGGCCAGCTTGTCGAGCGCGAACCACTGGTCGTAGTGGCAGCCGCTGCAGGCGGGGTTGCGCCGGCCCTGGGCGCTGACGTCGAGGCCAGGCACCTGCACCGCGGCGGTGAGGCTGATGCCGGTGACGTTGTTCAAGATGCGGTAGGCAGTCGAGAGCTTCACCCCCTGCTCCTCGTTGCCGGCGTAGCGCTTGAGCCAGGCAGGCGAGCGGAAGTAGCCGAGCCCGTTGGCGTCGTTCACCACGCTCACCGCGCCGTTCACCGTGTCGACCCGAAAGGCCCCGAGGAAGAGCTGGCGCCAGGGCAGCCGGTTGGTGAGCACGTGCTTGGACAGATGGTAGGCCGCGTCGTCGACGGAGGCCGCGCCCGGGTCGTCGTTGAACTTGGTGTTGATGAAGCGCGCCGCCCGCTCGAGGAAGGCCGCCTGGGTGAGCAGCGTGTCGACCTGGCTCTGCGGGTTGGCGTTGGCGAGCAGCGTCGAGTCCGGGCTCTTCCCGGTGAGGGTGACGGCCACCTTCACCGCGCAGCGCTGGGCGTCGAGCGGGGTGGCGGGTTGAGCGAGGCTGATCAACGGAACGAGCGCGACGAATGGGGCGAGGCGTCGAATCATGCGGGGGCTCCCAGCGGCGGGTGCTGAGGAGAGCCAGAGCAACCCACGTGCCTCGACGAAAGCGGGCGTGCTCCCTCGGAAGCCGCGCCGAGTGGAAAGAGTGCTGACGCGAGCGAGGGAGCGCGAAGGCTCCGCGCCTGTCGACTCGATGGTGCAGGCCTACATCGCTGTCACCCTCGGGTTTCGGTGGAGCACGTTCAGTCCAACCGTCGACTCGTGGGAGTGAGCGAGTAGTGTCGGGCGCCCATGCTTCGACTGCTCGCCCTGCTCTGCTGTGTGGTCTCGACCCTCTCGTTCGCTGGCGACAAGACGCCGCCTCCGCCGAAGAAGCCGCTCACCTTCGGAGTCTCGCAGCCCTATGGGGAGGAGCACGCCAAGAAGGCCAAGGCCGCGCTGGAGCCCTTCCTCACCAAGGCGCTCGGGTCGACCGTCACGGTGCAGCTCTTCCCCACCTACGAGGAGCTGAGCGACGCGCTCGCCACCAACAAGGTCGACCTCGCGTGGATCACCCCGTTTGCCTTCGTCCAGGCGGCCCAGAAGCACCGCGACGTCACCGCGCTCTCGAAGGCGATGCGCGCGTCGGACGGTGGCCTCTTCTACCGGAGCGTCTTCATCGTGAAGGCGGGCTCGAGCGTCGCCGACCTCAAGGGGTTGTCGGGCAAGAAGGTGGCCTGGGTGAACAAGCTCTCGGCGTCGGGCTACCTCTTCCCGCGCGCGCTCCTCAAGGACCAGGGCCTCGACCCGGACAAGCACTTCGCGGGCGAGACCTTCGCGGGCGATCATCCCTCGGTGTGCAAGGCGGTGCGGGCGGGGACGGCCGACGTGGGCGCGACCTTCTCCACCGAGCCGAAGGCCGACGGTGCGCTCGAAGCGACGGGCTGCGCCGACGCGGGGCCGGTGACGGACTTCAAGGTGATCGCCTCGACGGCCAACCTGCCCAACGAGGTCATCGCCCACAGCCCCGAGTTCCCGCCGGCGCGGGTCAACGACGTGCTGATGACCTTCGGGCGGCTCAATCAGTCGCCGGAAGGCAAGACGCTGCTCGCCGACATCTTCCGTGCCCAGGGCTTTGGGGTCGCGGTGGAAGGAGACTTCGACCCCGTCATCGCGCTGCTCAAGGCGAAGGAGGTCAAGGCGAAGGTGGCGGCCGAACCCGAGCCCGCTCCCGAGGCAGCGAAGCCGGAGCCGGTCAAGCCGGCGAAGAAGCCGAAGAAGTGACCGTCACCAGCTGCCCGAGCTGCCGCCCCCAGAGCTGCTCCCTCCGCCCCAGCTGGAGCTGGACGACGACGAGGACGAGGACGAGTCGGAGCTCGATGACAGGCGCGCGGTGGTGTGGGTGCTCGTGCTGCGGTGGTTGCAGTTGGTGCAGGTCGTCGTCACCTCGACCGACCCTTCGCTGTACTCGGTCGCATGGCGGAGCGTGGTGCTCGTCGAGGTCGCGGTCTTGAACCGACAGCTGGGACAGCTCCCGTAGCGCGAGAAGAACGCGGCGTAGCGAAGGACGAGCGGGTCGTTGCAGCGGCCGCACCACCAGACGTCGTAGTCGACGCTCCCCAGCGACTCCTCGGTTCGCTGACTGGAAGAGAGGTGTCGATCGTCGGCGGCCTCTCCCAGCCGCTCGCGTGGTTGGCTGCAGCGCTCGCAGCTCCGGCTCCGCGAACGATTCCACCGCCTGAAGAAGACGAGCCCCAGCACGCCCGCGCCGCCGAACCCGCTCCAGATGAAGAGGGAGAAGCGCTCGAACGCCTCTCTCAGCACGTCGTTCATCGGCCGGGGAGGCACGCCATGAAGGAGCGCGTTGGCGGCGAAGCTCCCCGCGCCTTCGAGCGCGGTCGTCGCATCGGGAGCGGAGCGCATCACCGACTCGGCAGCGGCCACCTGGTTCCCTTCCCACGCCCCCACCGTGAGCGCCGCGGGGAGCCGAATCGAGGCCTCCTTCGTGGTGGCGTTGTAGACGACCAGCCCCAGCGGCGTGCTGCCCAGCAGCTGTCGATCGAGCGTCTGCGCGAGCTGCCGAAGCGTCGGCCAGGAAGCGCCGGTCGCGAAGACGAGGAACACGAGCCGGCCCTTCCCCGCGCCATAGACCTCCGCGCTCAACACCTCGAGCCGGCTGCGCTCCGAGGCGGACAGCGACTCGCTCAGGTCGATCACCCAACGGCGCGGGGTGAAGTCGGGAAAGGCGGTCTCCTTGCGCACGTAGCGGCCGAGCGCGTCGTCGACGTGGGGAGAGGCTGGGCCCTGCGAGGGGAGCACGGTCTGCGCGCGAGCGGCGAGCGCGGCCTGCACGGCTCTCGCGGCGGCGAGCACCGCCGAGTCGGGGTCGCGCTTCTTCATGTTCGCGACGATGTCGTCGGCCATGATTCGATCGGTCGTCGCCTGATCGAGCGGGTTCGAGGAGCCGACCACCAGCTCGGCCTTTCGATCTTCCATGGCGAGCATGATCAACACCCCGTCGTTGCGGAGCCCGTGGCCGATGCCCCAGTGGTTGAAGAGGTTGGTCGCGAAGGTGCGCGGCTGCACACCCGAGGTCGTCTTGAGCACCACGACGCCCAGCTGCCCGAAGCCGCTGTCGTCGATCTCGGAGGCGAGCCGATCGAGCTCGGCGAGGGTCGCGCCCTTCAGCGTCGAGGTGCGGTCGAGGGCGAACTGCCCGCGCGGAGGTGGGGGCAAGGCCCAGGGGTCGGCGGCGGAGACGAGCGACGAGGCGAGCGCGACGAGCACGGCACCCAGACGAGCGGTCATGCGGCGCATGTTGCGACTGGAGGAGACGCGACACCAGCGAACACGACGCCGTACACTCCAAGCCGCATGCGCGCGACCCTCCTGACCTGTCTCGCTTCGTCGATCGCCCTGGCTGGCGACCCGTGCGCGAAGGTGACGCAGAAACAAGTCGGCGACGGCCTCGAGCTGTGGGCCGAGCTCTCCACCTGCTCCGAGGCGACGTTCTCGGTGACGGCGGAGGAGACGAACGTCGTCAACCAGCTGCCGTCGGTCGTCGATGCGGGCGGGCGAAAGCGCTTCCTCCTCGCGAAGTGGCGCCGCGCCGACGGCGACGCCCCATGGACCGTTCGAGACTGGAAGTACAAGTTCAAGGTCGGCCGCCGGCACCCCTCGCCTCCGAGTCAGACCACCGGGTGGAGGTACCCCTTCGAGGGGAAGCGCGCGCCGCTCCAGAAGCCCCACGGCACCTTCAGCCACTTCGCCGGCTCGCAGGACGAAGAGGCGTACGACTGGGCGATGGACGAGGGCACCGAGGTGCTCGCGGCGAAGGACGGGATCGTCATCGGTGTGCGCAGCGATCGCAGCGAGGGCGGCGTCGACGACTCACTCAAGAACGAATCGAACTACGTGATGCTGCGGCACGCCGACGGGCTCTTCTCCGAGTACAACCACCTGCAGCTCGACGGCGTGAAGGTGAAGCTCGGTGATCGAGTCAAGGCGGGGCAGCTGCTCGGCCTCTCGGGGAACACCGGCTACACCTCGAGGCCGCACCTGCACTTCTCGGTCTTCTACAACGTCGACGGGACCTTCCGGGTGACCGTGCCCATCGTCTTCGACGCGACGGGCAGCAGCGAGGCCGGCTCCCAGAAGGACGAGGAGCTTCGCAAGGCCACCCAGGACGCCGTCGACGCGTTCGACGCCATCGTCCCGCGCTGACTCCTGGCGTTCATCGATGCGACACGCTCCGCGGCACGCACGAAGACGCCGCCAGTCGGTCCACCTGGCGGCGTTCCCTTCGCGACTCGGCCCGGCTCGACGTCAGCCGAGCGGTCGCCCTACTTCACCGCGGTGATGAGCCCCGCGCCGACCGTGCGGCCGCCCTCACGGAGCGCGAACCGCATGCCCGGCTCGATGCCCACCGCGCGCTTGAGCGTGAACTTCACCTTGGCGCGCTCGCCCGGGCTCACCACGCCCTCGGCCTCGACGAAGAGCGTGCCGGTGACGTCGGTGGCGCCGAAGAAGAACTGCGGCATGTAGCCGGTGCCGAACGGCGTGTGACGGCCACCTTCCTTGGCGGTGAGGACGAACAGCTCGGCCTCACCCTGGGCGTGCGCCTTCACCGTGCCCGGCAACACCACCAACGCACCACGCGCGATGGCCGTGCGCTCGACGCCGCGCAACAGCAAGCCGACGTTGTCGCCGGCCTCGGCCACCTCACGCAGCGCGTGGAAGCTCTCGATGCCCGTCACCACCGCGGTGGGCACCATCGCCCCGAGGAGCTCGACCGCCGCTCCGATGCGCAGCCGGCCCCGCGCCACCCGCCCCGTCACCACCGTGCCGCGCCCACCGATGGAGAACACGTCCTCCACGGGCATCAGGAACGGCCCGTCGACGTCGCGCGCAGGAAGCTCGAAGCCGTCGAGCACCGCGAGCAACGCCTCGATGCACGCCGTCTCCGGGCCCATGCTGCCGCGCTTCGCCGCCTCCAACGCACCGAGCGCGGAGCCACGCACCACCGTCGTCCCCTCGAAGCCGTGCAGCTCGAGGAGCTCGCGGGTCTCGACCTCGACGAGCTCGAGCAGCTCAGGCTCGGCGAGGTCCACCTTGTTGATGAACACCACCAGGCGACCGACGCCGACCTGCTTGGCGAGCAAGACGTGCTCACGCGTCTGGGGCATCGGGCCCGCCGAGCCGTCGACGAGGAGGATCGCCGCGTCCATCTGCGCGGCGCCGGCGATCATGTTCTTCACGTAGTCGGCGTGGCCCGGGCAGTCGACGTGGGCGTAGCTGCGCGTCGCCGTCTCGTACTGCACGTGCTTGATGGTGATGGTGATGCCCCGCTCGCGCTCCTCGGGGGCGCGGTCGATCTCGGCGTAGTCGAGCCCCTTGCCGCCGCTGCGGAGCGCCGCGACGTGGGTGATGGCCGCGGTGAGGGTCGTCTTGCCGTGGTCGACGTGACCGATGGTGCCGACGTTGAGCTGCTGCTTCTTCATGGCTGCTTCCTTGTGTTCGGGTGTCACGCGCAAGAACGAAAACCCCCTCGAGGGCGCGTGGCCTCGAGGGGGCGTGGGAGGGAGCGGAGTTCGGTTCGACTCGCTCAGCCGTCAGCCTCACCTCGGCGCCGGGCCGAAGCGGAGGAGGAAGACGACGAGGAGGAGGACGAGCGCATCGCTCGCACTGACGAGCGGCTCCTCACCACATGACGGCCGCTGCCCAGCTCAGCGCACCAGCGGCAGCACGAGTCCTCCGTATTCCTTGCGAACGCGCCCGAGAAAGGTGCGCAGGAACGAGGCCCGCGTGCGCAGGTCGGCCCACAGCGGCTGCTCGACGCCCGTGATGGTACGCACCTGTCTCGAGAGATCGCCGAGGCCCGTCTGGACGACACCGTGGCCGACGAGCACGCGTCGGTCGCCCTCGTGGCGGCGCACCTCGATGAAGAGCGTGCGGGTGTCGAAGAAGAGGTCGGGGCCTGGGTCGTCGACGAGCGCCTTGTGGCCCTCGAGCGTGAACGTGCGGCCATCGCGCGCCTTCAGCTCGAGGAGGTGCCGCATCCGCGTTCCTTCTGGCGTCTCGACGAAGAGCTGGAACTGCCCACCCGTCACCGTGAGCGGTTCGTGATCCAGCATCGAGCAGCGCAGCGTACCCAACGAGCGCGCGACGACCGAGGGCTCGGCCGCCAACACGGAAGCCGACGGCCACTCCACGGTGAGGAGAAAGGACAACGCGGCCGCATCACTCGGCCTCGACGCAGGTGAGGGCCGTGGCGGCGAGCTCGCGCTGAGCCAGCCGCTCATTCGCTCGGTGAAGCGCACCGCGTCTTCCCGATGCACTCGCTGACTCGGAGCACGTCTTCGGCCGAGCCGTGGGTGCGCCTCCAACACCTGCTCGGCACAGCGCTCGGCGAGCGCGCCGATCGTCCACAGCGGGTTGGTCCCCAGGGCGCCCCGGAAGACCGAGCCGTCACAGACGTAGAGGTTGGGAGCCGGCTCGCCTCCCTCACCAAGCACTCGATGCGAGGCATCGACGACGTCTCCCATCGCGCAGCCACCCAGCGGGTGAGTGGTGATCATCGGCGCGCCGGGGAGCCTCGCCGCGGGGTTGCGATGGTGCCTGCCTCCGAGCCCGCGAGAGAGCGCCTCGAGCGCGGAGTCGACCGCGCGCTGCCGCTGCGTCGCGCTCACCCCAGGCCACTCGATGCGCAGCCGATCGTCCTTCAGCTCGAGCCGGCCCGCCGCCTCGTCTCCAGCGGTGACCGACCAGCCCACGAGCGAGGCGCCCTTCGTCCGCAGCGCCACCTTCAAGAAGGGGACGAGCGCGCGGGGAATCGCGGTGTCTTGCACGAGCATCGAGGGCTGCTCCCCGCGCAGATCGAACATGCCGGTGAGCGACGGGCCGACCCGTGCCTCGCGGTGCGACGAGCGCGTTCCCATCGCCTCGAGCGTCGACGAGAGCTCATCGGTGAAGGCGAGCACCGTTCCGTTTCCCGAGAAGCCTCTCCCGAGCTTCGACGACACCCGCAGGCCCGCCGCCCTCGACCGGCCCAGCAGCTCGGTGCTGCCCAGCGCGCCGGCCGCGACGATCACCACGTCGGCGGTGATGAAGAGCTCGGTCTCCTCGAACCGCTCTCGCCCGAGCCCGAGCGGCCGGAGGAACACCCCCATTCCCCTCGGGTGCTCGACGAGCCGCCGCACCTCGACGCCAGTGAAGAGCTCGGCGCCATGCCGCTGCGCGAGCGGGAGGTAGTTGCGATCGAGCGAGCCCTTCGCGCCGACGTTGCAGCCGGTGATGCAGTTGCCGCAGCCCGTACAGGCGCTCGAGCCCGCGTCTCGAGTGAAGGTGACCGCCACCGGCACCGGCTCGTGCCGCCGACAAAACCCTCGTGCTGCTCGAGCACTCCGAGCCGGCCGGCGAGCCGACGAGGAACGAGCGAGGGCTGGAGCACGCGGTGGACGCGCTCGAACCCTCGCTCGAGCCGTGGCCCCAGCACCTCTGCCGGGAGCGCGAGCTCGAGCTGCGCCGAGGTGGGCCGGAGCATGACGCCGGCGTTGATGAGCGAGGTGCCGCCCAACCCCGAGCCGGTGAGGGCCGAGAGCTGCTTGCCCAGCTGGAAACGATAGAGCGCGTCGGCCCGGCCCACCGTCGCTCGAGGGAAGTGGAGCGAGGTCGCCTTCGCGAACGCGAGCTGACTCTCGGGGAACTCTCCAGGCTGCCACGCCCGCCCGCGCTCGAGCACGCAGACGTCGACGCCCGCCTCGGCGAGCCGCGCGGCCACCACCGCTCCGCCGTAGCCGCTGCCCACCACCAGGGCCGCATAGTGCGACCGAAGCTCCGTCACCGGCCGCGTCAACCTCGCCCCGCCTGCTCCACCGTTCGCGCTCCAACCCATGCTGGGGCGCACCGCAACGCCCGTGCCGCGTCCCAACCCAGTGAGTCCACGGCCTCCGCCCGGCCGGCTGTGACTCCGCCGTTCACAGCCCGTGGCCGCGCAGGTCACGCTTTCCATCGCCATCGAGGGGATTTGGCGCGAGGGTGTGCGCGGGAGGTGACGCCATGTTCGCAGTCGCCGCAGCGTCGGGACGAGTCGGAGCGAGGACCGCCGAGGCCTTGCTCAAGCGGGGTCAGAAGGTGCGTGGCCTCGTTCGCCAGGAGGAGCGTGGGGCCGCGCTCGCTGCGCGCCATGCGGAGGTCGTGGTGGTCGATCTCCTCGACACCGCGGCGCTCACCAAGGCCCTCACTGGCGTCAGCGGGGCGTTCTTCGTGGTGCCGACGCCGCCGCCGGAGCGAGACCTCCTCGAAGCGAGCGAGGCGCTGGTGCACTCGCTCGTCGCCGCGACCCGGCAGGCGAAGCTCGGCAGCGTGGTGCTCCTCTCCTCCATCGGCGCCCAGCACCCCTCGGGCACCGGGCCCGTCGTCGCCCTGCATCGCGCGGAGAAGGCCTTCGTCGGCGCGGCGAAGTCGGTCACCTTCTTGCGGCCGGCGTTGGCGCTCGAGGCGTGGGCTCCGCTCGTCGTCGATGCGCTCGACTCGGGACGGCTCCCGTTCGCGGGCCACGTGCACACCACGTTCGCGCAAGTCGGCGCGAAGGACGTCGGTGAGGTCGCGGCGAAGGTGCTCGAGGAAGCGGCAACCGGTCAGCGCTTCGTGGAGGTCGCCGGCGCCCAGAAGTGGTCACCCGACGACGTCGCCGCCGGCCTCTCGTCGTTGCTCGGTCAGCGCATCGTCGCCCAGGAGGTGAGCCCCGAAGAGGAGCAGGCCGCGCTCGAGAAGGCTGGGCTCACTCCGGCTCGGGCCGCGTTGATCGTCGAGCGGTCTCGCGCCCACGCACGCGGGTCGTTGCAGTTCGCCCACCCCAGCGAGGTGAAGCACGGCACCACTTCACTTCACGACGCGCTGGCGACGCTCGTCTGAAGAAGCGCCACGCTCACGCGCACGGCCATCGACGAAAGCGTGGTGGAAGACCGCGGCTCAGTACCCAGCGCGCTTGATGCCGTGGAACTGGGCACCGACGTCGCGGAGGTTGTGGACGATGCCGTACGCACAGCCACGCGCCTCGTACGTCCACGAGGAGCCCCAGCCGTCGCCCGACTCCCAGATCATGATGTGGCCCGCGCCGTTCTGGTTGTAGACGAGCGCGTCACCCTTCACGAGCGAGGAGCGCGAGACGGTCGTCCACTGGCTCGAGTCGACGTTGAAGTTGATGGTGCTGTAGGGGTGCGAATCGACCGTCGGATCGGTGTTGGTCGAGGGCACCTGCCACACCTTGCCCGCGTAGCCCGAGCAGTCGGCACCGGAGCTGCCGGAGTGGGTGCAGTTGGGGCAGTCACCAGTGCAGACGCCAGCGTTGGTCGAGGTGAGCCCGTTCGGAATCCACCGGCCGTGGCCCCACCAGTAGCTGAAGCCGACGCCGCTCTTCGCGCGCTCGATGGCCGCGTCGCGCTTGGTGTTCGTCACCGGCGGAGAGCTGACGAGGGTGAGGTAGTTGCCGCTCGCCCAGCCGTCGATGCCGTTGTAGCGAACGTTGTAGAAGCTGCCCGAGGGCGAGGTCGTGTTGATGGTGGTGACCTGCCCGCCGAGCGGGATCACCAGGCGCACCTGGTAGCTCGTGCTCGGACCCGTTCGCAGGTTGAGCGCCGCCGTCGTCTTGAGCACCGAGCCCACCGGCACCGTGCCCGTCAGCCGCGAGGTCGAGGTCGCGATGGTGTCTTCGTTCGCGCCAACCAGGAGGTCGTCCGTCGCGGTTTGAGTCGCCGTGCCTGCACAGGCCACCATCACTCCGCACGCTGCCGCCACGAGGCTGGTCTTCATCGTCGACACCCTTTGTTGGTTCGAGTGTCACCCGCGGGTGACACACCTTTCAGGACATCTGGAGCGAATCTCGTACCACCGCCGTGCCGCCCATCCAACCCCTCGAAACGTCACTTCAAACGTCAGTGATCGTGACAGGGTGTTCATCGGCAGTGTCGCGGAGATGTTTCGCACGAAGACAGTCAACTGTCTTGGCGTGAGACGGGTGGCTCCCAGTCGTCGTCGATTGGGGCGTCGATGAGGGGGCCGATCCACGCCTCGTGCGTCGCGGCGGCCCGTTGCATCGAGGCGAGGTCGGATGGGTCGGTCACCATGCGGAGAATGAGGAGCCCGTCGCGCTCGGTACGCTGACACCCTGGTGGCAAAGCAGCAGCGGCGAGCGCGGCTCCGTACTGCGACACCTCGACGTCGACGACGTCGACCACCGCGTGCAGGGGGCGATTCGCGACGCGGGGTGGAGTGGCCAGGGGATAGACGAAGTCGCTCCCGGTGCGCAGGTTCCGTTGCGGAGCGCCGCCCGTGCACCCCAGCGACGACGCAAGGCACACAGCACCTCGAGAAAGTCGTCGATCGCGCGCGGCCCCAGGCCCGCCAGGACCGAGCCACGCACTCCTGCACCCAGGCCGAGATAGCCCGGAGCGAGATCGACCTTGAGCCACGCCTCGCTCTCGTCCGTGTACAGGGTGGTTCGCGGGCCTCCCCTGGCGAAGAGCCAATGTCCCCGCGACCCAAGCAGCCGCCGCTTCGCCTGTGCCGCGCTGGCGATCGGCACCCCTGCGCCGTCAGCGCCCATGACGTCGAGGAGTGGCCAGAAGCTCGTGCCGACGAGCAGATCGATCAGCTCGCCCAGCATCGGCGCGTCGTGAAACCAGCGCTCGTCTTCGAAGCGGTAGGAGGAGACCCAGATCAGCGCGTGAGAGATGGGCGACATTGGCGAACGTGCACCTGCGAGCGTCGCGCCACCGCCTCAGCCAGCAGGCCGACGGAGCGACGAGACGAAGGAGCCCGAGACGTCAGCCGACCTCCACCGGTCCCGCGTCGCTGCACGCGGGTCACTGACCCTCGGTTCGTCAACCGTGGCTGGAATGCCCGTCGCGCGCGTGCTGGGCGCTCACCACGCAGGGTGGCGTCGAGGTGCTTCAGGGCTCGGGCACGGTGGGCACTTCGCCTCGCACCGCGCGCCCGAGGAAGCGCACGATGTCTTGTTTGGCGGTGGGGTTCTGGAAGGCGACGAAGTGGCCGTCGTAGCCGCTCGGCTCGTACTGGCGAATCGCCGAGGTGATGGTGCGCGGGATGGTGAGGTTGCCCTGAACGGACGCGACCGGCGCCGGATCGAACTCGTCGACCTTCGGACCAACGAAGACCGCAGTGCTCGCCTGCGCGAACTGCCGTTGCACGGGCGAGGGCGTGTAGAGATCGCCCTTGCCCCACGCCATGAAGAAGTGACGAGCGAACGCGGTCAGCGGCGGCCGGGCGGGCGTCACCGCGGCGAACCGTGCGGTGTGGAGTGCATCGACTGGGTCGGTCCAGCTCGCGAGCAACGCCACCACGGGGTGGAAGGCGCTCACCGAGCCGCTGGGTTCTCCGAGGGCGAGGGGTAGCCCGTCGGCGATGTTCACCGGCGCCTTCTTCGAAGTGAGCGAGTCGGCGAGGCTGCCCGAGGCTCCGGTCAGCACCGCGACCTCGAGGGATCGGTCGTAGGCGAGGAAGAGGCCTCCTTCACTGGCGCCCTGGGAGTGACCCCAGAAGGCGAGCCGCGAGGTGTCGAGCGGTGGAAGGTCGGCTCCTCCGCCTGCCGGGAGCGCCTTCGCGAAGCGGGTCATCGCCACCAGATCGGTCGCGCCTTGCGCCATCGTTCCGCGCGCAGAGGCTGGGTTGGCGAAGTTGAAGACGACGTCGTTGGGGTGCACGTCTTGGCGGGCACCGCGGCGCGGCCCGTGGCCGACCTGATCGAACCCGAGCACGGCGAAGGCCACCGACGCGCCACCAGGCAGGGAGACGCTGGCGAGCGCCTGGGCCGAGGTGTCGAGGGCGTGGGTGCGGAAGCTGCCACCCGTGCCGTGTGCGTAGAGCACGAGCGGCCAGCCACCGTCGGGCGCGGCGCCCTTGGGCGTGGTCAGCGAGGCGCAGACCTTCTCGCGGCGAACGGGTGTGCGAACTCCGGCGTCGTCGGCCGAGACGATGGAGCCGCCTTCGGCAGGCGTGAGGTAGGGCGCGGTGCCTTCCTGGAAGATGGGGAGCTCGACGAGCGAGTGCCACTCGTCGAAGTCGTTGGAGGCGCTGCAGTTGCGCTCGACGCCGGCGTCAGATGCGCACGGCGAGGGGCCAGCGCCGCACTTCACCCAGGGATCGGCGTTGGGCGCGGTGGTGGCGGCGACGCTGTCGGCGAGGGAACGAACGAGTGACTGCGGGTCTCCGACGGTGAAGACCGAGGCGGTGATGACGTCGGCCGTCGAGACGCTCTTCGCGGTGAGGTAGCGACGGAGCGGCGCGTAGACGTTCCAGGCGGCGGCCAGCTGCGGTTCGGTCGGCGCCGTCGCAGCGAGCATGGCGGTGAAGTCGGCGCTCGCCTGCACGTCCGCGCCCGCGCTGTCCTTGAGGCCGCGCTTCATGATGACGGCGTAGGTCCCCTGCGGGAGCGAGTCGCCAGTGTACGGCTTGAGCGCGAACCAATCGGTGCAGACGTACCGGTTGCGCCCACCGCTCACCACGTACTGGAGCCCGCGGCCGTTGCCGAAGTTGGGCCCATCGGTGAGATCGACGAAGCGCAGCTGCGGGTCGGTGCCGGCGAAGCTGATGCTCCCGAAGTCGATGGCGCCGTCGAAGCGGAAGACGACCGACAGGTAGTTGCCGAACGGCTCGGTGGCGAGCTTGTCGAGGTAGCGGCCGAGGAGGTCGAAGCCGAAGATGGGCGCCGGGTCGCGCGGGAAGCGAGCGAAGTCGATGCGGCCGTTGACCCGGTGCGCGTCGTTGGGGAACGGGAGGCGGAAGAAGTCTTGCTTCACGTCGGCCGCGTCGGTGTCCCGCGGCAGGCTCCAGAGCGCGGTGATCGGCCCCGAGGTCCTCCGAGCGGGGCAGGTCGCGCCTTGCCATTGCTGGGCGGGCGGGAGCGGGATGAAGGGCGGCGTGCCCCTGGTCGCGGAGGTGGCGTCGAGCGCGACGTAGGTGCACTTGCCCATCTGGCAGAGGAGCCCCTGGAGGCACTCGCGCGAGGCAGCGCACTCGGTGCCGATGTCCTTGGTGCCTGGCGGCAAGCAGATGGGGAAGAGGCTGTTGCCAGAGAAGCTGCAGCGGAGGTTCGCCTGGCAGTCGTTGTCGCCCTGGCAGCTGGTGGAGGGCCCGTTCATTCCCGCGGGAGCGCACTTGCCGCGCACGCCGTTCGGGGCGCAGAGGCCGCTCGAACATTCGTTGCCGATGAAGCACGGAGTGCCCTCGGCCGCCGGGACCGCGCCGCAGACCTTGTCGGTTCCGCAGACCAGGCCGACGCGGCAGGTCTCGCTCGCGCAGCTCGCTCCGAAGCCGGCGCCGTTCGTCATCGGTGTGACGGGCGGGGTGTTGGTTCCGTCGTTACAGCCGAGCACCCACACGCCCGCGACTGCCACTGCGATCCGGAACGACATGGCTCCTCCTCGATGCGCCGAGTCTGCGCACGTGCTCAGTCCGGCCGACGGCGAGCAGCATGCCTCGATTTCGCGATCTCGTGGAGAATGCCGTGCGCTGCGTACAGTCGGCTCGGAACCGACGAGCTCGCTGCCTTCGACTACCAGCGGCTCATCGGGCCCAGGTTGAACACCTTGGTGTACCCAAGGCCCTTCAGCGTCGAGCGGGCCATCATGCTCCGCGTCCCGCTCGCGCAGTACAGCACGATGGGTCCGTCTTTCTTCCCGAGCTTCTTCAGCTGCCCGCCCAGATCACCGACGGGAATGTTGATGGCGCCGGGCAAGTGGCCGCTGCTGAACTCGGCCGGGCTGCGCACGTCGACGAGCGGGGCGCCGTCCTTCACCAGCTTGTGCGCCTCGTCGCGTCCGACCTGACCGATCCGCTTGAAGAGGAGGAACCCGGCGATCAACCCGACCGGCACTGCCCATTGCACCCACGCGTCCATGCATCACCAAGAAGAGAAGAGTTCGACGCCCTGAGAGCCCGCCGGCAAGAAGACGATTCAGCGAGTGAGGGAGAGGTCGAACGACTTCTGGATCAACCCGATGAGGTGCCGGTTCGAGCTGTAGCGGACCGCGCTGATGGTGACCGCCACCTCACCACCGGCCTCGAGCGGAGGAATCATGGCCTTGGTGTCGAGGAGCGCCTGAAAGTGGAGCTGCCGGCCGGTCGCGTCGGCGACGTACACCCGATACTCGTTGGCGTCGGCCGCGGGGCTCCAGGTGAGCGCCAGCGGTTGGTTCGCCCGATGGGTGGGCGGCAAGGCGCTCACGGTGAAGTCATCGGGCAGCGCGACCACGAACTCGTGTCTCGCCTGCGCGGCGCGGCCGATGGCGAGCGTCACCGTCTCGGAGGGACGAACGTCGACGACGCCTCCGTACTGTTGGTTCACCCGGTCGAACGGGAGCGCCTCGCCGTTGGCGGTCACCAGCGCATCGGCGACGAGGGTGACGCCGTCGAAGCCCTGCACCCACGCCGCTCCACCGCTCTGCCCGCGATAGCTGTTCACGAACGCGCCGCCCTCGAGCCAGAGCCCGGCATCGGCGGCCACCACGTCGATGAACGTCGCGCGGGTGGTGTAGACATTGACCAGCGAACCGCCGGGCCCGTGCGCGAGGTAGTCCTTCGCGAAGGCAGAGACGAGCACCTGCACCGTGTCGTCGGTCGAGAACCCCGAGAGCGTCGCGCTGAGTGGCCGCGCGGCCGAGACGAGCACCGGCTCCGGCCCCGCGTTCGGTGGCGTCAGCGCGTAGCCCTGCACCTGGAAGAAGGTCGCGGCGGCCGAGCGAGTCCACTGCACCGGGAGCGGCGTGCCGGTGAGCAGCCGCGTGCCGTCGGCCGGCGTCTGGAGCGCGAAGTCGTCGGGCGCCTCGACCTCGAACACCAGCGGCGTCTTGCCCGGCGCGGTCACCCGCACCACGTTCACCCCTGGCGTCTGGAGCGAGATCGCGTCGCTCGCGTAGAGCCCGTACTGCGCCTCGAAGCGCACGCCCCCATCGTTCACCTCGACCACGACGTTGGGGAGCACGTTCACCCCGTCGGTGATGCGCAGCGACACACCCGGCGTGCCGTTGTGTCGATAGACGTTCCCCACCACTCGCACCCCGCCCGTCGGCGCCAGGTTGCACGGGAGGTCGTAGCCGTAGCTCGAGCCCGAGATGAACTCCTCGCAGACGAAGTAGTTGAGCTCGTTGCTGCCGGTGAGGGTGATGGGCACGCTCGTCTGCTCGGGGACGATCTGCCGGCCTTGGGAGAGGTTGTAGCCCGGCCCGTAGCCAATCCACGTCGGCGGCGGCGTGCCTTCCACGTAGGCGACCCACACCGGGGCCTTCGCGGGCGCGCCGTTGTAGGTGTCTCCGACGCTCGAGCCGAGCACGCGATCGACCCGGCTGCCGCCCTTGGTGATGGGGTCGAGTTGGCCGTTGCCGTTGACGTCTTCGTAGGCGAGCAGCACGCCGAACGCCGCGCGCACCGTCTGATCGTGGTCGAGGTAGTCGTGGAGCGCTGCGGCCTCCGGCACGGTGAAGAAGCTGAAGCTGTAGTTGAGCGGGAAGGTGCCTTGGTACTCGATGTCTTGAGTGACGATGGCCTTCGGCGCGGTGCTCGTCTGCTCGTCGGGGTACCAGGCGACCGCGAGGCGAATCGGCGTCGTCGGGGCAGCGCCCGAGGTCTCCAACTGGCCGGCGACGGTGAAGAGGGGCGCGCCACGAAAGCTGGGGCCGACCGCTCCGGGGCCGCACGCAGCCAACGCCAGCCACAGCGCGCTCGAGCAGCGGAGGCTCACAGCCGCACCCCCACCCCGACGTCGCCACCGCCGCCGACCGACCACGGCACGCCGCCCTCGCTCTGGAGATGGCGAACCTGCGCTTCGACACCGACGCTGACGAAGAGCGGCCCCACCAAGGGCACCTCGAGGCGAACGAGCGGGCCGAACGCGAGGCCCACGGTGAGCCGCGGCGAGAGCGGGGGATAGGACTTGGCGATCTCCGCCTCGCGGTCGCGCACGAAGCTCTGGCGCAGCACGGACACCTCGCTGAGGCCGCCGACCATCAACACCACCGGCCCGAGCCAGAAGCGGGTTCCGCCCGCCAGCCGCACCGGCACCCGGTGCTCGGTGATGGAGAGCTGCTGACCGGCGTACCTCGCGGTGCCCCAGGTGACCGAGGCGAGGCCCCACCAGGCGCCGAGGGCGAGGCGATAGCTCAGGCCGACGCTCCAGCGCGCAGGGGTGCCGGCGATCGGCGGTGACGCGAGGGCGAACGTCGCCATCACCGCGTGGGGATGAAACTCGAGCTCTCCGCCCTTGAGCGCCACCTCACCGAAGTCGCGGGTGACGAACCGCTTCGCTTCGACCGCCACCGCGCCGCCGAAGGGCAGCTCGACCTCTTGGAGCGCGACCGAGAAGCCGCGCGTCTGGCGCACGAGGTACCGGCCAGGCGGCACCGCGATGCTCAACGGCCGCCCGCGCTGCTTGGCGACCTCCACCACCACCGACGGCTTGGGCTGGCTCGACACCACGAAGCGGCCCTCGAGCGAGTCCTCGAACGTCACCTTCGCGCGCGCCCGCGAGGGCTCGGTCAACACGAGCTCGCCATGTCCGGTGACGCCCACGTCGAACTGCGGGTGCTGGCCGACGTCGACGCTCTCGGCCACGGTGCGGCGCTCGGCGTAGGCATAGGCCTCCATCAACGAGACGCGGCCGTCGGCATCGGCGTCGGCGTCTCCCCGGAGCGCGGCCAACAAGTGGTGGGTGAAGAGCGAGCCCTGGAGCACATCCCACTCCTGCGCCGCCTCGTGCGCGCCGCTCGAGGAGAGGAAGACGTCGCCTTCCACCTCGGGCTTCTTCACCGACAGCTCGTACGCCGGCCCGCGCCGGGCGCCCTTCTGCCGAATGCCTGCCTCACACGCGTCGACGATGACGACCCGCAGCGCCGCGCCGGTCTTCCGCGCCAGCTCCCGCACCTCCGTCACCGGAAGCTCGCTGCCCGCGAGGTGGAGGACCCCTCGTTTCCCGTGCGAGGTCGCGAAGACGAAGAGCTGCACGGGGTGGCCGCTCGCTTCGAGTTCGGCCACCCGGCCCGTCAGCTCGGCGAACTTCTCGCGTACCTGCGCGGCCGTCGGGCGCTGGAGCACCACCGCGCGCGCCGGCTCGACGTTGCCCAACTCGACGAAGAGCTCGCGCACCCGCTCGGCGTCCTCTTCGGCGTGCTGCAGCACCGCGTCGTCGGGTCGCCCGTAGTTCGAGCCGAGGCTCAGCATCAGCCGCACCGGCTCACCGGCCATGGCCAGGCCCGACAGCAGCACCGCGCTCGCAGCCAAGACACGCATCAGCGTTTGTCGAACGACGAGGCTTCCACCGAGCACCCGGCGCAGCTCACGGCCTGGTTCGATTCCAGCTGTCGCACCAGCGGCTCGACCTCGAAGGGGGCCTCGGCGAAGACGGTGACGAAGGTCTCCTGGCCCACGGTGGCGTCGAGCACCGCCGAGTCGTCGAGCACCGTGCTGCCGGCAGCGACTCGCTGCGGCGTCTTGGCGTTGAAGGGAGCCACCACCGTCACCTTCCCACGTCCGTCTCGCTCGAGCACCAGGGCGTGGCCGGGTCGGTCGACCTTCACCGAGAACCGGAGCGCGTCGCCTTCACGAAGCGTCTCCCCGTCCTTCAGCGTCGAGACCGCGTCGCCGCGCTTCACCGTGATGGAGACGAGCGAGCCCTTGAAGCTGACGCCGCTCGAGCCGGGGCCGCGCACGGTGACGATGGCCAGCACCACCGCCGCCACCGCGCTCGCCACCGCCACCCAGCGAGCCGTGGACGACGCCGGTCGTTCCCGCTTCTCGAGCTGCGCGAGGAACCGCTGTGGTGGGCGCGCCTTCACGAAGGCCTCGGCCGTCTGGGTGAGCTGCGCGAGGTAGCCCGAGCAGTGCG
This sequence comes from Myxococcota bacterium, assembly GCA_052034585.1. Taxonomy (GTDB): domain Bacteria; phylum Myxococcota; class Myxococcia; order Myxococcales; family Myxococcaceae; genus Xiheimicrobium. Next base: position 61,555 of record JBPOIJ010000003.1, read on the forward strand.
GGCAGGCCTTCACGTGGGCGTCGAGCGTCGGCACCGGCTCTCCAGCCGAGAGGCGCTCCAGGTCGATGGCGGGCGGGCACGCGCTCGTTCGCGGAGGGAGCTCTGGCAGCGTCATGACACGTCCTCCACCGACGACACCGCGTCGTCACCGAGCGCCGCGCGCAGGCGGGTCTCGGCGTCCTTCAGCTTGAGGCCCACCGTCTTGCGCGAGTACCCGGTGCGCTGGCCAATCTCGTCCTGCGTCATTCCATCGAGCCAGTGGAGCATCGCCATCTCACGCGTCGTCTCGTCGAGGAGCGCCAACACCGAACCGAGGCTCAGCTGCTCCTCGACCGAGCCCGCCGAGCGACCGCCCATCAGCTCCTTCATCTTCCCGAGGAGCCGCGAGCTCATCGGCTGCGCGCGCTTCCGCTGCGAGAGCGCGTCGAAGCAGACCCGGGTGGCGACGCCGTACAACCAGGGCAACATCGCCTCGACGCCGGTCGGTGGGTAGCGCTGCACTCGCATGAACGTCTCCTGCAGGGCGTCGTTGGCGTCGGCGTCGCTCCCCAGCAGCGTGCGGCAGCGCCGGTGCACGAGCGCGCCGTACCGCACGTAGAGCTGGGCGAGCGCCTCCTTCGTCACCGGGCCCGTCTTACTCTCCTGCCCCGCCGAGGTGTTCACCGCGACGTGAAACCAGCCGTGGCCCTCGTCTCCGAGCGTCGGCGGACGCCTCGACCACTCGTCCGCCGCGCCCGCGCTCGTCACTGCACGGTGACCGACGTCATCGCCGAGACCGACCCTCGAATCGCGGTGACGTTCGCCGAGCCGGCCGCCAGGCCCTTCACTTCACCGTTGGTCGGGTACGCGTTGCTCACCGCCGCCACGCCTGCCGCGCTCGACAGCCAGGTCACGTAGGGCGTCACGTCCATCATCTGGCCGTCGGAGAAGGTGCCCTGCGCCGAGAGCCTTCGCGTGCCCTGCACCGACAGCGGCGTCGACGAGGGGCTCGAGATGGTGATGGCGCTCAAGGTGGCGGTCGTCACGGTGAGCGCGGTGGAGCCCTGCACGCCGGTGTACGTCGCGGTGATGGTGGCGGTGCCCGGCTGGAGCGGCTGGAGATAGGCGTAGGTGCCGATGGAGGCGACCGAGGTGGCGTTCGAGGTCCACGAGGCGATGTAGGTGAGGTCGCGGGTGGTGTTGTCGCTGTAGAGACCGGTCGCGCGCAGGTAGGTGTCGAAGCCCACCGGCAGCTGCGGCGCGAAGGGCGTCACCTGAATCTGCGTCAGCGTCGCGCTGGTGACGGTGATGACCGTCGACGAGGACACGCCGTTGTAGGTCGCGGTGATGGTGGTGGTGCCCGCGCGCAACGCCTGGACGAAGCCCTTGTCCTGGTAGGTGTTGCCGACGATCGCGACGGAGGGATCAGACGAGGTCCACGAGGCGGCGTAGCGCAGGTACTGGGTCGTGAAGTCGCTGTAGATGCCCGAGGCGGTGAGCTCGACGTAGGCGCCGACTGGCAGCACCGGCCGCGCGGGCGTGACCTCGATGCGGTTCAGCGTCGCCGAGGTGATGATGACGCTCGCGCGCGCAGCGGGGACTCCGGCCATCGTCGCGGTGATGACCGCCGTGCCGGCCTGCTTGCTGTCGAGGATCGCGTAGCCCTGGGAGATCGTCACGTCGGCGATCGACGGGTTGCTCGAGCTCCACTGCACCTGATCGGACACCGGCATCGTGGTGCCGTCGGAGTACGCGGCGGTGGCTTCGAAGCCGGCCGGCAACCCGAGCGGAATCGTCATCGTCCCCGGCGAGATGGAGAGCTGCACCACCGTCGGCGCCTCGACGTTCACCGTGCCGGTCGCGCTCTGGCCCTGGAGGGTCACCTGAATCGAGGCGACGCCGTTGAGCAGCGCGCGCACCTGGCCCTTCGAGCCGGCCTGGTTCGAGACGGTCGCCACCATCGGCGAGAGGCTCGTCCACGCGGCCTGCTGGGTGACGTCGCGGGTCGAGTTGTCGCTGAACCACGCCACCACCCGCAGCTGCGTCGTCCTCCCCGCGGGCACGCTCACCATCGACGGCGCGAGCTCGATCGACGAGAGCGTCGCGGCCTGCACCGTCACCTCGGCGCGCGCCCGAATCGTGCCGAGCTGGGCGACGATGCCGGTCGTGCCACCGTTGAGGCCGCGCACCTGCCCGCGCGCACCCGGAGCGTTCGACACCGAGGCGATGGCGGAGTCTTCGCTCGACCAGAGCACCTGATCACTCACGTCGGCCTGCGCACCGTCGGTGTAGACGGCGCGCGCCCGGAGGTTCACCAGCGCGTTGCCCGCGATGGTGGCGGAGGGGGGCGTGAGCTGAATCGACTGCACGGCCGCCGCGGTGACGACGACGGGCGCGACCGCGCTCAGGGTTCCGAAGCGGCCGGTGACGTCGGCCGAGCCCGCAGACAGCGCCGAGACGATGCCGCGCTGGCCAGTCGTCGAGACGGCGGCGATGGCGGGCTGCGAGGACGAGAAGGTCGCCTGCCCGGTGACGTCGGAGGTCGAACCATCACTGAAGGTCGCCACCAGGCGCAGCGGCGCCGAAGCCCGCACCCCGAGGGTGATCGACGAGGGCATGAAGACGACCTGCGTCGGCGTCGCCTCGGTGGCGGTCAACGTCGCGCTGCCCTGCTGGCCCTCGAACACCGCAGCGATGCTCGACGAGCCGGCCGACTTCGCCACCACCACCCCGGGGCGCGCGACGACGAAGGTGGGCGCGCTCGACATCCACTCCGCCGAGGCGGTGACGTCGGCCGTAGTGCCGTCCTGGAAACGCGCGAGGGCGGTGAGCGAGAGGGAGCCGTTGAGCGGCACGGAGGCGAGGCTGGGCGTCACCATCACGCTGACGACTCGGGTGTCGCGCACCTCGAGCTCGGCCTGGCCGGTCACCACGCCCACCGTCGCCTTCACTCGCGCGCGGCCGCCGCTCTTCGCCAACACCCGGCCCGGGCTCACCACCTCGAGCACCTGCGGCACGTCTTGGGGGTTGTCGACGGTCCACATCGCGGTGGAGGTGACGTCGAGCGAGCTCCCGTCGTTCATCGTCGCCAACGCCGTCACCGGAACGATGGTGCCCTTGGCCACGGTGGGCTCGTCGACGACGAGGGCGATGGTGCGCACCTGCGCCGAGGGCACGCTCACCGACGCGCGCGCCTCGAGCTGGTTCACCTTGGCGATGATGATGGCCGAGCCCGGCGCCACCGCGCGCAGCACGCCCGCCGAGAGGGTGACGACGCCTTCGGGTTCGCTCTTGAGCTCCGCCGCCTGGGTGACGTCGCTCGTCGTTCCGTCGGGCTGAATCGAGGTCACCTTCAGCGGGGCGGTCGCGCCGAGCGGCAGCGTCAACGTCGCGGGAGACAGCTCGAGGGTGGCGGTGGGGGCGGTGGTGCCTCCAGCCGAGCCGCCTCCACTGCCTCCGTCGTTCATCTCGATCGGCGTGCGCAGGCAGCTCGCCGCCACCAGCGTCAGCATCGTCAGCCCCACCCTCATCGTGTTCGGTCGCATGCAGTCCTCGTGCGGAGCCGGCCGCTCCAGTTCGTGCGCCAAGACCGGCCGAGGCCCGAGAAATGGGAAGTCAGGGGCGACGATTTTCGAGGGGCGGCGCGTTCGCGAAGGGAATCAACGACTTGTCGAGCGCGGCACGACGATGAGGTTGCGGAACGGCGAGGGCTGCGTCAGAGCCAGGCGCATGTCGTCGATCCTCGATGCGTTGGTCGCGCTGCTGTCGCTGGAGAAGCTCGAAGAGAACCTCTTTCGCGGGCAGAGCCAGGATCTGGGCTGGGGCGTCGTCTACGGCGGGCAGGTGCTGGGGCAGGCGCTCACCGCGGCGATGCGCACGGTGCCCGACGAGCGGCCGGTGCACTCGCTCCACTCGTACTTCTTGCGGCCCGGCGACGTGCGCGCGCCCATCGTCTACGACGTCGATCGAATTCGTGACGGCTCGAGCTTCACCACCCGCCGGGTGGTGGCGATTCAGCACGGAGAGGCCATCTTCAACCTCGCCGCGTCCTTCCAGAAGAGCGAGGCCGGCTTCTCGCATCAAGACGAGCGGCCCACGGTGCCGCCGCCCGAGTCGCTGCCGACCGACCAGGAGCGCTTCGCCAAACACGCGCCGCTGCTCCCCGAGCAGATGAAGGCCTGGGCGCTCGCCGAGCGGCCGATCGAGCTGCGCACCGTCGAAGACGACGACCCCTTTCACCCCCAGGCGCGGCCGCCCGTTCGGCACGTGTGGCTCAAGGCGCGACACGTGCTGCCCGACTCGCCGCAGCTCCACCAGGCGCTGCTGGCCTACGCGTCGGACTCGGCCTTCATCACCACCTCGATGAAGCCGCACGGCGTCACCTGGTGGACGAAGGGCATGCAGGTGGCCAGCCTCGATCACGCCGTCTGGTTTCACCGGCCGTTCCGGGTCGACGAGTGGCTGCTCCACCAGATGCACTCGCCCAACGCCTCCGGCTCGCGCGGCCTCGTCTTCGGCAAGGTCTTCACGCGAGACGGTGTGTTGGTGGCGAGCACCGCGCAAGAAGGCCTCACCCGCAGGCGCTAGTCGCAGTACAGCTTCGCGGCGCTCTCACAGGCGGGCGGGTCGTTGGTCGCCCGAATGCAGGCCGCCGTACACGCCTTGCAGGTCGCGTCGTTCGGCAGCCCGGCGCAGAGGCAGACGCTGAACTCGAGCAGCCGCTCATGGCGCTTCGCGTTGGCGGCGATCCACTCGCAGAAGTCGCGGCCCGGGTACGACGGCGACCGGCAGTCCCAGCAGAAGCGTTGGTAGAAGTCGCGGAGGCAGGCGGCGCTCGCCCGGTAGGCGTTGATCTCGGTGGTGCAGCCGCGCTCCCAGCCACCGGCCTGGTTGTCTTCGCCGTGGGTCACTTCGTGGACGGCGACGCAGACGTCCCAGGCGTGCTGCGGCGCGCGCCGAGCCTGGAGGAGCACCTTCAGCCCATGGGGATCGGAGATGGTGGTGCCGTCGGCGAGCCCGAGCGCGGCGCAGGTGTCGGGCGAGAAGTGCAGCGTACAGGTCGAGGGAATGAACTGGGCGCCGCGATCGCGAGGCATCGGCGCACACGAGATGACGAAGGTGCTGCACGCGGTCGAGTGCGAAGGCTGTGGCTCGGGGACTTCGTCGCTGGCAGTGCCGGCCTCGGCGTCCTGGTCGAAGGACGAGCAGCTCGCGGCGCTCGCCAACGCGCTCTCCGCGGTGCGCAGCTCCTCCTCGGCCGGGCTCAGGGTGGTTTGACCGCAGGAGACGGCGAGCAGGCAGCAGATCGACGAACGCAACATCGGAGCTCCTTGAACGAGGTGACGCGGGCTCGGTGCAACCCTGGAGCCGATCGCCGGCGTCGTCGTTTCGCGCGCCTGCAGCAGGGAATCGAGCAACCGGTTGCTCGGTGACGCAAGCGGCCTGGAACGTCGCCGAGCGTGTCGGGTGCTCCCGCTCCGTGGCTGAGCCCGCGCCGTGAAACAGCGACGCCACCGGTGAGACCTGGTTGACCAATTCGCGCGCACGGTCGACGCTCGCCTCTGGTGCGTCTGCTCGCGTTGCTTGGTTTCGCCGCTCCCCACCGCCCCGAGCGGCGTCCGTGAACGTGTGGCGACCGCTGCTCCTCTGCGCGCTCGTCGGCTGCGAGGCCTCCGCTCCGGCCGGAGCTTCGAGGAGCCCCATCGTCGGCGGCCACCCGGCGCCCGGTGACGTCGCCGTCTTCTTCCTCGACAACGACGCCGGCGTCTGCAGCGCCACCCTCATCGCCCCGCGCACCCTGCTCACCGCCAGCCACTGCGTCGAAGACGGCGTTCCCACCTCTGCCACCAACGCGCCGCGCGTCGGCCCCGACGGAGGCTTCACCATCGTCGAGCACCTCACCTTCGGAGAGGCGAGCGACGGCGGCACCATCGACCTCGCGCTGCTCCTGCTCGACCGCGCCCCCGGCGTCACCCCGATGCCCTGGGCCTGGTGGGGGCCCGCGCCCATGCAAGACAGCCCGATTCGCCTCGTCGGCTACGGCCGCACCGAGACCGAACCCGCTGGCGAGCGACGGAGCGTCGCCACCGAGGTGCGCAGCGCCGTCGAGAACCGGCTTCGAGGAATGGTGGTGGTGAGCGGCAACTTCGGGCTGGGGCTCTGCTTCGGTGACTCTGGGGGTGCGGCGCTGGCGCCCACCAAGGCCGGTGAGCGGTTGATCGCCGTGCACAGCTTCATCAACGAGCGCTGCGGCGAAGGCGTGTCTTCCTCGGTGCTCGTCTACCCGTACCGGCGCTTCATCGAAGGCTGGCTGGCGACGCACGAGCCACCCGACTGCGCGCGCGATGGCCGCTGCGTCTCCGGGTGCCCGCTCGAAGACCCTGACTGCCGCTGCGGCGCCGACGGGGTCTGCCTCGCGGGCTGCCCCGAGCTCGACGACCCCGACTGCCCGGGCGAGTGCTCGGTCGACGGCCTCTGCTCGGCGAGCGGCCTCTGCCCCTCAGCCGACCTCGACTGCATCGCCGAAGGCGCGCCCTGCCTCAACGCCGCCCAGTGCGCGGGGCGCGCGTGCGTGAGCGACCCGCAGAACCCGACGAAGTACTGCTCGCGGCCCTGCCCGGCCCAGGCCTGCCCCGACACGATGATGTGTGACTCGAGCCGAGCGGTCTGCATCTTGAAGCCGCTGCCGATGGCGGCCGAGGGGGCGCTCTGCGGGCCCACGGTGAAGTGTGCGACGGGCACCGCGTGCGTCGAGGCAGTCGGAGAGCTGCGCTGCCGCCGCACCTGCACCTCACAAGCGCAGTGCCTCCAAGGCACCGCCTGCCGCTTCGGCTCGATGAGCGTGTGCGTGCCCCTCGCCCGACTCGACGCGGGCGCGACATGGGAGGGGCCCGCTGCGCGCGTCGGCTGTGCTGCCTCGGCGCTCTGGCCGTGCTCGGCGCTCGCGGGCTGGTGGCTCCTCCGGCGCCGACGCCGTACTCAGAACCGGCAGGCCTGAAGCGTCGACCTCGAGGTCGGGCTCACCTTCGCCGCCGAGCCGATGGTGCACGGGTTGAGGGCGTTGAAGCGAATGCGCCCGACGCTGCCGCCGCCGCCGCCACCACCGCCGAGGTTGGTGCAGCTGCCGGGAGGGTCACCGTTGCTTCCCCCAGTCGCGCTCCCGGCGCGCGCGCCTCCCTTGCCACCAGGGCCTCCGCAGACGTTGGCCCCCGAGCCGCCGTTGACCTGCGCGGTCCCCGCTTCTCCGGGTCGGCCGTCGGCGCCCCAGCCATACGAGGTGCCTTGCGCGCCGCTCCCACCGTTGGCCGCGATGATGGCGCTGCTGCCGATGTTCAGCGTCGTCGCTTCGAGGAGAATCGCGCCGCCCGACCCGCCCCCGCCGCCGCCTCCTCCGCTGATGAGCGCGGCGCTGTTCAGCCCGCGGCCGCCGTTCGCGAGAATGGAACCACCCACCGAGAGAATGCCGCGCGCCCAGAGCTGCAAGGCCCCGCCGGCATGACCGTAGCGGCCGTTGGAGGAGTTGCCGCCACGCGAGCCGGCGCACCCACCTCGCAGCGGCGCCAAGAACTCGTCGCCATTGGCTTGCAGCGCGGGCGCGCCGGTGCCGCCGTTGTCGGCCCCACGTCCTCCAGGCCCGCTCGCATCGCCGAACGCGCCGCCTTGTCCGCCGCCGGAGCGGTTGTTCTGGGCAGCGCCGAGGGTGGGCACCGGGCACCAGCTGCCTTCTCCGCCGGGCCCGGAGTTGATGGTGGGCGAGAACATCGCGCTCACCTCGATGGAGCCGTTGACGGTGGCGTCGCCCCGCACCGCGATGACGGGCGCTCGATCGGCCGAGGTGCCGCTCGCGCCGGGAACGATGGTGAGGGTCGCGCCGGAGGCCACGGTGAGCCGATCGACGACGATGACCGACAACGCCGGCCCGCCGTCCTGGGTGACGGTGGTGACCTGCGGGAGCGCCGGTGCCGTGCACCCGAAGTTCGGCACGAAGGCGAGCGGGTTGAGCGAGAGCAGCGTGCTGCAGGTGACGTTGAAGTGGGGGTAGGCGGGCGCGGCGGTGATGACCGAGAGCGGCACGTTGCTGGGCAGGAGGAAGCCCGGGCCCGCATCCTGAGCGCCCGCGTCCATCGACCCCGCGTCCACCGGGCCGGCATCGACGGCCCCGCCGTCCACTCCGGCGTCACTGCCACCGCTCCCTCCGTCGGTGCCTGCATCGTCGCTTCCCACGCACACCCCGCCGACGCAGCTTCCCCCGGTGCAGGCGCCGGTGCGGTCCATGAAGGTGCAGGCCCCGCTCGAGCACACGCCCGTCGGCACCTGGCACTCGGTGGGGGGAATGGCGGTGGAGCAGTCGAGCAGCGTTCCGAGGCACCCGCCGTCGGCGAGGCAGGCGTCGTTCACCGTGCAGCCGTCGTTGTCGGTGCAGGAGAGCCGGCCGACGGCGATGAAATAGAGGCAGCCTGCGTCTTCGTTGCAGAAGCCGCTCTGATCCCAGCAGGCGCCGGCGGGTGGTTGGTCGCAGCGCAGGGGCGTGCCGGTGCACCCGCCGTCGCCGTCGCAGGTGTCGTCACTCGTGCAGAGCAAGCCGTCGTCGCAGCCCGCGTCGGCCGCCAGGGGCGGGTAGGTGCAGCCGCCGTCGAGCGCCTCGGCACAGACCCCCGGGCTTCCGACGCAGAGGTTGGTCGGCGCGGCGCAGACGATGGCGTGGCCTCCGCGGCAGGTCCCGCCCTGACAGGTCTCCTCGACGTTGCACGACGCCCCGTCGTTGCAGGCGCCGCCCTCGCAGTCGGGATCGTCGCAGTCGCGCTTCGAGTCGTTGTCGTTGTCGAGACCGTCGCCGCACAGCCCGCTCTCGCTCGAGGCGTTCATGCAGCTGCCCATCGAACAGGTGCCGTTGTTGCGGCACGTCTTGCCGGTGCAGTCGTCGTCGAGGCAGTCGGGCCGGTCGTCGCCGTCGTTGTCGATTCCATCGCCGCAGGTGAGCTCGGCGCAGCGGCCGGTGGTGACCGAGCAGGCGGAGCCGACCTGCCGGCACTGCTTCCCGGGGCACTGGGGATCGCCGCAGTCGGTGTACGGGTCGCAGTTGTTGTCCTTGCCGTCGGTGCAGTCCTCCGCGGCGCCCGGGTACCGTCGCGGGTCGTGGTCGTCGCAGTCGACGTCAGAGGGAGAGCGGTCGTTGTCGACGTCCATGCCCGACGCGGTGCGCACCAGCTTGAGGGTGACGTCGGTGACGCCCACGCTCGGAAACGTCGCCTCGGTGAGCTCGGACTGCTCGGCCGGCGCGGTGGGCATGGTGCAGTCGACGTCGGTGAAGCCGATGGCCTGCAGCTTCACCTTCTCGGGGAACTCTCCACGAAAGACGGCGGCGCTCACCAGCATGCGTCCCTGGGTGCGCGCGCCCTTGCTCTTGGCGAGCTCGGCCCCGTCCGTTCCTTGAACGACGAGCGCCACGCAGGTCGAGCGAATGCCCGCTTGCAGCTCGATGGCCACCCGGAGCGCCGAGCCCGTCTGCGCTGGGGGCGTGCAGGCCGCCACGGTGAGGAGGAGCAGCGAGGGGAGTCGAAGGCGCGACATGGGGCGCACGTTGGCGCAGTGCGCCCGAGACTTCCAGCCCATCACTTGCGACAGGGCCGAGGCGCGATGAAGACGAGGGGAATCGGCTCCACTGCCGGGTCGTACCGGAGCACCGCCGCACACGGCCCGTCCTCGACGGTGGTGACGTCGACGAAGCAGTAGCTGCCCTTCGAGAGGTTCGCCCGAAAGCCACCCTCGTCGTTGGTGACGACCCGAAACAGCTCGGCGCCACCGTGGACGCCTCCTGCGCGCAGGCTGAAGCGGCGATTGGCGACCGGTGAAGAGCCAACGGCCAGCTGGAAGCCAGCTCCACACGACGGGTCGCGCTGGCGCACGACGCCTTCGAGCGGCCCCGAGGCTTCTGGCCGGCGCGCCGGCTCGTCGGTCACGCAGGCGCCGAAGACGACGAGGAGCCAGCCCCTCACGATGGCCTCCGCAGCACCCGCGCTTCGCCGACCCGCAGGGTGATCTTTCGGGCGTCGAGCAGCTCGGCGAGAGGAATGAGGAACTTCCGGCTGAGCCCGGTGAGCTCCTTGAACTGCTGGGTGGTGAGCGAGGCGTTCTTCGAGAGGAAGTCGATCACCTTCTCCTCGAGCGCGGCGATGGCCCTGGCGTCGAAGAAGAGCGCTCCCGCGCGCACGAGGCTCGCTTCCTGAGTGAGCCCCTGCAGCACCTCGAGGGCGCGCGCCTCGGAGACGTGGAAGCGCGCGGCGAGCTCGCTCACCAGCGGCGGGGTGAGCCCGGCCTCGGTGAGGACCTGCGAGAGCTCGGCGCGCAGCCGGTTCGCAGCCTCGGTGAAGGTGCGGCCCCGGCCGGGCACCCGAACGAGCTCCTTGTCCACCTCGAGGAGCTTCTGCTCGGCCAGCGCGGTGAGCACGCGGGCGAAGGTCTTCTCGTGCGGCACCTCGAGCCGGGTGCGCAGCTCCTCCCGCGAGAGGCCCTCGGCTTCGGGGTGCTCGTGATGAAAACGGTCGACCGCAGCGACCGCGCGCTTCTGGAGCGCCACGACGACCGCTCCCGCGAGGAACCGGCGCTGCTCCTTGTCGACGAGCACGAGCTGGCCTCGCGCCGAGCAGGCTTCCAGCGTCTTCCCGAGCTCCTTCTGGGCGGCCGAGGCGCGGGCGAACAGCTCCTTGTCGGTGAGGCCCCGATAGCCGGCCTGCGCGGTGAGCCACACGAGCCGTTGATCGAGCGTCGCCGCCGAGAGGCTCTCGAGCAACCTCGCCGCGCCCGCCCGCCGTCGAGGAGGGTCGAGCGTCAACACCCGCCCACCGCCGAGGGTCGCGCCGCGCCCGCTGACCGCCTTCGACCCACGGAGAACGAGCCGGAGCTGCGGCATGGCCGCGACGGGCCGCGCGAACCGCACCTGAGCGAAGCAGGTCTCTCCCGGCCGGAGCGCCTCGACGTCGAGCAGCTTCACCACCGCCTCGACCTGCGCCGTTCCCAGGCTCACCAGCTGACGGGTGCGGCGGCCGAGCGGCTGCTCCACCGAGGGCAAGAGCGTCAGCTCGACGTCGAGCACCCGGCACGAAGAGAGCTCTCCAGGGCGCACGAGCACCATGCCGCGGTGCACCTCGTTCGTCTCGACGCCCACCACGTTCACCGCGACCCGCTCGCCGCAGCTCACCTTCGTCACCGCCGCCCCGTGCTGCTGGAGCCCGCGCACCCGCAGCCTGGCCGGGCCACCAGGCTCGAGGCTCACCTCGTCTTCCACTCCGAGCCGCCCCGAGAGCAGGGTGCCGGTCACCACGCAGCCGAAGCCCTTCACGGTGAAGGCGCGATCGACGGGCAGAAAGACCGGGCCGTCGGCGGTTCGCAGCTGGGTCTCCTGCTCGAGCGCCGCCACCTGCCGAGCGATGCACTCGCGGAGCCCGTCGAGGCCCTCGCCCGTCTTCGCGCTCACCGTCACCAGGGGCGCGCCCTCGAGGAAGGTGCCGGCACAGAGCGCGCGCAGCTCCCCTTCGAGCAGCTCGAGCCAGCCGTCGCCCAGCCCAGGGAGCAGATCGCACTTCGTCACCACCAGCACGCCCGCCCGCACCCCGAGCAGCCCGCAGATGTCGAGGTGCTCGCGAGTCTGCGGCATCACCCCTTCGTCGGCCGACACCACCAGCAGCGCCACGTCGACCCCACCCGCGCCCGCCGTCATCGCCTTCACGAAGCGCTCGTGGCCGGGCACGTCGACGACGCCCACCGTCTTTCCACCCGGCAAGGCGAGGTGCGCGAAGCCGAGCTCGAGGGTGATGCCGCGACGCTTCTCTTCCGGGAGTCGATCGGTGTCGATGCCGGTCAGCGCCTTGATCAGCGAGGTCTTGCCGTGATCGACGTGACCCGCGGTGCCGATGATCACACGCCGAGCACCGCGTCGTCGTTCCCGCTCGGGTCGTCTCCGCCACCCTTGCGCTTCTTCGCGCTCTTGGGCTTCGGCGACTGCCGGGTCTCGAAGCGCTCGTCCTCGACGACGGCCTGGTAGTCCCAGGGGAAGACGAAGAAGGTGGTGGTGGTGAAGGCAGTGAAGTCGGGGCTGGCGCCGTTGGGCCTGGTGACGAGCGCGGCCGTCTTCACCTTCGAGGCGCCGACGGACTTGGCGAGGCGCACCGCGATCTCGAGGCTGTCGCCCGAGGAGCAGATGTCGTCGACGACGAGCACCCGCTTGTGCGCGAGCTCCTTGGGCATGTCGCTGCTGAGGCCCGAGGGCGTGCGCGTCTCGCTGTCTCGGCTCCGGCGGGTGAGGCGCACCGGAAAGAACTCGGCCTTGAGGGCGCTCGCGACCGCGCCACCGACGAAGACGCCACCGTGCGCGATGCCCACCACCGCCTCGGGCTTGAAGGACGCGGCCTTGCGAGCGAGCCCTTGCACCTCTTTGTCGAACTCGGCCCAGCTCAGCTCGTGGGCGGCGGGGCGGGAGAACGACCGATCGCCGAGGACCGACTGCGGCGCGAAGGGCACACCTCCAGCCGCGCCGTACACGTCGTCTTCGGTTGCCACGGCGGCGGCCTTCTTCTTCGCGGCCTTGGGCTTCACCGTCTTCTTCGTGCTGCGTCCCCGCGACATCACGACCTCCACCGGCGCGTCAGGGCGCACAGGAATCGACGTTCACCAGCCCGCGTGCCGTCGTCACTCGCATGCCGCCCACTCGGCAGCTCGTTCCATTCGCGCAGCTCGTCGTCCCGTTGCAGGCCTGGAAACACATCGACCCGACTCCCGTCGACGGGCTCTGCAAGGTGCCACAGACGCCCGAGGCGCACTCGGTGTCGAAGGAGCAGGTCTGACCCGCGAGCCGCACCCCGCTCGTTCTCGCCTGGCAGCGGAGGCTCACCGGCGTGGCGGCGGAGGGATCGACCATCGGCGCGCAGACGGCGAGGTAGCCAGCCTGTTGGCCACAGTCCTCGTCGGTCGCGCAGCGCGCTCCAGTGCAGAAGTTCCGTACCAGCAGTCGATCGTCGGCCGTGTTGGCGACCCCGTCCAGCCCGCGAGAGGCGAGCACGGTGTGCGGCAGGCAGGTCGACGCCGGGAGCACGCCGCCGTCGACGCCCCCATCGGGGAACGACGGAACCGAGCAGCTCGTGCCCGTTCCGCACGGCTCGATGCAGAGGCCCTGCCGCCGCGCGCCGCGCGAGTCATCGAGCTGACAGAAGTTGCTCCGGCACCGAACCGACGACACGCAGCGCTCGCCGTTCCTCAGCTGGCCGTTGGGCGGGCTGCAGGTACCGTTGAGCGACGGCGCGGTCGCGCTCGCGACGAGGCGCATTCGGCAGGTGACGCCCGCGTCGTAGCTCGCGCAGGTGGACTCTTCGTCACAGCCGGGCCGGCAGCCCTTCACCGAGCCGACGGTGCCGAAGGCGGTGGTGAAGCTGAAGGTGGCGTCGCAGAAGCCCGTTCGCCCCCCGATGGAGCAGTCGGCGTCGTCGGCGCAGGACGCGTAGCAGAAGTAGGCGGACGAGTTGATGGAGAGCGGATCACCCCGGCAGGCGCCGCTGCGGCAGGCGAGATCGGCGATGGCGACGCCTCCGTCGGCGAGCACCCGGGGCGCACAGGGCGCGAGGCCCGCCCCCTGCCCGAGGCTGAACTGGCAGATGTTCGAGACGTCCTCGATGGCGCTCGGGTCGTCGTAGGGCAAGCAGGAGAGGTTGGCGCGGCACTGGGTGTCGCGGGTGCAGACGGTGCCGAAGCCATTGTCGGGCAGACACAACCCGTAGCGACGGCCATCGAGGTCGCCGACGAAGGCGACGCAACGCTCGGGCGCCACGCACCCTCCCGACTGGAGCGGGTTGCAGTAGGCCCGGCAGAGCGAGGTGGTGACGTTCTCCGGCACGCACTGGAGGTTCGGCTGGCAGTTGCTCGAGCCCGTCGCCGAGTCACGCAGGCAGGTCTCGCGCAGCCCGCGCAGCCCGGCCTGTTGGCGGTAGCAGACGCCGATGGGGCCCTGCGACTCGAAGACGAGGGAGTTCGAGTTCGCGTAGGTGAGTCGGTAGCAGAGCTCTCCGACGTCGCACTGCGGCTGGTAGAGGTTGCAGGCCGGCAGGCACACCTGCATCTGGTTCAGGTTCACGCACGCCAGGCCCGCGCCGCACGACGTCCCCGACGGGCAGGGCTGGAGCTTTCGCGCACCGATGCAGGTGTTGCCCGGGCCGCAGGTGAGCCCGTTGGGACAGTCGTTGTCCACCAGGCAGTGCACGCAGCTGCCCGAGGGCGCGCAGCGAGGTGGGCCCGGCACGGTGCACTCGGCGTCGCTGCGGCAGGCCTGGCAGACGTTGCGGCTGACGTCGCAGGCGGGGCGATCGGCCGGGCAGTCGGCGTTCGACGCGCACTCGACGCAGGAATACGTGTCGGCGAGACACTTGCCCGTGGGGCAGTCGGCGTCCTTGATGCAGCCGGTGAAGAGGCAGCGGCCGCGCAAGCACCGCTCGCCCAAGCTGCACTCGAAGTCGGAGCCGCAGGGCACGTCGGGGTTGCAGAAGCCCTCGCGGCAGACGGCGGTGAGGCCCTGCACCCGACACGACTCGGGCTTGTCACAGGCGACGGGCACGCCGGCGTCGACCTCCATCATCGGCTGGCCGGAGTCGACCGCCATCATCGGCGGTGGACAAGCAGCGAAGAGGACGAGGAGGGGCCACGCGCGACGCATCGAAGGTCGAGAGCATACTCGCGCTCGCCCCAACGTCTCACGGGTTTTCCAGGCGCTTCGCGCTCAGCCGGCGAAGTGCAGCAGCGCGGCGGCCATCACCTCGACGCAGCGCTCGAGCTCCTTCTTGGGAACGTGCTCGCCCGTCTGGTGGGCGACGGTGATGTCTCCGGGGCCGAACACCACCGGCACCGCTCCGAGCGCCGCGAGCTGAGGCCCCTCGGTTCCGAACGCCACCGCATCGGGCGCCTTGCCACTCTGCGCGGCGATGAAGGTGACGAGGTCGGCCTGCGGGTCGGTCGCAAAGCCTCGGTCGAGTCGCAGCGGCTTCACCGTCATCGAGAACCCCGGCTCCTCCTTCACGCAGTCGGCGCGCAGCCGCTCGAGCGCCTCGAGCACCACGTTCACGTCCTGGTTCGGGAGCGGCCGCCATTCCAGGGTGAAGCGCACCGAGCCGGCGATGACGTTCTTCGCCTTGCCACCGGAGAGGAGGCCGACGTTGAGGGTGCCGAAGGGCGGCTGGAAAGTGGCGTCGGTCTCCTGGCGGAGCTCGGAGCCGGCGTAGCGCTCGAGCTTCGTGAGCAGCCGCGACGCGCGGAAGACGGCGGAGGCGCCGGTGTCTGGGTAAGCGGAGTGGCCTTCCTTCCCGTGCACCTCCACCTCGGCGAGGCAGTAGCCCTTGTTGGCGCGAATGGGTCGCAGCGAGGTCGGCTCGCCCACCAGGGCGCGCTTCGTCTTCCCCAGCTTGGCGTCGAGCAGCTTCTTGGCGCCGACGCAGCCGAGCTCTTCGTCGGCGGTGAAGAGCAGCATCGCGGGCTGGTGGAGCCTCGACTTCACCTGCCCCATCGCGGTGAGGGCGCAGCTGATGAAGGCCTTGGTGTCGCAGGCGCCGCGGCCGTAGAGAAAGTCGCCGCGCTCGGTGAGAGTGAGCGCCTCGGTCCAGCTCGCGTCGAAGGGCACGCAGTCGGAGTGGCCGACGAGGGCGAGCTCCGGCAAGCCCGGCGCGGTGGTGGCGAGGAGGTTGTGCTTCTCGACTCCCGCCTCGTCGACGTAGCGCTGGCGCTGCGCGGTCAAGCCGAGCGCCGTCACTCGCCGCTCGAGCGCGTCGATGATGGGCACGTTCGATTTCGTGGACGTCGAATCGATGGCCACCAGGTCGCGCAACAGCGCATGGAGCTCGGACATGCGGGCCGTGTAGCACGGCTTGACGGAGCGCATGGGAGGCCGAAGTGGCAGTGGAACGCCCGGTCACGACGCGCGACACTCGTCGTTGGTGATGACGATCGACTCCGAGGTACGCGAGGTCGAGCTGCGCAAGCGGCGCGTCCACGTGCTCGGCCCTGCGCACGAAGCGGTGCTGCGATCGTCGGTTCAATGCCTGCTTCGAGGGAGCCTGGGCGTGCCCAGCTGTCGCGGCTGCGCGCGCCTCGTCGAGGAGACCGACGACGCCCTCGTCTGCGAGTTTCCAGCGTCGATCGATCGCGTCGACACCCCGTGTGGCGAGCTGGTGCCCACCGACACCCTCGCCCTCGACTCCGAGCTGCCAGTGCGTGACGCGCTCGCCAAGCTCGAGGCCGCCGGCCTGCCGTCCGCGCCGGTGGTGGACGACGAGGCCCACGTCGTCGGCGCCGCCACCGTGCTCGGGCTCGCCAAGGCCGTTCACGACACCGACGCGGAAGTGGAAGACGTCGTCGAGCCCACCACGGTGGTGAACGCGCGGCTCACCGTGCTCGCGCTCGCGCATCTCATGGAAGACCGGCGCCTCGAGCGGCTCGCGGTGGTGGACGACGAGGAACACCTCATCGGCGTCGTGTCGGTGCACCAAGTGCTGGGCTGGCTGCGCGAGCGGCTCTCGGGCGCCTGAGACCATCTGAACCGACCGGCTCGCGATCGCGAGGTCGTGAGTCCGTGAAGGCCCCATGAGGGCGAGCAGAGTTCCCTCGTCTCGCGGGTGACGGCGCGAGCCGCCGAGCCTCACTCGCAGAAGGTGGTGAACTCGGTGGTGTCGATGCTCGCCATCGTCGCCTCGAGGCCGCTCGGCTCACCGGGGTCGACGAAGGTGCCCTGACCGTACTGGG
Source organism: Myxococcota bacterium (assembly GCA_052034585.1). Taxonomy (GTDB): domain Bacteria; phylum Myxococcota; class Myxococcia; order Myxococcales; family Myxococcaceae; genus Xiheimicrobium. The sequence goes on from JBPOIJ010000003.1 coordinate 78,304, forward strand.
AGAGCTGCCCCAGGGTGTAGGTGCCGACCGCCCTCGCCTCGGCCACCGACAGCCCAAAGAGGATGTCTCCGCAGATGGCGCCGCACTGGGCGATGGCCTGCGCGCTCAGCACGAGCCTCGTGTGCACCCGCACGTCACCCAACCCGTACACCGAGTCGAGCGCGACGATGTTCGCGACGGCCTGGCGAAGCTGGGTGTTCTGGTTGAGGTCGCCACCCGCACCGAAGTCGACCCCGAGCAATTCCGGCTGCGGCTCGTTGCACCAGGTGCCCGAGCCCGGCGAGTCGGCCCAGACGAGCTCTGGCGTGCCCGCGTTCGCGTAGATGGGCAGGGCGTCGTTCGCCGCACAGCGAGGGAACGGAATGCCAATGCTGAGCACGACCACCGCATAACGGCTGCGCGGGCGCAGCGACTGCGCCGTCTGGAGCACGTCGGCCTCGATGAGCCGCTTCGTCGCGTTGAGCCCGGCCTGGAGGTTGGCGCCGCTGACCAGCTCCGACTGCAGCGCCGCGAGCCGGGTCTCGAGCATCGCCGCGGTGGTGAAGGGCACCACCGACGCGTTGAGGCCCCAGCTGACGAGCGCGACCGAGACGTTGGTGCGCTCTCGGTTCGCCGCGAGGAACGTCCGCACCGCGCGCACCCGGGCCGGCATGGTGGCTCCGCCCGAGCTGGCGATCTGCTCGCAGAACCCGCTGGTCCCGGTGGAGCCGGGCGGGTCGACCACGCACATCGCGCCGCTGTTCTGGAGCACGAACACCACCTTCACCGGCCAGTCGTCACGCTGCGACTTCGGCGTGCACGGCGTTCCAGCGTCGGTGGTGCTCACGGGCGGGCGCGTGGCGAAGACATCTCCACCCGAGAGCGAACCGCAGCCAGCCAACACTCCGGCGACGAGGACGGTGGACCTCATGGGACCTCACAGAAAGTGGTGAGCTCGCGGGTGTCGATGGCGGCGACGTTCCCTTCGAGGTTGGTGAGCGCGCCCGGGTCCGCGAAGGTGCCGCGCCCGTACATCGCCACCTGACCGAGCGTGTAGGTCCCGACCGCGCGAACCTCGGCCGACGTCAACCCGGCGAACGCGTCACGGCAGAGCGGCCCGCACGCGTCGAGCGTCTGGCCGTCGAGCACCAGTCGGGTGTGGAGCTCGAGGCTTCCGAGGTGGTGCACCGGCCCGAGGGCGGCGAGATCCGACGCGGCCTGCCGCAGCTGGCGGTTCTGGTTCAGGTCGGTGCCAGGAATGAATGGCCCGAGCACCTCGGGGCCTGACGGGTCGGGGTTGCAGAACGCCGGGTCCGAGTCGGCCCACGTCAGCTCTGGCTGAGCGGCGTTGGCGTAGATGGTCATCGCGTCGTTCGCCGAGCAGCGCGGTGAAGGCAGCCCGGTACCGAGAAGGATGACCACGTAGCGCGTGTGCCCTCGGACCGCGGCCGGGCTCTGGGCGATGTCGGCGTCGATGAGCCTCTTGGTGCTGAGGAGCGCCGCCTGGAGGTTCGCGCCGCTCACCAGGTTCGACTGGAGCGCCAGCACGGACTGCTCGAGCGCCGACGGACTCGTGAACGGCACCGTCACCCCGTTCATGCCCCACGACACCATCGCGACCGAGAGGTTGCTGCGGGTCTGGTTGTCGGCGAGGAAGCGCCGGATCGCACGCACGCGCGCTGGTGAGGTGAGCCCAGGCGCCGGAATCATCTCGCAGAGCCCGCCCGTGCCGGTCGAGCCTGGCGGATCGACGACGCACATCGAGCCGCTGTTCTGCACGACGAAGACGACCTTCACCGGCCAGGCATTGCGCTCGGACTTCGGCGTGCAGCTCGCCGTCCCGCCCGCCACTCCGCTCATCCCACCGGCCAGACCGCCGCTCGTCGCACCTCCGCCCTGCGCGCCACCGGCCTGACCTCCGCCACTCGGCCCAGCAGCGGTGAGCCCGCCACCCGGCCCCCCGTCGAGCGGGTCTTCGACGACCGAGACGAAGCCACAACCACTGACCACCACGACGACGAGTGCGAGGGCGCGAGCGTTCATGGCCCTCACATGCCGCGACGAAGAAAAGCGGCTCACCAGCGCCACCCGATGCCGAAGGTGCCGGCGAGCCAGCCACCCCACAGCCCCGTGACCCGGCTCCCGTCCGATCGGCCCTCCATGCCCCGGAGGAGCACCCCGCTCTCGACCGCGAGGCTGAGCACGACGGCGCCGAGGCTCACGCTCACCTCACCGAGCGCCGCAGGGCCCAGCAGCAGGCCGGTGACGGTGCGGCCCTCGAAGGTCGCGGTGTCGTCGGGGAAGCCCACCAACCGGGCGCCCGCGATCCGCCCTCCGAGCGCGCCGAGCAACCCGACCCGGCCCAGCTCCAAACGAAGCGCAGCGAAGAGCCCGCCGGCGACGTCGTCGGCGCTCACCGAACCTCCGGTCACCGTGGTGCGGCCGCTCTCCGCGAGCACGTCGGCGACCACCTCGAAGGGACCGAGCAGCTGCACCGCGGCGCGAACGCCTCCGCCCCACTGCACCACGCCGGAGTTGAAGTAGCCGCGGCCGTTCGCCATCGCCGAGAGCCGCACCCGCCGGGTGGGCAAGGTCTCGACCGCGGCGCTGCGCTCTTCGCTCGTCACCTTCGCGGCGGGCGCAAGCTCGGGTGATGGGAGCAGCAGCTCGCTCCAGCTCGCCTCCACCAGCTCCGAGATGGCGATGGCGGCGTAGCGTTCTCCGCCCCGCTCGGGCACTTCACTCTTCGGGAAGCTGCGGCTGAGCGTCTTGCCGGTCACCGGGTCGTCGACGGTCACCATCAACGAGCGCGCGTCGCAGCTCAGCGTCACCGGGAGCGGCCGAGGCGGGCCGCGAATGAGCTCGAGCTCGGTGATGCGCCGCACCTCCTCGGCGACGAAGGCGCAGCCGCTCATCGAGACGGACACCGGGGTGGCACCCGTCAGCACCGCGACGAGGGCAATCACTGCCCGAGGCCTCCGAAGTGGCGCACCGCGCGGAGCCGAGGACTCGCCGGGTAGAGCTTGAGGAACGACTCGGCGAGCGCGCGCGTCTGCGGATCCTGCGCGCGGGAAGCGGCCTCGACCTGCCGGGCGAGCGCGTCTTCGGCGAGGCGTGACGACGGCGCCAGCGTGCGGGCCGACTCGAAGGCGGTGGCGGCTTCCCTCGGCCGGCCGAGATCGTCGAGGAGCACCCGGCCCAAGGTGAACGCGGCGAGCGGGGCGCGCGCATCGGAGGCGTGGTGGCGCACCACTTGTTCGAGCGGCGCCACCGCGGCGTCCGGGTGCCCGCTCAGGCGAGCGACGTCGGCGGCGAGGAGCAGCTCGGCCGTCTCGTCACGCGGGGCGGGCGCGGCCTTCATCGCATCCCACGCGCGGCTGAAGTCGCCGTCGGTCGCGAGCTGTTTCCAGTCGGGGGTCGTGTTTGGAGCAGGCGTCACGGAGACCGGCTTGACCTTGGGGCGTTTCGGCTCGGCGACGAGGGGAACGGGAGCGACGGGCGCTCCGTCGGAGCGCGCAGCAGACGCTTCGTGCTGGGCCGGCACGGCTGGAGGAGGAACGACGGCCGCCTCGACGGGCGGGAACCAATCGCCTTCGCCCGAGGAGAGCGTTCGCGCGCCGCCCGGCCACCGCACCTCGGCGCTGCCTTCTTCGACGACGACCTGCACCTGGGTGTCCATTCGCTCGACGAGGAAGCGGGTGCCTTGCACCGACACCTCGACGACGCCGGCGACGACGCGCACCGGCGCACCGCCTCGCTTCACCTTGAACCGGACTTCTCCGGCGCTCAGCGAGTAGCGCGGGCCGTCGGTCGACGGGAGCGGCACGATGATGGCCGCCACCGACGGCGTGAGCTCGACGTCGGGCGTGCGCGTACGCCACCCGAGCGACGCTGCGCCGACGACGAGGAGCCCGGCGACGGCGACGGAGAGCACCCGCGAGCGACGCTGCGCTCGGGCACGGGCTGGGAGACCAGCCTCGGCGCGCGCGGAGCGTTCCTCGTTCCACGCGGGTGCGAGGGCAGGGCGAGCGAGCTCGAGGTGGCGCTGCAGTTCTTCAGGCGTCATGGGGAGGTGCCCTCCGTGAGGGCCAGCTGGGCCTTGGCGATGCGGCGTTTGGCGGTGGCGAGCGAGCAGCCACAGAGGCGGGCGACGTCGTCGAGGCTCTCGTTCTCGACGTGCCGGAGCGTCCACGCGAGGCGCTCGTCGACCGGCAGGCCGTCGAGGCGACGGTAGAGCTGGGAGAGCACCGCGCTCGTCTCGGGCGACACCGATGAAGGCAGCTCGAAGGCGTCGGGGCCGTCGTCTCCGAAGCCGAAGAAGGTGGCGATGCGCCGTCGCCGAAGCCGCCTCGCCGAGAGGCGAACCGCCACCGTCGCGAGCCACCGCCGGCAGTCGTCGTCGGGCAGGCCCACCGGCATCGAACGATGTGCGGCGAGAAAGACGTCTTGAACGAGATCGTCCACGTCGCCATCGCGGCCGACGAGCCGGTACGCCAGACGGGCGACGTCACGGCTAAACCGTTGAAAGACGGTCTCGCCGGGAGCGTTCGCCACGAGCTTGAGCTTCGGCGGGACCATCGACGACACCATGCCATGGGGGTGAGAAACGGCTCAGGGCGCGAACCGTCACCTTCAGGTTTCATGACCGATTGGACCGTCTTTCTCCGAAGCCCGAACTCAGGCACAAGGGGTTCGTGCGCCGCGCCCTTCTCTGCTTCTTCGTCTTCGCTGCGTGTGGACCGATGCCGGTGCCGTTGCCCGATGGCGGCTTCGCCGAGGACGAAGACTCGGACTCGGGGACGAGCGTCGACGCGGGCGCGCTCGATGCCGGCTCCGACGCGGGGCTCCTCGACCGCGATGGCGGGCTCACCGACGCGGGGCTCGACGGTGACGCAGGGCGCTTCGACGCGGGCGAGTCGAGTGACGGCGGCGCCGACGCGGGACTCCTCGATGCAGGCACGAGGACGGACGCAGGCGCGCCGACCGACGCTGGGCCAGGGCTGGTCGTCTACCCGTACGGCCGTCTCCACTCGCCGCTCACTGCGGAGGTCGCGACCAACCTCCGCGCCATCGCCAGCCGCGCCGCGCGCAACGACGACATGCTGATGAAGGTGGGCGACTCGCTCACGGTGAGCTCCGGCTTCATCGCTTGCTACGCAGGCACGAACGTCGACCTCGTTGGCCGCACCCAATTGCAGCCCACCATCAACGCGTTCAAGGCGACCCGCATCGGCGCCACCACGCCCTTCGACCGCACCTCGCTCGCCGCCACCATCGGCTGGAGCGCGCGCTCGGCCATCGCCGGCACCCCGTCTCCCGTCGAGCAGGAGCTGACCGCCACCAACGCGCGCTTCGCCACCTTGATGTTCGGCACCAACGACGTCGGCTTCGCGAACCCCGACAACTACGCGACGAGCCTGTTCGCCATCGTCGACTTCCTCCTCGCGCGCGGAGTGATTCCGGTGATGTCGAGCATTCCGCCGCGGCTCGACTCGACGGCGGCCAACGGCTGGGTGCCCATCTACAACGGGGTCAGCCGTGCGCTCGCGCAGTCGCGTGGGCTGCCCTACTTCGATCTCCACCAGGCGCTGGGACCGGTTCCGAACAACGGCATCACCACCGTCGACAACGTGCACTTGAACGTCTTCACCGTCTCTGGGCTCTCGCGCGGCTGTCTGCTGACCAGCCAGGGGCTCCAGTACGGCCACAACGTGCGCAACCTGCTGACGCTCGAAGCGCTGACTCGGCTGCGCGGCGCGGTGCTGTCGAACACCGCGCCTGACGCGACGGCGACGACGAGGCAGGGCACCGGCACCCTCGCCTCACCCATCGTCGTCGACTCGCTGCCCTTCGTGGACGTGAGGGACACCCAGACCGACGGCGAGCGGCGCCTCGCGAACTACCCCGGCTGCTCGACGGCGAACGAGGGTGGGCCCGAGGTGCTCTACCGGTTCGAGGTCACCCGGCCGATGAACGTGCGCGCGACGGTGGCGATGACGAACACGACCGCCGACGTCGACGTGCACCTGCTCCGAGGAACAGCGACCGGCGCCGCCTGCGTCACCCGCGCCGACAAGACCATCACCGCGGCACTCACCCCGGGGACGTACTTCTTCGCGCTCGACACCTACGTCTCGAGTGGCCGAGAGCTGCCCGGGGAGTACGCGCTCGTCGTGCTCGAGCAGTGAGCCGAACGAAGCGCTTGCGTGCGCGGCGCGCGGCACCCATCGGGACGAGGCTGCTCAGCCCAGCGACTTCAGGACGGCCGAGTACGCCTCTGCGCTCCGGCTGGCGAGGGGATGCACGCCGTGCTGCACCACCGGCTTCCCCGCGACCCAGACGTCACGAATCGCCGCGCTGCTCGCACCCAACATCGCCGCCGAGAGGAGCGCCTCCTTGGGAACGCCGACGAGCGAAGGGTGACTGAGGTCGACGGCCACGAAGTCGGCGGGCGCTCCGGTGGTGAGCGCGTTCGCAGGCAACCCGAGCGACTGCGCTCCGGCGGTCGTGAGCGCGTCGAGCAGCCGCAGCCCGAGAGCGGAATCGCGCGCCGTGGCGTGCTGAGGAAAGAGCACCGAGCGCTGTTGCCGAAGGAGCCGGAGATGACCCTCGAGCTGCTGCGCTTCCTGGAGCCCGTCGATGTGCGCCTGGCTGTCGCTCCCGAGTGAGACGCGAACTCCAGCGGCCAGCAGCTCGTCCGCCCGCACCACCCCGTCACCCAGGTTGCGCTCGGTCGACGGGCAGGCACAGACGAAGGACTTCGACGAGCCCAGCAGCGCGACCTCGTTCGCTTCGAGATGAATCGCGTGCACGCCGGTGAAGCGCGCTCCCAACAGCCCCACGTCGGCGAGCAGCTCGACTGGCCGGCGCTTCCACTCCGCCAGACAGGCGCGCACTTCGGCTGGCTGCTCGGCGACGTGCAGGTGGATGGGTCCCTCCTTCACCGACTCGGCGATCGTCTCGAGCCACGACCGCGGCACCGCGCGCACCGAGTGGGGCGCATGGCCGATCGTCACCAGCGCATCGTTCACCTCGGCTCGCAGCTGCTCGACCCTGCGAAGGTACGTCTCCACGTCGCGGTCGACGAAGCGGCGCTGGCGAGGGTTCTCGGCCACTTGAAACCCGGCGCGCGCGTAGCCGACCCGCAAGAGCACGATGCGCAGGCCTGCCTCTCGCGCGGCGGCGATCACCATCTTCGCGAGCAGCGCCTCGTCCTGGTACGGCGTGCCGTCGGGTTGGTGGTGGAGGTAGTGGAACTCCCCGACCGTCGTGAAGCCGGCGAGCGCCATCTCGACGAAGGCCTGCCGCGAGACGACGAAGAGCTGCTCGGGCGAGAGCGAGCCGGCGGCCTGGTACATGCGCTCCCGCCACGACCAGAAGTCGTCGGCCTCGTGGCCGGCCTCGCGCTGCTCGGTGCGCCCGCGGAGCACCCGCTGAAAAGCATGGCTGTGACCGTTCACGAAGCCCGGCAGCAGGAGCGTGTTGGGGAGCCGCCGCGTCTCGCCGATCTCCGCGTCGGCGGCGATGTGCCCGTCGGGAGCGACCGCGATGACCGGCGCCTCCTTCAGCTCACCACCCACCAGCGCGAAGTCGGGAATCAGTCGGAGCACTGGCGCACGCTCGCATGAAGTCGATTCCGACGCACCGCTGCGTTCACTTCACCTCGCGCCACCACGGGTCGATGCCCTCGAAGCGGCTCGGCTCGAACGGCGCTCCCAGCCGCGGCGTGAGCAGCTCGACCTGCTGCTCCTTCGCGAGCGTCACCAGCGTCTCGGCGGGCTCGTCCCAGGCGTGGAGCGCGAGGTTGAAGGTGCCCCAGTGAATCGGCAGCAGCGCGCCGGAGCCGATCAGCTGGTGCGCCTTCACCGCGTTGTGCGGCCCGAGGTGAATGTCTCCCCACTTCTCGTGGAACGCGCCGACCTCGAGCATCACCACGTCGAAGCGGCCGAAGCGCGCGCCGAGGTCGCGGAACTCGTCGGTGAGCCCGGTGTCGCCGGAGAAGAAGACCCGGTGCGTGCCGTTCTCGAGCACGAAGCTCGACCAGGAGGTCGTGTTGCGATCGTGCATGCCGCGCCCGGAGAAGTGCTGCGCCGGCGTCGCAGTGACGACGAGGTCCTTCACGTGGGTGGAGTCGCCCCAATCGAGCTCGGTGATGCGTGACGCCGCGACGCCCCAGCTCTCGAGGTGCGCGCCGACGCCGAGGGAAGTGACGATCGACACCGTCGACTTCGCGAGCTCGCGCATCGTCGGCAGGCAGAGGTGATCGTAGTGATCGTGGCTGATCAACACCGCGTCGAGTTCCGGCAGCTCGTCGAAGCGCACCGGCGTCGGGTGAAACCGTTTGGGGCCGGCGAACCCGAGCGGCGAGGCGCGCTCTCCGAAGACCGGGTCCGTCAACAGCCGCACGCCGTCGAGCTCGAGGAGGACCGTCGAGTGGCCGAGCCAGGTGATCCGCAGCCCGGTCTCTGACGGCTTGGCCCAACCCGGCCGGGGGTCGACCAGCGGGAACGTCGCGCGCGGCTCGCGGTTCGCCTTGCCGAAGAAGAACTCTCCGAGGAGCGGCAGCGGGTTGCCCTTGAGGCCGGGCGAGACCTTCTTGGTGTTGTGGAAGACGCCGTCACGAAACCGTTTCGAGGCGCGGATCCGCTCGAGCCGTGCACCGAGGGAGGCGCTGCCGAGCACGCGGGGTTTGCTCATCGTCGTCGTCATACTCGGCTCGCGTCGACCGCGCGACCGAGAGTCAGGGCAACCCGAGGTTCGACCCTGGCCGTTCGAGGACGAGCCAGGCACCGGTCTCCAGCCACCGCAGCGGCGTCAACACCACCACCATCGCCGGTGCGCCGACAGCGGTCCGCACGTCATGACCGCCCACCACGAAGTGTCCGTGCGCGTCTCGCGTGGTGGTGCGCGCGTGCACGACGAGGTGATTCGTGCGCGCGAACACGTACGCAGCGCCGTAGACCAGGAGCGCGAAGACGAGCGCGATGACCGGCAACGCCCGCCGCATCAGAGGACGAGCGAGAGCCCGGCGTTCGCGCCGACGACGATGGCGTTACCGAAGCTGAAGACGCGGCCGCCGAGGCGCAGCTGCAGCATCTCCGCGAGCGGAACCACCACTGCACCCTCGAGGCTCGGGTCGATGCCCGACGGACCGAACATGATCGACGGCCGCAGCTCGAGCCCGAACGTGCGCAGGTCGTCGCGCATGAAGACGTAGCGATGGGGCAGACCAATGTCGAAGCCTTGACGAACCGAACTCCCGACCACCTGGCGGCGGTAGCCCGCGGCGATGGACGGCTCGAGGTGCTGCTTGGGGCTCAGCCGCACGAGGAGATGGGTGTTGAACGTGCTCACCGCGTTCGGAGCCAGATCGAACTGCGCGTCGGCGCCGAAGTGACCCAAGCCCATCGTGAACCGGCCCTGCCCCACGCCGCGCACACCCGGAAAGGCGACGCCGGTGTCGACGCCGCCCATCACATCGAGCTGGAAGCTGGGGCACTCGAAGCGCTGCTGCACGATGCGAGGTGCGTCGTCGTCGACCGCGTAGATGACGACGGGGAGCGCGACCGCCACCAACACCGCGAGCACCAGAATGGCCTTCCCGTCGCCACCACCACCGAGCGAGCCGCCTCCCGAGCCGCTCGAACCACTGGAGCCCGACCCCGTACCCGAGCCGCTGGGGCTTCCACTGCTCCCCCCGCCATTGCTCAGGTAGAGCGAGGTGCTCGTCCGAGGCAGCGGCATCAAGTACACGCCTGACGGGTAGCCGAAGCACTGCTGCGCGTAGGTGGGGACGGGCTGGGGCTCGGAGGGTAGCGGCGCGTTGGCGATCGGCGGCGGGTTCGGCATCGGCGGGTTCGCGACCATCGACGGGTCGGCGACGATCGGCGGGTTCGCCACCATCGGCGGCGTCAAGGTTCCATCTGGGCCCGGCAGCGGAGGCGGCGTCGGATCCTGCGCCAGCGAGACGGTCGAGAGCGTCAGCACCACCAGCGTCAGCACACGCATGGCTCGAACGTTGAGCCCTCTTTCGACGGACCGCAAGAGCGAGCGTCGAGTGCGCAGGGGCGTGCGCAAGGAGCTCAGCGATTCCTGTCGATTCGTCTGGAAACGAGCCCACCTTCGAAGGCACAAGGCGGCATGCGCTTCATCCCCGCCCTGATGCTGCTCGTCGGCTGCAGCCCGATGATGATGACGATCGACGCCGGCACGACGTGCTCGAACCCGACCAAGTCGCCGCCGAACCTCGCGCAGAACTCCCAGTTCGAGTGTGACGGCGCGCAGACGAGCTTCAGCTCTCTCTCGGCCGCAGCGAAGGTGGAGCTCAACGCCTCGGGTCGCACCGGCCGGTCGCTCAAGTTGACGGTGGGCGACGGACCGAACGGGCCGCGCTTCTCCACGAGCTGGAAGATCCCCGTCACCGCCAGCGGCACCTACTGCCTCACCGGCTACATGAAGAGCGACCTCGCTGGCACCCAGCTGCAGCTCTGGGCCGCGAACAAGACCAACCAGTACGAGAACTTCGTGCTGCCCGGGCCGGCGACGTCGTGGTCGCGCGTGCCGCCGTCGATCGTCATCGATCAGGCGGCGGTGGCGGGCGATGACATCTTCATCGGCGTCGACAAGGGCCCGACGGTGAGCACGGCTGCGCCAGGCGCCGTCATCGAGCTCGACGATCTCGATCTCTGGCTCAGCGCCGATGGTCGCTGCCAGGAAGCACGCTGATCACTTCGTCTCGAGGAAGCGCTTGGCGAGCTCGGGATCGAGGAAGGACACCAGCCGAGTGAGCTTTCCGCCCTCGGCCTCGATGAGCTGAACGCCTCCGAGCGCGTACGGCGCATCGGGTGACGGCCGCTGCGACATCACCAGCGCGAGGTGACCGGCTGCCTGCACCGGCACGACCCTGAACCGATGTGGGTCGACCTTCGGCGCGAAGAGCGCCTTCTCGAGGAAGCCGACGATGGCCTGCGCGCCCGAGAGCCAGAACGACATCGGCGGCATGGTGAGCATCGCGTCTTCGCGCAACAGCGAGACGAGCCCGCTCACGTCGGAAGCCTCCCAGACGCGCAGGTACTTCCCGAGCAGCGAGCGCTCGTCGGCTTCGGGCGAACGGCCTCTCCAGCGCGGTGACACTTCGTCGAGCGACGCGCGCGCACGTTGGAGCAGGCTGTTCACCGCGGGCACCGTCGTGTCGAGCTGCTGCGCGCACTCTTCGGCCGAGAAGCCCAGCACGTCCTTGAGCACCAACGCCGCGCGCTGCGTCGCCGGCAGGTTCTGGAGCGCCACCAAGAACGCGAGCGCGACGCCTTCACGCCGGCTCACCACCGTCTCCGGTCCCGGTTCGAGATCGAGCGCGGCCTCCGGCGCAGGTTGGATCCACTCGTGGAGCGCGTCGGGCGGCGCCGGCGACTCTCCGGGCTTGGCCGGAGCGCTCACCTCGTCGGGCAAGTGCCGCCGCTTTCGCTGGCCGAGGAGATCGAGACAGGTGCGGGTCGCGATTTGAAAGAGCCACGAGCGCGCCGCCGAACGTCCCTCGAAGCCCTCGAGGCCCTTCCACGCCCGCACGAGCGCCTCCTGCACCGCGTCGTCCGCGTCGGACCAGGAGCCGAGCATGCGATAGCAGTACGCGAGCAGCGCCTTCCGATGCGGAGCGATCTGCCCTTCGAAGTCGGCCAGCCGTGCGTTCATGACGGGCTTCGTCGCACGATCGGCCCGAGGAAGAAAAGCTCGCTGCGTCAGGAGCGACGCCTCGTCCTGCTCGTCCGGTCAGCGCGACGGGAGCACGAAGCGTCGACCCGTCGAGGGCACCGTGCACGACTGAACCGGGTTCGCGTCGAAGCGCAGCTTCGCTTCTCCCGGGAGCGACCGGGCGAGCCGAAAGGCGCCGCGCTCGTCGGTCCGCGTGACGTCTTCCTGGTAGCTGAACACCGCCTCGGGCCGCTCGAACTTCACCCGCGCTCCGACGACCGGCTGGCCGTTGCGAGTGACGACGCCCTCGATGACGGGCTTCTCTTCGAGCCGGTGAACGAGCTCGGAGGGCTGCGGGCCGACGGCGAACTCGAGCCGAGCCGCGGCGAAATCGCCGGTGAGGAGCAGCACTTGATGCCGACCCGGCGACAACCCGAGCAGTGGAAGCCGGCCCTCGCGAATCAGCACCGGGTCGAACGCCGCAGTGCGAGTCAGCTCCTCGGAGACGCCGTCACGCAGCACGCGGGCGATTCCGGAGACTGCGCCGCCATCAGGCGCCTCGACGCGAACGCGCACCTCACTTCGTGGCTTCAACACCAACGTCACCGGCCCCGCGTCGGCGACCGCCAGCTCTTCGGAGCTCCCCACGCCGGGATGCCGTGCGCGCAGCCGCCTCGGGCCTTCCTCCGCGACGGTGAACGCCCCGCTCACGTCGGTGTCGGTGGTCACCACGCCATCGACTTCGACCACCGCGCCACTGACCGGTTTCCCTTGCGCATCGACGACGAGGCCCATCGTCGCCACTCCCGGCTCCAGCGTCACCGTCACCGAAGTGGGACCCGACACTTCGACCGGCACCTCCGCCGAGCGAGCGCCGGGCATGTTCACCTGCACGAGCGACCGGCCTGGCTCCACGAGGAAGACGTGCTCCGGCGTACGAGTGGTGATCCAACCGGTCTGGCCACCGTCCATCCCCATCACCTGGAGCGACGTCGGCCGGCGAACGAGCCCACCGCGCATCGCCACGCGCACCGTCACCTTCACCGCGTTCTCCGGCGGCGGGGGCGGCGGAATCGGAGGACCACCGAACATCGTGCCCCACCCATTGCCACCCGCCGACAGCAGCGACTTGGACGGCGCCTTCATCAGCGCGGGCCCCTCGAGCGTCGTCGCCCACGCGTGACCGATGAGCCGAGGCGACAGGCCCGCCCACTTCGCCGGCTCGACGACCTCGGTGCGGCGGGTCCACGGGTTGATGACCAGCACCCGACCCTCGATGGTGCCGTCGCCGCCTGGCAGCTCCTCGGAGAGCTCGACCGTCGGGTCGGTGAAGGACCGGTCGAGTCCAGAGGGCGCGTGGAAGATCGTCGCCTCTCCCGCGCATTCGACGACGACCAGTCCGTCGTCCTCCAACGGCGCCTCGAACCAGCCGAGCGCGTCGGTGCGCGTGGTGAAGTGCGGCGTGGGAAAGACGAGCGTGCCGGCGTCCAGGCGGCGAAGCACCTCGGCGCGCGCTTCCACCGTGCCGCAGGCGAGCGGAAAGACCTCGCAGTCGGCCTCGGAGACCCGGTGCGCGTCGAACACGCTCACCCGCGCGCCACCATCGGGAAGCGTGCACCGCGCCCGCTTGAGCATGGTGTGCCGCAACGGCACGGCGAGGTCCACGACCAGGGAAGAGCCTGCGTCCGCTGCCGAGGGCGTCTTCCCCAACGCCGCATCGGGAGTGCTCGACGAGCGGCACCCCGCCAGCAGCACCAGCCCCACGAGCCGTGCGCTACTTCTGATCAACCCGCACCGTGTCGCGCAACACCCAACCCGCGCCGTCCTTCTTGCCCGCCTCGAGCCCCTGGCTCGCCGGCAGCTGCGTCGATTGGCCGTTCGCATTGGGCCAAGGGTTGAACTGCGTGCCCTTCGACACCACGCGCCAGTGCCCCATCGAGCCGTCGGGCTTGCCGAAGAGCTGCAGCTCCAGCGGCGGCAGCTTCACGCCCAGCCCCGCGATGGCGAGGGCGGTCTCTCGCAAGTCGTTGGGCTCGGCGCCGGCGAGCGACTCGACCCCCTGCATGCAGTTGGCGAGCGTCGTCACGTCGGCCGGAGTGAAGTCCTTGCCCGAGCCGAGCCGCCCCGCGGCGCCCTGGAGCTCTTCCCGCACCTCGGCGCCTCGCCGACGGGCTTCGGCGAGCTTCTCCTCGAGCTTGTCCGGCGGCGCCGTCTTTCTCGCCTGACGCACCATCGAGGCCTCGACCCGCGCCGCGAGCGCCTCACCGGCCGGGGTCAGCTTGCCGTTCGCCACGAGCTTGCCGGCGAGCTCCTGCACCGACTCCGGGCGGCCAGCGATCATCCCCATCAGCAGGGAGGTCGGCCCGCAGGCGTTCCGATCGGTGGTGGAGCTGAGCGCGCCGTCGAGCTGCACCACGTCACGCAGGAACTTCTTCGGGTCCTTCTTGAGCTCGGCCATCGACCACTCGCGGTTCACCCCCGAGTTGTTGGCGACGGCGCCCTCGGCCTTCTGGAGGTCTTCGACGGAGGTCGGAATCTGCCCGCCTCTCAGCTGCTGGGCCGTCGCAACGCTGCCCGCGCGCATCACCGGCGCGTCGCTCGCCACCGGCTGCTGGGAGTCCTTCGGAAGAGCCGCGAACGTTCTGGAGAACCCGCTCGCTTTTCCCGTTCTCCGCAGGGCGCGCTCGCTCAGCTGGGGCTCGGTCTGGGCGGCGGGCTTCGGTTCCGCTGGAGGCGGCTTCACCGCCTTCTTCAGCGGCGCCTTCACGACGACCTGCGATTGCTTCGAGACCTTCGCCGTCACGTTCCACCTCCCGGTCGAGGCGCGCGAGGGTAGCACCCAACCTCAGCGCGAGCCGTGTGCGCGAGTGGCTCTCGATGCCCCACATCGCGCTCAGCGTGTCGGCGGCGGCTCGTCGTCCTGTTCGTCCGGTTGGTCGCGGAACGAGCTGGGCAGGAGATCGAACGGCATCACCTTCGCGAGGGCGAGGAGGAGCAAGATGCCGCCGGGCGCAGTGAAGATCGCCAGCGCCGGCACTGCCTTCGCGACGTCGATGAGCTGCTCCCGCATGCGCCGCTTCTCGTCCACCGTCAGCTTCTGGCCGCGAGCCGCGCGCGCGAGGAGCACCGACAGCTCTCCCGTCTCGCGAATCTCGTTCCACAGCGCGCGGGAGTTCTTCCGAACCTGCTGGGCGATGGAGTCGACGACCTCCTCACCCATCACCTCGGCCCCGGTCGACAGCGTGAACACGTCCATCACGTTGCGGTGCTTCGCGTAGAACTCGGCCAGCGCGAGCTCGCTCTGCTTGACCTCGGCCGCCGAGAAGCCGAGCCGGGCCGCGAGCCCCTTCGTCCACGCCTCTTCCTTCTCGCTGCGCCGCCCGTCGACGATGGAGGCGAGCAAGGTCTGCTCGACGAGGAAGCGCTTCAAGTCACGGCTGCGCACGCCGGAGAGGACCTTCTTCATCGACGGCGGACGTTCGAAGGCCCGGCGCGCGAAGTCACGGGTGGTGTCCGCCAGCTCGTCGGGCAGGTGGAGATCGTCGATCTGCCGCAGGATCGCGCGACGCGCGGGGAAGCTCGGCTTGCGCTCGGCCACCACCAGGCCGATCAACACCGCGACGAGGAGCGCCTTCTGCTGATCCGAGAAGCCGTTGAGCCGCTCGAGTGCGCCGCGCGGAAAGTCAGAGCGGCGAAAGAAGGCGATCGCCATGCGCCCGAAGCAGGTCGCGTCGGCGTAGAGCGCGCCGTTGTGGAGCACGAGCCCGTAGTACGGATCGGCGGCGAGCGATTGGGCCCGTTCCTCGAGGGCCTGCTCGACGCGAAGCCAGACCTTCTGCGGAATCGGCCACACCTTGTGGAGCCGCTCGATGCGCCGGTGAACGTCTTCGGCGTCGTCGAGGCGGTGCGCCCACGCCGCGAGCACGCCCAACAGCTGCTCGGCCCGAGGTCCCGGCGGCGCGTCGGAGAGGATCGCCACGTCGAGCGCGATGCGACAGCAGGTCCGCAGCACCGCGAGGAAGAGCTGTTCCTCGGGCCCCGAAGGCGTGGCGAGGGTGAGCGACTTCGGCTCCGCGACCGAGGGCGTGCCGTAGAGCAGGCCCGACTCCCGCAGAATGCCGCGCAGGTACTTCCGAGCGCGCCCGGGTCCGGGAGGCAGGTCGAGCGCAGCACGGACGCTCTGGCTGGTGGAGTCGCGCGCGTGAGTCCGCGTCACCTCGAGCAGCACTTCCTTGAGCCAGCCACGCTCCATCGCCGGCGAGCGAGTAACAAGAAGGTCAGGTCGCTGCTACTCGTGTTCTGCTCACGCGCACGGCGGATTCGTGACACCCTCGCGCGGTCATGGCCGAACGCCGCAAGACCGATCGCCGCACCAACCCCGCCGTCGAAGAGCCGCTCGAGCGCAAGAAGGAACGCCGTCGCGGCGACCGCCGGGAATCGATTCGCCGCAAGACGAGCTTCGTCGTCCGTCAGGGCAAACGCTCCGAGCTCGTGAAGGGCGAGCTCGGGCTGGGCGGCGCGTCGTTCGTGCTCGAGAAGGCTCCGAAGGACACGGTCGTCGTCGATCATCCAGCCTCGTCGACCGAGGGTCTGGCCGCGAAGGTCGCGAGCACCAGGCCGGTCTCGGCGGGTGTCGAGGTGCACGTCACCTTCGGAGAGCTCGAGACGGCCACCGCGCTCGCCTTGGCCAAGTGGCTCGACGGGGCCTGAAGACTCGCCCGACGCTCCGGGGTCGTTCGGCGCATGAACGACAGCGGGGTTCTCGTTCACGTCGTTGCGTCCGGGCCCTGGCTGGTGGTCGCTGAAACGCTGCGCGTTCAGGTGCAGGTGCAGGTCCAGGTGTAGCCGCTCGCCAGCTCCATCGCGCCCTCGTTGGCCGAGGTGCACGCGGTCGTGGGTCCAGCGACCGGACCTGGAACGACGGCCGACCACGCGCAGGCGAGGGTCAGGGTGATGGCGAGGGGCGCTGCGCGAGAGCCGGTGGGAACGTCGAGCGCGTAGCTGGTGTAATTGCCGGGAGGGAACGTGTTCGGCGCGATCGTCGCTCGCCACGCCGAGGTCGCCGCGTCCCACGTCCAGCCGTTGGCGGGGAACGTGACCCAATTCGATGGAATCGCGCACGCGCCGCTGCCGACTGCTTCCGAGCAGGCTTGCGTCGAGCTCGAGCCGGTGATGCGGCCGTAGATCGTCCGTCGCACCGGGAGGCTCGCCGCAGCCGGGCCGTCGACCGCCGCGGAGTAGATGATGACCGGCCCCGTGAGCGTGACCGAGGCGCTGGCCATGCCTCCGCTGTTCACGTTGCGCACGAAGGAGACGTAGCTGCCCGGTGGAAACTGGTTCGGAGTGAACGTCACTCGCCAGCTCGAGGTCGCTGCATCGTAGGTCCAGCCGTTGGCCGGAAACGCGACCCAGTTCGTTGGCGGGCTCGAGCACGTGGTCGCTCCAACCGGGTGCGTGCACCCCTCGGTGCCGGTCAATGGTGCGTTCACGATGCGGCCGTAGATCGTCGACCCCGCAGGGATGGCCGACTGAGCAGGCCCGTTGAGCGTCACCGAATAGATGATCGCGAAGGCAGCTCCGCCTGCCGTCGATCCGCCTGCCGTCGATCCGCCCGCTGTCGATCCGCCCGCCGTCGATCCGCCCGCTGTCGATCCGCCCGCTGTCGATCCGCCCGCTGTCGATCCGCCCGCTGTCGATCCGCCCGCCGTCGATCCGCCCGCCGTCGATCCGCCCGCTGTCGATCCGCCCGCCGTCGATCCGCCCGCCGTGGATCCGCCCGCCGTGGATCCGCCCGCCGTGGATCCGCCTGCCGTCGATCCACCCGCCGTCGATCCGCCCGAGGTCGATCCACCCGCCGCCGATCCGCCTGCCGTGGATCCGCCCGAACCGCCGCCCGACGCGCTCTCACATCGCCCAGCCATGCACTGATCCGCTCCGAGGCAGGCGCGGTTGCACCCACCGCAGTGATCGAGGCTGGTCATCAGATCGACGCACCGCGAGCCGCACCGCTGGAGCGAGCCCGCACAGGCCGCAGTGCCGCCGCCCATTCCGCCGTCACCGCCCACCATCAGCACGGAAGAGCCGCAGCCCGACACCGTCGCCATCGACACGATGACTGCCGCTGCGAGTGATGGGCGCAATCACGACTCCTTCGAAGCAGGTGAGCGCGAGGGTAACCGACTCTCCCAAGGCGCGGCGAACCCTTTGGCTCGTTCGACCCACCACCTGGCTGGTCGACACCTGATCGCGGGCACAGGCGCGGCTTTGCCGCTAGAGTCCCTGTCTGCCGTGGCCGAATCTCCCCCTACCGATCTCTCGGGCCGAAAGATCGGCGAATACGAGATCATCTCCCGCATCGGTGTCGGCGGGATGGGCGAGGTCTACGAAGGCCGGCAGCCGCTCATCGGCAAACGCGTCGCGGTGAAGGTGCTGCTCCCGACGCTCTCGAACGAGAAGGAGCTGGTCGAACGCTTCCTCGCCGAGGCGCGCGCAGTGAACGAGATTCGTCACCGCGGCATCGTCGACATCTTCTCCTTCGGCCAGCTGCCGAGCGGCTCGCACTACTTCGTGATGGAGTACCTCGAAGGCCAGGCCTTCGATCGCCTCCTCAAGGACCGGGGCGCGCTGCCCATCGCCGAGGCGCTCTCCTACGTCGAAGAGGTGCTCGACGCGCTCGAGGCTGCCCACTCGGCCGGCATCGTCCACCGCGACATCAAGCCGTCGAACATCTTCCTGGTGAACACCGGGCGCGGGAAGCCCTACGTCAAGCTGCTCGACTTCGGCATCGCCAAGCTCGGCGCTCGCGCGAACGGGAGCGACTCCCAGCCGCAGACGCGCGCGTCGGTGATCCTCGGCACGCCCGACTACATCTCGCCGGAGCAGGCTCGGGGAAAGCCGATCAGCGCGGCGACCGATCTCTACGCGCTCGGGGCGGTGCTCTTCGAGATGGTGACGGGCTTCCGGCCGTTCCGCGGAGAGAACACGCTCCAGACGATGTGGATGCACGTGGAAGACGCGCCACCGGTGCCGTCGACGATTCGGGCCGAGATTCCGCAGGCGCTCGACGAGCTGATCCTCTGGGCGCTCGAGAAGGAATCCGAGAACCGGCCCAAGAGCGCAGAGGAAATGCGCGCGCACCTCGAGGCCGTGCGAGCGTCGCTGCTCCCTGGCTCGGGCTCGACCACGCCGGCGCCGATCACCGGGCGGAACCCGACGCTCAACCCCGCGACCCCTTCGGGACGGCAGCGACCGTTGAGCGGCACGCCACCGCCGCGCTCGAACGCAGGGAAGAACAGCGGCAGCCTCGTGCCCATCGACGTCACCGCGCCGCGCCCGGCCTACAAGCCCCCGGCCGGTGCGGTCGAGACGAGACTTCAGCCGTCGCTCACCGCCAACCCGTTCGACGCGCCAGACCGAACTCGAGTGGAGGTGGTTCGACCGGACCTCACGACGACCGACCCCGAGCGCCAGAGCGTCGCGCGTCCTCCGGAGGGTGCCGACGAGGGCGACGAGCTCAAGGCGCCGACCTCCCGCGGGCCGATGCTCGCGGTGGTGGGCATCGCGTCGATCGTGCTCATCGGCGTCGGTGGTTGGGTGCTCTTCGGCAGCGACCCCACGACGAAGGTGCCCGACAAGCCCATCGTCGAGTCCCCCAAGCCGCCCAAGCCCGAGGTGCTCGGCGACCGTCTGCCCGACCCGAAGCCCGACCCCGTCGCGAACGTCGACCCGCAGCCGAACGATCCAAAGCCCGACCCCGTCGCGAACGTCGACCCGAGGTCGAACGATCCGAAGCCCGACCCCGTCGCGAACGTCGACCCCAAGCCGAAGGATCCCAAGCCCGTCGCCACCCTCGAGCCGAAGCCGAAAGACCCGAAGCCCGACCCCATCAAGTCGCCGGATCCGAAGCCGGTCGCCAAGGGCGTCACCCAGCAGACGCTCGAGGCGCGGCTCGCCAAGCTGGAAGCGAAGCTCGCCAAGCGCGAGGCCGACATGGGCGAGCCCGATCGCATGCTCCGCAAGTTCCTGGGCGAGGTGCAGAGCGAGGTGAACGCCGCGAAGGACGACGCGTCGCGAAAGGCCGCGCTCAAGTCCATCGACGAGCTCGATCGCCAGCTGCGTTGAAGCGCATCGCCCGATCTTGACACTCGCCAGCGCGCAGGTTGGAAGCGCTGCATGAAGCTCGCGACCCTGCGCAACGGCACCCGTGACGGCAAGTTGGTGGTGGTGAAGCGTGATCTCTCGAAGGTGACCGACGCCTCGGCGATCGCACCGACGATGCAGGCCGCGCTCGACGACTGGGACACGGTGAAGCCGAAGCTCGAAGCGCTCGCCTCCAAGCTCGAGCAGAACGAGGTGCCGAGCCAGCCGTATGACGTGAAGGCGCTCCACTGCCCGCTGCCCCGCGCCTACGAGTGGGTCGACGGGAGCGCGTACCTGAACCACGTGCGCCTGGTGCGAAAGGCCCGCAAGGCCGACCCGCCGCCCACCCTCGAGACCGATCCACTCGTGTACCAGGGAGGCTCCGGCCATTTCCTCGGGCCCACCGACGACATCGTGATTCGCGACGAGGCCTGGGGCTGTGACTTCGAGTCCGAGGTGGCGGTGATCGTCGGAGACGTGCCCATGGGCGTGTCGGTCGCCGACGCCGGCAAGCACGTGCGGCTGGTGCTGCTCGTCAACGACGTCTCGCTGCGCAACCTCATCCCCGACGAGCTCGCGAAGGGCTTCGGCTTCTTCCAGGGCAAACCCGCGACTGGCTTCTCTCCGGTGGCCTGCACGCCCGACGAGCTGGGCCCCGCCTGGAAGGACGGCCGCGTTCACCTCACCTTGAAGACCTGGCTCAACGGCAAGCAGGTCGGCGACACCCACGCCGGGCCGGAGATGCACTTCAGCTTCTTCCAGCTCCTCGCGCACGTCGCCAAGACCCGCCAGTTCTGCGCCGGCACCATTCTGGGCAGCGGCACCGTGTCGAACGAAGACCGGGCGCGGGGCATCTCCTGCCTCGCCGAGCAGCGAATGATCGAGACCATCGAGGCTGGGTCACCCAAGACGCCCTTCATGAAGCACGGCGATCGAGTGGAGATCGAGATGTGCGGCGCCGACGGTCAGAGCCTCTTCGGCCGAATCGACCAGCACGTGCGAAAAGTGTGAGGATGAGGTCCGGTGAGTCGCCCGCTCGCAGTCGTCCCTGATCCCACGCCTCTCCCGGCGAGCTTCGGCGCCTACGCGGTCGAAGGTCTGCTCGGCGAAGGCACCATGGGCAGCGTGTACCGGGCGCGGCACCAGACGCTCGGCCGGAAGGTGGCGATCAAACGGCTCCACCCGAAGCTGCTCAGCGATCAGGCGCTGGTGAAGCGGTTCCTCCAGGAAGCGCGGCTCGTCAACACCATCAACCACCCGCACATCATCGAGGTGCAGGACTTCGTCGAGGCGCCTGGCGAGGTCTACGCGGTGATGGAGCTCCTCGAAGGCGAGACGCTCAACCGCCGGCTGTCCAAGCGGGCGCTGTCGCTGGCCGAGATCGTCGACCTCGCGACCCAGATCGCCGAGGCCCTCGAGGCCGCCCACGCGCTCGCCGTCGTCCACCGCGATCTCAAGCCAGACAACGTCTTCCTCACCACCCGCGACGGGAAGGACTGGGTGAAGGTGCTCGACTTCGGCGTGGCCAAGCTCCTCTCCACCGAGGGGCCGCGGGTGGTCGAGACCCAGAACGGCGACGTCTTGGGCACCCCTCGCTACATGGCGCCCGAGCAGGCTGCGGGGCTCGACGTCGACGCCCGCACCGACGTGTACGCCTTCGGCACCTTGCTCTTCGAGTTGCTCGCCGGACAGCCACCGTTCGACGCCACCGTGTTCGGCCAGCTCGCCGCCGACATCATCACCCGCCCGCCGCCGCCGGTGCCGGAGCTGACCCGCACCGGTGAAGCCGTGCCCCAACCCTTGCGGGCGCTCGTCGCGGCCTGCCTCGCGAAGAACGCCGATCACCGCCCAGCCAGCATGAGCGAGGTGAAGCGCCGGCTCCTGCACTTCGACGAAGATCTCGGCGACTTCCCCACCTCGATTCGACCCAGCCGCTGGCCCCTCGTCGCTGGCGCCGCGGTCGGCGTCGTCTTCCTCGTCGTCGCCATCGCCGCCGTCTTCGCGCCGACCAAGACCGGGCCGGCCGTCGAGCCGACCCGCGAGCCGACGGTGGAACGACCAGCCGTGCCTCCGACCCGCGCCGAGGTCACCCTCTTCCTCGAGACGGCTCCGACCGGCGCCTGGGTGTACGACGAGGCGGGCACTCAGCTGGGCCAGACGCCCTTCACCCTCAAACACCCACCGGTGGACACGCCCCTCACCCTCCACCTCGAGCTCAAGGGCTATGAGCCCGTCACCCGGCAGTTTCCGGCCAGCGAGAACCTGAGGGTTGAATTACCGTTGAAGCGGGTTGTGCAAGCCGCTCCGAAGAAGCAGAACAAGCCCGTCACCGATGGGGTCCTCGATCCGTTCTAGCGTGGTGGTGCTGGCCGTGCTCGCCGCGGGGCTGGTGTTCGCTGCGTCACCCGACGCGGAAGCCAAACGCCTCGCGCTCGAGGGGAAGAAGGCCTTCGACACCCAAGACTTCCCCACCGCCATCGCGCGCTACAACGAGGCCTACAAGCTCAAGCCGGCGCCCGGGCTGCTCTTCAACCTCGGCCAGTGCTACCGGAAGACTGGCGAGCTCGAGACGTCGCTGTCGTACTTCAAGCGCTACCTCGAGACGAACCCGGCGAGTGCGCAGGCGAAGGCGACCGAGTCGGTCATCGCCGAGGTGCAGGGGCTGCTCGACGAGCAACGGGCTCGAGAAGCGGCCGAAGCCGAGCGGGCACGCGTCGCCGAAGAAGCCGCCGCGAAGGCCAAGGCCGACGCGATGCGGGTGGCGGCGGCGAAGGCCGAGGCCGAGGCGGCCCAACAGAAGCTGCAGCTCGAGTTGACCCGCCGAAAGGAGCTGGAAGCAGCACCGCAGCCAGTCACCTCGAAGTGGTGGTTCTGGGCCACCGTCGTGGGCGTCGTCGCTGCGGGCGCCACCATCGGCACCGTCGCCGCCGCGAGCCCGAGACCCGTGCAGACGAGCTTCCCCGACATCAACGCCCGATGAACGCGCGCCTCTTCTTCTTCACCGCTCTCCTCTGCTCGTGCCGAGACCCGGCGACGCTGGTGGGCACTGCGCTCCTCGTCTCGGTGGACTCGTCGGAGGTCGCCGTCGAGCAGCTCCGCTACGAAGCCGCCACCGACGCCGGCGCCGTCTTCGAACCCTCGCTTCGTCCCGACACCGCTGCCGGCCTGCTCGCGCCGAACACGCTGGTGCGGGTGCTGCTCAAGGACGAGCTTGGCGGACAGCAGCTCGAGGTGAAGGTGACCGGCCTCGTCGGCGGCAAGCCCGTCGGCGCCGCGACCGGGCACGTGCAGATCGATCGCGGCTTCGAGCGCCTCCTCGCCCTCAAGCTGTCCCCTCCGATGATGTCGTGCGCGGGCTGCACCGACCCGCAAGGTGGCTGCGTGGCGACGACGAGCGCGGCGGCGTGTGGCCTCAACGGGAGCACCTGCCAGCAGTGCGACCCGCGCCTGGCGAACGCCTGCTCGGCGATGGGCACCTGCGCCTGCGGCTCCGAGCCTGCCTGCAGCCCGGCCCTTGGCGCCGACCGCTGCTCGGGAGGGACCTGCAAGTGCGGCACGGGCGACCCCTGCTCCGCCGGGCAGGAGTGTCTCGCCCAGCGCTGTCAGTGCACCCCGGCCTCGTGCGCTGGTTGCTGCATCGGAGACACCTGCGTCACCACTCCGTCGTCTTCGGCGTGCGGAACCGGAGGCCGTGCCTGTCTCGACTGCGGCGCGACGGCGTGCACGGGCGGCCAGTGCGGAATGTCGGTGTGCAACGCCACCACCTGCCCCAACGGCTGCTGCATCGGCTCGTCGTGCGTCACCTCGTTGACCGCGTCCGAGTGCGGGAGAGGCGGCATGGCGTGCGTTTCGTGCGGCACGGGGAGCTGCGACCTCGACGGCGGCGTCTGCACCGGCGGCTGCTCGCCAGCGACCTGCCCCTCGGGGTGCTGCGCGGGCGGCGTCTGCCAGCCGGGAACGATGCCGCAGGCCTGTGGAACGGGAGGAACGGCCTGCTCGAGTTGCGTGACGGGCTGCACCAACCAGGCGTGCGATGCGCCGTGTGGACCAGCGACGTGCCCGAACGGCTGCTGCCAGGCTGGGCGCTGCCTTCCTGGACGGAGCACCACCGCCTGCGGGACCGGCGGCGCGACGTGCACCTCGTGCAACGCGCAAGACACCTGCCCGACGGGGACCTGCGTGGTGAACGCGAGCTGCAATGCCTCGACGTGCGGGAGCGGGTGCTGCGAGGGGTCGTCGTGCGTCACCCCTCCAACCATCAACCGCTGTGGCGTCGCGGGGCGGAGTTGCCGAACCTGTCAGCAGCCGTTGGCCGACACCTGCAACGCGACCACGGGCGAGTGCGTGTGCGGCACCGGCCGACGATGCGTCGAGGGTGAAGGCTGCGACGCCGGGCGGTGCCAATGTGATCCGTCCACCTGTCAGGGCTGCTGCGACGGCTCTGGCTGTCAGAACGGAGATCGAAAGCAGGCCTGCGGCAAGAACGGGGTGACCTGCCAGCCGTGCCCCGGTTCGAAGCAGTGCGGCAGCAACGGCACGTGTGTACCGTGAGACGAAGCCGGGAGTGAGGCGGAGACGCAGCGATCAGCCTGGAACGCTCAACGACGTGGGCTGAAGTCTCGGGCGCGCTCGAGCATCGCGGCTGCCGAGAGGAAGGAGAGCCGAACGTCTCCGAGCCGGAGCGACATGCCCGAGCGGAGCGCCACCTCGCCATCGGGCCGTTCGCACTCGTCGATCACCACCTGCCCACGCGACACCGGCACACTCCAGGCAGCGTCTCGGTAGCTGAGCACCAGCTGCTCACGCGAGGCCGTGAGGTCGTTGATGACGATGTCGTTGCTGGTCGCCCGCCCGAGCTTGAGCTGACCCGAGGGCGGCGGCACGAGCTGGAAGCAGATCGCGTCGAGCGCGCTCGGCTTGGCGGGCGTCGTCGAAGATGGAACCAGCGTCGAGGCGAGGTTGCTCTCGAGCTCCGTCCGGGCCGGCTTCCAGGGCCCCGGTTCCCACACCAGCCAGTCCCACGGGTAGCGGCGCACGAAGCCGCTCTCGAGCAACAGGTACTGTCGGTTGAGGACCGACAGCATGTACGCGGGAACACCCATCTTGAAAAACTCTAGCGTCTCTGTGCGCCGGTTTCCGTGTGTGCGTTCCTCCGACGTGCTTGACCTCGCCTGGCGGACGAGGGACGGAGTCGTTCCCCGCGAGGTTCTCCATGAAGCTCTTCAACTATTGGCGCTCGAGCTCGAGCTACCGCGTTCGCCTGGCGCTCCACTTCAAGGCGTTGCCGTTCGAGTACGTCGCGGTCTCCCTCATCAAGGGCGAGCAGCACGAGGTGAGTCACCGCGAGCGCAGCCCCGCCGGGTACGTGCCGGTGCTCGAGGTGGAGGAGCACGGGAAGCCGGCCTTCATTCACCAGTCGGTCGCCATCTTCGAGTACCTCGAGGAGCGCTACCCGGAGCGGCCGCTGTTGCCGAAGAGCCTCGTCGCCAAGGGCCAGGTCCGCGCGATGGCCGAGCTGATCAACTCGGGCATTCAGCCGTTCCACAACCTGTCCACCCTCAACCACCTCAAGACGCTCGGCGTCGACGAGAAGAAGTGGGCGGCGCACTTCATCGATCAGGGCCTCGCGGCGCTCGAGCAACTCGCGAAGCAGCACGCAGGAACGTTCCTCTTCGGCGACAGCTTCTCCTGGGCCGATTGCTGCCTGCTCCCGCAGCTCTTCGGAGCGCGCCGGTTCGGCGGCAACGTCGACGGCTTCCCGCTGCTCACCCGCCTCGAGAAGCACTGCGCCGAGCTGCCCTTCGTGAAGGCCGCGCGCCCCGACGCCCAGCCTGACGCGCAGCCGAGCTGACCTTCCCCCGCACCGGAGCACCCCCGCATGGAGTCATTGGACATCATCAAGGTCGAGAGCGTTCACTGGTACGTGCACGATCTCGAGCGCACCCGTCGGTTCTACACCCAGCTGATGGACTTCGCCGAGCTGGGCGAGTCGTCTGCCGAGCTCACCGCGCGCGGCCGGCAGAAGTCGGTCGTCTTCGCGGCGAACGACGTCACCCTCGTCTGCTCGGCGCCAGTCGGCGAGGGCGGGCGCGCGCACCGCTGGCTGAAGAAGCACCCCGAGGGCGTGGGGACGGTGAACTTCCTGGTCCGCGACGTCGAGAAGGTGTGGAAGCTGATGGAGCAGCGCGGAGGGACGATCATCGACGATCAGCTCCAGCGCTTCACCGACGAGAAGGGCGGCACCCTCGCCTTCTTCAGCATCACCACCCCGTTCGGGAACACCACCTTCCGCTTCGTTCAGCGTGACGGGTACGAGGCGCTCTACCCGGGCTTCGTGAAGCACCCCGCGCCGCGCGGAGGAAAGAACCGCTTCGGCTTCGGGAAGGTCGATCACATCACCTCGAACTTCCGCACGCTCCAGCCGATGGTGCTGTGGATGAAGCACGTCATGGGCTTCGAGGAGTTCTGGAACATTCAGTTCCACACCGAAGAGGAGATCGCCCAGGGCAACCAGCACGGCACCGGCCTCAAGTCGATCGTGATGTGGGACCCGAAGAGCACGGTGAAGTTCGCCAACAACGAGCCGTCGCGGCCGCGCTTCAAGAACTCGCAGATCAACGTCTTCGTCGAGGATCAACGCGGCGAGGGCATTCAGCACCTCGCGCTGCTGGTGCGGGAGATCGTGCCGGCGGTGAAGGCGATGCGGGCGACGAACGGCCTCGAGTTCCTCGCCACGCCGGGCGCCTATTACGACTACCTGCCCGAGCGGATCGAGAAGAGCGGCATCAAGCGCATCGACGAGAGCGTCGCCGAGCTGCGCGACCTGCAGATCCTCATCGATGGGCACAAGGAGCATCAGTACATGCTCCAGATCTTCATGAAGGAGAACGGTCACCTCTACGGCGATCGCGAGGGCGGCCCGTTCTTCTACGAGATCATCGAGCGCAAGGGCGACAAGGGCTTCGGCGGCGGGAACTTCAAGGCGCTGTTCGAGAGCATCGAGCGCGCGCAGTCGGCCGAGCGGGCGAAGCAGGCGCGCTGAGAGACCTCCGAGCGCCGTCGGTTCAGAGCAAGAGCCGGCCGGACCGGTAGTCGTCGAAGGCCTGGCGCAGCTCGTCCTCGGTGTTCATCACGAAGGGCCCCGCGCGCGCGACGGGCTCGTCGAAGGGCCGACCAGCGAGGAGCAGCACCCGGCCCGCCGAACCGGTCGACGTCAGCTCCACCGCGCTGCCCTTCTCGAGCACCGCCAGCTCTCCCCTGCGGACCTCACGCCGCGCGCTGCCGAGCCGCGCCGAGCCCTCGGTGACGAACGCGAAGCAGGTATGCCCGAGGGGAACGGGCTGAAGGACACGGGACCCCTTCTCGAGCGCGACGTCGAGGAAGAGCGGCTCGATGTCGATGCCGTCGACTGGCCCGGTGCGCCCGAACGTCGTGCCCGCGACGACTCGTACCCGCGCACCTTCGACCTCCACCTCGGGAATGCGCGAAGCGGCGATGTCTTGGTACCGCGGCGGAATCAGCTTTCGGGCGCGCGGGAGATTCACCCACAGCTGGAAGCCCCACATGAGGCCGCGCTCCTGCTTCGGCATCTCGGAGTGGATGATGCCGTGCCCAGCCGTCATCCACTGCGCGCTGCCTGGGCCGAGCCGGCCTTGGTTGCCGAGGACGTCGCGGTGCTCCATCGCGCCGTTGATCATGTACGTCACCGTCTCGAAGCCGCGGTGCGGGTGCTCGGGAAAACCGGCGAGGTAATCGTTCGGGTCGTCGGTGTGGAACTCGTCGAGCAGCAGGAACGGGTCGAGCACCGAGAGCTGCGGGTGCCCGAGCGCGCGGTTGAGGCGAACGCCCGCCCCGTCACGGGTCGGCAAGGCAGAAACGACCGAGGCCACCTCCCGGCTCGCGCTCTGCGCGCTCTTCACCGTGCAACCGAGCAGGGTGAGCGAGGCCGAGCCGAGGACGTCTCGCCGAGAGAGCATTCGAGGAAGAGACCAGATCCTCGACGCCAGCACCACTCGCCGTCGAGTCGCCCAGCAGTCCGCCTCGCTCCAGGCGCGCTCGCGTCGTCTTCTTCGCGCGGCTGATCGCACGACGAGCAGTCTCGACCGACCCAGCCCGGCAGCGAAGACCCGGCAGCCCGGCCGACTTCGCCGAAGGAGATCAGCGCTCCGCGGCTGGCACCACCTTTGGACTGCACGGCCTGGGGACCTTTCGACCCGAGGGGACGAAGCCATGCGTCTGTCACACGCCATCACACTCACGACCGCCGTGCTCCTGCTGGGGTGCCCGCGGCCACGAAGCACGCAGCTCAGCTCCATCGAGCTCGCGCCGGAGAACGGCCGCATCACCAAGGGCAGCTCGCTCGACTTCGTCGCCACCGGCTTCTTCGACGACGGCTCGGTGCGTGACGTCACCCAAGAGGTCGTGTGGCAGGTCGAGGACGGCTTCGTCGCGGCCGCCGACGACGCGGTCGCAGGGCGAGTGAAGGGCCTCGAGGTCGGGTCCACCGTGGTGCGCGCCGTCTCCGGCGACGTTCGCCGTGAGCTCGCCTTCTCGGTCGTCGGTGGGTCGATCGTTCGTTTGGAGATCGGCCCGGCCCAGCCCTTCGTCCCCGTCGGGCTCTCGCTGCAGCTCGCGGTCTCGGCGGTGCGCGCCGACGGCCGGGTCGACGACGTCACCCGACGCGCGCTCTACAGCGTGATGGGCAGCTCGACCGTCTCGATGCAGGACTCGTCGCCGGGCGTGGTGACCGGGGTCTCGCCCGGGCGCAGCGAGCTGCTCGTCTCGTTCGACGGCGTCTCGGCCACCGTCACCGTCGAAGTGACCGACGCCACCATCGACGCCCTCGCCATCTCTCCCGTCAGCCCCACGCTCGCCGCCGGCACCTCGGTTCGGCTGCACGCCACCGCCTCGCTCTCCGATGGCCGCCAGCTCGACGTCTCGGAGCAGGCCACCTGGGCGAGCAGCGCCGAGCGCGTCGCCTTCGTCTCCACCCTCGCCGGAGAGCGCGGCACCATCACCGGTCGCGCCCCGGGCATCGCCGAGGTGAGCGTCTCCTTGAAGGCGCACGAGGCAGCCACCGCCGTCACCGTCACCGACGCCACGATCGCCAGGCTCGAGCTCGCTCCGACGGCGCTCACGCTCGCGAAGGGCACCTCCGCGTCACTCGCCGCCCAGGCGATCTTCAGCGACGGCACCCGGCAGGCGGTCGGCACCGTCGGCAGCTGGCGGAGCGACCAACCGTCGGTGGCGACCGTCGACCCGAGCGGCAACGTGCGAGCCGTCGAGGTGGGCCTGGCGTCGGTTCGCTTCGACTTCCAGGGGCACTTCGTGGTCGCGCCAGTCACGGTCACCGCGGCCGAGCTGACGTCCATCGAGCTGAGCCCTCCGTCGTTGCTCGTCGCCGCGGGCACGTCGGCGAGGCTCACCGCGACCGGGCGCTTCACCGACGGCACCGTGCAGGACTTGAGCGGCGCCGTGGTGTGGACGTCGAGTGACGGCAGCGTGGTGAACGTGTCGAACGTGCTCGGAAGGGCCGGAGAGATCACCGGCCTGCGCGTCGGCTCGGCCACCGTCTCGGCGGCGGTGGGCCAACGTTCGGCGACGGTGACGGTGACGGTCTCGGCGGCGCTGCTCCGCCAGCTGGTGCTCTCTCCCGCCCCGCTCTCCTTGCCGCTCGGAGCGAGCGAACAGCTGGTCGCGACGGGCCTGTTCAGCGACGGTTCTTCGCAGGACGTCACCAGTCAGGCCTCGTGGTCCTCGAGCGCCCCGAGCGTCGCCGGCGTCGATCCCCTCACCGCGCGAGTCACCGCGCTCA
The DNA here is from genome assembly GCA_052034585.1 of Myxococcota bacterium. Taxonomy (GTDB): domain Bacteria; phylum Myxococcota; class Myxococcia; order Myxococcales; family Myxococcaceae; genus Xiheimicrobium. The sequence continues at coordinate 107,924 of JBPOIJ010000003.1, forward strand.
GCGTCGGCACCGCCGTCGTCATCGCCGAACTCCAGGGCGTTCAGGGCCGCGGAGACGTCACCGTGAACGCCGCCGTGCTGCGCCGGTTCGAGGTGACGCCCCCCAACCCGACGCTCGCGCTGGGCACGACGTACCAGCTCGCGGCGACGGGCGTGTACTCCGACGGCTCGACGCGCGATCTCACCGCGCTCGCGACCTGGAGCAGCGTCGCGCCGACCGTCGTCACCACCTCGAACGCCGCTGGAAGCGAGGGCCTCGTGCGCGCCGTCTCGGTCGGAACCACCCGCGTCGAGGCCGCCTACCTGGGCCAGCGCACGAGCGTTCCCGTCGAGGTGACGCCCGCGGTCCTCCTCGGGCTCGCCAGCTCACAGACCTCGATCACCGTGCCCGTCGGCGTGGAGGTCGATCTCCTGGTGAGCGCCGCGTACTCCGACGGCACGAGCCAGGACGTCACCAGCCAGGCCACCTGGACCGAGGTCGATGCGTCCGTCGCGACCGTCTCGAACGCGGCGGCGAGCAAGGGGCGCGTTCGCGGCGTCGCGGTGGGCTCGACCTTCGTCGACGCAGCGTTCGGCGGCCGCACCACCAGCGTGCACGTCACCGTCACCGCCGCGGCGCTTCGCGGGTTGAGCCTCTCACCCTCGAGCACCTCGCTGCCGGCGGGGAGGACGCAGCGCTTCGTCGCCACCGGCACCTTCTCCGACGGCACCACGAGAGACGTGAGCGCCACCGTCGCCTGGAGCACCTCGGGACCAGCGCTGACCGTCTCGCCGTCGGGCCTCGTGCAAGCCGTCACGCCCGGCCTCGCCGAGGTCGTCGTCACCGAAGGCGCCTTGCAGGCCCGCGCGCAGGTGACGATCACCCAGGCCGAGCTCGTCAGCCTCGGCATCACCCCCGCCCAGCCGGTCGTCCCGTTGGGCCTGCCGCTCCAGCTCACCGTCACCGGCGTCTACTCGGACGGCACGACGCAGGTCCTCACCTCGCAGGCCGTGTGGAGCTCGAGCGCACCGGCGGTCGCCTCGGTCTCGAACGCGATGGGTTCCGCTGGCCGCGTGGTCTCGCTCTCGGTCGGTGACACCGTCATCACCGCGTCCCTCTCGGGTACTTCGGCGACGACGACCCTCACCGTCTCGGCTGCCGCGCTCGACGTCATCGAGCTCACGCCCGCGTCTGCGCGCATCGCCGTCGGCACCTTCGCGCGCTTCAACGCCACCGGCCGTTTCACCGACGGCACGACCCAAGACGTGACGAACGTCGCGAGCTGGAGCGTGTCGGATTCACTCGTCGCCTCGGCCTCGAACGCCCCGGGCAACATCGGCCGTGTCGATGGGCTCGCCGGCGGCTCCGTGTCGGTTCGCGCGAGCTACCGCGGCGTGGTGGGAACGGCGGCGCTCGACGTGGTGAACACCCCGCTCGTTCGGCTCGACGTCTCGCCAGCGAGCCCGAGCGCGCCAGCCGGCCTCAACCAGCCGCTGGCCGTCCAGGGCACCTTCGCCGACGGCTCCACCCAGGATCTGACCAGCCTCGTGAGCTGGAGCACGAGCAACGCCTCCATCGTCACCGTCTCGCCGGCAGGGCTCGCGCACGCCCTCGTCGCCGGCTCTGCGACGGTCTCCGCCACCGCGCTCGGCGTCACCGGCAGCGCGACCTTCGTGGTGACCAACGCGCTCCTGGTGGGCCTCGACGTCGCGCCCGCGTCGCTGAGCCTCCCCAGGGGCCTCACCGGCGATCTCGTCGCCACCGGCCGCTTCACCGACGGGTCGACCGCGGACGTCACCTCGCAGGTGGCGTGGAGCGTCGCGAATCCCGCCATCGTCTCCGTCTCGAACGCCATGCCGTTCGGCCGCGCGACCGCGCTCGCCTTGGGCCGCACGCAGGTCACCGCCTCCTTGGGGGCCCAGTCGGCGTCCATCGAGCTCACCGTCACCGCGGCGGTGCTCCAGCAGCTCACCGTGTCGCCAGCGTCGGCGTCGGTGCCGCGCGGGCTCACCGTGGCCTTCTACGTCACCGGTCTCTTCTCCGACGGCTCCTCGAGCGATCTCACCGAGCAGGTCAGCTGGTCCTCGAGCGCGCCGGCCATCGCGTCGGTCTCGAACGTCGCCGGCACTCGGGGTGCGGTGCAGGCGCTCCAGCTCGGCTCGACGACCATCACCGCGGCGCAGGGCCCCGTCTCGGTCGACGCGTCCGTCACCGTCACTGCGGCGGTGCTGGCGAGCCTTCAGCTCTCGCCGCCGTCTCCGGTGGTGCCACGTGGGCTCGAGCGCGCGATGGTGGCCACCGGTCTCTACACCGACGGCACCACCCAGGACCTGACGAGCTCGGCCACCTGGGCGTCGTCGAACCCCGGCATCGCGAGCGTCTCGAACGCGTCGGGTTCGGAGGGCGTCGTCACCGCGAACGCGCAAGGCCTCGTCACCATCACCGCCACCTTCGGGCCGCGCAGCGGGTCGGTGCAGCTCACGGTCAGTCCAGCGGTGCTTCGCTCGATTCAGCTGACGCCTTCGAACCCGAGCGTGCCGGCTGGGCTCCAGCTCGGCCTGACCGCGACGGGCGTGTACTCCGATTCGTCGACCCAGGACGTCACCAGCCAGGTCGCCTGGAGCTCGAGCGATCAAGCCATCGCCGTCGTGAGCAACGCGAGCGGCTCCGAGGGCCTCGTGACCGGGCGAGTGGCAGGCAGCTGCACCCTCTCGGCGCTCCTCGACGGGGTGACCGCGACCACGACGTTCACCGTCTCTCCGGCGGTGCTCCAGCAGCTCCAGCTCACCCCGCCCAACCCGTCCCGCCCGCGTGGGCTCCAGACCCAGCTCACCGCGACCGGCGTCTTCTCCGACGGCTCGACGCGAGACCTGACGGCGCAGACGAGCTGGAGCTCGAGCGCGCCAGTCCTCGTGGCGGTGAGCAACGGCTCGGGCAGCGAGGGCCTCGCGAGCGCGCTCAACGTCGGCCAGGCCACCCTCACCGCGACCCTCGGCGCCGTCGTCGGCACGACGCTCTTCACCGTCACCCCGGCGCAGCTGGTGCGGGTCGACGTCAGCCCCGCGTCGGTCACGCTCCCCCTCGGCACCGTGCGCCAGTTCCAGGCGCTCGGCCGCTACACCGATGGCACCACCCAGAACCTCACCTCGCAGGCGAGCTGGAGTTCGAGCGACGGAGCGGTGCTCGACGTCTCCAATGCTCCGGGCAGCGTGGGCCTCGCGACGACCCTCGCGGTCGGGAGCGCCCAGGTGACGATGACCTTCGGTGCCTTCTCGGCAGTGGCGTCGGTCACGATCACCCAGGCGGCGCTCGCCAGCATCGAGCTCACCCCGACTGGAGGCTCCACCGCGCTCGGCTTCACCCGGCAGTTCATCGCGGTCGGCGTCTACACCGATTCCACGACGCAGGTGCTCACCAGCCAGGTCACCTGGAGCACGAGCGACGCGTCGAAGGCGCTCATCTCGAACGCGGCGAACTCGCGCGGCCTGTTGTCGACGGTCGCGGTGGGCGTCGTCACCGTCGAGGCGACGTTCAATGGTGTCACCGGCTCGACGACGCACACCATCACGGCCGCGTCGCTGGTGAGCATCGACCTCAGCGCGTCGTCGCCCTCGGTCGGGGTGGGGCTCACCGTGCAGCTCACCGCGATGGGCAACTACTCGGACGGCTCCTCGCAGGATCTGACGACCTCGGTGACGTGGAGCAGCGTGGACACCAACGTCGCCCAGGTGTCGAACGCCGTCGGAACGAAGGGCCTCGTGACGGGAATCGGAGCCGGGTCGACCACGGTGCGCGCGCAGTCGGGAAGCGTGAGTCGGACGATCGCGGTGACGGTGACGCCCTGAGCGCGCTTCAGGGAGAGCTCACCGGGAACGTCGCCCGGCAGGGGCCGACCTCGCCGAACTGGTCGGTTTGACCCGTGCCGACGACGCCGGCGTCGACCGAGAGCTGGAGCTCGATGGTGGAGATCACGCCGAAGCACTGGCCAGCCACGAGGTTCCAGTTCTCGTGACGGTCCCTCACGGTGACCGCGCACCCGGCGTCCGACGCCCAGCGCACGTCGGAGGTCCCGGGCGAGCAGCTCGGTTGAGTGGACAGCCTCAGCTGGAGCGGATTTCGCCAGGGGATGGCGCACGTCGAGTTCGCGGCTCCGCGGGTGAGGGTCGTCGTCACCTCGAGCTCGCAGCCCGATCTCGTCGGCAGACACCCTCCGAGCACGAGGGGCTCGGCGATGGACCGGCACGCAGGGCCGCCAGCCGCTCCGCCACCGATCGCTGATCCGCCACCGACTGATCCGCCGGCGACTGATCCGCCACCGACCGATCCGCCACCGATCTCTGATCCGCCGCCGACTGATCCGCCACCGACCGATCCGCCGCCGACCACTGATCCGCCACCGACCGAGCCACCACCAACCGATCCGCCCGCGACCGAACCTCCACCGCCATCGACCAGCTCCTCCGGCGCCACCAGACACCCCGCGGGGAGGACGAGGCTCACGAGAAGGACCATCGACGAGGGTCGCGCGAGGGTGAAGGGGTGGTTCATGGTGCCGCCTTGGACACCTCAGGCCACCCGATGAGACATCTGGCTGGTCGATTTCAGCGTCGTGATCGAGACCGCTTCCGCTCCATTAGTGCAGCCGCATGCGGAGGCCGGCCTCGACCACCGGGACGGGAATCGGCCGGCGGTCGACCGGGCTCGGGAGCCACGACCACCCTCCAGTCACGAAGGCCCCGAAGCGCTGCGGCCGGGTGATGCCGAGCACCTGCTGGGGCGCGTCGAAGGTGAGCTCCGCGCTCAGGCGCGGTCCGTGGCCGACGAGCGGCTCGGAGCTGCGATAGCCCGTCTGCGGCTGGAACGCGTCGAAGCCATAGTTGAGGAACACGGTGAGCCACTCCACTCCTGGCCGCACCCCGCCCTCGAGCGCGACCACCCGGCCGAGCCCCGGCCGAAGCACGAGGTGGCCTTCGAACCAGCGCGACCAATACCCGACGAAGCCCTCGAGGAACCCCGTCGGGGTGAGCGGGAGCAGCGCCATCGGCATCAAGGGCGCGACCTGCACGGGGCCAATCAACACCCCGCCGAGCACCCGCACCCCGATGTGCAGCCGCGACGGCCGAGCGCCCTCCAGCGGCTCCGAGGGAGACGCCAGCGCGATGGGCGGCAACGAGTAGAGGCTCCCGTCGAGCGCGAAGACGCAGTCGTCGAAGTGCAGCTCGAGCTCCGAGGCGTCACCGAGCAGCGCGCGCAGCGAGAGCTCCACCCTCGAGTGACGGAGCACCGCCGCGAAGTTCTCGCGAACCGGCTCTTCCTTCAGCGGGGTGGCGATGCGGAACATCTCCTCGAGCACGTTGCGCGCGGGCGTCACCGCCGTCACCGAGTCGCCCTCGGGCTTCTCCCGAATCACCTTCGAGCGTGACGCCGCGGGGCCGGTGGTGATGCTGGGGATGTGGACGATGAGGTCTTCGTCGCCGTCGTTCACGAAGGTGAGGCGGAAGAGCGCGGTGTCGGCGTCGATCTGCACCTCGCGCGAGAGCTCGACCCTGAGCGGTGGCTCGGTGCTGGCCTTCGGCCCCGAGGTGCGTGCCACCAGCGGCAGCGAGCAGCTCGAGAGCACCACGATGAAGAGGACCACGCGACGCACGTTCGACGCTCCTCGCGAAGTCCGCCGAAGAAACCGCGAATCTCCCGGGCTGTCGAGCCGAACGGCGCCTCGAATCGAGACCGCTCGAACGTCAGGGGGCCTGCGAGGCCAACGCCCGCATCGCGGCTTCGACGTCGTGCTGCTGCGGCACCGAGGCAGCCTCGAGGGTGTCGGCGAGCCCGATGCCTGGCACGAACTTGCCGGCCAACACCTTCGGCGGCGCGAGCAGCTGGTAGAAGAGCTTCTCGGTGACTCGCCGCGCGAGGTGCTCGCCGAAGTTCGTGACCTCGGTGTCCTCGTTCACGAAGAGCACCCGGCCGGTCTTCTTCACCGACTCGGCGATGGCGTCCCAGTCGTAGGGCCAGAGGGTGCGCAGGTCGATGACCTCGGCGTCGATGCCCTCGCCCGCCAGCCGCTCGGCCGCGGTCTTCACCAGCGGCATGGTGCGCCCGTATGAGACGACCGACAGCTGCGTGCCCGCGCGAACCAGCTTCGCCTTGCCCAGCGGAATCGCCGCGTCTCCCAGCTCGGGCCACTGCGCCTTCCACTTCGAGCGATCACCGAGCGGCGCGTCGATCATCTTCGACAGCTGCTTGTCGTCGGCGGGCTCGCCCGGAATCAGCTCGTCGCCCTTCACCCGCATCAGCGCCTTGGGCACGAGGAACATGACTGGGTTCTGCTCCCGGCAGGCCGACAGCAAGAGCCCGTAGGCGTCGAGCGGCGTCGAGGGCATCACCGTCTTCCACCCGGGGATGTGGGTCATCGTCGCGTCGAAGGAATGCGAGTGGTAGATGCTGCCGCGAATGCCGCTGCCGACGGGGGTCATCACCACCATCGGCAGGTTCCACTGGCCGTTCGAGCTCCACAGCGTGTTGCCGGCGAGCTTGAGCAGGTCGATGGTGTTGTAGATGTAGTCGCAGAACTGAATCTCGGCGACCGGCCGCCCACCCGCCATCGCCACGCCCATCGCCGTACCGATGACCCCGCGCTCGTCGAGCGGAGAGTTCCAGGTCGTCTGGAGCCCCTGGGTGCAAGTGAAGACGCCGCCGAGCGGAGGCCCCACGTCTTCACCGAAGATGTCCGTCACGCCGAGGTTGGTCTCCGCGTAGTGGAGAGCCATGCGAATCGCCTGCGCCATGTTCGCCATGAACGTGTCTCCTCTTCAGTCCGCGAGCGGGTCCTTGCCCGGCTCTCCAGCGAACACGTGGTTCCAGATGGTGCTGCCGTCGGGGAAGGGCTCTTCCTTCGCCCGCCGCGCGAGCTCCGCGTAGTCCTCGGTGTACTTCTCCCGCAGCTTCTTCGCCTCGTCCTTGCTGCGAACGCCGTGGGCGTCGAGCCGCTCCTCGAAGAGCGCGAGGCAGTCGGCCTCGACGGTGTTGAAGTTCGCGCCCGACGCCGACGAGTGCCCGTAGAGCCGCGAGACGCGCGCCTCGACGAGGTAGGGCTTGCGCTCGGTGCGCACGTACTCGAACGCTTCCTTCAGCTCGAGGTACGCCGAGATGGGGTCGTTCCCGTCGATGGTCTTGCAGCGCATGCCGAAGGCCGCGCCGCGATCGCTGATCCGCTCCACGCCCTGCACCTGATCGAACGGCGTCGAGATGCCCCAGGTGTTGTTGGTGACGATGATCAGCACCGGCAGTTCCTGGCCGGGCCGGCTCGCCCACACCAGGCAGGTCGCGAAGTCGCCCTCGGCCGTTCCCGCGTCGCCACCGGTGACGATGCTGATGGAGTCTCCGCCGAGCCGCTTCTGGACCAAGGCCGTGCCGCAGACCATCGAGTACTGCACCTCGATGGGGCTGGTGACCGGCACGATGTTCCATTCCTTCTTCGAGAAGTGGCCGGCGAAGTTCCGCCCGCCGGAGTACGGATCGGTGGCGGTGTTCTTCATCTGGCGGATGGCGCCGAGCGGCTCCTCGCCCATCGCGAGCAGGGTGGCCGACTGCCGGTAGTGGAAGTGGCAGAAGTCGAACGAGGGCCCCTGGCCCTTCTTGATCAGCATGCCGAGCGGCACGTTGAAGGCCTCTTCGCCAGGTCCGCCGATCCAGAAGTAGCCGTGGCCCGACTTGTACATGGCGATGAGGCGTTCCTCGAGGCAGCGCGCCTTCAGCATCGTCTCGTGCATGAAGCGCAGCCGCTCGGGATCCAGCGGGAGCTCGTCACTCTTGGTGATGAGGGGTTTGAACTCTTTGACCGGTTTCAGCTTCTTCGCGTCACGAGCCATGTCCAGGAGCGTCTACTTGAGACCCTCCGGCCTGTCGACGAAACGCGGCCCGTCAGAGCTTGAAGAAGCGGTCGTGGAGCTTGCGCACTTCGTCGTCGCAGTCGATGAGCTTCTTCTTGGTGTTCGCCTCGCTGCAGAGCGTCGAGACCCGCACGAGGGCGCGACCGAACAGCTCTTCCTTGTCGCTGTCCGACTTGATCGCCTCGTTCATGCGGTCGAGCATGCTCTCGATGGTCTGACCGTCGTGCCGTTCCCGCTTGAACTCGCCGATGGTGAAGTCGTCGACCTGCGAGTTGTTGTCGGGGAACTTCGCGAGCACGCCGGTGGCGGTGGGCACCGGCTCCTCGCCGCCGTCTTCCTCGGCGGTCGTCTCGGTCGTCGCGGCGTCGGTGGTGGGCGTCTTCGGGTCGACCGTTGGAGTGGGCTCGTCGGGGTTCTTCTTCGGGTCGACGGGCGGCACCTCGGGCGTCTTCGGGTTCTTCGGGTCGACTCGCGCGATCTCGACGGCCTTCACCGGCTTCGTGGGGTCGAACTTCACCGGCTTCGTCGGCTCGACGGGCCCCGACGGCCAGACGGCGTAGATCAGCACGGCCAACAGCCACACCCCGACGACGCCACCCACCACCAGCGGCCAGCGCTTCTTCACCTGGCGCTTGACGTCCTCCACCTGCGCCTTCACCGCCAGCTCTCTCGCCCGCTCCGCTTCGGTCTTCTCGGCCTTGGGGCCCTTGGGCGCCCCGGCGGCTCCCTCCTTGACGGCCTCGATCTGCATCAGGCTCATCATGGTGGCGGCGTTGCGCAGCTGCTTGGTGGCCGCGCGGAGATCGGCCTTCACCTGGTTCGCGTCGGGCCGGGTGCCCGGGTCCTTCGCGAGGAGCTTCAGGATCAGCTCGGACAACGCCTTGGGGATCGCCGGGTTCACCTCGTGTGGCACCGGCGGGTCGTGGTGCACGTGCTTCTCCATCACCTCCATCGGCGTGTTGCCCACGAAGGGCAGCTTGCCGGTGAGCATGTGGAAGCACATCACCCCGAAGGCGTAGAGGTCGGCGGGCGGCCCAGCCGGGCGACCGCGAGCGTGCTCCGGCGAGATGTAGTCGGGCGTGCCCGCGATGCGGGTGACGTTCTGCTGCTGGCGACGCGCCAGGCCGAAGTCGAGCAGCTTCACGTAGAGCTTGTTGCTCTCCTTCACGAGGAACACGTTCGCCGGCTTGAGATCGCGGTGAACGACCCCAGCGGCGTGCGCGGCGGCCAGCGCCGAGAGCACCTCCTCGAGGATGATCACCGCGTCACCAGCGGGCACGGTGCCTTCACGCTGCATCAACTGCTCGAGCGACTCGCCTTCGAGCAGCTCCATGATGAGGTAGTGGCGCCCGTCTTCGAGCGTGCCGGCGCCGAAGATGTTGATGATGCCGCGGTTCTTGATGCTGTTGATGATCCGCGCCTCGTCGAGCATGCGATCGACGTCGCGCGGGTCGGTGACGACGTCGGGCCGCAGCACCTTGATCGCCACCTCCTTGTTGATGAGCGTGTGAACGGCCTTGTAGACGACGCCCATTCCGCCGACGCCGATGCGCTCCTTGATGACGTATTCCTGGAGCTTCTGGCCGACGAGGCTGTCCTTGCCGGTCGAGACCGATGGAGGCGACGCGGGCGGCCGGGGAATGGCCTTCATCGCGGCGTTCGACTTGCGCCCGTCGGCCGAGCCGAACTTCGAGAGGTTGTTGACGCCAGTCGCCCGAGCCCTCGGCGGAGGGCGTTCTTCGCCGTCTTGCGCCGTCATCGCCGGGTCTTCGCCTTGCTCGGTGGCCGCCGCCGACGGGTCGCGCGGCGCCTTCATTTCGCCGGTGATCCGCCGCGCCGGCAACGCCTGCTTCGAGCGAGAGACGGCCTGGCTCGTGCCGGTGGGAACCTTCTTCGCCGTGGGCAAAGGAGACCCACACGAGACGCACTTGGGCGCCTCGCTGGAGTTCACCGTCGAACACTTGGGGCACAGCACGCCAGCCGGCATATGGCGAAGCGAGTCAACCACATGATCGGCGCTCGGCGCGCAGTTTTCCCCCCCCCCATTCACCGAGCGGGGGAGACGAGCGTCAGCGGATGACTTGACGGAAGGCCGATTCGCTCTCAGGGGGTGTAGCGGAGCTGCTGCCCGGCGACCAGGTTCGGCATGTCGAAGCTGAACTGCAGGCCGTCGACGCCAGTCGGCGATTCGAGCCCGACGGTCGCGCTGCTCCCCAGCTCCCGCCCGGCTTCTCCCGGCAGGCTGCTCGCGGTGAGGGTGCAGGCGTGCAGCTCGATGACGTTCGTCGTCTCGAAGAGCCGCGCCTGCACGACGACCGCCGCGCCCATGGTGAGCCGCACGTCCATCTCCCACTGCACGGTGAGGTGCCTGGTGGTGCCAGTGCCGAAGACGTTGGCCACGACGCGCGAAGAGGAGCCCGGCGCGAGGTCGTCCCAGAACGAGGCGACGAAGCCGTTCGGGAGCGACGGGGTCGGAATCGCGACGTTCGAGTAGGCGGTGCTCCCGGTGGCGGTCGCCGAGTCGAAGAGCTGAATGTTGCCGTTCGTCGACGCCGCGTAGTGGCTGACCGGCATGCCGAAGAAGTTGAACGCGAAGGGGAGCGCGGTCGCGGCGGTGACGACGTCGTCTCCGATGGCCGGCGTCGAGGTCGCGTCGAGCAGCACCGTCGGGGTCACGCCCGAGAACGAGTCGCACGCGGCCGACATCATCGCCACGGTGTACGCAGGCGGCGGAATGGGCCCGACGGTGGCCGACAGATCGTAGGTGCCGGCCGACCCGCCGCTCGAGTCGACGATGACGATGACCGACTTCGCCGTCGTGCCGGAGTTCGAGAAGAAGGCCTGCTCGGTCTCCGGGCTCCCCATCGAGCCGCCGGAGCCGGTGTCGCTCGCCTGGCTGCACACGAGCGGGTCTGCGGTGCAGGCGGCGACGCCGTCGACGAGGTTCAGCCGCAGATCGTCCTGGCTGCTCGTGCGAACGGTGAGCCGGCTCCCGCCCGGCACGTTGACCGAGTAGACGCGGTCGGGCCCGCTGGTGAAGAGGCAGCCCATGTCGTTGGTGGTGAAGCTGTAGTCGTCGGCGAAGCCGGTGAGCGCCTCCCCTGGCAGCGCCACTCCACCGTCGACGAGGGTGAGGCTGGTCGGCATCCCGCAGCTGTCGCCGGGCGGAATCGCCACGACGTCGACGTTGAGCGAGTAGGTCGCGCCGGCCATCGTCGACGCGGAGTTCGACACCTGCAACAGCACGTCGAGCGGGGTGGTGTTGGGGTTGTCGAAGGTGAGGACCTCGGGCATTCCCGTGAAGGCGTTGTCCACGCCGACGAGGCACTCGATGGGCGTCGAGGTGCACGCGGCGAGGTCGGCGAGCAGGCTGAGGTTGATGTTGGCCGACCCGGTCGCGCTCACCACCAGGCGGCGGTTGGCCGGAATCGTGAGGGAATACACGCGGTCGGGCCCGCCGAGGAACTCGCAGTTGGTGCCGGTGAACGCGGGGAAGTCGTTCCGGAAGCCCGCGGTGGCCTCCATGGGCAGCGCGATGCCACCGTCACCCAACGCGAGCGGCTGGGGCGCGGTGCAGTCGTCACCGAGCGGGGGGATCGCGAGCGTCACCTCGAGCGAATAGTCTCCTTCGTCACCCGCCGAGTAGCCGTCGATGGCGATGAACACCGTCTGCGCCGTCGTGGAGCCGTTGAACCACTCCACGCTCTCGGTGCCCGACACCGTGTCGTCCGTTCCCGCGAGGCAGGTCACCATCGCCGCCGAGCAGTTCGAGTCGGGCGCCGGCACGAGGTTGATGGTCGCGTCCCACATCGAGGTGATCGCCGCGGTGAGCTTCATGCCTGGAGGCACCGAGACCGAGTAGACGGCGTCGGTTCCCGTTCCCATGTCGTCACCGGGCGCGCAGTCGGCCGAGGTCGCGCTGAGGAACGACAGGTCGTCCATCGCGCCCGTCGTCGTGCCGTTGAGCACCGCGCTGCCAGGGAGCGCGGTCGCGTTCGCGCAGGTCTCGCCGCCTTGCAGACCGCCGTCGAACACCACGACGCCGCCGCCGCCCGTCGCCATTCCACCCGCCGCCGCGCCGCCGCCCATCGAGCTTCCGCCCGCGCTGCCGCCGCCCGTCGTCATGCCGCCCGCCGAGCCGCCGCCCGCCACCGAGCCACCACCGTTGACCGAACCACCTCCGGTGCCGCTGAGGCCGCCGCCGACACCCGAGAGCCCTCCGCCCGAGCCCGCGTCGGGGCCAGGCTTCGCAGGACCACACGCCACGCCCAGCACGCCCAGCGCACACACCAACCAGGACCAACGCATCATGTTTGCTCCCTACCGGTATCGGCCGAACCGGGCCTCCGTCACGCTGCGACAACCGCGGCGCACTGGCTTCCCCGGCCAGCGGCGCGCCCCTACCAGACCTTCGTGCAACGGAACAAGCCGGCTCTCGACGCGACGCTTCCCGATGCCACCTCGAGTGCACACCCGCGGAAGCGGATCACCCGTAGCGGATCTGTACGTTTTCGATGAGGGCCAACAAGGCGCGCTTCACCTCGTCGGTCGTCGGTGCGGCGACGACGGCGTACCCTTCACCCTCGTAGCCCTCGGCGCGCGCCATGCCGACCTTCGGGCTGCGCAGCTCGACCAAGGCGCTGCCGGCCTCTTCGACCGCCGCCTCGAGGCCCTCGACCGAGACGATGCGCCGGCCTCGGCCCTGGCCACGAAAGAACGCCGCGCCGGCCGCTCGCACCCGCGGCTTCGGGGTGAAGCGATCGAACGCGATCAGCTCGCACCAGTCGTCGACGAAGTTGGTGTCGTGCGCGAGCCCCATGAGCGGCATGATCTGCACGCCGGGCGGCCGCGCCCCGACCTCTCCGACGACGAGCGAGCCGTCGTCCGCGAGGAACCACTCCATGTGGGTGAGGCAGGTCGACGCCGCCGCGTCCGCGCCCGCGAAGAGCGCCTGGAGCGCCGCCTCGTTCACCGGCGCGAACGTTTGCCACGGCCCGTCGTCGGCCGCGGCCGGAAGCAAGACGCAGTACTGCATCCACTGGTTCTCGAGCACCTCGAGCGGCGTCGGGAAGTAGCGGGTGCCCGAGCGCCAGCGTGTCGTGCCCGCGATGGAGACGGTCTCGCAGGTGTGCTCCCGCCCGCGCACGAACTGCTCGACCTGCACCGGCGCGGCGGCCGACGGCACCAGACCGAGCGCGGGCAAGGCGTCGACGTCGTCGATGGACTCGAGGCGGTAGGTGCTCCGGCTGCCGAGGCCGGCAGGCGGCTTGGCGATGAAGGGAAACCCGAAGCGTCGGCCGAGGGCCCGAATGTCGTCGAGGGAGGTGGCGAGCTCGCTCTTCGCGACGGGCACGCCCGCGGCGCGCAGGAGGCGCTTCATCTCGTCCTTGTCGCGGAACCGTCGGGCGTGCTCGAGGCGCATGCCGGGCACGTCGGCGAGCTCGCGGGCCTCGGCGAGCGGCAGCTGGAGCTGCTCGAGGGTGCCGGTGAGTCGATCGATCGGCCCCACGTGACGCGCGAGCGAGCGGCAGGCGTCGGCGAGCTGGGCGCCGTCCAACGGGTTGCGCACCTGGTAATGGCCGCCGGTGAGCTTGGGCTGGAGCGCGCCAGGCAGGTGCGAGGCAGGGTCCTCGGAGATGACCGACACGGTGAGGCCCTCGAGCTTCGCGAAGCCCCAGAGGAAGCGGTTGGTGTTCTCGAGGAACTTGGGAGCCACGCAGACGAGGTGCCGCATGGGCCCACTCTCCCCCGTTCGAGTCCCCACTGGAATCGGAACGGCGGCGCGATCGACTCGCCGAGAGGCGGTGGTAGAAGCAGCGCGTGCTCTCCCTCGTGGTGGCAATGGTGACGATGGCGGGTGCTCCGCGTGCAGCGGCGCCTGGCTTCATTCGTGAGAACGTGTCGACGGCGACCGAAGGGCTGGTGAACGAGCAGCTCGCGGTGGACTTCGGCGATCAAGGCGTCGAGGTGATGACGGCGACGCAGGTGCAGAGCGCGCTCGCGGCGCAGAACCTGAGCGAGCTGGCGGGGTGTGAGGAGGGCTCGTGCGTCAGCGACGTGGGCAAGGTGCTCCGGGTCGACGCGCTGCTCCTGGGCAGCATCGCGCGGCTGGGCGAGGCGGTGCAGCTCGATTTGCGGCTGGTGAGCACGACCGACGGCACGGTGCTGACGACGTTCTCGAAGCGCGCAGCATCGGAGGCGGTGCTGCTCGACGTGCTCAAAGAAGCCGCGCGCAGCATGGCGCCGAAGCTCGGGCAGAAGCTGGGGCGGGCGTTGGCACCCTTGCCGAGGGCGGCGCCGTCGACGACCACGCCGACGAGCATCACGCCGTCGCAGCCCTCGGTGCGCTACGAGCGGGTGAACACCCAGGCGCGAAACGTCGGCAAGTGGGCGATCATCGGCGGCGCGATTCTCGGCGGCGTCTCGTTGATCAGCGCCGTCGCCTTCGTGAGCGACGACACCGCCTTGACGGTCTCGCTGGTGGGGCTGCTCTCGGGCGCGGTGGTGATCGGCGTGGGGCTCATCATCTATCTGGTGGGCGGCACCGAGATTCGCGAGGTGAAGTCGGCGCTGCTGCCTGGGCTCGGCAGTGACGGCGTCGCGGTGGCCGCGCCGTGGTGGTGGTGACGCCCGCCGCTCAGGTGGGCTGCGGCACGAAGCCCTGCGCATCGGACGCGAGCACGAGCTGACCGCAGGCCGCGGCGATCTCCCGACCGCGCGGCGAACGCACCAGACAGAGCTGGCCTTGATCGACGACGCGGCGGTGGAACGCGACCACCCGCGCCTCGGTCGGCGTCTGAAGCCCGGTGCCAGGGAACGGATTGTACGGAATGAGGTTGACCCGCGCTGGCAGGCCACGGAGCAGGGCCACGAGGCGATCGGCGTCGGCGTCGGTGTCGTTGAGGCCGCCGAAGAGCACGTACTCGACGAAGGTGTCGCGGTCGGGGTCGCGCTCGGCGGCAGCGCGCAGGACGTCGAGGAGCGCGCGAATCGGCCAGGTCTTGTTCTGCGGCATCACCTGGGCCCGCACCTCGTCGGTGGTGGCGTTGAGCGAGAGCGCGAGCGACGCCTTCGACTCGCGGAGGAAGCGCTCCATGCCCGGGAGCACGCCGGAGGTGCTGACGGTGACTGACTGCGCCCGCAGCTGGGGAAACGGGCTCTGGGTGAGCAGCTCGACCGCGCGGAGCACCTCGTCGAGGTTGTCCATCGGCTCGCCCATGCCCATGAAGACGACGTTGCGGGCGGGCGCGTCGGCGGGCGCTTCCATGCGGGCGAGGAGGTACTGCGCGAGCATCTCCTCGGCCTTGAGCTGGCGGGTGAAGCCGAGCTCCTTCGTCGCGCAGAAGACGCACTTGCGGGTGCAGCCGGCCTGGCTCGAGACGCAGATGGTGCTGCGGCCGTTGGCGGGAATGCGAACGGTCTCGATGACCGCGCCGTCGACCTGCAACGCGTACTTGGTGGTGCCGTCCTCGGAGAGCTTGCGCTCCTTCACTTCCACCCGCGGCAGGCCGTGGCGCGCACGAAACGGCGCCCAGACCCGGTGTGAGACGCCCGGTACCGTCTCGGGGAGCTCTTTGGGAAACGCCGTCCACGAGCCGATCCACTTGAGCAGCTCGACGGCGCGCTGGCGGCTGTCGAGTTCCTTCGTCAGCTCGTCGAGGGTGAGGCCTGGCAGGTTTCGGGTCACGGGCGGGCGCTTGCTCGCAGAGACGAGCGCCGGCTGTCAAACCCGACAGGCTGGCGTCACGGCGTTTGGGGCGGGCCGTAGAGAAAGGTCGGTCGCGCGCGCGGTTGAAACACCCACTGCCCGCCGCGCGCGGTGAGGTTGCCGACATCCGCCATCGCCGGGCCGAGCTGTCGCGCCACGCCCTTCGCATCGACCTCGACGAGCACCACTTCTCGGGGCGCCTCGTACCGCCACGCCATCACGATCGTCCCGGTGCGCGTCGGGTGGGCGAAGCACTGCTCGATGCCGCTCGCGTCGAGGAGGAGGCGGGTCGCCTTCGAGACGGGGTCGAGCTCGAGCACGCCGCAGGTGTGTTCCTGGTCGTCGCGAGTCACCACCAACAGTCGCCCGTCTGGCCGCACCGCCGCCGTCACCGCTCTCGGCGCGCTATCGCGGAGCACGGTGACCTTCTTCGCGCGAAGCTCGACGAGCACCAGGCGCCCGGTCTCGTCGAGGAAGACGAGGCTCTCTTTCCCCGGCAGCCGCCAGAACGCCGGGTGGAGCCGCACCCCGGGGATGCTCCAGCGAGCGCCGGTGTTCAGCTCCACCACGACGAGGGACGTTGGGTCGCCCTGCACGCCCTCGGGCCGAACGTCGCCCGCGACCACCGTTCCGACGAGCGTCGCGCTGCTGAAGCCGAGCTCACGCGTCTTGCTGCCATCGGTGCGGATGAGATCGAACACGCAGCCGTGTTGAAAGAGGAGCCAGCGTTCGTCCTCCGAAAGCTCGGCGGGAAGGCCGTTGCCGCGGTGACACCGCTTGTCGCTCGGAGGCTCGATCGGCAGGGTGAGCTGCGCTCCCGAGGCGAGGTCGAGGCTGACGACCGTGCCGCTCTTGCCGAGCGCTGCCGCGCGAGTGGAGCCGACGATCGCGCGCTCGGGAGCTCCGAGGTCACCGAGCGGCTGGCCTCCGTCGGCGGCTCCGAGTGGCCAGACCTTCGTCGGGCCCATCGAGACGAGGCGGGACGAATCCGTCGTCACTCCGAACCAGGCGGGCGCGGCGCCGAGCACCGTCGGTGTTCCTCCTGGCAGCGCTCGCGTCACCAGGGCGCTCTGCTCGATCGCCACCACGAACCGCCCATCGTTCGACAGCCCCACGCTCTGCGCGTTCTCGGCCAACAGCCGCGGCGCTGGCCCGAGCCCGATCTCCTTCGCGTTCGGGGAGCGCAGGCGAATCGTCTGCGCCGGAGGCCCTGCGTGAACCACCACCGCCTGGAGCAGGACCACGACGATCAGCAGTCGCATCATGGCGGCCAGTACACGGCAGCTGGTGCTTCGGTTCCAGCTGTTGGGCACCGGCCAAGACTTTCGCGGCGGTGCGCTGCACTCAAATCGTGACCACTGGGTCATCTCTTCGTTCGCAATTTGGTCGTTCAACCAAGAGATCCCATGCGCTCGCTCATCCTATCGATTTTGTTTGTTATTACCTCGTGTGGCACCGTCGAAACGAAGTGTTCGGCCGACACCTGTCCCTCGGGCTGTTGCGACTCCTCGGGGGTCTGCCAGAGCTCGAGCGAGCGGAGCTGCGGGCGCGGCGGTCAGGCCTGCGTCGCCTGCCTCGCCTCGCAGTCGTGCAACCTGGGGGTCTGCATTGGCTTCGGCGGCCCGATCGAACCGGTGGGCGGCGGCTCGGCGGTCGTCGACGCGGGAGTGAGCGACGATGCGGGCACCTCCGACGGCGGCTCGGCGGGTGGCGGCGCGAGCAGCGGCGGATCAGCTGGAGGCGGCGGCGGATCGGCGACCGGCGGTGGCTCGGCGGGTGGCGGCACGAGCGGCGGCGGATCGGCGACCGGCGGCGGCGGATCGGCGGCCGGCGGTGGCTCGTCGGGAGGCGGAGGCGCGTGCACTCCCGAGAACGACGTCACCTTCTGTCGACGCGTGGCGAAGACGTGTGGCTCGGTCGTCGACTTCGACAACTGCGGCAACTCGCGCGTCGTTCCGTCGTGCGGCAGCTGTGGACCCGGCAGCACGTGCTCGGCCAGCAACGTCTGCATCTGCCAGAGCGGCTTCAACTTCTGCCAGGGCCAGTGCCGCGCAGAAGACGCGGCGATGTGCGGAGCGTCGTGCGCGGTGTGTCCGGCGCCTCCTGGCGGCACGGCGCAGTGCCTTTCCGGGGTGTGCCAGTCGAATTGCCCTTCGGGTTCGCATCTCTGCGGCTCGAGCTGCGTGTCGAACACGAGCACCACGAGCTGCGGAAACGGGTGCACGCCCTGCCCCGTTCCCAGCAACGGCCTCGCCACCTGCGACGGCCTGTCGTGCGGAGTGAGCTGCAACGGCGGCTTCCATCAGTGCTCCGGGCAATGCGTCTCGAGCGCGGCGGTCACGAGCTGCGGCGCGAGCTGCACGCCCTGTCAGGCCCCCGCGAACGCGACGCCCTCCTGCAACGGCACCAGCTGCGGCTTCAGCTGCAACGCCGGCTTTCATCTCTGCGGCGGCGCCTGCGTGCCCGACACGAGCACCAGCGCGTGCGGCGCGTCGTGCCAGACCTGCACCGCGCCGAGCGGAGCGAGCCCAACCTGCAGCGCAGGCACGTGCGGCTTCACCTGCAACGCGGGCTTCTGCGCCCAGGGCTCGAGCTGCGTGCGCTTCCGGGAGGCGTCCATTCCCGCGGGAGACAATCGGCCGAGCCTCGCCGTCGACGCGAATGGGCTCCTCCACCTCGCGTACGTGTCGAGCCAACGAGTCGCGCTGCGCACCAGCCAGGACGGAGTCAGCTGGACGGCGGAAGAGACCGTGTCGAGCGGCCAATCGGTCACCGAGCTCGAGCTCGCCATCGATCCACTCACGCAGGCCCCTGGCCTCGTGGCGGCGACGCCGTCGGCCGTCTGGTACTTCGCGAGGAGCGGGTCCACCTTCACCTCCACCACCCTCTGGACGCGGCCGACCGCGGGTGGCTACGTGAGCGCGGTCAGCCTCGCCATCGACGCGCAGGGGACTCCGAACGTCGCGTACACCCTCACCGAAGGGACCCAGGCGTCGGTGAAGTACACCAAGCGCACCGGCACGACCTGGAGCACCGCCGAGACCGCGGGCGTCGTCGTGGAAGACGTCGACCACGATCTGATCGTCAATGGCGGCACCGTGCACCTGTGCTTCTGGAGCGCGGCCACCGCGACGCGCACGCTTCAGTACGCGCGGCGCACCACGAGCTGGGCCCTCGAGCCCGTCGCGACGGCGACCTACGACACCTACCATGCGAGCTGCCGGATCAGCCTCGACGCCAGCGTTCCCTCCATCGGCTACATCCTCCAGGGCCCCGGGCTGCACACCCTCAAGGTCGCCTCCAAGCCGTCGACGAGTTGGACCTCCACCACCGTCGAGACCACCAGCCAGCCGCAGCTCTTCGCGATGTCGAGCCGAGGCGCGCCGATCGTCGGGTTCACCGACGCCGCGGGCCAGCCGGTGATCATCGAGCCAGCTGCGGCGCCGCTGCGGAGCGCCTTGGGTGGCACGGCCGGCGTTCGCGCCATCGTCACCGCGCCGAGCGGCACCACCTTCGCGCTGCTCACTCGCAGCTCGAGCCTGTTCCTCGCCCGCACCTGTGGGCCGTGAAGCCGTCGACTGGAAACGTCGGCTCGGACGCGCAGCGCCGCGCGCCGTGGCATTGAGGTGGCCGTCCGCTCCTCGTGCCCTCGGAGGGTGTCAGTTTCGGCACACGCCCACGGGGTACCAGCACCCTCGAGCACACTCGGCTTGCGTCTTCCCGAAGCAGGACCGTGTCCCCGCGTCGACGCCCGGACAGGCGGCGCCCTTCCACGTCGCCCCGCTCGGGCAGCTGACGACCCCGCCGTCCTCGGTGGTTGGTGGAAAACACGGGCCATCGTTGCGAGCGCTCCAACAGCCGTCTCCGCACACGAAGTAGCTGCCCGACACGGGCGCGGTGCAGAACTCGAGGCCCGCGACCTCGGCCGTGCACGCCTCGGCGGGTTGCTTCGGTGCGCAGTTCGTCGTCGCCGAGGAACAGGCCTCCAACAGGAACAGGGAGAAGAGGACGAGGGCTCGAGTCACCATGGCGAGACCTTGGCAACTGCTGGAGGCCGACTCAACCCGAGCCGACGGTGTACGTTCCGGGCGTGCGCTACCCCGAGGTGAAGCTGTTCTTCCAGGAAGGCAACTCGGACAAGGTCTACTTCGCCCGCATCGTGCCGGCCGGCGCGAGCGGCTTCGACGTGGTGGTGCAGTGGGGCCGCCGCGGGAGCACGCTCCAGGAAGGCAAGAAGGCGGTGAAGGTGCCGCTGGAGAAGGCGCAGGCGACGCTCGAGCGGCTCAAGCGCGAGAAGATGAACAAGGGCTACGAGGAGATGACGAGCTCCACCAAGCCCGCCGAGGTGGCGCCGCCGATGGGCGAGGGCTCAGGGAGCAAGGCCACCGGCATTCGCAAACGCGTCGGGCGCGTCGCCCAGCTGCTCAACCCCGTCGAGCAGCACGAGGTCGAGGGCCTGCTCGCCGACGACGCGTGGGTCGCGCAGCAGAAGCTCGACGGCATGCGGGTGCTCTGTCACGTCGCCGATGGTGAGGTGCTGCCGACCAACCGCTCGGGCCAGCAGACGACCATCGCCGCCGACGTGACGCGCGGGCTCATTCACCTCCCACACGGCACCGTCGTCGACGGCGAGGTGCTGCGGAGCGGAGAGGAGACCATCTACTGGCTCTTCGACGTGCTCGAGTTCGCGGGGAAAGACGTCTCTTCCGAATCGTACGAGCGACGGTTCGCGCGCCTCACCGACGAGGTCGATCCCGGGCTCTCGGAGCCGGCACAGGTGCTCGAGACCGCGTGGACCGCGAAGCAGAAACGGTCCTTGTACGAGCGGCTGCAGGCGCAGGGCGCCGAGGGGTTGGTCTTCAAGCGCCGGGACGCGGCCTGGAGCGCCGGTCGTCCTTCCTCGGGCGGCACTCAGCGCAAGTTCAAGTTCGTCGCGTCCGCCGACGTCGTCATCGTGGAGAACGCCGGGAACGCGTACCGCATGCAGGTCTTCGACGGCGGGCGCCTGCGCGACGTGGGCCGCGTCTTCTCCGGCACCACCAACGAGTCGCGCGCGGCGCTCGACGCCCTGCTCGCGAAGGGCCAGCGCATCGTCGCCGAGGTGCGCTACCTCTACGCGACCGACGACTCGCAGCTCTTCCAGCCCGTCTTCGTCCGCGCGCGCTCCGACAAGCCCGAGAAGGACTGCACGCTCGACCAGCTCAAGCGCACCAACCGCGAGGTCGTCGACCACGACTGACGGGAGGGTGAGGCGGATCAGTTCGCGAGGGTGTGGAGGAGCAGCCCGCCGAGACAGACCGCCGGCGCGATGAAGGGCCCCGCGAGGAGCATCGCCCACATCGTCTTGCGATCGGCGGCGAGCGTCGCGCTGTGGCTGCTCACCGCTTCCGACATGCTGCGCTGCGCGGCCGAGGTCGTCTCTCGCTGGCGGGCGACGGCCGTCTTCGAGACCCGCACCAGGCTCTCGGCTTCGCAGTACAAGCACCTCGCCGCGACCGCGTCTGGCTTCACGTTCAGCGGAGCGCCACAGGCCCGGCAACCGAGCACGCCGCCGTCGAGCGTGGGCTGCGCCGCGAGCTGAGCGCGCACCTCGTCGAGCGCCTTGAGGCTCTCCTGCGTGCGTCGCGCGATGGCGATGGGCACGATCGCGAAGAGGTACAATGCGCCCCCGACCCAGAGGTCGACGTCGAACTGGGTGTCTTCGGCGAAGGCGACGTTCTTGGCGAGGGTGACGTCACCGTGCACGGCGAAGAAGACGAGCAGCTCTCCGACGAGCGGCACCGAGATGAGCCCGCACACCACGGCGCAGATGATCGCGAGGATCATCGCCAGCTCGCCCTCGGCCTCCAGCTTCGCCGCCCCGACGAGCCCCGCGACCGCGCCGACGAGCGCTCCGATGGCGAGCACCACGAGCGTCACGACGCCGACGCCGTAGCCGACGACGACGGCCACCCGTTTCCAGAAGGGAGGCGGCGCCGCGATGGCCGCGCAGAGCCGATCGAGCCGGGCGGCTTCCTCGGCCGAGAGCTGCCGAGCCGTGCGGAACTCGTGGTACTCGGCTGGCAGCGGCTGGCGGCCGCCACATGACGGGCAGCTCACCTCGGCCGCGTCTCCCAACGGCACCGGCGCGCGACAGGAGGTGCAGGTGAGCGGCTCGAGGCCGACGGTCGTCGACATGGGCGGCCAGCATAGCCGAACTCCCCTGCTGGGCCGTCTCGCTAGGGAAGCCGACCGCGCAGCACCGAGAGCGTCACCGAGGCCGGCCGGCTCTCGTCACGGTGCAGCCGGTGGGTCGCGCGCGTGAAGTCGGACTCGGTCACGGTCGCGGGGTCTGCCACGAACGTCTGTGGGTTGAGCTCGAACAGCGGAAACCACGAGCTCTGCACCTGAACCATGAGCCGGTGGCCCGGACGGAAGGTGTGACTCACGTCGGGCAGGGTGAAGCGGAGTCGCGCCGGGACTCCCGGTGTCATCGCCTTCGGCACCTCGAAGCCGTCTCGAAAACGAGCGCGCATGATCTCCGCACGGATCAACGAGTGCGCTCCAGCGAGCCGAGCTCCGTTGGGACCATTCGGGCGATCGAACGGCGACACGTCGATGAGCTTCACCACCACGTCGGCATCGGAGCCCGTCGTCGACAGCCAGACGTCGACCGAGATCGACCCCACCACCGTCACGTCTTCGAGGAGCGGCTCGGTCTGGTAGCTCACGACGTCGGGTCGCCGCGAGGCGAAGCGCTGATCCTCGGTCATGAACTCTCCCTCGTTCTCGAGCGTGTACGCCGCGCGGTGCGGCACCGGCTTCTTCGGGTCGGAGACCCATTCGTCGAACGCCTCCTTCGCCTTGGGCGCCTGCCTCGAGAGCGTGCCGTTCGCGCCGAGGAACACCTGCACCGCCGGCGCCTTGGGAGGCCAGGCGTCGAAGCGGTTGAAGACGTTGGTACCCGTCTCGAAGACGATCGCCTCTGCCGGCTTCTCGTCGCCACAGCCCTTGAGCGCCTTCTTGAAGAACGGCAGCTCGACCTGCTCCTGGTAGTACTTGGAGGTCTTCCAGCCGAAGCTCTGATCACCCAGCGAGTCGCCGTCGGTGCGCGCCCAGCCGCCGTGCCGCCAGGGGCCGAGGATCATCCGCACGTCGGCGCCGGGGCTCTGCGAGTCGAAGGCTCGGTAGGTCGCGACCGTGCCCCAGAGATCCTCCGCGTCGAAGAGGCCTCCGACGACGAGCACGGCGGGCTTCACCTTCTGGTAGCGCGGGCGAGGGTCTCTCGCCTTCCAGTAGTCGTCGCGGTTCGGGTGCTGCATCACCTCGTTCCAGAAGGCGATCTCTCCCTTGAAGTGACGCTCGTTCACGTTCTTGAGCGGCCCGAGGGCGAGGAAGAACTCGTAGGCGTCGCCGAACTCGTGTTCGAAGCCCCACGTCGCCTTGCGGATCGGCGCGGGCCTCGCTTTGCCGAAGCCGGAGAAGAAGCCCACCGTGTCCATCAGGGCGAGGGCACCGTTGTGATGGAAGTCGTCGCCGAGGAACCACTCGGTCACGGGCGCTTGCGGAGACACGGCCTTCAGCGCGGGGTGTGCGTCGATGGCAGCCTGCGCGGCGTAGAAGCCCGGGTACGAGATGCCCCAGACGCCGACCTTGCCGTTGTTCGCGGGCACGTTCTTCACCAGGAAGTCGATGGAGTCGTACGCGTCGGTCGCCTCGTCCACCGCGCCCTTGGGGCGAACGTCGACGAACTGCCCTTCGGACATCATCTTTCCGCGCACGTCTTGGTTCACGAAGATGAAGCCGTCGCGAATGGCCGCCGCCGACATCGCGTACCGCCCGAGCATGCGTGGCGCCTTCAGATCCGGCATCACGTCGACGCCGACCGTCACCGAGTAGGGCGTGCGCACGAGGAGCATCGGCCAGGTGCGCGAGCGATCTCTCGGCACGTAGGCGACGGTGTAGAGCTTGGCGCCGTCGCGCATCGGAATGCGGTACTCGTACTTCGTGTACTGCTCGCGGAAGACGCGATCGGCCTCGGTGAGATCGGCGATCGGGTTGGCGACGAGCGGGTCGCAGGGCGCAGCGAGCACGGCCGCGGTGAGGAGGGCGAACATGGGCGGGCGCCATACCACCCGCTCGGTCGAAGCACGCGAATCTGGAAGCGCCTGACTACGGCGGCAGACCGGCATCGAGAACGGTCGCGATCGAACTCTCGGTCGTCGAGAGCCCCCACACCGCGTTCACTTCTCGGGAGACGAACGCCGGCCCCGTCTCCACCTGCATCGTGCCGAGCTCGTACATCCACACCCGTTGATCGATCAGCCGGGCGAGCTCTCTCGCGACCTCGTCGTGTCGGGTGCCGGCCCTCGTTCGGTCGCGCGCGTGTTGGAGCAGCGCCTCGAAGGGCGCCCGGGTCCACGGCACGAAGACGAGGTGGGTGTCGGAGAGCGTTCGAAGCAAGCGGGCCCAATGAAACGTCTTGAGCGCGGTCTCGCCCCACCCAGAGGTCAAGACGCCGTGTGAGATGCCGCCATCGGTCCAGTCGGCGGGAGGCGCGTCGTGGCGAAGATAGAGCGGACTCACGAGCGAAGGGAGGCGAGCGCCGAGGCGCTCCGTTTGGGCGACGTTCACCAGCACGTCCCAGTCTTCGTGAGTGGCGAGGAAGGGGGTTCGCAAGTTGGCCGCCACCCAGTTCAGGTCGAAGCGGGAGAAGTCTCCCCCTGCGTCGGGAGCGCCGTGGGTCGTGGCCGAGATGCGACGAAGGTACGGGTCGAAGAAGCTCGTGTAGGTCGCTCGAGTGACGCCGGTGAGCCTCGCGGGCACGACGCTCGAGACGTAGGTCCACTCGTCGGCGAAGTCGGTGAGCGGGAACTCCGCCGCGCCCACGATCGGCGTCACCGAGGCTGGGGCCGCCGCCGCCCCGTACACCGCGAGGAAGCCGCCCCAGCTTCCACCAAAGATGCCGATTCGCCGACGATCGACGCCTGGCTCGCGCGCGAGGAACTCGAAGCCGTTCACCATGTCGTCGACGTCGTTCTGGATCGAGCCGCCCGCGTAGAACCGGCCAAAGACCGCGAGCGTCGAGATGCCGTGGATCCGATACAGCTTCGCCTCGATGGCGTGCTCTTCGACGGTGGTCGGCTGGAAGAAGATGGTCGGTGGGTTCGGGCCGGAGTCAGGTCCGTCGACGTCGGGTTGGAGGCCGCCGGGCAGCATCGACCAGCGTCGATCGCGTGCATCGCCCGTCCACGAAATGCCGTCGTAGGGTTTGGTGAGCACGACGACCGGCGCGACGCCTCCGTCGGCGAGCACGACCGGCGACCACTGCGCGTAGCTGAGCTCCTTGCCTGGCGCACTGAGAGTGAGCAGCTCGACGGGAAACCCGGCTCCGGCGTCGACGACCCGGCGTGAGACGCTCCAGGCGCCCGCGTCACTGACATTTCCTCCGCCGGCATTTCCTCCGCCGGCATTTCCTCCGCCGGCGTTTCCTCCGCCGGCATTTCCACCGCTGGCGTTTCCTCCTCCGACATTTACACCGCCGACGTTTCCACCAGCCGCTCCGCCCGCCGAGCCACCACTGGACGGAGCGCCGCCAGCCGTACTTCCTGCGTCACCATCACTGGGGGAAAGACAGCCGACGAGCCACGCGACGAGCACCGTCGCGACGAGAGAGCGCATGGACGCTCTGACACCGCCGCGGCGAAAAAGAGAAAAGCCTCGATTCAGAAAAGCAACCGCTGAGCCGTGCATGGACACGACCATCGGCTCAGCTGCCCTTGTTCTTCTCGTCCCACTCCATCGGCTGCCACAGCTCGACCTTCGTTCCCTCGGGGTCGAGGATCCACGCGAACTTCCCGTTCTCGTGCGACTCCGGGCCTTTGTGCAGCTCGACGCCGTCACGGCGGAGCTGCTTGATCAGCTCGTCGAGATCGTCGACCCGGTAGTTGATCATCACGGGCCCGTCGAACCACGTCGACTCGCGCTCGGCGAGGTTCCAGACGGTGAGCCCACCATCGACTGCGGGGTCGTGCGGCCACTTGAGGATCGCGCCACCCCATGCCTCGAGCGTGATGCCGAGGTGCTTCGCGTACCACTGCGCCAAGACCTTCGCGTCGCCCTTCGCCTTGAAGAAGACGCCGCCGATGCCAGTGACCTTCGCCATGTCGTTTCGTCCTTTCAGCCAAACCGCTCGGTGAGCTCGACGTACGTCCCGACCAACGCCTCGATCGTCGCCTCGATGGGCTTCGCATAGCCCCCGCCCAACGTCACCGCGACGGGGACCGCGCGACTCCAGCAGAGCTCGAAGACGCGGCGATCTCTCGCGCGAAGCCCGGCGTGGGTGAGGTGCAGCCGGCCCAAGGTGTCTTCCTTCAGCGCGTCGACGCCTGCCTGGTAGAGCACGAGCGAGGGCGCCGACGCCTCGAAGACCTCCGGGAGATGGCGATCGAGCTCGTCGAGGTAGCCCGCGTCGTCACAGCCATCGGGCAGCTCGACGTCGCGGCTCGACTGCTGCTTTCGAAACGGGAAGTTCTTCGCGCCGTGCATCGAGAAGGTGAAGACGCGCGGCTCGTCACGAAAGATCGAAGCGGTTCCATCGCCTTGGTGCACGTCGAGGTCGACGATGAGCACTCGCTCCACGGCGCCTTCTCGAAGGAGCGTCGCCGCCGTGACGGCGAGATCGTTGAAGACGCAGTAGCCCGCGCCGAAGTCCGCATGCGCGTGATGGGTACCTCCGGCGAGGTTGCCCGCCGCCCCGTGCCCCAGCGCCCAGCGCGCCGCCGAGAGCGTGCCGCCCGTCGAGGCGAGCGAGCGAGACAGGAGCCCCTCCGACCAGGGAAACCCGATGCGCCGCTGCGCCGCTTCGTCGAGCGTGCCCTCGAAGCAGGCGGTGACGTAGTCGCTCGTGTGCGCGTGATGGAGCAGCTCCCGTGAGATCGGCTCCGAGCGTACGAGCGCGTCGGCGGTGAAGAGCTCGTCCTCGAGCAGGCGCTCGCGCAGCCGCTGGTACTTCCCCATCGGGAACCGGTGGCCCTCGGGGAGCGGCACCACGTAGCCATCGGAGTACCAGACGCGCAGCACGCTCATGGGTCAGCGCTTCTTCGTGGTCACCTTCGCCACGGCCGCGACGGGTGCGTCGAGCGACTTCACCAGCTTCTTCGGCGCCTGCGCGCGGTAGCTCTCTTCGATCCACGCCTGGAGGAGCTGTACCGGCGGCTTTTCCTTCGAGTCGAACTTCGCCGAGACCCAGCCAGACTTGCCGAGGCCATACGGCGTCGGAGAACACTGCGGCATGGTGAGCGCCAGCGCCGACGAGCGCGGGAGCTTGCACGAGATGGAGAGCGGCTCACCTTCGAGGCTCAGGTAGGCGAAGGTCTTGTCGGCGACCGCGAGATCGAGGTGCCCTGGCCACGGGCTCTTGGTGTGCGTGCCTGGAAAGTCGAGGCCGAAGGAGCGAAGGGCCCGGAGGACGGTGTCGTGCGGGTGTCGCTTCTTGCTTGCCATGACGCGAGAGCCAACCGTGCGGGCCCTCAACGATCAAGCGCGGCGAACCGGCGGCGCAGGGGCTCGCTCCAGCGGTCGAGCGGCATCACCTGGAGCGCGCGTTCCTTGGCGGCCTTCACCTCGTCGCTTCGTCCTTCGCGCTGGGCGATCTCCGCCTCGAGCACGTTCAGTGACACGTCCGTCGAGGGAGCGCGACAGCCAGGCCGGGAGCGGGCCTCCTCGAGCAGAGCCCGGGCGTCCTTCGGTGAGCTCGGGAGCGCCAGCTGCGCCCGCATCATCAGCTGAGCGGCCGAGCGGTTCGCGGCGGCGGGCAGCTTGTCGAGGAGCGGCTTGGCGGCGTCGAGCTGCTCGTTCTCCGCCAACACCAGCGCGGCGTTGAGCAAGATGCTCTGGTGCGCCGCCCAGTTCGACGACTGATCACCGAGCGAGTCGAGGGCGAGCTTCTCGGTCGCCACCGCTTCTTCGCGCTTTCCGCCGTGGCTCAGCGCCAGCGCGAGAACGGTGAGCCCGAGCGCGCGGCGGGTGCCAGCACGCGGGTCCGCGTCGACCTCGACCGCGAGCCGCGCGACCCGCTCTGCGTCGGCCCACTGCCCTGCCTGCGAGTGCACGGTGACGAGCCGGCCCAACGCCACCGACGACAGGCTCGGCATTCGGCGCGCGAGGTCGGGGTCGGCGAACGGCTGGAGCACCTTGCCCGCCTCTGGGTACCGGCAGAGGTCGATGTAGCTGGCGGCGACGTTCGACATGAAGCTCAACGTCCGCGGGTGACGAGGCCCCAGCACCTGCGCGCGCAGCTCCGCCGCCCGCACCTGATGTGGATGACCCTCGAGCTCCTTGTCCTGCGCGTCCAACACCACCGAGATGCTGTTCTCGAGCCGAGCCTCCACCAAGGGGTCTCCGCCCGCTCGCTCGAGCAGGGCGCGGCTCACCGTGAGCCACTCCGCGCCGACCTCGGCCTTGTTTCGCTGCACGTTGATGAAGGCGAGAATGGCGGCCACGTCGGCGGCGGTCGCGTCCATGCCTGCGGCGACGGCTTCGGCGAAGGCCACCTGCGCGGCGTCGAGCGCCTTCTCTGGCGCCACCGACAGCGTTCGGGTCTCGACGGTGGCGAAGGCGACCTCTCCGATGAGCGGCTTGAAGGCGAGGCGTTGCGCCTCGACCCGCAACGGCACCAGCAGCTCCTCGGCCTTCTCGGGGCGACCGGCGAGGTTGTTGGCGAGCGCGGAGGCGAGCTCGATGCGCACCTTCTGGACGGCCGCTGACAGGGAAGGATCGGACGGCATGCGCGGCGTCGACGACGAGGCACCAGGCTGACTGCAGCGCGTTGGCGGCACGAGCGCGGCGGCCACCATCGGCGCTCGATCGAGCATTCCCCGATCCGCGCTCGACAGGACGTCGACGGTCGCGAGGAAGGCGAGACGCTGCCCTTCGAGACACTCGAGCGGCGGAGTGCGTTGCCCGCGGCGCGACGACTTCGCCTGCTCGCACGCGCGCTCGACCTCGACTTCCCAGTCGCGCGCGTAGGCGTCGAAGGTGCTGGTGACGAGGTCGGCCGGCCCGCGGCTCGCGTCACCTGCCGCCTCCGAGAACGCTCGCTCAAGCCGCGCGCGCTGCGGCCCACCCCAGCTCGCCGAGAGGGTTCGATCCGAGCGATCGCACCCAGGCACCAGCGGCGGCGCGAGCGCGGTCACCGCCGTCACCACCACGCCCGTCAGCCCGACGCCAGCCGCGACGTAGGGCACCACCGACTTCCAGCTGAGCGGGGTTCGCTCGAGCTCGACGAGCAGCTCGGTCATCGAGGGGAAGCGCTCGGTGGGCTCGGGCGCCAGCCCTCGCAGCAGCGCCGCTCGTACGGTCCGAGGCTCGCCGCG
Organism: Myxococcota bacterium; assembly: GCA_052034585.1. GTDB lineage: Bacteria > Myxococcota > Myxococcia > Myxococcales > Myxococcaceae > Xiheimicrobium. The sequence continues at coordinate 136,855 of JBPOIJ010000003.1, forward strand.
CGGAGTCGGCACTCGAGGAGCGACGAAGCGCTCGGCGACTGGCGCGGTGACGTCGAAGGGGTGCTCTCCATAGAGCGCCTTGTAGGCGGTGATGCAGAAGCTGAACTGATCCGACCGCTCGTCCGACCCGAGCCCGCGCACCTGCTCGGGCGCCATGGACATCGGCGTGCCGGCGACGTGGCCCGGCTGGGTGAGCTCGCTCGCGCCCGAACCAGACGGGCTCGCGGGGCTGGGCGAGAGCTCGACGGCACCAGCGAAGCGCGCGATGCCGAAGTCGGCGACCCGCACCCGCCCGTCGCCGCTGAGGAGGATGTTGGCCGGCTTCAGATCGCGGTGAACGAGCCCGGCCCGATGCGCGGCAGCGAGCCCTTGCCCGGCCTGACGAATCACCGACAGCGCGTCGGCCACCGGCAGCGGCCCACGCAGCATTCGTTGCTCGAGCGTCTCTCCCTCGACGCGCTCCATCACCAGGAAGAGGCGCCCGTCGTCTTCGCCGACGTCGTGCACGGCGACGACGTTCGGGTGATCGAGGCGCGCCATCGCCTGCGCTTCCCGCCTGAGCCGCGCGCCCGCCGCCTCGTCGCTCGTCTTCGCGTGCAGCACCTTGAGCGCCACTCGGCGATCGAGCTCGGGGTGATAGGCCGAGTACACCCGACCCATGCCGCCCTGCCCCAGTTGGTCGAGCACGACGTAGCGCCCGATTCGGCTCGGCACGGGCTCGGCGAGGTGGGCCGCCGGCGCACCGATGTTGCTCGTCGCCTCTCCCCGGCCAACCGCCGCGAAGATCGCCTGACACTCGGCGCAGATCTGGAGGTGACTCGAGACCTCGTGCCACTGGGGGCCACGGAGCGAGCCCTGGCTGAAGGCGAGCAGATCAGCGCGTGGCGGGCAGGCCATGGCGCTTCATCATCACGCGCGCGAGCCGAGAGGTCGAGTGCTCTCGGCCGCCAACAACCTCGCGGCCTCGAGGGCGTGGGGCTCGAGTCCCGGCCCACCGACGTCGGCGAGCTCGACCAGCGCTCGTCGCATCGCCGGGCTCCAGAACGAGCGAAGGTGATCGGCGGTGAGCGCGGCTGGATCGGCCTGGAGCCGAAAGGCCTGCGCGACCTGGTTCGCCATCGAGACCAGCTTGCTGCGCTCCATCACACCCTCCGAACCCGCTCGGCGCCATGAAACGCGAGCACACCATCGTGACGAGCCACCGCGAGCAAGGTGATGTCGTGCAGCTGGGCGCGCTCGACCGCGTAGGACGTGGGCGCCGAGATGCTCACGATGGTGCGCGCGCCGTAGACCGCGGCCTTGTCGACGAGCTCGTAGGAGCAGCGGCTGGTCAGCAGGAGGAAGCCGTCGTCGGCCGAGAGCCCCGCGCGCAGCCTGGCGCCGACGAGCTTGTCGAGCGCGCAGTGCCGACCCACGTCTTCCCGCACCAGCTCGAGCGCGCCGGCCTTGGAGCACCAGGCTGCCGCATGCACCGCTCGCGTCGAGAGATTCAGGGGCTGGGCCGCCTCGAGCACGCGCAGCGCCCGGCGCACCGCTTCGAGTGAGACCTCGACCCGCGCGCGCTCGACGACGTTCGCCTTGGGCACGTCGGACAGCGAGGCGACGCCGCACAGCCCGCACCCGGTGCGGCCAGAGAGGGTTCGTTCCCGCAGAGGGTGCCGGCTCGCCGACTTCGACAGCGTCACCACCGCCTGCACGGCTGTCGTCTCCAGTTCGGCTCCCACTCCCGGCCTCGCCTCACGCGTTTCCAGGTCGGCTCCGCCTCCCGCGCTCGCCTCGCGCAGCTCCACACCTTCGATCTCGGAGACGTCGGAGACGATGCCCTCGGTGACGGTGAAGCCGACCGCGAAGTCCTCGAGGTGTTCGGGCGTCACCATCATCACCGCGTACGGGCGCGCGCCGTACATCACGTTGAGCGGAATCTCGATGGGCACCTGGCGCGGCACCGCTTCTTCCACGCCCTCGAAGGCGAAGGCGACGGCCGGCAGCTCAACGCGAGGCATCGCGAACGACCTTTCGAAGCTCGACGTCACGCCGCCGGTCCTCCTGCTGGAAGGCGGACAACCCGCTCGTCTTCGTCACCTGCACCGCGGTCACCTTGTACTCGGGGCAGTTCGTCGCCCAATCGGAGTACTCGGTCGTCACCACGTTGGCGGCCGTCTTCGCGTGATGGAACGTCGTGTAGACGACGCCAGGCTGCACCCGCTCGGTGACGACGGCGTGGAGCGTCGTCTCTCCCGCCCGGCTCTGGAGCAACACCGCGTCACCCGTTCGAATGCCGCGGTTTTCCGCATCGAAGGGGTGCACCTCGAGCACGTCTTCGGCGTGCCAGGCGACGTTCGGCGTTCGGGCCGTCTGCGCGCCGACGTTGTACTGGCTCAAGATGCGGCCCGTGGTGAGCAGCAGGGGGAAGCGCGGCCCACTCCGCTCGAGCGTCGGAATGAACTCGGTCAGCATGAAGCGGCCCTTGCCTCGCACGAAGCGATCGACGTGCATGATGGGCGTGCCGTTCGGCGCCTTCTCGTTGCACGGCCACTGCACGCTCCCGAGCGCCTCGAGCTTCGCGTAGGAGACGCCGGTGAAGGTGGGCGTGAGCCGAGCGATCTCGTCCATCACCTCGCTCGGGTGCTGGTAGCGCCAGTCGAGCCCCAGCGCCTTCGCGAGGCCCAGGGTGATCTGCCAGTCGGCGAGGCCGGCGCGCGGCTCGAGCACCTTGCGCACCCGGCTGATCCGCCGCTCGGCGTTGGTGAAGGTGCCGTCCTTCTCGAGGAACGAGCTGCCCGGGAAGAACACGTGCGCGTACTTCGCGGTCTCGTTGAGGAAGAGGTCGTGCACGATGACGCACTCCATCGCCTCGAGGCCCTTCACCACGTGCTGGGTGTTCGGGTCCGACTGGGCGAAGTCTTCGCCCTGCACGTAGAGGCCCTTGAAGCTGCCGCCGATCGCCTCGTCGAGCATGTTGGGAATGCGCAGCCCCGGCTCCTTCGAGAGCGCGGCGCCCCAGAGGTGCTCGAAGAGCTCGCGCGTCGCGTCGTCGGAGACGTGCCGGTAGCCGGAGAACTCGTGCGGGAAGCTGCCCATGTCGCACGAGCCCTGCACGTTGTTCTGCCCTCGCAGCGGGTTGACCCCGACGCCGTCGCGCCCGAGGTTGCCGGTCGCCATCGCGAGGTTCGCCATGCCCATCACCATCGTCGAGCCCTGGCTGTGCTCGGTGACGCCGAGGCCGTAGTAGATGGCCGCGTTCTTCGCGCCCGCGTAGAGCCTCGCCGCCGCGCGCACCTCGGCAGCCGGCACGCCGGTGTGCAGCTCCATCGCCTCGGGGGAGTTGAGCTCCTGCGCGATGAAGCGCGCCCAGGCCTCGAAGTCCGCCGGCTCGCAGCGCTCCTTCACCGACTCGAGCTTCACCAGCCCTTCGGTCACCACCACGTGCGCGAGCGCGTTGATGAGGGCGACGTTGGTGCCGGGCTTGAGCGCGAGGTGGTGCGCGGCCTGAATGTGCGGAGAACGAACCAAATCGATCTTCCGCGGGTCGGCGACGATGAGCTGCGCGCCTTCACGCAGCCGCCGCTTGAGCCTCGAGGCGAAGACCGGGTGCGCGTCGGTCGGGTTCGCGCCGATGAGCAGCACCACGTCGGCCTTGGCGACCGACTTGAAGTCCTGGGTGCCCGCCGAGGTGCCGAACGTCTGCTTGAGCCCGTAGCCGGTCGGCGAGTGGCAGACGCGCGCGCAGGTGTCGACGTTGTTGTTCCCGAAGCCGGCCCGCACCAGCTTCTGCACGAGGAACGTCTCTTCGTTGGTGCAGCGCGACGAGGTGATGCCGCCGATGGAGTCCTTCCCGTACTTCGCCTGCAGCCGCCTCAGCTCGCTCGCGGTGTGTCGAAACGCTTCGTCCCAGCTCACCTCACGCCAGGGGTCCGTGATGCGGGCGCGGATCATCGGCTTGAGAATGCGCTCCTGGTGGTTCGCGTAGCCCCAGGCGAAGCGGCCCTTCACGCAGCTGTGGCCCTCGTTCGCCTTGCCGCGCTTGGACGGCACCATGCGCACGACGCGATCGCCTTGAGTCTCGGCGCGAAAGCCGCAGCCGACGCCGCAATACGCGCAGGTCGTCTCGACGACCTTCGTCGGGGTCCCCAGCTCGATGACCGACTTCTCGTTCAAGGTCGCCGTCGGGCAGGCTTGCACGCAGGCGCCGCAGGACACGCACTCGCTCGAGAGGAAGTCCTTGGTGCCGGTGGCGACGGTGCTCGCGAACCCCCGGCCTTCGATGGTGAGCGCGAAGGTGCCCTGCACCTCTTCGCACGCCCGCACGCAGCGCGAGCACACGATGCACTTCGAGGAGTCGAAGGTGAAGTACGGGTTCGACTCGTCTTTCGGAACGGTGCGGTGCTGCTCGCCGTCGTTGCCGTAGCGAACTTCACGCAGGCCGACCGCGCCCGCCATGTCCTGGAACTCGCAGTCGCCGTTCGCCGAGCAGGTGAGGCAGTCGAGCGGGTGATCGGAGACGTAGAGCTCCATCACGCCCCGCCGCAGCCGCTGGAGCCGCTCGGTCTGGGTGTGAACGACGAGCCCTTCCTCGGCGGGCGTGGTGCAGCTCGCGGGCGTTCCGCGGCGGCCGTCGATCTCCACCAGGCAGAGCCGGCAGGAGCCGAACGCCTTCACCAGGTCGGTGGCGCACAGCTTGGGAATCGAGGTGCCGAGCTGGGCAGCGGCGGCCATCACCGAGGTGCCCTTGGGGACGGTGACGCGCCGGCCGTCGATGGTGAGCGTCACCTGCTCGGCGCTCGTCGAGGGCGGGGTACCGAAGTCGAGGTCCTTCTCGAAGGCCATGGGGCTCCTTCAGCGAAAGTCTTCTGGGAAATGATCGAGCGCGCTCAACACCGGCAAGGGCGTGAGGCCGCCGAGCGCGCAGAGTGAGGCATCGGTGAGCGTGGTGCAGAGATCGCGCACGAGCGCGACGTTCTTGGAGCGGTCGACGTTGGCGATGATCTTGTCGATGGTCTCCACCCCACGGGTCGAGCCGATTCGGCACGGGGTGCACTTGCCGCAGGACTCGAGCGCGCAGAACTCGAAGGCGAAGCGCGCCTGGCGCGCGAGGTTCACGGTGTCGTCGAAGACCACCACGCCCGCGTGCCCGAGAATGCCGCCCGCCTTGGCCATCGCCTCGTAGTCGAGCGGCGTGTCGAGCAGCTTCTCGGGGAAATACGCACCGAGCGGCCCGCCGACTTGCACCGCGCGCACCGGCCGGCCCGAGGCGGTTCCTCCGCCGAGGTCGAAGACGAGCTCACGCAAGGTGAGCCCGAGCGGGAGCTCGTAGAGGCCGCCGAACTTCACGTTCCCGCCGAGCTGAATGGGCATCGTCCCGCGGGAGCGATCGCGGCCGAGCGCGGCGTAGGCGGCGCCGCCATGCTCCAGAATCCACGGCACCGCGGCGAGGGTGAGCACGTTGTTCACCACCGTGGGCTTGCCGAAGAGGCCCTCGTGCGCGGGGAGTGGAGGCTTGGGCCGCACCTGCCCGCGTTTGCCCTCGAGGCTCTCGAGGAGCGACGTCTCTTCTCCACAGACGTAGGCGCCCGCGCCGACCCGGACCTCGACGTCGAAGCCGTGGCCAAAGAAGGAGAGCTGCCGGAACAGCTCGATGGCGCGGCGGAGCACCTGCACAGCCCGGGGGTACTCGGAGCGCACGTAGATGAAGCCGTGGCTCGCGCCGACCGCCCGCGCGGCGATGCGCATGCCTTCGAGGAGGAGGAACGGGTCACCCTCCATCACCATGCGATCGGCGAAGGTGCCGCTGTCGCCCTCGTCGGCGTTGCAGACGACGTACTTCCTTTTTCCTGGCGCCTCGTTGACGGTCTTCCACTTGAGGCCGGTGGGAAAGCCGGCGCCGCCTCGCCCGCGCAGCCCCGACGCGGTCACCTCGGCGACGATGGTCGAGGGCTCCATCGCCTCGGCCTTCTGCCAACCGCGAAAGCCGCCGTGACGCCGAAAGTCCTCCACCGAGAGTGGGTCGACGAGGCCGACGCGGGCGAAGGTGAGGCGGCGCTGACGGGCGAGCGCGGGAATGGCGTCGACGGGCCCGAGGGCGAGCGGGTGCGAGGCGCCGGAGAGGATGGCCTCGAGCAGCGAGGGAACGTCCTTCGCGCTCACGTTCCCGAAGGCAAGGCGCCCGGTTGGGGTCTCCACCTCGACCAACGGCTCGAGCCAGAAGAGCCCACGGGAACCGTTCCTCGCCAGGCGGAGATCGAGCTGACGGTTGGCGAGCTCGTGCTGGAACCGGTCGGCGACCTCGTCGGCACCGACGGACGCAGCCGCCGCATCGGCGGGAACGAAGAGCCTCACGACTTGCCTCCGAGAGCGCCGATCAGCCGATCGATTCCCTGGGCATCGAGCCGGCCAACCAGCTTCGACTCGTCCACCAGCGCCGCCGGACCGAGGGCGCAGTTGCCCAAGCAGTAGGTGCTCTCGAGGGTGACGCCCTGGCTCGTCGAGCCGGGCGTGAGGCGGTGGCGTTCGGCGAGGTGGGCGGCGAGCGACTCGGAGCCACGCGCCTGGCAGGCCTCGGCGCGACAGAGCGCGACGCGATGCGCTCCGGGCTCGTGAGTGCGGAAGTCCTCGTAGAAGGTGAGCACGCCCTTCACCTCGGCCCTCGAGAGGTTCAGCTGGTGGGCGACGAGCTCGACTGCCTCGGAGGAGACGAAGCCGAAGGTGTGCTGCAGCGCGTGGAGAATGGGGAGCAGCGCGGTGGCGTCGGGCCCGTCGTCCCCGAGGAAGGCGCGGGCCTTCTCGGTCTCGGCGACGATGATCGTTCGCGCTCGCTGCGCGTCCCACGGGGCGAAGTGCATGCGCGCGAAATCCTGGCCCTCGGCGAGTGCGAGAGCAACCGTTCCGAGGCCAGGCTCTGACGCTGTGCGTGCCGCGCGTCAGTACCCCCAGAACTCGCCGCTCGTCAGCACCGTGGTGAACCGTTCGTCGGCGCCGAGATCGCGCCGGTAGACCGACTTTCCGCCGACGTTCTCGCGAGGCCCGCCGAAGTGGTCGAGCTCGGCCGGAGTGTACGTGCCGAAGCCGTTTGCCGGGAGCCACGTCGGGGTGGTTGGCCGAGGCCCTCCGAGGAGCGGCGAATAGGGCGCGCCGGTGTTGTGCGCGGGGGTGATGACCGAGGAGAGCGCGAAGTGCGACCGCGCCGACGGAATCGGGCTCACGAAGGTCGCCGAGCTGAGGGCGGTCTGCACCTGGCTGTGCGTGTCCTGCCCGAGCGACCACCACTGGGCCATCGTCAGCGCCGCGGCCGCGCCGTTGAAGTAGCGGGTGACCGGACCCGTCGACGCGACCGGGCTCGCGATGAGGTTGTAGTCGGAGACGAAGGGCACGCTCGTGACCGAGGCAGTCTGCGAGAAGTACGCGAGGAAGGCGTCTGGGACTCGGAAGAGGTTGTCGATGATCGCGTTCGAACCGACGAGCCCCGCGCCTGGGTTCGTGGCCACGCTGATCGATCGATCAGTGCTCGGCAGCAACCGGTAGACGGTGTTGTTGGTGAACGAGACGCCGGAGACCGACGAATAATTGCAGACACCCGGCAGGCCGTTGTCGTTCGCGCCGGTGAGCAGGTCGCTGCCGCGCGATTCATAGAACACGTTGTTCCGAATCCACGCGCCGGTGGTGAGCGGCACTGCATTGCAGACGATGCATTTGCCGTCGACGCAGGCCCCATTCGCGCAGTTGGCATGCGAGGTACAGGAGCCACCATCAGGCACGGTGAACGGCTCCGTCTTGACGTTCACGCCGTGGCCGACGTGGTCGAAGAAGTTCCGCTCGATCAAGATGTACCTGCCTCCTTGGTCGTAGACCGCCGACGCGAAGGAGCCCAAGACGTCACCTCGGGCCGAGCCAATGAACTCGTTGTTCGAGATGACACCGAAGGCTGGTTGGGCGGCGCCGAAGTTGCCTACCAGCTCGACGCCCCCAGTGTCGAAGTCGTCGAACCGATTCTGGGTGACCAACCAGTTCACGACATTCCCACTGATGTTCACCGCGCTGACTGCAAAAGCCGTCGAGACGGTGTCGTTGTCCGAAAACGAACTGTCTCGAATCTGGACGTTGCTGACCGGCGATGGCGCATAGGAGGCCAACCCGAGCGGGTACCCCAGCTGGTCGTCTCGCCGCGTGCGAATTCCGCGGACGGTGTCGTGGTCGAGGAGAATGCCGTCGACCGGGAAGTGCGTCGACGTGACCGAGAGCCCGCGTGAGAGACAGGCGAGCGGGTTGGAAGGAGCGTCACGCGTTCCTCGATGCGTGATGACGAGGTTTGCAATTCTGACGTACGACTGGTCGTCGATTCGGAGCGCAGGACTGCAGCCGGCGTCACCAAGGGCGTCCGTGCCGTCGACGATCGATTCGCCATTGCCTCCGTCGATGCTCACGCCCGCGTCGAGGTCGCGTGAACCGTAGAGCCCGACGAGCGTGACGTACAGGGGGAACCCGAGCCAGGTCATGAACCCCGAGACCTGTACGTCGACACGTTCGTTGTAGGTGCCCTCGGCGACGCACACGACCGCCCCGCCCCCGAGCCCGGTGCTGGCCCTCACCGCCTTGTTGATCGTTCGCCACGGAAGCGCGGCCGTTCCCGGATTCGCGTCGTTGCCGCTGGTCGAGACGTAGCGGGTACAGGTCAGCCGTTCGCTGCCGACTTGCGCATACGTCGGCAGCTGAGCCGCAGCGCTCCCAGCCACCGCGATGCTGACGAGAATCGTGCACCTCATCATGTGCTTCACGTGTTCTTCTCCTTCATCCCGTCGACGAGCGGGTGATTCAGTGGAACCGCCGCGAGCGCAGCACGAACAAGGCTGAACGCATTCGCGACCGCACGAAGCACGGGCCGGGCCAACGCCGAGCGATGCGTTCTTGCGCCCTTGCGCCACAGCCCGCTCGATGTCGCGTGACATGTCTCGGACGCCCGCGCCTTGCCTGGTGAACGTGCGGCGCGCTACTGAGCCGCGATGCGGAAGACCTCGTCCTGGTTCCTGGTGCTCCTCGCGTCGGCGGCGTGTGGTCCGAGCGGTCCTCCTCCGTGCGGTCCATCGACCTGCACGGGTTGCTGCAGTGCGACTGGGGTCTGTGAGTCGGGCTCGAGCGCGCTGGCCTGTGGAACCGGTGGCACCACCTGCTCGAGCTGCTCGTTTGGTTCGACCTGTGCCGCCGGCTCCTGCCTCATGCCCTCGACCGGCGGTGGCGTCGCTGGAGGCGGGCCGGCGGGCGGAGGGAGTTTCGGTGGCGGAAGTTCGGCGGGCGGAACGACGGCTGGCGGCACTGCGGGCGGCTCGACCTGCGTCCCGACGACCTGCCCCGCCGAGGGGAAGACGTGCGGCTTCATCGCCGATGGCTGCGGAGGCTCACTCGACTGCGGCCGGTGCGAGGTCCCGGGCGAGGCGTGTGGTGCCGGAGGCGTCGCGAACGTCTGCGCGCCAGGCACCTGCATGGCAGAGACGTGCACCAGCCTCGGCGCTCAATGCGGGCGGGTCTCCGATGGCTGCGCGACGTTCCTCGAGTGCGGGTCCTGCACGGCACCAGACACGTGCGGAGGAGGAGGAATGCCGAACCGGTGCGGGCGCGGCTGCACGCCGAAGACCTGCGCCCAGCTCGCAAAGAACTGTGGCCGCGTCGACGACGGCTGCGGCACCCCACTCGACTGCGGCATGTGCAGCGGCACCACTCAGTGTGGAGCCGGGGGCATCGCGAACGTCTGCGCGCCGGTCTGCGCAGGCTGCCCAATGGGCTTCTCCTGCAACGCGATGTCCGCTTGCGCCGGCGGCAACCTCGGCAATCTGGTGCTCGACGTGCCAGTGCCGCCACAGCACACCATCTCCGGGCGGGTGACGAAGAACGGCATGGACCCAGGCGCCACGCTCTGCAGCACCTCGACGCGGGCGCAGCTCACCTTCACCAACGTCGCCGACTCGCGCTTCAACGCGAGCACCACCGTGGCCGGCTGCGCGGCGACGACCGACCCGTACACCTTCAACGTCGACCTCTACCCGGGCACCTATCGCGTCACCGTCGACCGCGGCACCTCGGGAGGGTCGACGCTCCCGACCTGGTCGACGGTGGCGAACCCCGCCTTCGTCGTCTCCGCGCCCGCGACGAACGTCGTCTTCGACGTGCCGGTGCCGCCGCAGCACATGGTCTCCGGTCGAGTGACGAAGAACGGAGCCGACCCGGGCGCCACGCTCTGCAGCACCTCGACGCGCGCGCAGCTCACCTTCACCAACATGGCCGACCCGCGCTTCAACGCGAGCACCACCGTCGCGGGCTGCGCGGCGACGACCGACCCGTACACCTTCAGCGTGCTCCTCTATCCCGGCACGTATCGCGTCACCGTCGACCGCGGCACCTCGGGAGGCTCGACGCTGCCCTCCTGGACGACGGTGGCGAACCCAGCCTTCCTCGTGAGCGGCCCGGCGACGAACGTCGTCTTCGACGTGCCAGTGCCGCCGCAGCACACCGTCTCGGGTCGAGTGACGAAGAACGGAATGGACCCAGGCGCCACGCTCTGCAGCACCTCGACGCGCGCCCAGCTCACCTTCACCAACTCTGCCGATGCACGCTTCAACGCGAGCACCACCGTGGCCGGCTGCGCGGCGACGACCGACCCGTACACCTTCAGCGTCGACCTCTACCCGGGCACCTATCGCGTCACCGTCGACCGCGGCACCTCGGGCGGCTCGACGCTCCCGACCTGGTCGACGGTGGCGAACCCCGCCTTCGTCGTCTCCGCGCCCGCGACGAACGTCGTCTTCGACGTGCCGGTGCCGCCGCAGCACACCGTCTCGGGCCGGGTGACGAAGAACGGAGCCGACCCCGGCGCCACGCTCTGCAGCACCTCGACGCGCGCCGAGCTCCAATTCACCCACCTCACCGACTCGCGCTTCAACGCGACGACGACGGTGCCGGGCTGCTCGATGACGACCGACCCGTACACCTTCACCATCGCCCTCTACCCAGGCGTCTACCGAGTCACCGTCAGCCGTGGCACCTCCGGCGGCTCGACCTTGCCGAGCTGGTCGACGGTGGTGGTCCCAAGACTGCAAGTGCCCTGAGCCAATGCTCGCTGCGATGACCGGACTCTCCTGAGCACGAGGGTCCGGAGAAGTGACAGGTCTCGTGACGACCCGTGGCATCGGCGCAGAGGCACACGGCCAACACCCAGTTGAACCAGTGCGACCCTCTGGCATGAAGTGTGGAATTCCCCGCCGACTCTCCGAGGGTCCCCATGACTGGCCGCATCCAACACCCGCCGAGCAGGCCCGCCGTTCCTCCTGCGCCGAAGGGCCCGACCACCGACGAGCTCGCGAACCTCGCCAGCAAGGAGCTCGGGGCGGCGTCCGTCGTCACCTCGGCGAAGACGGCCCTCGACTCGCTGAAGCTGGCGCTCGCCAGCGTACCCGCCGCGAGGAAGCCGGCGCTCCAGAAGCAGGTGGACGAAGCCCAGGCCCGCTACGACGCGGCGTTCGACGCGCACTCGAAGATCGACGGCGAGCTCAAGAGCGCCTACGGCACGCTGCGGCAGGGCAAGGGCGACGGCGCCACCAAGACCAACCGCATGGTCGCGATGTACGACCAGCTGATCACCGCTCGCGACGCGCAGAAGCCCGGCTCCGACAAGTGGAAGAAGCTCGACGCGGCCGCGAACCACCTCGGCACCGCGATTCGTTCTCGTGAGGAGTCCGTCCTCACCGAGGCGAAGTGGGACCGCACCAAGGCGACCACCGAGGCAGAGATGAACATGGACGGGCTCACCGACCTCGCGAGCCGCACCCGCGAGGAGCAGGTTCGAATGATCGGCTCACCCGTCGTCGGCATCAGCCCCGACAAGGCGGCGGAGTTCGACCGCAAGAAGGTGTCGCTCTCGCTCAAGGGCGCGTTCAAGGAATACGGCACCCAGATGCTCGCCAACCAGCTCGAGGGCGCCGACGAGGCGGGCCAGCTCAAGCTGCTCAAGCTCCTCTCGGACCCCAAGCGCGATCACCTCTCGGCGATCATCGCGCAGGCAGGAGAGCCGAACGGCGCGAACAACCAGTTCCTCGCCGACGCGATCAAGAACGCGAAGGGCTCGGCGCGGCAGCTGCTCGTCGACAAGCTCGCCGCGGCGATCGACGGCCCGAAGCACCCGATGCTCACCCGGCTCGGGAACAGCCCCACCTTCAAGGGCAACTTCGAGGTGTCTGGCGCCCTCATCAGCGCACTCAAGAAGGCCGGCAAGACGGAAGCGGCCGGCGCGCTGATGGGCTCGACCGCGGCCGAGCTCCGAGGGCTGCGCGGCGACTTCGAGAAGCAGAAGAAGGTCGTCGACGCGCTCAACGCGGAGTTCGCGCGCACCGTCACCGGCTTCGCTTCCGCGGTCGATCCGAAGGCGGTCGAGGCCTACCGCGACTCCTTCGTGAAGAAGCACCAAGCCGAGTTCGACGCGTTCGAGCAGACGGCCGATCGCTACATGGGCGCGTTCGCGGCCGCGGCGTCGGGTGCGTTCGGAGAGCCGTCGGTGCTCAACCCGCTCAACGGAGAGGGCAAGCTCGCGGCCGAGCTCAAGGCCGCGACGAAGACGCACGGCGAGGCGCTCCTCAACACCCAGTCGGGCCAGAAGGCGCTCGAAGCGGCGATGAAGCTGCAGCTGCTCAAGCAGCCGTCGTTCCTCGATGGGCTCGCGGCACAGACGAGCAAGGCGAAGACGTACATCGAGCTGCCCCAGAAGATGGCGGAGATCACCGCCCGCTCGATGGTGCGGGTGAGCGTCAGCCTCGGCAAGGACGCCAGCCAGCTCAACCAGCTCGTCTCGAAGAACGCGAAGCTGCTCGGCATCAGCGCGGACCAAGCCGACACCTTCAACAAGGCGCTCTCGAAGGTCGCGGGCGGCAACGAAGCGGAACGGCTGGCCGCGTACAAGCAGGCGGCGAGCGACCTCGGCGGCGGCGACTACGGGAAGTCGGCCAAGGTGCTCGGCCTCATCCTCGCCGGGCCGAGCCTCATCAACGGGTGGGTCAACATCAAGGATCAGAACGCGCTGGGCGTCGTCTCCCAGTCGGTCGACACGCTGGGCTTCGCGACCGACGCGTTCTCGCTCTTCAGCGACGCCAAGGTGTTGAGCGCGGCGAGCAAGGCGCTCGGTGGTGCAGGGGCGGCCATCTCGCTGGTGAAGGGCGTGATGTCGCTGTCGGAAGGGAAGTTGCTGGAGGGCGGGACCAACCTCGCGACGGCCGCGGGAGGCGCCTTGATGCTGGTGCCAGGAGGCCAGCTCTTTGGTGCGGCGCTGGTCATCGGCGCGACGGTCGCGAACCTCATCTGGGGAGAAGACCCCGCGGAAGACGCCGAGATGGCGCAGCAGAAGAACGTGAAGGAGTTCCTCGAGACGGCTGGCCTGCGGCCCGAGATCGCCTCCGAGTTGTCCGACGTGCTGCAGACGAACCATCGATCGGTCGGGCCCTTCATCGAGCAGATGGCCGAGCACCTCGGGGTGAAGCCGTCAGACTTCCTGTCCTTCCTCAACGGCAAGGATCCGAAGGACGTGCGGGCGCTCGTGCAGATGGTGAAGAACATGCCCGCCGACAAGGACTGGAAGTTCGCCACCAAGAAGACCGGAGAGGACGACACCGCGACCGTTCGGCATCAGGTGTTCCGCGCGGGTGGTGAGGCCGACATCATCGACAACCGGCCGCGCAGCCTCGAGACCGCGAAGCAGTGGATGCGCGATCACAACCTGATGCCGCCCGGCGCGAAGTGAGTCGGGCTGAGCTGGTCGCGGGCGCACCGAATCGACTGTCGCCTATGGTTCGACCGTGCCCAACGCCTACGTCCTGGCAGTGAGCTCCGGCGATCGACCGCTGTGCCTCGTCGTCTCGACGAGCGTCGAAGCCATGAAGGGGCTGTGGAACGCGGAGAACGACCCCGCGTCCTTCGTGCTGCGAGCCATCGCGCAGGACCTCCAGGCACGCGAGCAAGGTGAGGACCCCGCTCCGGCAGGCTTCGCGGTCTGGTTGGTCGGCGAAGGACCTCCCCAGGTCGTCGACCTGCGACGGGCAGTCCGAGTCGTGGGAGACGACGGCTCGACCACCCTGGACCACCTCGACGAACTCCTCGAGCGAGGTGGCTCCCGACCAGGTGACGTCATCATCGACTGGGCGCTCGTCCACCGATTGCTGCCGCCACTCCCGGAGCCGCACCTCGAGTCAGGCGACGAGCTGTTCGCGACGCAGACGGGCGGCGTGCTTCCACCGCGGCTCGTCCTCGGCTTCGAGGAGCTGGACGAATGGTGACGTCACCGGGGAGCTCAGACGCTCACCTGTGACGCCGACGCGCGGCCAGCCAGCTGAGCGCCAGCAAGACGAGCGACTGACTCGTGCTCACGCCGGTGCAGCCGCAGCCGCCGCCACTGAGTTCGGTCTCGCCTCCAGCTGCGCCGCCAGCGGTCGCGGAGCCACCCGCGCGCCCACCAGCCGTTGCTGACCCGCCCGCCGTTGCGGTTCCTCCAGCGGTCGCGGTTCCTCCAGCGGTCGCGGTTCCTCCGGCGGTCGCGGGTCCTCCAGCCGTTGCGGTGCCGCCTGCCGTTGCGGTGCCTCCGGCCGTCGCGGTTCCTCCGGCCGTCGCGGTGCCGCCTGCCGTTGCGGTTCCGCCAGCCGTTGCGGTTCCTCCAGCTGTCGCTGTCCCTCCAGCGGTCGCAGTGCCACCTGCCGTTGCGGTGCCGCCTGCGGTCGCCGTTCCTCCAGCTGTCGCTGTCCCGCCAGCCGTCGCGGTGCCACCTGCGGTTGCGGTGCCACCGGCCGTCGATGCTCCGCCCGCGACACCTCCGGCCGTCGATGCTCCGCCAGCAACTCCACCGGCCGTCGATGCTCCGCCAGCGACGCCACCCGCCGTCGATGCTCCGCCAGCGACGCCACCCGCCGTCGACGCTCCGCCAGCGACACCACCGGCCGTCGCACCTCCGCCAGCGACACCACCCGCCGTCGCAGCTCCGCCCGCAACACCACCCGCCGTCGACGCGCCGCCAGCGACACCACCGGCCGTCGATGCTCCGCCAGCGACGCCACCGGCCGTCGACGCTCCGCCCGCAACGCCACCCGCCGTCGCAGCTCCGCCAGCGACACCACCCGCCGTCGATGCTCCGCCAGCGACACCACCGGCCGTCGCAGCTCCGCCAGCGACACCACCCGCCGTCGATACACCACCGCCCGTTCCACTCACGCCGCCGCCCGTCCCGCTCGAGCCACCCGCGGTCGCACCACCGTCGACATCGATCCCTCCCTCACGAAACGACAGCGGCGCCAGCTCGACCCAGTACGGCCGACACCCGGGATACGGGAGCCCACACTCCTCGACGACGAACGCCCGCACGGTGACGATGCCTGCCCCAGCGCCCGGCGCCCTCCAGGTGAACGACTGCTGATTCTTCGCCACGTTCGAGACGTGGGTGATCGCCGACGGCGCGCAGCCGCTCATCACCTGGAAGCCGCTCGGCAACGGGCTGACGGAGCCGACCGCGGCGTTGGACGCCGACTTCACCCACAAGAGCAGCCCTCGAAACTGCTTGCTGAGGTTCGCGTTGGCGAGCTGGAACGTCACCGTGCCGTTCGGCTGGTAGCTCGTGGTGGTGGAGCTCAGCGCCCAGCCGTTCGGCGACGTGAGCGCGCTCGCTCCCATGTTCGCGGACATGACCGCCGCGTCCACCTCGCAGACCGGCGCGCCCGTCGAAGAGGCGAAGACCTTCGGAGTCGTGAGCAGCAAGAGCGCCGTCAACACGACGGTCGCGAACGAAAAAGAAGCGGCCTTCATCGGTTCCTCGCGGGGGTTGGTGCTTCAGTTCTCGACGATGAACTCCACGCGGCGGTTGTTCTCCCGGCCCTTGTCCGTCGCGTTGGTATCGGCAGGTTTGTCCGGCCCGAAGCCTCGCGCATCGAGCCGCTCGGCCGCTACACCCTTGTCCACCAGGAATTGCTTCACTGACGCAGCGCGGTCTTGCGACAGCTTCACGTTGGAGTCGTACTTGCCGCGGTCGTCGGTGTGGCCCTCGACGCGCACCTTGGCGATGTCCGGGTGCTCCTTCAGCACCGTCGCGATCTGCGTCAGCAGCTGGAACGACTTCGGCAGAATCGTGCTCTTGCCGGTCGCGAAGAAGACCTTCTCGAGAATGACCAGCTTCTCCTTGGTGATGATGACGAGCTGCTTCTGCTGCTTCGGGCAGCCCTGGTTGTCGACCGGCCCGGGTTCCTTCGGGCAGTTGTCGAACCGATCGACGACAGAGTCACCATCGCCGTCGCGATCCGGGCAGCCCTTCAGCTCGGCGAGGCCGGCCTCGTCGCGGCAGGCGTCGTCGGGGTCTTCGATGCCGTCCTTGTCGGCGTCTCGAATCGGGCAGCCGTTGCGCTCGACGAGGCCCTTCTCGTCGGGGCACTGATCGGCAGCGTCGAGCACCGTGTCACCGTCGCGATCGGGCGGTGGGCAGCCGTCGAACTCCCGCGCGCCGAAGACCGAGACGCACCGGTCGTCGAGATCGAGCACGCCGTCGCCGTCGGTGTCGATGTCGGGGCAGCCGAGGCGTGCCGACACCCCACGAGTCTCGGGACAGGAATCGCGCCCGTTCGCCATGCCGTCGCCGTCCTTGTCCAGCTCGGGGCACGCCTCGGTGAGGTAGGGCTGGCCCTCGACGCACACCGGCCTCGGCTTCTCGACGAAGGCAGGCGCCCAGGTGAACCCGAGCGCGAGGCGGAACGCCGGCGTGCCGGGAGCCCGCCCCAGGCCCAACGCCCCGAGCAGCGCCGCTTCGAACTGCTCCCCGTCTCCGAAGCCGATGCGCGCCGCGCCGACGAGCTCGGTGCTCGCAGGCGCCTTGGTGAAGGGCACCGCCCCGACGGCCGCCACCTCTCCCCGAAGCTGATGGAGCTGTCTCGTCGTCGACACCACCGCGCCCCACGAGAACGAGCTGCCGATCTCGTCCGTGAGGGCAGGGTTGTTCGGGCTGAGGATCGCCGCGCCGCGCACCTGACTGCCCAGCTCGCCGCCGATTCGAATCGGCCCGAAGGAATAGCCACCGCCCACGCGAGGCGCCAACGCGAAGCCGAGCCCCGGGTCCTTGGTGAGGGCGCCGCTCGAGCCGAAGGGCAGGTTCACTCCGAGCGAGAAGGCGAGATCCATCGGGTCTTCACCGCGCCCCTGGCGGAAGAGCGCGAACCGTCCCTGGAGGCTGGGCGCGCCGAGCGCGGCGCTCTCCACCGGCGCCACTCCGCGTGAGGAGAGCTCGTCGCCGTTCTGCATCAGCACCATCGGGAGCTGGAGCCCGACGTCGAAGTACTCCGACACGCCGTAGTGCGCGAGGACGTGCCCAGTCACCCGGTTGCCCACCACCGCGCCGACCCGCGTCCCGTTCGAGGTGAGCACCAGCCCGTCCTTCAGGTAGTGCCCGAAGAGCCCGACCCGAATGCGCTGGGGCGCGAGCACGTCGCCCGAGTTGAGGGTGAGCGTCTCCCGCGCGCCGCCGTTGAAGACGGTTCGGTCGAGATCGAACCCGGGAACGGGAGACTGCGCGAAGCCAACCACCGAGACGAGAACGCAGGTCGCGAACAGGAGCCGCATGGAGCCCTCCAGTGCTGATGAGCGCGACGGAGACTACCGTGAGACGCGGCGATGCCCGCACCGATTCCTCGCGCGCTTCGCCGACGCGCGTGAGCTGCCTCCAGACCCGGCTCGCGAGCGGGGCGTCGCCTCGCTACTCGCGGGTCACTGCGCGGAGCACCGCCTCACGACGCCGCTCGAGGAGCCGCATCACCAGGGGCCACGACCCGAGGTACGTGAGCCAACTCGCGAGGGCCGAGAGGGCCAAGATGGCCAGGGTCTCGAGGCAAGGGCCCTCCTTTCCCACGAGTCGCAGGGCGAAGGCGAAGGGGCTCGTCCCCACCGACGCCGCCGCGAGCCCGGCCATCGACGCCGCGAAGGGCAGCTTGTCGCGCCGCTTCAAGTTCGCGTGGAACTTCACCGGAAAGACGAGCGACAAGACGTTGCCTGCAGTGAGGAGCACGGGAACGAGCGCCACCACCGAGAGCAACGCGCAGGCGACGTCGAGCGCCGTGCCCGCCCCGAAGTAGGGCACGTAGAAGAGCACCACCAGCACCGCCATCGCCGCACCGACGCTGCCGTGCACCACGTTCTTCGCCCGGAGCACGTCACCGAGCCGCACCGGCGACACCAGGAACACCGTGAAGCCGTGCCCGTCGTAGCCGAAGGCGTTCTGCGAGAAGGTCGAGGCGAGCACGATGGCGCCGTAGACCGCGAGCCCGCCCATCACCCACGCGTCGGCCGAGCGCCCGAGGAAGAAGACGAAGAGCGAGCGGCCCGACAACAGCTTGAAGAGGATCGAGAGGACGAACGGCACCGAGGCGAGGAGCCGCGCCCGTGGGTTGTTCCAGAGATCGAGCGCCTCGCGAATCACCAGGGTGGTGAAGGGCCGCTTCGTGCGAGCGAACGGGTTCGACGCCCGCGACCTCGACGAGATGGAACCTCCGCGACCCGCGTGGCGATGGAACTGGAGCAACAGGCCCCAGGCGACCACCAGCGCCACGAGCCCAAGTTCCAGCGTGCCCAGCACGTCGCCGAACGCGAGATCGACCCGGCCCGCCCAGCCCGCGCGGAGGAGATGCCCGAACCAGCCGGTGGGGAACCGCCCGAGCGCCAAGGCCGCGTTTTCGATGATGGTGTCGGGCACCACCGCGCCGACCTCGTTGAGGTGGAGCAGCCACTCGGTGTCGACCGCGGGAATGAACGAGGCCGCCACCAGGCTCACCAGGAAGCCGACACCAATCAACTCGGCGCTCCGCTGCTGACGGAGCAGGTTGAGCATGATGTGCAAGCCCACTCGCGAGAGCGCGGCGTTGAAGAGCACGTAGGCGCCGAAGCCCAAGAACACGAGCAGCCACGACGACGGAGGCCGGTAGGCGAGATAGCCGGCGGTCGCTCCCGCGAGGGGGCCGTAGAAGACGAAGCTGCGCGGCTCGACGATGGACGCGAGCGTCGAGGCCAGCATCAACCGGAAGCTCGAGATGGGGAACGCCGAGTAGCGCGAGAGCTCGGAGTGATCGTCCACCCCTGCCGAGAGCACCGGCCAGGTGACCCAGGTGGCGCTGGTGACGAAGAGGAGCAGGCGCACCAGGAAGTCGCCCCAGGCCTCCGACTGCACCA
The DNA here is from genome assembly GCA_052034585.1 of Myxococcota bacterium. GTDB lineage: Bacteria > Myxococcota > Myxococcia > Myxococcales > Myxococcaceae > Xiheimicrobium. The sequence continues at coordinate 156,064 of JBPOIJ010000003.1, forward strand.
CCACCGGGTGCCGCATGAAGCCGTAGAAGGTCGCCGCGAGCGCGACCGAGGGAGAGGCCGACAGCACGAAGGCGAGCACCGAGAGCCAGCGCGCCTTGCCCGAGTCCCGGTTGAGCCCGATGTCGAGCCGCAGCCTCCAGAGGAGCACCAGGTGCTGAAGGAAGGTCGGAGGCGACAGGACGGCCACGGCCGGGACGATGCCTGAGTCAGGCGGAGAGTCCACTCGAGTCGAGGCCGGCTCGCCGCAGCAGGTGCCCCGTGTCAGCCCGCGGTCGGAGCGCCGTAGAACGACAGCCGGGTGTCACGCGCGACCGGCACGCCGATCAGCTTCTCGAACACCTCCTCGAGCGAGCCGACCTGGTGCCGCTGCTCGAGCTCCTTCACGCCGCCCTCGTCGATCAACTTCCCCGCGCGAATGATGCCCGCGTGCGTCGCCAGCCGCTCGGCGATCTCCAGCACGTGGGTGGTGAGCAGCAAGGTGACGCCACGGCGAGAGAGCTCGGCGAGCAGCTCCCGAATCACTCCGGCCGCGATGACGTCGATGCCCTCGAAGGGCTCGTCGAGGAAGACGAGGTCGGGCGCGTGCACCAGCGCGGCGGCGATGGCGAGGCGGCGGCGCATGCCCTTCGAGTACTCGGAGACGAGCGCGCCACTCTTGTAGGCGAGCTCGGTCAACGAGAGCAGCTCGTCGGCGCGCGCTTCGGAGGTCGCTCCATCGAGCCCGTGCATGCGCCCGCAGAAGGTGAGGTACTGCCGGCCGGTCAGCCGCTCGAACAGCGAGAGCTCTTCGGGCACCACGCCGATGCGGGACTTGATGGCGAGCGGTTCCTTCACTGCGTCGACGCCCAGGAGCGTGAGGCTGCCGCCGTCGGGTGCGTAGATGCCCGTCAGCAGCGAGATGGTGGTCGACTTGCCGGCGCCGTTCGGGCCGAGGAAGGCGTAGAAGCTGCCCTTCGGAATCCGCATGTCGAGGCCGTCGACGGCGGTGAAGTCGCCGAACCGCTTGATCAGCCCCTTCGCCTCCACCGCGAACGTCATTCCAGTCGTTTCTACCGAAATCGCGCCCGAGGAACTCGCGAAGATTTGAAGGGGGACCCAAGATTCGGGTACACGTGTTCCATTCGTTCGACGTTCCTCCGGCCGGTGGGGCGTCATGGGAGCCTTCCTTCATGTTCGCGTTCGCTTCGGCATCACCTCGGCTGACTCGTTGGGTCCTTGGAGCTGCGTCGCTGCTGGCCATCGCCGTCAGCTTCCAGGCGTGCCCCAAGCCCGTCTGCAGTTCCGCCACCTGCAGCACCGGCTGCTGTGATTCGGCGGGCAAGTGCCAGACCGGCACCCAGCCGACGGCCTGCGGCTCGAAGGGCGCCCAGTGCCAGGCCTGCGGGCTCGCGCAGATCTGCTCCTTCGGAGGAGTCTGCTCGAACACCGGGAACGGTCCGGCGACGGGCGGCGGCGATGCGGCGGGCGGAGGGTTCGTCATGGCTGGCGGCTCGGTGACGGGCGGTGGCTCGGTGACGGGCGGCGGCTCGGTGACGGGCGGCGGGTTCGTCACCGGCGGCGGCTTCGTCACTGGCGGCGGCTTCGTCACCGGCGGCGGCGTGGCGAACTGCTCGCCGACCAACTGCTTGGGCTGCTGCCAGAACAACACCTGCTTGAACGGCAACAACGGGGCCGCCTGCGGCCGTGGCGGGAACACCTGCGCCACCTGCACCGGCACCGACGTCTGCACCGCGAACGGCACCTGCCAATCGCAGCAGACCTGCACGACCTGCTACGCGCAGACCGGCGGCCAGACGGTGTGCGTGCCCCAAGGCACCAACTTTCAGCTCGTGACCTGCGGCATCAACGGCAACGCCTGCACCAACTGCGCGGCGCGTGGCTTCACCGCATGCAGCAACGGGGTCTGCACGGGCTCTCCGACGGGCGGCGGCTCGGCCGTGGGCGGAGGCTCGGCAGGCGCGGGCACCGGCGGCGGCGCTCCAGCCAGTGGGGTTGGCGCGCCCTGCAGCACGGCGACGCAGTGCACCGCGTCGCTCGGTCCCTCGGCGATTTGCAAGACGCAGACGAACCCCTCGTCGGGCTTCTTCCCCTCGCTCTTCCAGCAGGGCTTCTGCACCCTGCCCTGCACCACCAACGGCCAGGCGAACTGCGGCACGGGGAACGTGTGCGCGGGCGGCAGCGGCTCGTGGATGTCGGTGTACAACGAGCGCGATCGGTACTGCGTCAACGGCTGCACGACGGCCGCCAACTGCGCCGCCGGCCTCGAGTGCATGAACGTGAGCGACAGCACCCAGACGACGGCCTCCACCGGCTGCTGGATGGATCGCCGCTCGGCGAACGCGCAGTTCTCCGGTGGCGGCATTCCGACCAACCTCGGCGGCACCTGCACCAACAACGCGGGCTGTTCGAACCCGCCCGAGCCTGGCTTGGGCTTCTGCTTCGGCGGCACCGAAGTGCCCGGCACCGACTTCGTGAGCGGGCTCTGCATGGTGCGCACGCAGATCGCTCCCGAGTCCTACTGCACGCAGGCCAACGGCATCGAGTTCTTGCTCACGACGGCGGCCGACGGCGGCTACCAGTTCTGGTGCGGCCAGGCGTGCCCGCAGCTCGGCTCCGTGCCTCGCACCGGCTACCGCTGCACGCCGGTCTTCTACATCGACGGTGGCATCAAGGGCGGGGTGGTGTGGCCCGAGGCCTGCGCCTCGAACACCGACTGCGCGAACGTCAGCGGCGCGACGCAGTGCAACCCCACCTACGGCCAGTGCTGCGTGACCTCGACCTCTCCGCTCACTTCCGACTGCACTGGTCATTTCGGGCTCTGAGCCGAGGAAGGTCCCGGCGTTCGAGTCGTGAGCGCTCCGAGGGCGACGGGCCGAAGCCGGCGTTCGAAGCGCGCTCGCCTCGAGCCGAGCGACGACGGGTCGTGACGTCGTGGGCCGTCCGAGCTCGACGCCCCGCGGACAGTCGGGGTGGCTGAGCGCGCGGCTTCGACCTCAGCGGCCCTTCAGCACCTGCCTGGCGGCCTCCCGGTCCTTCGTCGCAGCGTCTCCTCCTGCGGCGAAGTGCCCGTCGGCTGACTCGAGGAGCGCGCGAGCCCGAACCGCATCGGTGGCGAGGAGCGCCTTGGCGAGCGAGACCTCCGCGCGCCCGAGCTCGTGCGGGTGGGTACCCTCGCTCGACCAGAGGGAGACGATTCGCTCGAGCGCGGCGAGGGCGACGTCTCGCTGCCCCAGCTCGCCAGCGGCGGTCGCGATGCCACCGAGGTCTCCCACGAGCTTGAGGTGTTTGGGCCCGAGCGCGGCCTCGCGTACCTCGAGCGCCTTCTGGAAGTGCGCGAGCGCGCCGGCCGGGTCCTTCCGCCCCAAGCAGGTGTCACCCCAGTTGTTGTGGGTGGCGGCGAGCTCGAGGTGCCGCTCGCCGAGGTTCTGGCGCTGCAGCTGCTCGGCGAGCGCGAAGTGCGGCACGGCCTCGTCGAAGCGCCCCAGGTCGTTGCACAAGACGCCCAGGTTGACCTCGGCGCGAGCGACGTCGGGGTGCGCCTCACCGTAGTCCGCGGCCAACATCGCGCGCGCCGCCTTCAGCTCGACGAGCGCCTCCTCTGGCTTGCCCAGCTCGGAGAGGAGCACGCCGATGTTGTTGATGGTGCGCACCACGTTCTTGCCGGCCGGGCCCTGCACCTGCTCGTAGTGCCGGCGCGCCGTGCGAAAGTGCCCGAGCGCGTCTTCGAGCTTTCCCTGGCTGAAGGCGGCGAGGCCGAGCTGGTTCTCGATGATGGCCTGCAGCTGGACGTCGGGCGCGCGGCGTGAACGCGTCAGCTCGATGAGCCGTTGGAACTCGGCGGTCAGCTTCTCGTCGTGGAGCCGCACGGCGCCGAGCTCGACCAACTGGCAGAGCGCGCGCAGCATCACGTCGTCGTCGTGGGCGACGGAGCCGGTGGTGAGCGCGCGACGGAGGTGCTCCTGGGCGACGTCGGTCTTCCCCAGCTTGAGCTGCACCGTGCCCAACCAGAACCAGCCTTCGGCCTGGGTCGAGAGGTCCTCGAGTGAAGGCAGTCGGGCGGAGAGGGGCTCGGCGAGGGCGAGCGCGTCGGAGAAGCGGCCAGCGTCGTGCCGTACCTTCACCTCCGCGAGCGCGGTGCGCACCGACTGGGCGGCGGCCCGCGCTTCCTCGGAGAGCGACTGTGCGCTCGCCTCGAGCCGGGCGACGTCGTTGCACGCGGGCAGACTGGCGAGGCCGAACACCACCGAGGGCGCCTTGTCCACCGTCTCGCCGTCGACCGACGCCACGAAGCGCGCGACGGAGAAGAGCTGGAGGCGACGGCCTTCGAGGCAGCGCATGCGGAGGTCGAGCGCGCGCTCCGATTGTTCCTTGCGCACCCAGGTGGCCTCGCAGGCGTCGGTGTGGAGGCGGCTCCACTCGGCGGCGTAGGCGTCGAGGCCAGCGACGAGCTTGTCGGCGAGCGCGGGCGCCCAGGCGAGCTTCGTGGCCGCGAAGGCGGTGCGAGTCTGCCGGCGCGCGGGCTCGTCCCAACCTCCGGCGAGCCGCTCGACGCTCGGTGGACACCGAGGCACCTCGCGCCGCCACCACCCGGCGAGGCCCAGCCCGAGGACGACGAAGACGCCCGCAGCGGCGGCGAAGCGCCTCGTCCGAGCGCGAGGTGCTTCGAGCTCGAGCAACAGCGCGGCCATGTCGGGGAAGCGGTCGGCCGCGCGCGCGGAGAGCCCACGTCGAACGGCCCGCTCGAGGCGCGGAGGCCCTCGCCGGGGCGGGGGCGTGTCCTGGAACCGGCCGGCCGCGACGGTCGCGCGCAGCTCGGCGGGGGGTCGCCCGGCGGAGGGGCGGGTGGCGGGGCGGGCTGGGGGGAGCGGGGCGCAGCAGCCGGACTGATCCGCGCGGGCGTCGACCTCTCCGCCGC
>JBPOIJ010000156.1:0-2761 GCA_052034585.1 Myxococcota bacterium
GTGGCGGCGCCATCGTCATCACCACCGCCGAGCGTGCGCGCAATCTGAAGCGCGCCGATTCGCCGGTCTATCTGCTGGGCTCGGGCGAAGCCTGCGACAGCCCGATGGTCTCGATGATGGACGACCCTACGTCGTCCAAAGGGTTCCGCCTGGCGAGCCGTGCGGCCTTCGCTGAAGCCGGCATCAAACACGCCGATGTCGATCACCTGATGATCTATGACGCCTTCGCCCACCTGCCGCTGTACGGGCTGGAGGACATGGGTTTCGTCGGGCGCGGCGAAGCCGGCGCCTTCATCCAGGCCGGCCACACGAGGCCAGGCGGGAAGCTGCCGCTGAACACCAACGGCGGGGGCATCCTGTACACGCACACCGGCATGTACGGCATGTTTGCGATCCAGGAGGCCGTGCGCCAGCTGCGCGGCGAGGCCTACAAGCAGGTGGCCGGCGTGAAGACCAGCGTGGTCCAGGGCGTGGGCGGCATGTTCACGGCCGCCGCAACCCTGGTCCTGTCCAACCAGCTGCCCTGACCGGAGCCCGGCCATGAACTTCGATTTCTCAGACGACCTGAAGCAGCTGCGCGAGCAGGCGCGACGCTTCCTGAAGGACCAGTCCTCCACCAAGGCGGTGCGCAAGATCCTCGAGGGCGGCGACACCTACGACCGCGCGCTCTGGAAAGGCATGGCCGACATGGGCTGGCTCGGCGCGGCCGTGCCCGAAGCCTACGGCGGCGCCGACCTGGGGCATGAAGGCCTGTGCGTGCTCGCCGAAGAAATCGGCCGTGCCATCGCGCCGGTGCCCTTCGGCTCGTCGGTCTACCTGGCCACCGAGGCACTGCTCGCCCATGGCAGCCAGGCTCAGCGTGAGCGCTGGCTGCCCGCGATGGTCAAGGGCAGCCAGATCGGCTGCTTCGCGCTGGCCGAAGGGCTGGGCAATCCCAGCGCCCGGTCGGTCAACGCCCGGGTCGAAAATGGCAAGCTCAGCGGCGAAAAGTGGCCGGTCAGCGATGGCGATGCGGCCGATTTCGCTGTCGTCGTGGCCAAGGATCCGGCTGGCGCGATCGGTTTGTACCTGGTCGAGCTGCAGGCGGCCGGCGTCTCCCGGACGACCTTGAAGAGCGTCGATCCCTCGCGCAACCAGTCGCGCATCACCTTTGCGCAGGCGCCGGCGCAGCCGCTGGGCGAAGGCGCGCAAGGCTGGGCCGGTGTCGAGCGGCTGCTCGATCGGGCCGCGGTGCTGATGGCGTTCGAGCAGGTGGGCGGGGCCAGCGCATGCCTGGACATGGCGGTGGCCTACGCCAATGAACGCTTCGCCTTCGGGCGGCCGATCGGATCGTTCCAGGCGATCAAGCACAAGCTGGCCGATGTCTACATCGCCACCGAACTGGCGCGCTCCAACGCGTATTACGGCGCCTGGGCGCTGTCCACCGATGCGCCCGAGCTCGCCCTGGCAGCCGCCACCGCGCGGGTGGCCGGGTCCGATGCGTTCTATCTCGCCGCCAAAGAAAACATCCAGACCCACGGCGGCATGGGTTTCACCTGGGAGATGGACTGCCACCTGTTCTATCGGCGCGCCAAGCTGATGGCCGTGCAATTGGGCAGCAATCCGCACTGGAAGGACCGCCTGGTCCACCTGTGGAATGCCCAGGCCGCCTGATCGGCGCGCCTGAACGCAGCGAACAAAGGGAACGATCATGGACTTTAACGACACCCCCGAAGAAGCGGCATTCCGCGCCGAGGCGCGCGCCTTCCTGGAGGCCAACGCGACCCGCAAGAAACCCAACGAGCCGGCTCAGCGCTCGCGTTACAACGAAGGGCCCGAGGCCCTGGCGCAATCCAAGGCCTGGCAGGGCAAGAAGGCCGCGGCCGGCTTCGCCGGCATCACCTGGGATCCGCAATGGGGCGGACGCGGCGGCAGCTCGATCCAGCAGGTGATCTGGAACCAGGAAGAGGCCAACTACAACGTGCCGCGCGGCCACTTCGAAATCGGCCTGGGCATGTGCATCCCGACGATGATGCACTACGCCAAACCCGAGCAGCTCAAGCGCTACGTCGGTCCGGCACTGCGTGGTGAAGAGATCTGGTGCCAGCTGTTCTCGGAACCCTCGGCCGGATCCGACCTGGCCGGACTGCGCACCCGCGCCGTGCGCGATGGCGACGACTGGGTGATCAACGGCCAGAAGATCTGGACCTCCGGGGCGCACTACTGCGACTACGGCATCCTGATCACCCGGACCGACCCCAGCGCGCCCAAGCACGCGGGCCTCACCATGTTCTTCCTCGACATGAAGACGCCCGGCGTCGAGGTGCGGCGCATCAAGCAGATCTCGGGCACCTCCAATTTCAACGAGGTGTTCTTCACCAATGTCCGTCTGCCCGACTCGCAACGGCTGGGCGCGGTGGGCGGCGGCTGGAAGGTCTCGCTCACCACGCTGATGAACGAGCGCCTGGCGGTGGGCCAGGCGCCCGGGCCCGACAGCGCCGACATCCTGCAACTGGTGCGCGGCCTGACCATCGACGGCGAACCGGCACTGGCCAACGCGGCCGTGCGCGATCGGCTGGCCGACTGGTATGTCAAGACCGAGGGCCTGAAGTACACGCGTTTTCGCAGCATCACCGCGCTGTCGCGGGGCCAGACGCCCGGCCCCGAGGCCTCGATCACCAAGACGGTCAGCGCCACCAAGCTGCAGGAGATCGCCTCGTTCGGCATGGACCTGCTCGGCCAGGCGGGCGCCATCATGGAACCCGACTCGATCCCGGCACAG
>JBPOIJ010000045.1:0-3127 GCA_052034585.1 Myxococcota bacterium
ACCCAGGCTCAGGTTGTGGTGGGCGTGGATACCGGTCTGCGTTTCGGGCTTCAGGACCTGCTTGAAGGCCTTGAAGCGCGCGGCGATGTCGTGCATGTTCATCGCACCACCGGAGTCGACGACGTACACGCACTGCGCGCCGTAGCTCTCCATCAGCTTGGCCTGCTGCGCCAGGCCCGCGGGCGTGTTCATGTGGCTCATCATCAAAAAGCCCACCGTGTCCATGCCCAACTCGCGGGCGTAGGCGATGTGCTGCTTCGAGATGTCAGCCTCTGTGCAGTGGGTCGCGACACGCACCACACGTGCGCCAGCGTCATAGGCGGCGCGCAGATCGTGCAGGGTGCCGATACCGGGCAGCAGCAGCGTGGCCACCTTCGCGTGCTTCAACACGCCGGCCACCGCCGCTATCCACTCGATATCGCTGTGGGCGCCGAAGCCGTAGTTGAAGCTCGATCCGCGCAGGCCGTCGCCATGCGCCACCTCGATGCTGTCGACGTGCGCCGCGTCGAGCGCGAGTGCGATACGCCTGGCCTGCTCCAGCGAGTACTGGTGGCGGATCGCGTGCATGCCATCACGCAGCGTGACGTCCGAGACGTAGATCTTCTTTTGGGATGGCGTCACGGCGTTCCCCTTCATGCGGCGACGTGTTGTGCGGCCAGCCGGCGTGCCGCCATGCGTTCGGCGGTAGCCAGCGCTGCGCTGGTCATGATGTCCAGGTTGCCCGAATAAGCCGGCAGGTAGTGCGCAGCGCCCTCGACTTCGAGGAATACCGTGACCTTGAGTCCCTGCGCAGGGCCCAGGGCCGGCACGTTGAGGCGGCGCTCGCCGTCGATGCGTTCGAACTGTACGTGCTGTTTGAGCCGGTAGCCGGGTACATAAGCAGCGACGGCGGCGACCATCTGTTGGACCGACGCCGCGATGGCATCCTCGTCCGCCGCCAGATCGGCCAGGCAGTAAACCGTGTCGCGCATCATCAGCGGTGGCTCGGCGGGGTTCAGGACGATGATGGCCTTGCCGTGCGCCGCGCCGCCCACCTCGACGATGGCCTTCGAGGTTGTCTCGGTGAACTCGTCGATATTGGCCCGCGTCCCGGGGCCTGCCGACTTGCTGGCGATGGAGGCGACGATCTCGGCGTAATGAACGCGAGCGACGCGCGAAACCGCGCGCACGATCGGGATCGTGGCCTGGCCGCCGCAGGTCACCATGTTGACGTTCGGCGCGTCCAGGTGCTGCTCAAGATTGACCACAGGCACCACGTAGGGGCCAATGGCGGCCGGCGTCAGGTCGATCACCTGCACACCGTGCGACTGCAATGCGGCGTTGTGACGGGCATGCGCGCCGGCGCTGGTCGCGTCAAAGACGATGCCGATGTCCTTGAAGGCGGGCAGGTTCAGCAGACCGTCCAGGCCCGCGTCCGTGGTGGCCACGCCCATGCGCGTCGCCCTGGCCAGACCGTCGGACTGCGGGTCGATGCCAACCATGGCCTCCATGACCAGGTGACGGGAGTTGCGGCGCGCGTCAAGCTACTTGTCGCCTCATTTATGCAGCCAGCGGCTGTATAACTTTCTCCAAATGGGCCTTGATGACACAGTCGCGCTCGGGGTTGAGCGTGACCGCGCCGATGGGGTCCCAGTTGCGTGTCTTGCCTGACCACCGCGCCGGATTCGATTCGCGTGCTTGCAGGTACAGCGTGTGTCGCGCGGCCAGGATGGCACGGTCTTCGCCAGCGTGACGCTGCGCTGGCGACACGTACCGAATGCCGCTGTGTCGATGATCGTGGTTGTACCAGTGCACGAATGCCGCCGCCCAGGCGCGTGCCGCATCGAGATCGGCAAAGCCCTTGGTCGGGAACTCCGGGCGGTACTTGGCGGTGCGAAACAGACTCTCGGCATACGCGTTGTCGTCGCTCACCCGCGGGCGCGAGTACGACGGTTTGACACCCAGCCAATTGAGCATCGCCACCACCGTGGTGGCCTTGAGCGTGGCCCCGTTATCGCCATGCAGGACCGGCTTGGTCGTCATCGTTGCAATGCCCTCGGCCAACGCCGTGCGTTTGACCAGGTGGATGGCGTGTGCGGAGTCGTCGCTGTCGTGCACCTCCCAGCCCACGATCTTGCGGCTGTACAAGTCCAGAATCAGGTACAGGTGAAACCAGCGTCCCATCACGACCGCCGGCAGATAGGTCATGTCCCAGCACCATACCTGCCGCGGCGCACTGGCAATGTGCGTGGTGGGCGGGCGCACCGGACGTGGCGCCTTGGCGCGTCCCCTGTGCTTGCTCTGACCGTTGGCCCGTAGCACTCGGGCAAAGCTCGATTCGCTTGCCAGGTACACGCCCTCGTCAGCCAGCATCGGCACGATGCGCGCCGGCGGGACCGAAGCAAAGCGCGGCTCGTTGGCCACGCTGAGCAGTTGCGCACGCTCATCTGGGCTCAGGGCATGACTGGGTGTCGGTCGTACCGCCTGGGGCCTGCCATCACCCGCCACAAGACCGTCATCGGCCTTCCAGCGCTGCAGCGTGCGCTCGTCAATTCCGGCGATCTCGCAGGCCAGGCGCAACCGGGCGCCGGCGCTGTGGGCCGTGTCAATGTCATGGGCCAGATTACGGCGATCTTCGAGGCCGATCATTCGTCCTCGCCCCTGCGGAAGATCGCCTCTACCTTTTTTGACAGCACCAGCAAAGCGGCGGTCTCGGCCAGCGCCCGATCCTTGCGGTGCAGTTCGCGCTCGAGCTCCTTGATGCGCTTGCGGTCCTTGCGCGTGGCCTGCGGGCTGGCTCGTGCATCCTCGGGTTCGGCCAGCGACGCGGTGGCGCTGGACAACCATTTCTCAAGATCGGCCGGGTACACGCCGTGCTCTCGGCACCACGCGCTTTTGTCGGCCTGTGACATGGCCGCAGTGGTGATCACCGCCTCCAATCGAGCCGCCGCAGTCCAGGCCCGCCCTCGGGCGGGCGTGGACTGCGCAACTTCACGCCATCGCTCCAAGGTCTGCGCCGATACGCCCACCTCACGCGAGACAACCCCAACGTCTGCGCTCTCCGGCGGCAACAACCGCGCCATCACCCTGTTCTTGAATGCTTCACCAAATCGAGCCATCTTGCTTCCTTATCGCCCCAGTTTCAGGA